>NZ_JBTLRL010000002.1:0-580655 GCF_054482735.1 Pontibacter sp. CAU 1760
CCTGAACGCAAACGCCCCGGCTGTCAGGCAGCCGGGGCGTTTGCGTTCAGGGCCCGCTGCTTAAGGGCGCCCTTGAGGCCGGGGCAGGGCGACGCCCAGCGCGGCGGCCGCCTCCAGCAGCAGGTCCGTGGCGTAGCGCTTGCCGCAGCGAAGCTCCCCCGAGACGCTGTACTCCGTGATTAAAGAGTATAACTACTTGCTTCCGCAGTTAACGTTGTATTCAACCTCTACGTGCTGTATAGGAGAATGCTAAGTTATAGATGATCAGCTTTAAACACCTAATTCAGTAACAAAACAATAAGGGCCACCCCAATATGTATGGAGTGGCCCTTATTGTTCTACACTATAGGTTATTAGGATTTACGTCCAGCTACGGCTATGTATAAGTCGTCAGGCTGCAAGTATTTCTGGGCCAGGGCTTGGAGTTCGGCAGGGGTGGCAGTCCGGACCGTAGTTACAAAGTTATTGTAATGATCCTGGGGCAATCCACTGAGCACGATTCGTTTGTACCGGTCGCATTGGTCGAAGATGGTATTAATATCGTTTAGGAATTTACCAAGCATATAGTTCTTAACTGTTTGCAGTTCTTCGGCATCAATCTCTTCCTGCTGTAATAACCTAATCTCCTTTATGATCTCATCAATGGTGTTATCCGTTACAGCATAGTTTACATCTGTACCGATATAAAACATATTTTCATGCTCTTTCGGTGAAATTGCAGAGTAAATCCCATAGGTATACCCTTTGTCTTCGCGGATATTGCGCATCAACCTGGAGCCAAAATAACCACCCAAAATCTCATTCAATACGGTGAGCGGTAAATAGTCCGGATCGCTGGCAAGCGGAAAGCGTCTACCCATCCTGATAGATGACTGCAAGCTATCCTTCATTAATACAAGCTTGGTTTTCTCTTGAGAAGGTTGGGCTTGGATCTCTTTCTGAGCTGTGGTGAACGATGCTTTAGAAGGCTGCAGTTTAAGGCCCTCTATTTCATTCTCCAAGTAGCGCTGCAACTCATCGTCGATTGCGCCACAGGCAAAAACATCTAACTCCTGTGTCAGGAATCTGCTTCTGTAGAACTCCTGTAAGGCCTCTAAGTCAAGTGCTTCGATCGTGTTTTCTTCAAAGCCAAAAACATAAGGATGGTTTTCGCCAAACAGATGTTGCGTAAAACTGTGTGTAGCCAGGTAATTGTTTTTCTGCCGCTGCACTTTCACGTTTTGCAGGGTGCGCTTTTTAAGCAGGTTAAATTCCTCCTCTGGGAAAATTGGGTTCTGAAGTACGTCTAATACCAGTGGTAACAGTTCGCTAGTGTATTTGGAGAGGCAGTAGAGCGTAAACTCTGTCCGGTCGTAGCCATGGTTATTTTCGAATGAGGCGCCGTAGAATGCAACCTTGTCCGCAATCTGTTTCGCAGTATGATTTAGGGTACCTTCTGTCAGCATTTTTACTGCCAGATCAGACTCGCCACGCTTTTCTTCGAACCACTTACCGGCTTTAAAAACAAAATCCAGCCTGACAACAGGCTGGGTTTCGCTTTTGATAACATGCAACTTTGCTCCATTGTTGAGGTTGGCTACCTCTGCAACTTGTAGCGTAATGGCATCTATTTCGTATGTTTCTGGTGCTTTTTTTCTATCAAGCATTCTGTGTTTTTTTATTCTTATTCTAAGTTAAGGGCCAGTGTAAACCGCCAGGTATCTGCCAACGGGTTGCTTTGGTCGCCTGGGATCAGGTATGCGGCATCTAAACCGAACTTCTGGTAACGCAAGCCAAGGCCGGCTGAAAAGTACTTCCGGCCACCTTTTTCTGGGTTCTCATAAAAGTAACCCGCACGTGCCGAAAACAACTGGTTATACCAGTACTCGACACCAGCCGAAATGTTTATTTCTTTTAATTCCTCACTTGCACCGCCTTCGGCGTCACCAAAAGAAGAAAAGATACCGCTCACCACGCTTTGGTCTGAGTCAGCGCCCGGCGAAGGAACCAGCAGTTTGTTGGCATCCACTACTAAGGTAAGTGAGTTGTAAGCATCCAGGTTATAGGTTAAGGCTGTACCCACCTTTAGGTTAGTTGGAAGGAAGCTCTTGTCCTCATTCTCGGAATACGCGATTTTACCGCCGATATTAGAGATGCCAGCTGCCAGGCCCAGGTTAAAGTTTTGGCTCACATCCTTATTATAGTATACACCTACATCTACTGCAGCGGTGTTTCCTGGCTGTGACTCGATGTTACTACCGCTCACGTTTACGTCGCCGGCAAGGTTTGAGTGGATGAAGCGGGCAGCAACACCTACGCTAAAGTTCTCGCTCAGGGCCTGGCCATACGCGATTGAAAGGGCATATTCCTTTGGATTGTAGTTCTGGAGCGGTGCCTGGTTTGCATCGATGAATTGTATCTCGCCCAAATCAAAATACATCAGGGAAGCTGATATGGCAGAAGTTTCGTTGAGTTTTTTGTAGCCCGACAGGTAGTTCAGCGACATATCGTCTACGATGTTACCCAGCCACTTGGCATATGAGAAAGCTATGCTCATGTCGTTCTGTACAAAGCCCAACTTGGCAGGGTTCCAGTAGGCTGCATTGGCATCCGGAGAAAGGGCTGCGCCTGCATCCCCAAGTGCTGCAGAGCGGGTGTCAGGAGCTACCGTCAGGATAGGAACGGCGGTAGTCACGGCATTTACGTTTTGGCCAGTGGTGGTAGACGACTGTGCAAAGGCAGAAGGAGCCGATAGTAGGGCGATGGCGAACGCTGTAGCCTTAAGAATATGCTGTTTTTTGTACATATAAAGAGTTGATAGCTGTATCAAATATAAAAATTTAAGAATTACTATGTTAATTTAAAATTACAAGCTTCTCGAATTTGGAGGTTCTGGAGCCATCCTGCTGTGATTGCACATTAATCCTATATACATAAACGCCACGGGCCAACACATCATTGTATTCATCGCGGCCATTCCACGATAATTCTGAAAAATGCGCTTTGCTGCCATAAGCAGTGGTTTGTAACGTCTTCACTAACTTGCCAGATACGGTATAAATTTGTACTTGTATGTCAAGGTTTTCGCCCACCCGGTTGTGGTCGAAGTTAAAGGTGGTGTGCGTTGAAAACGGATTTGGGTAATTCAACACATGCTCTAACGAGAGATTGTCATCATTAGATACAAAAAACTCTATATATTCTTCTGAAGAATTATTGTGTGTATCCCATGCCTTTAACCGAACCGAATGGGGGCCAGGCGCTAAGTCTTTGAGCGTGAACTTAACCTGCCCTTTCTGATAGTCATTTTGTGCGGCGGTATAATAGTCGTTCAACACCAATACCTGGTCGCGGTTATCGTCGAGTATAGCCGTAATTTCGTGCCCAATACCTAGCCCGGCAGTGTTTATGCCATTTTCATCGAACAGGTTGGCGAGTATGGTGGCGGTTTTTCCGGTGCTGCCGCCCGACACAAAGGACTCGTCATCCATAAACAGGTTAATGTCTGGTGGTGTATTGTCGGCGGGGGTATGGCGGGCCGTGCCGCCTATCACCACTGATTGGTTTGCGCCCAGTGCGTCGGTGGTGCTGTTGCTGGCATAGAGCAGGATGCTTCCCGTTCCGTAATTATAAGCAATGTCCTTCGGTACCACGAAGGTAACGGAGAATAATCCCTGCTTCACCGTTGCCTTACCATCGTAAATAATGTTTTCGCGCACCTGCACCGGTACTTTCTGTGAGTTTTCGTCGCCGAGGGTATAAAGGGTGTTCGGTTTTTCATAGACTGTCAGGTGCAGGGTACCGTCGAAGCCGGAAGCGACGCTGCCGTCTTTGGCCGTTACGTGGCCTGTCAAGGTTACCTTGCCCAGTGCGCTGAGGGTATCGGCTGCCGTTTCCTTGCCATTGATGTGCGTGATGCGGGCCTCTAGGGCAGGGTATGCTAATTGCAAGGAAGGGTCGCTGAGAAGAGAGAAGTTGCGGTTGTTAACCCCAGTGGAGCCACTGATATTGTCGGTGATGCTGTTATTCTTAGTGTGAAGCACCAGGTCTCCGAGGCGTGGCATACGGCCATCTAAGGGTGTAAGAGCGTTCTTGAAGAAGTTTCGGTTCAGTACGCGGTTGCCGTTCGAGTAAACGGGGCGCGTGGTGGTGAGGAGCCCCACGGCACCAGCGTTCTCCAGCAGCAAGGCAGTCTCGGCCCCGGAGGAACGGGCCGGATCATCATAGCGGCCAAACTCACAGGTAGCAGTCAGGAAAAAGGTCAGGTTGTCTTTGTTCGTCCAGTTGTTTATTTGCTGCATCGTTAGGATTTGCTCTTCGGCCAAGCTGATCTCGTTGCCATGCCCGGTATAATTCATGATCAGCGAGCCTTTCTCCACAGCCTTGTTGATGGCAGCGGTGGCTGCCGGCACTCGCTGCCCATTCGACACAGCCTGCTGCTGATATAAGTCGACATATACTTTGTTGGGGGTATAGGCCGGGAAAGTGCTCTCCACATAATTAGCCAGGAACTCGGCATCGTTCTGGTGCTCGTTATAGTCGCCGTCATCGGCAATGAATGTTATCTTGTTGCGCCACCTCCCAAAATGAGCCGGGCTGTCGTAGGCAATGATCTTGTTCACGACAGTTGCTGCCTCAGCCGCCGTTTTCACGGGTAAGCGCCCAATGCCGATGTCCAGCAGGTGGTCGCCTACCGCATTTTCAAGCCAGGCACCTTCATGCTCATCCAGAAAGCCAAAGTAATCCTCGGAGGAGTAGCTGGTGATGGGATGCAAGGACTGCCTGGACTCGTAAATAGGCACAAAGTTGGTGTTATTCCGGATACGGTCTTTATAGTCATAAGAGGCATCGCCAAAGAGCAGGAGGTATAGAATGTTGTCGCCCTGCTTGCGGCTGCGGCTATGCACCAGGCGCATGAAGTCGCGGATAGCCGTTACGTCCTGCGCCCCGGACGAAAACTCATTATAAATCTGTTTTGGCGTGACTACCTGTACCCGCAGGTTGCTATGCTGTGACCGGTGTGCTGCCAGTCGATTGGCTTCCTGAAGGAAGGCCGGGTGCGCCACGATCACAAAATCCAGTGTCCCATCCGCGTTTATAACGTGCAGGTTCTGGTTGGCTACTTTGCCTATAGCCACAGGCTTGGTGCTAATACTGGCCCCGTCAAACACCACGAATTCGCGCAGGGTACTTGTTTGGGCCCTGAAGCTGCCATTGTTGAACTGCTGTGCCAAGGGCTGTGTAGGGTTTGTTACGTCCCAAACTGCGGCGCTGGCAGGCGCTCCGGCAACCCGAAAGATGCTGGCAGGAGCCGCGAGGCTGGCCACAGACCGGAAAGCAGTTTGCGCTCCCAAAAGCTTTAGCTGGCGCTCATACTGCAACTCCAGGTAATTGAGGTAACCAATGGAAGTGGAACTCCCGCCTGTGCCGAAACCTAACTGAATCTTGTAGGAGTTTGCGTTGGCTACAGCCTGTTGATTGATGCGATAGGTAGCGGTGCTATTGGTGCCCTCCGGGTGGTAATTATAGGTGCCGCGCGACGGGATGTTCTGAGAGCCCAGTGGCTGGTTGTTCAGCTTTAGCGTGAAGGAGCATTGGGTGGGAGAGTTCGCCATCAGCGCTGCCGTAAGCTTGATCTCTGAGTTCGGCACAACATCGGACACCTCAAAGGGAATTTCCCGCGAGGTGTTAAAGCTGCTGAAGTCCTCGCCATACCACTCGCGGCCCGAGAAGACCATGTTTTTCAGGTCATTCTCATGAAACAGGCGCTCAGTGTAAGTGCTAATGGTTTGAGACGCACTGGCCACAGGCGCCTGGGTGCTTACCCTGGCACCTGCCGTATGGTTTACCCGCAGGAAGTAGTAGGCCGTATCCGAGTATACATTGTAGGTATGCTGAAACTGCCCTCTGGGCCCATCATACCCCCAGGTATGCGGCCCCTGTGCATAAAACAAAGCATAGTCGGTATCATCAAACCTGCCGTCGGCTTCACCTATCACCAGTATGGCGTTCTCTGTCAGGTCGTCGAGGCGCGGAGCACTATTGGGCTGTGGCAGCATCCCGCCGCCGTTGCCAAATACCTGTATCTTTTTAGGGTCGAGGCTTTGCGTGGAAATGCCTAGCGCCTGCAAAACACTCCTGTCGATCTTGTGTATGCCTGAGCCCGTTACCGCTAGTTTATACCAGTCGCCGGTGCTCAGCACCGAGTTGGCGGCAAAGGTGCTGCTGGCAGTGCGTGCGTTCGGAAGGTTGGGTGTGGAAGCTATATAGGTATAACTGAAGCTGACAAGCTTCTCGAGTTGGCTGGTGCTGAGGTTGCGCCTGATGGGCAAAATGGAGACCAGGCTTACCGGCACCTTGTTTTGGGTAGCCTGCGAGACATGCACGGCAGGCTCAGTCGGAAACTGGTAAGCGCCGAACAGTTGCCGCTCAGCCTCCGTGAAAGGTTGGTATCGGGTGTTTTGTAAAACCAAGTTAGCAAGGTGTGACCCGGGTACCTGAAGCCGGTAATAGGGCAGGCCCTCCACCGCATCGAGCGAGGCTCCTGCAAAGGTAGGGACTTTGCCAGTGGCATGGCGGGTAGGCAACACAGTGGCCTGGCCTTGCCATTGCAGCGTTACGGTGTTAACGGGTGCCTGTGCCCAGGCCTGCGGCATCAGCAGCAAAAGCAAACATACAAATACCAGTCGGCAGGCCCGCATCATAACCAATTCAAGTGATGTAAATGTTAAAGGCTGCCAGCCCCTTTGTAGCGGCTGGCAGCCTTTAACACAAATATACACGTAAATTGTTGCACTACACAGGCTTTAGGCTTGCTTCAGCTCGCACGTGAACGACGCCATAATCAGGTTGGCGAGCAGCTTATGGCAGGCTTTCTCTACTTTCTCACGGGCAATTTCTTCTGTTTCTGCTTCCAGTTGCAGGGGAATGTGCTTGCCAATGCGCACATCGTTTACCTGGTCGAGGCACTATATCTATTTCAGCTAAAATTTTATGATGTATGGGATGTCTTTTTGATGATAGACAAAAGAATGTACAGTACGATGATCAATGGTATGGCTGCGAACTTAAGAAGAGTTAACAGGATAACCGACAATCCGAGGAAAATAAACCGAACAGAGTTGTCCTGCCACCTCAGGTTTGTGAACTTAAGCGCAAAGAGCGGTAACTCAGCCACCAACAGAAAGGAAAGCAGGAATGTTAGCACCAGGAGCACCATTGGATTCAGGATGATCTCGTAATGCAACAGGTCCCCGTACTCCAGGATGAGCGGCAGCGACGCCACAAAAATGGTGCAGGCCGGCGTGGGCAAACCGATAAAGGAGGTTGTCTGGCGGGTGTCGATGTTGAACTTAGCCAGACGCAGTGCCGAGAAGATTGTGATCAGGAAGCCAACAAAGGGGAGTACCGTAGGGGGGATACCCAACAGCGCGGCATCCGCACGCTGCAGCAGCATGAACATCACGGTGCCGGGCACCACACCAAACGAAACCATGTCGGCCAGGGAGTCGAGTTGCTTGCCTAACTCGGAGTAGGCCTTCATTACGCGGGCCAGCATCCCGTCCAGGAAATCAAACACGGCGGCAATGCCCACCAGGTAAGCGGTATACACTAACTGGTCCTGAAAGGCAAAGTACAGCGCCAGGCACCCCGAGAAAAGGTTGAGGCAGGTAACGGCATTGGGGATGTGTTTCTTCATGGGGGCTGGGTGCAGGTCAAATAATTTAGACTAAGAACGGGTTGTGGAGCTTTTCGTGCCCGATGGTGGTTTCGGGGCCATGGCCTGGATATACCGTCACATCGTCGGGCAGGGCGAAGAGTTTGGTGCGGATGCTGTGCAGCAAGGTTTCGAAGCTGCCACCCGGTAAATCTGTTCGGCCAATGCTGTCTCTGAAAAGCACATCGCCGCCAATGCAGGCCTTAGACGGGCCGTGGTAGAACACAATATGGCCCGGTGCGTGCCCCGGCGTGAAAAGCACTTCCAGTTCTGTTTCCCCGAATTTTACTTTATCACCCTCCTCCAAGAAAGCCGATGGCAGCACCTCAGCGTATTGCGGGAAACCGTAAGAGGCAGCATAAGCAGGCACGGCACGCAGCGTCTGCTCATCGTCCGGGTGAATTTCCAGGCCCACCTGATAGGTGTCGGCCACAAACTGGTTGCCCAGCACATGGTCGATGTGGCAATGGGTATTCAGCAGCTTTACTACTTTCAGGTTGTTTTGTTCGATGTAGTGCTGCAGTTGGTTGCGCTCTTGTTTCTCATAGCAGCCAGGGTCCACCACCACGCACTCCTTTGTGTCGTCGTGCAGCAGGTAGGTGTTTTCCTGGAATGGGTTAAATGTAAGGCAGGTAACTTTCATAGTTGGTTTGGGGTTGTGAGGCATGTACAAAATTGGGTTCTAAGTTACTAATTTCACCTATACATCTCGTAACTTGCCCTGATGAAATACGATTTTATAGTTGTAGGGCACGGCCTGGCCGGCGCTATCCTAAGCTATACCTTACGCAGGCGCGGCCATCGGGTATTAGTCATTGATGAACCGAGGCCAAGCGGCGCCTCGCAGGTGGCGGCCGGCTTGTTAAACCCCATCGCGGGCAAGCGCTTTGCCAAATCGTGGCTGGCCGATGCGTTTATACCTGCCGCCGATGCCTTGTACGACGAACTGGAGGAGCGTTTCAACCGGGAGCTTTTCATCCACAAACCGATCTATAAAATCTTCTCATCCATTGAAGAGCAAAACACCTGGATGGCCAAAAGCGCTAGTCAGGAAGGCTGGGGCGAGTATATCCTCGCCACGCATACCCAAAGCATCCGGCGGCCTCACCTGCAGGACCCCTTCGGAGGTATCATGATCGGCAGGGGCGGTTCGTTGTTGGTGGCTGATATGCTGCAGCTGCTAACGGACGAACTGCTGGCGCAAGAGCTGCTGCTGCCCGAGCGGTTTGAGATGGCGGAGCTGCAGTTAACGGCGCAAGGCGTCAGCTATAAAGGTATAGAAGCGGCGCATCTGGTGTTCTGCGAGGGCTTCCAGGTGATTCACAACCCTTACTTTAAGTGGCTGCCCATACAGCCTACCAAAGGCGAGGTGCTGGAAGTGGAAGTGGAGAATTTTAATACCGACTGCATCTATAACAAAGGCGTTTACGTTGTTCCGGTAGGAGCGAACCGGTTTCGGGTAGGGGCCACGTACGATTGGCGTAATCCGGACGAGCAGCCAACGGAAGGCGGAATAGAAGAACTGACCGGCCGCTTCAGGCAAATTACCTCTCAACATTTCAGTGTAATCCAACACCAGGCGGGCATTCGGCCAGCTGTGCGCGACCGGAAGCCGCTGGCGGGGGTGCATCCGCAGTGCCCGCAACTGAGCGTTTTTAACGGGATGGGGTCTAAAGGGGTGCAGATGGCACCTTACCTGGCGGAGCAGTTTGCAACCGAACTGACCGGAGGAGAGGCCGTATTGCCAGATATACGAATTTCAAGGTATTTAGCGTTATATTACGACTACATAAATCACTAAATCAATCAACACTAAGCGCATGCGTTTATATATAAGGTTTCTGCTATTGATTGCTATTTGCTCGCTCACGGGAGCCTTAGCGCAGGCGCAGCCAAACCGCGACACGTTTGGCAAAAGCCGGATCCAGTACAAGGAGTTTGACTGGAAGCTCTACAGCACGCAGAACTTCAACGTCTACTTTTACAAGGGAGGCCAGGAAACGGCACAGAACGCGGCCGAGTACGCCGAAAAGGAGCTGCGGCGCATCACAAGCCTGATTGGCTACTATCCTTACTCCAAGGTGACCCTGGTGCTGTATAACTCCCCAACCGATCTGCTGCAGAGCAACATCGGCCTGAACAACGATCAGTACCAGACGGGGGGCGAGACGCTCTTCATGAAGAACAAGATCGAAATGGCTTACCAGGGCACGCAGACCGAGTTTAAGCGGGACCTGAGCTACCAGCTGACCCAGCTGCTCATGAACGACATGATGTATGGCGGTAGCCTGAAAGAGGCCTTGCAGAGCAGTTACCTGCTGCGTTTGCCGCAGTGGTTTATCAGCGGGGTGGCCGCTTATACGGCAGAGGGGTGGAGCGTGCGCATGGACAACTTTGTCCGTGACATGCTGCTGGAGCAACAGAACAAGCAGCGGCCCGAGCGCCTGTTTGCCGTAAACCCGGAACTGACCGGCCAATCGGTCTGGAACTACATTGCCGAGCGTTACGGCTATACCGCCATCCAGAATATCCTAAACCTGACCCGCATCACCCGCGATGTGGAGATTGGTATCACGAGTAGCTTAAACATCCCTTACAAGCGATTTCTGCAGGACTGGTATAACTATTATCTGCAGATAAACACCAGTAGCGACAGTCCTTTGGTCGTGCTGCCAGACAATGCCAAGCTTTTCAAGAAGAACAAAGAAGGCCATTTTTACGGCCAGCCTGCCTTAAACCCCAGCGGTACGCTGCTGGCTTACGCCAAGAACGACAACGGTATCTACAAGATCTTTGTGCATGACATCCGCCGGAACAAAGATTATGTGGTTTGGCGTGCCGGCTACAAAAGCATCGACCAGACTGTAGACTATAAAATGCCTGTGCTAGCCTGGCGGTCGAACACGCAGTTAGGCATTGTGGAGGCGAGAAGAGGGGAGGTGGTACTGCGCCAAGTGGATGCTACCAGCCGCTACTCGTTTGTGCCCTTTGTCGAGAACCTGACGACGCCGCTTTCCACGTTGCCAGACTTCACCCTCGTCCAGAGCATGGATTACGCGGAGGATGGCAACTCGCTGGTGGTGAGCGCCGTCCGAAACGGGCAAACAGACCTGTACCTGTTACGGGCTAGTGGCCGCTTGCAACAGCAACTCACCAACGATATCTATGATGACATAGACCCTGTTTTCCTTCAGAACAATGGGGGTATTGCCTTTAGCTCTAACCGACTGCCCGACACCACCGGGGCTGCAGCCACGGCAACCTTTAGCAGCGTAGTCAACAACTTCGATATCTTCCTGCTGCAACAACAGGGCCCAAACACGGGCATAAGGCAACTCACAACCGCTATTGCCAGTGAGGTGCAACCGCAGGCCACACCAGACGGCAACCTGGTATACCTAAGCGAGCAGAGCGGGGTGCGCAGCCTCTACCGGTATGATCTGAGCACTGGATCCAGCACGCCTGTCACTAACTTTGTGCAGGGGATAGAGGCCTATGATTATGTGCCGACAGCCAATGTATTAGCCGTGGTAGCCACCGACGAGTCGCGGCGGTTTGTGTACCTGCTGCCGCAATTCACGGCTTCAACCCTGGCGGAACTGCCTCGTACTTCGCGCCAGATCATCCTGGAAACCCGCGCACGAACAAGCAGCCAAGCCGCTACTTCACGCAAAATAGTAGAAGACAAAACTGCCGCCAAGCCTAAAACGCAGCGCAAGCAAGGCGAGGTAGATATCCAGGATTACTCTTTCGACAGTGATTCCGCTAGTACGAACACAACCGCTAAAGCTGCCTCAAAACCAGGGGTGCGTCGGGCTACTTCCGCCAGGTCTATCCAGATGACCGGGCCGTTGGACTATGACCTGCGCTTTAGTGTGCAGGAGATCGTGACCTCGGTGCACGCAGACCCGCTGTTGGGCTTCGGTATAGTGGCTGGGGTGAACATGAGCGACCTGTTCGAAAACCATCATATACAGGGTACCGCTTTTGTTCGCACTGACCTGGGCGCAAGCAATTACTGGGCGCAGTACATGAACCTGAAAAACCGCCTGGACATGGGGATAGAGTTTGAGCGTGAAACCCTGGAGGGGGGCTTGCTGAACGTGCCGGGCTCCCGAGTGCGTTTTGCAAAGAACGAACTCAGCCCGAAAGTAGTGTTTCCGTTGAGCCACAGCACCAGCATCCATGCCATGCCGAAGTTTGTGAGCACGCGTTTCACTTACATGAACGACTTCTTTATACCGGATAGTGTGGAGAACTTCTGGGGTGGCAACGTGGAGCTGGTATACGACAATAGCGTGAAGACCGGCATCAACATGATGGAGGGCACCCGCCTTAAGGTGGGTTTACTGTCGTTGAAAGGGTTTAACGGGTCTGCCAGCAACTTTAACAAGGTATATGTTGATTTCCGGAACTACCTGAAGATACACCGTCAGATTGTGCTGGCCACCCGTATCAACTATGGCGCTTTTTTTGGCAACGCCAGAAAGAAATTCCTGATAGGGGGTATGGACAACTGGCTGCTGGCCGACCAAGACGAAAGCGCGGAACTGAATGACGTGGAGATCAGTGCCCCTGCCGATTTATTTTACCTGGAGTATGTAACGCCGCTACGGGGCTTTAACTATAACGTGCGCAGCGGCAGCCGTCACCTGCTGGCCAATGCCGAACTACGCATCCCGATTGTGCAATATATGTACAATGGCCCCATCTCCTCCGGTTTCTTCCGGAACCTGCAATTGACGGCCTTCGCCGATGCTGGATCAGCCTACGACGGTGCAAACCCCTTTACGGGGAATAACTCAATCAACACCCGCGTGATTGGTGGGGTGCTTGACCCGGTGCGCGGAGACCAGGACCCTTTTGACATCACAGTGATCAATTACCGAAACCCCTTCCTGATAGGTTATGGAGTAGGCGCGCGCACTACGCTGTTGGGTGTGTATGGCAAGCTGGACGTGGCATGGGGAGAAGCAGAGGAAAGCCGTACAGGACCGAAGTTCTATATAACCCTGGGATACGACTTTTAAGAGAGCATATGAGCATAAAAGCACGCCGCTTCGGTATTGGAACCCTCTTGCTGATCGGCCTGCTGGCTACCTGGATACATGTAGCCGATAAAAACTATGTTTACAAAGCCGCCTTCTACAACCTTGCCGGCATTGACGATAATGAGATATTTGAACAGCGGCAGGTAGCGGCACCTAAGCAAGCGCAGCCGTGGCCACTCTCAAAGCAGTATAACAAGGTAGAGGTCCCTTCTAGCCTCAAGCGCCTGCACCGGGATTTGTCTTCGGTGGCCTTCCTGGTTGTGAAAGACGATTCTATCCTGCATGAACAGTACTGGGACGGATATTCGGATGCTTCGTTGAGCAATTCGTTTTCGATGGCTAAGAGCATTGTGAGTATGCTGGTTGGTGTAGCCATTAAAGAAGGCCATATACGAAGTGTAGAACAACCGGTAGGCGATTTCCTGCCTGACTTCCGGGAAGGCGGTAAATCAAAGATCAGAATCAAGCATTTGCTCTGGATGAGCTCCGGGCTAGATTGGGATGAATCGTATATCAACCCCTTTTCTATAACTACCGAGGCCTACTATGGCACCGACCTCAAAAAGGTGATTGATCGGTTGAAGGCGGTTGAGGAGCCGGGGCGCACTTTTTTTTACAAGAGTGGCGATACGCAGGTGCTGGCGTATGTGTTGCAGGCCGCAACGGGCAAAAGCCTGAGCCAACTGGCCCAAGAAATGCTGTGGAAGCCGATGGGCGCTGTGCATGACGCTGAGTGGAGCATAGACCAACCGGAAGGAATGGAAAAGGCCTACTGCTGCTTTTTCTCCAATGCCCGCGACCTGGCACGCTTCGGGAAATTATACCTACACCAAGGCATCTGGCATGGTGATACTATTGTGCCCCCGGCCTACGTGCAGGCATCGTTAAAGCCTAGTGGATTGGCAAAAGCCGGTGATGACCGCAAAGTTGATTTTTACGGGTATCAGTGGTGGCTGCTACCGGCTTACAAAGGCCAGGATATTTTTTACGCACGCGGTATATTAGGCCAATACATCATCGTGGTACCGGAGAAAAACCTGGTGATCGTGCGCCTGGGGAAAGGGCGGGGTGACATCGTCAACAATCATCCTACTGATGTAAAGGCGATTATTGATGCAGTGAATACAATGGTAAAGTAATCAGCACCTATCCTCAATATCAACACGGCCCCAGCCCTGTCATACACAGGGCCGGGGCCGTATTGGTTAAACAGTGGCGATGAGCTTTTACTTGCCCATAACGGTATAGCTAGGGTCTTCCATAATGTTCACGTCGATTACCTTGTCTGCATTTTTAAGCAGCACGAGGCAATCCTGGCTCAGGTGTTTCAAGTGGAGTTTCTTGCCGGCTTTATGGTAGCGCTCCGTCAGTTTGTTAAGCGCCTCAATACCTGACATGTCGGCTACGCGGCTGTCTTTGAAGTCGATCACTACCTCTTCCGGGTCATTCAACACATCAAATTTCTCCGTGAACCCTGCCGCTGAGCCAAAGAACAAGGGGCCATACATCTCGTAATGTTTCACGCCCTGGTCGTCTACATACTTACGCGCTCTGATGCGCTTGGCGCTCTCCCAGGCAAACACTAGGGCCGCTATAATCACACCGATCAGTACGGCAAGGGCCAGGTTATGCAACCAGATGGTAATGGCTGCCACCAAAATACCCACAAACACATCGTGGCGCGGCATTTTGTTGATGATCCGGAAACTGATCCACTCAAACGTTCCGAAAGCCACCATGATCATAACGCCTACCAGCGCTGCCATCGGTACCAATTCAATGATTGGGGCTCCAAACAAGATCACAACCAGAATGGTAATAGCTGCTACGATACCAGCCAGGCGTGCCCGTGCACCCGCCGACAGGTTGACCAGCGTCTGCGCGATCATGGCGCAACCGCCCATCCCGAAGAAAAAGCCATTCAGTAGGTTGGCACTGCCTTGTGCCACACACTCGCGGTTCCCCTGGCCGCGCGTTCCGGTTATCTCATCCACCAGGTTCAGGGTAAGGAGACTTTCCGTCAGGCCGACTCCGGTCATGATCAAGGCATAAGGGAAAATCACCTGTAGCATTTCTAAGTTAAGTGGTACCTGCGGGATATGGAACGGCGGGAAGCCACCGCTCACAGAGGCAATGTCTCGCACTATTTTCGTGTCGATATCGAAGCCCAGTACAATGGCGAATACTACAATAATGGCTACCAGCGATGGCGGCACTGCTTTGGTTACCTTAGGTAGCAGAATGATGATGGCGATGGTTAGGGCCACCAGGCCAGCCATAATGTAGAGCGGTGAGCCGGACAACCAGTTTACTTCGCCATTCTCGATCACTTTGAACTGCTCGATCTGGGACATGAAAATGATCACGGCCAAGCCGTTCACAAATCCAAACATCACAGGCTGCGGCACCAACCGGATAAACTTACCCAGCTTAAAGATGCCGACCAGTATCTGGATAACCCCGGCCAAAGCCACAGCGGCAAACACATACTCCAGGCCATGCGACTGCATCAGAGCGATCAGCACCACGGCAGTGGCACCTGCCCCACCCGACACCATACCCGGTCGGCCGCCCAACACTGCCGTCACTAAGCCCATAATGAAGGCGGCATAGAGACCTACCAATGGCGGAAAGCCGGCCAGGATAGCAAACGAAAGCGATTCCGGGATCATGGTCATGGCTACTGTAAGCCCCGCCAAAATCTCGATTTTATAATCTATTTTATTACTGAAGTCAAAGAGACGTAAATAAGGTTTCATCCTTAGAAGTTAAAGAATATGAGAAGAGAAAGGATATAAATTTCAGGTATAGCACCAACAGTATTGCACCTTGCTTGAAGGCGGAAATGAGTAGCGCCGATAAAATCAAAGATGGATTTTAAGCCAAAGACTCAGGGTGGCGTAACGGTTTTGAATGACAGCATACTTTGCATTGCGGGGACAAAGGTAAGACTTTTCTGCCTTAAGTAGTAGGGAGGCGCTAAATTAGCGAAGCTTATCCTATGCTAACCCCCTGTAAAGCAATGCTCCCCGCCTGCAGATAGCAAACGGGGAGCATTGCTTGAGGTTATAAAGTAAACCAGGCATTTACCAGATTTAAAATCGATTCGAAGATTGCGGGTCCGTTGGTGTTGCCCAATTCCTGGTCTACGGCACGCTTAGAGTGCGGCATCAGGCCAAATACATTTTTGTTGGCGTTGCTTACACCGGCAATGTTGAGCAGGCTACCGTTTATGTTGTACCTCTCGTGGGTATTGGCCACGTCGCTGCTGTACTTAAACATGATCTGGTCGTTGTCCTACAGCTTCTTCAGCGTTTCTTTGGCGGCATGGTAGCGGCCTTCGCCATGTGCTACCGGTATTTTGTAGGCCTGGTTCACATTCAACCACTGCCTAGGCAGCAGGTTCGTGGTAACAGGCTTGATGTATACGTTGTCGCAAATAAACTTCTGGTTTACGTTGCGCAGCAGTGCGCCAGGCAGCAACCCGGCTTCAGTCAGGATCTGAAAACCTTTGCAGATACCCATCACGTAACCGCCTTTGTCTGCATGCTGGATAACCTCCTGCATGATGGGCGAAAAGCGTGAAATTGCACCGGAACGCAGGTAATCGCCGTAAAAGAAACCGCCTGGTAACAGTATAAAATCACAGCCTTGTAAATCGTGGTTTTTGTGCCACAGCTTTACAACTTCTTGCTGCATGCCAACGCTGATGGCATCAACAAGGTCTTGGTCGCAGTTGGACCCCAGAAAAAAGACTACACCAAATTTCGTGAGGCAAAGTGAATCAATTTATCATAGGCTCCATACCCCAAAATACCTTTCGGGAGGGGGAGCAAAGCAAAATTGGATAATTTTAGTTAATTTGCCAGTGTATCATACGAATTAATTAGCCTATGTTGCAGTCAATGACCGGCTTTGGCAGTGCGCGCCTCGACGCTGACCAATACGCCATCACCGTGGAGATACGCTCCCTGAACTCCAAAAGCATGGACCTAAGTGTACGTGTGCCTAAATTTTTGTCTGACCGCGAGTATGACATCCGGAACATGGTGCAGAAGACGCTGGTACGCGGCAAGGTGGGTGTGAGCATTGAGTTTGCGGGCAACAAATCGCAGAAGGCAAAAAACAGCATCAACAAAGAGCTGCTGAAGTCTTACTACAAAGAGTTAGACGAGGCTGCCAGCATGGTGGACGCATCCAAAGATGATTTGTTCCGGCTGGCCCTGCATATGCCGGATGTGTTGCAGCAGGAGCAGGAGGAGGAAGTGGCTGAGGTAGACTGGGAGAAGGTGCAGCCTTTGCTAGCGGAAGCGTTGCTCAATATCAACTCCTTCCGGGCAGATGAGGGCAAGGCGCTGACGGCCGAGATCATGTCATACATCGACCGCATCCGTATTCTGCTTGCCGAGATCGACAAGCAGGACCCGGTTCGGATGGAGCATATCCGCAACCGCATCAGCAGCCACATGAACGACATTTCGGCCTCTGAGCACTTCGACAAAAACCGCTTTGAGCAGGAAATGGTGTATTACATCGAAAAGCTGGACATAGCCGAAGAGAAAGTGCGCCTGGTAAACCACCTGCACTACTTCACCGAAACGGTATATCTGCCGGAGCCTACAGGCAAAAAACTGGGTTTTATCGCGCAGGAAATCGGCCGCGAGATCAATACCATCGGCTCCAAAGCCAACGACTCTACCATTCAGCACCATGTGGTGGAAATGAAGGAGGAGCTAGAGAAAATCAAGGAGCAGATCAACAATATTCTGTAAAAAAGACACAAGCTATTAGGCACAGTCTGAAGACTTGTGTCAGGTATAAACAGAAACCGCCCGTCGCTAAATCAGTGGCGGGCGGTTTCTGTTTATACCTATCGCTGCGCTACTGCCTGAATCAGGACTTTCAGGATTTGAGAATGTACAGGATATGAGCCAAGGGCAAGAATCACTTAAATCAACTTGAGTTGATCTTCTGTATCCTGCAAATCATCTAATCCTGGTTCTCCTGTAATTTTCCTGCAAAATCAACCAGCAGCCTAAACACACCCTGGAACTTGGTAAGCGGCAGTTGGCTGGCGTAATCGTTGGTGTTGTGGTAGGCGGCGGTGCCCCCAAGGGTATAAAAGAAGAACGCCGGTACGCCTTTTTCTGAAAACGGGTAGTGGTCTGAGTTGGCGGCTTTGCCTCGGGCCTTTATGCGGGGCAGGTACTGGCGCTGTTCGTTTAGCTGCTGCAGCAAGGCATATTCTGGCGCATGCACTTTGCCGTTCACCACCATCAATCCGTCAGAGCCTGTTCCCAAGAGGTCGAGGTTCACCAGGAAACGGATGCGGGAAAGCGGGAACAGCGGGTGCTCGGTATAGTAGCGAGAACCCAACAGGCCGGCTTCTTCAGCGGCGAAAGCCATGAAAACAACGCTATAAGCTGGTCTGTTGGCAGGTTGGCTGTAGTATGCTGCCAGCTCCAGCAGCATGGCCGTGCCGCTGGCATTGTCGTTAGCCCCCGGGAAGTAAACATCCTTGCCTTGCCCGCCCAGGTGGTCATAATGGGCCGTAAATGCCAGCACGGAGTCTGGTTGAGTACGGCCCGGAATAAAAGCGATAACGTTGTGGGCCTCGTGTGCGGGGCTTAAACGGGACTTCACTTCAAAGCGTAGCCTGTTGGCTTTCGGTGGCCAGGCTGTCTCCAGTACTTCTAAAACCGGTACTGCCGTTTGGGCTTGTGCCACAGTGGTTAGCAAGGCCTTTGGCTGCAGTATGATGTGCAGTTCTGCCTCTTGCAGCTTCTGCCGGTACAAGGCGGGCAGCTTACTTTTTTGTTGCTGGTCCTGCGGGCTGAGCACCAGGGCTTTGCCTCTAAAGGATTGGGAAAAGAACTTCTGGGCGACTACAGCATCTGCGAAAACAGCCGTATCCATTCTTAAAACCTGAGCCCTGCCTTTCCCTGAAGCAGAGGCGGCATGCGCCACAAAGTCTTTGCCCGGGCGCAGCCTTACACCATCCACTTTCAACTGGGGCGTTTGGATGATAGCATTGACCGGGAAGCGAAAGGTCTGGAAGTAATCTTGGTCATAGGGTTGCAGCCCTAATTTTTTAAAGCGGTGCTGGATATAAGCAGCAGCTTTTGCATCGCCCTGGCAGGTATACCCTCGGCCATGCATGGTAGCGGATGTAAGGGTGTCAATGGTATGGCGCACGCGCGGCATGTCCTGTGCTATAGCAGAAACCAGGACGAGGCCATGAAGTAGGAGCAGGAAGTAAAGTCGCTTCATACCCCAAAGATAGGGCATTGGGTATGAATAAGTTTAAGAAAAGCCTTTTGGGTAGCGGCAAAGCTTACCAGACATAAATCCACTTGAACAGCACGATGCCAAGCAAGCAGCCGATGGTGTTGGCTATGACGTCAATAATATCGCCGTGGCGGCCCGGGATAAAGAAGTGCTGCATGAGTTCGATGGAGATACCGAACAGCGAACTGAACAGCAATGCATACTTAACCGGGTAATGCTTTAGGAGCAGGAAGGTATACTGTTTGGCGAGCCCCACAACCAGCAAGAAGGTCTGGATGCTGAACAGGAAAGCGTGGGCAAAGGAATCGAAAGAGAAGAGCTCCCATACCGATACGGAAGGAAGCGAGGAAGAAGGCAGCAGTGTCGTTAAAAGGATCACTGCTGCCCACAGAAATGTGAATAAGTTATAGCGTAGTATCAAACCTAAGTATGACTGGGGTTACTGTCCAATCACCTCGCGGTAGCCTTCCACTGTCAGCAGGCCTTCTACCTGGCTGGCATCATCTATAGAGATTTTCACGATCCAGCCTTCACCGTACGGGTCAGAGTTTACCAGCTCCGGGCTGTCTTCCAGTTTCTCGTTGAACTCCAGCACGGTGCCGCTTAATGGGCTGAACAGGTCAGAAACAGTTTTCACAGCTTCCACAGTGCCAAACACATCTTCCTGACTAATCTGCTTGTCAACTGTGTCGATGTCTACATACACGATGTCACCCAGTTCACTCTGGGCAAAATCTGTGATCCCTACTACGGCTACATTGCCTTCGATGAGCACCCACTCGTGGTCTTTGGTATACTTTAGGTTATCAGGTAAGTTCATGAATTTGTATGATGTTAATTTTTTCAAAATTACGGTCTTTTTTGCAATGCGAAAACTTTATTGCAAACTAACTCGCAACTGCACGCCACCCTCTGTTACGCTGTTTCGGAACGAGGTGGAGATTTTAGGGTCTGAAACGGTGCGCAGCACATAAAACTGCAGGTTCACACGCTGGCTCAGCACATAGTCTACGGTAGGGCGCAGTTGTAGTTGGCGCGTGCCGTTGGTGATCTGGTTCTGCACCCGCTCTACCTGCAGGTCATCCGTCGAGATGGCCCGCTGCACGGTTTGGTTGTCGCGCACCGACAGGTCCAGGCGCATGGTCAGCTCGTTGTCCAGCACCTTGCGCTCACCTGCAATCTTAAACGGTATGCGGAAGTTATTGGTGCTGTAGCCAAACCCAATCACATAATCCTTCACGTTTGTCTCCGTCACCTGGGCGTTGGTCAGGTTCAGCGACAGGTTTCGTTCGATCTTATACTCGATGCGGCCCGTCAGGTTGGTCTTGGTGCGGAAGTTCACCCCCAACAGCGGGGCGAGGCGCTCCACTACCGTCAGCTGGTTTACAATGTAGTAAGGCTCTAACCGCCCGAACTCGTTGAGCTGCGTCGGGAAGCCAGTCGGCTCCTGGTCGTAGATGAGCGAGGTGCTGAAGCTGGTGATGTTGTAGCTAGAGTTGTAGGCATGCGAGATATTGATCTGGCTAAACCATTTCTGGAAGATCGGCAGCCTTTCCAACCCATTGTAGTCTACGCGCCAGTTCGGGATAGGCAGGCGGCTGAACGGGCTCTCGGCCTTCGCCTCATACCCGTTTATGTCGCGGCCCTGATAGGCATACAGGAACGACTTCAGGAGCACTTCCTGCGAGTTAGTGGTATAGCCAGAGTCACCGGCAAACTCGTTGGCCGCGGTTAGCCTGTCGCGTACCTGGTGGCGGTAGCGCACAAAGTTATTGAACGCCTCGGAGGTGCCGTCTTTCGTGGATTCGAACATGGTGCCCAGTGCCAGGAAGGAGGTGCTGAACGAGCCAGAGGTAAACGGGTTCTGCCGACTGTCCACATCGCTGATATCTCCGAAATCATCAAACTCCTTGCGGAAAAACACCTCGTCAATTACAGAGCGGGTACGGCGGGCATCCAACTGGATGTTAAAGTTACGGAACGGCTCCAGGTTGGCGCGCGCTGTAAACGTTTCGGTGTTTAGGGCGCTGAACGGTGTGTTCAGGTACTGGCTGCTGTCGGTATACCACCCATTGGCGAAGGCACGGTTGTAAAGCTGGTTCAGTTCATACTGCTTGCCTAGTATAAACGGCAGGCCCGGCGCCTCAAAGGCATCGTCGAAGCCAAAGTAAGAGGAGGTAGGCAGGTAGCCCGGCATCATCGAACCGCGGTTTTCCAGGTAAGCCACGTTTAGCGAGCGCGTCATCATCAGCAACCTGGCTAACGACTTCAGCGCTTTCAGCTCTGCCTTGGGCTTTTCGGCCACGGCGGCGGTATCGCCCGGTATGGGTCTGGCAACCGGCTGGGCTGGCGTTGGCGAATTCACGGCATTCAGGAACTTGACCTTGTTATACAGCTTCACCATATCAACCTTGCCGTTCAAGCTGAACTCTGTGCTGTTCTCGGCGGTATTACCCAACCGGAAGGTGGTATCCTGGTTCAGGGCTGTGGAACCGGCTGTCCAGATGTAGGTAGCGGCATAGCGTGTCTCGGCGCTAAGCCAGTCTGTCATCGGGAACTTGTCCAAAGGCAATTTGTAGTTTAAGGCCACCAGTTGGTTGAAGTTGGTATTACGGCCCCCGTCCAGCAGGTTATCCCAGATAACCTTGTTCTTGTATTGCAGGGAGTCAATCTCGTTGTTGATGCGGGCGTATGGCTCGTCTACCACCGCCCGGTTAGTGGCGGTATAATCCAGTGAAAGGCTTTTGGTCAGGTCCCAGCGCATGTCGTAGATGCGGTTGAAGAAGAAGTACTTCTGAAACGTTGGGGCAAGTCCACGCGTGGTGATCATCCTCGTTTCCAGGTCAGGGCGTTGCAGGAACACCTCGTTATAGAAGCGGTTCAGGTCGGCACGCACCGCGAAACGGCTCGGTACCAGCGTGAAGTTAAAGTCTTTAATCAACCGGAAATAAGGCGAGTCAAAGGCTTTTACGTTGGCAAACGGGGTATAATTGCGCGGCGTGTTATTGTAGGTATAAGCCACTCCGCCCGTATAGGTTTTGCTGTAATCGCGGTCTGTTTCGATGTTGGTGAAGATGCGCTCGGCGTAGGAGTAAGAGAACGAGAAGTTCTCCACGTCATACAGGCGCACTTTCGCCTCCGGGTCCACACGTTCCTTGCGCACGTTCAGCAAACTGATGCTGCGCCGTGTCTCGCGGGTGGTCACTTCTTTGCGGTACTCCCTGCGGGCTGCGTCTGACTCGAATTTTCGCAAGGATTGTTCCAGCGGCACGTCTTTATCCAGCGGGTCAAACTGCGGTTCGCTGTGCAGGGTGCCGTATTGAAGGGTGAGCGGTATTCTTATACCCCATTTCTGCGGCAGGAACTTATCCATCACAATATTAGCGCTCATATCAAACAAAGCCGTGTTCTCGCGGGCGCGCTGGGCAATTTTCTGTTGCAGCCCACCAAACCCTATGGTAGTATAGGCACCGGTGGCCGTGAGGTTGGCAAAGTCAGCCAGCTTGGTGTTCAGGCGGGCATTGCCAGCCCAGCCGTTCTGGTTTCGGAAGTCAGTCACGCGCAGTTCATCGGCCCAGATACAAACGGAGTGCGGACGGTTGTCGCCGTTCGGCTCGCGTGGGTTGCGCACCCCGATCATGATGCCTTCTACCTCGCTGAAATCTGGGTTACCCACCACCCGGATAACCTTACCGTCCTCCAACCGGACCTCATAAGGCACATAAATAAATTTATGGTTCGGGTCGCTGTTGCGGGCTACTTTGGCATCTACCAGTGTCTGCAGGGCAATCTCAATCTGGTTGCCTTCCGGCCAGATAGCCCGCACATCGCTACTTCCCATCGGGGTCAGTTTCAGCGGCACCACGTACTCGTAGTAGTTTTGGGTAAAGTCGGTGCCGATGCGGATAAAAGCCTGTACATCCCCATCCTTGGTAGAAGGGTCAGTGGACTCGGCGTGCAGGAACATCTTCAGCTGCTTGTAAATTAGCATGTCGAGCGAGATATTCTTGAACACCGCTTTGGAGAATGAGTCTTTCAGGTCTTCCACACAAATCTGAAGCGACTGCTCGTTCTGGCGGCGGTCGTTGGTGGAGGCGTAGTCGCGGAGGCGGTCGATGCCTGGCGGCACTACATAAGGCGTGTTGTTTAGGCCTTCTACCAATTGGCCGTTCTCCTCAATATTCACTGTCGAAACCGTGAAGCTGCGTGCATCATCGGTACAGGTCAGGCAAGGCGTGCCGTCGGTAATTGGCTGCTCAAACTTGCGCCATTGGTTCGCGATAAACTGGAACTGCACAAAGCGGAGCACCACCGGGTCGGCAAACTGCGTGAGGTACATCCGCATGAAGCGGATGGACTTGTAACCGTTGATGCCACCCACCGCGTTTGTGGGCTGGCGCACCGGAATCCGGAACTGGTACCAGGTGGCGTTATTATCCTCGTTGCGTACCGCATCCACAATGTAGTTCTGCCCTATCGCCAACTGCCCCGGCTTCAGGTTGATCTTGTATTCGTAGTATTGCTCCAGGTCGTTGATGACGTTGTCACGGTTCAAATCCTCTTTGTCCGGAAAGGCGTAGTTGGCGAAACGGCTGTCTTCCGGGGAGTTGTTCTCCATGCCGTTATAGTTCTTGTAACGGGCCAGGATGCCGGCGTTCTGCTGATCGTAGAACGGGTCGAGGTGATGCCTGAAATTATCCGCCGAAGGGTCGTCCAGAATAGTCTGCGGCGGTGTGCCCGGTATACGGTCCAGGAAGCTGTTCTTAAAGTAAGTTGCTTCTGCTGCGTTGTTCAAGCCGTCCAAACCTACGTCCTGGTTATTGCGCGCGCCTGGCACTGCAGAGAAGGCATCGGTCAGGAACTGCTGCTGCGTCACACGGCCCCAGATAGTCTCTGCCAGATTCTGCGTGTCGCCCGCGCCCGTAGGCAAGCCGTTCTCAAAGGCATACTCGTTGTCTTTCAGTATATCCTCGGAGATGTTTCCCAGGTTCAGGATCAGCTCGCCACCCTCGTTGCTGTTAACAGGGTTGCCCTGCGCATCGGTGCGCCCGTTAGGTCCTGTAATGAAAGGGTCGAGCAGCCAGAACTCCACATACTCAATGTTGGCGTTGTCGAAATCGGTGTCGAAGGCAATGTCGCGGCTAATGCCACCCCAGTTATTGCGCGGGTTGCCCGCCAGGTTGCCGGCAGGCGTCAGGTCTGGGTTGTAGTTATACTGGCCCCGCTCAGTTGGGTAATAAGCCACATCAAAGGTATATTCAAAGGTATTGGACGTCTCGGCATCGCGGCCCGGGAACACCTCCGTGCGCCTTACCGGGCGAACATACTGGTTTTTGAGCTGCTCTTTGCCGATGTTATCGGGTTTCAGGTTGTCGCTGTTGCGGTAGAAGATCTGGTCGATGGTATACCAGGCGATTTTGGCTCTGTTGTACGAATATTGCAGGCCCGGGCCAGATACGAGCGGAGCCGGCGTGGCAGCCAAACGCCAATTAGTGTTGTTAAAGCCCCCTAGGCTATACGGTGTCTCCGATCCTTCAAAGTCATCGATATAAGAAGCGCCGTCATCGTTGCCAGCAGACTGTGTCTTGCCAGGGGATAGCTGGGCAAACTCAGCACTAAAAGTTACCAGCGAAGGCTCCTTCGTCTGAATCAGCGGAATCGCATCCGTCATCTTCGTCAGGAAACGCGACTCTTTCTGGAGGTTCACGTCGAAACCGTAAATAGTGTTATTTGTCGGCTCGTCGCCAATGCTCACGCGGTTAATGTATGCCTGCTCGTTGATATGCAACAATGTGGCCCCGAAGTTCATGTCCTCGTTCAGGCGATAGTCGAAGCGGGCACCCAGCATGGTGCGGGGCTGTATGTTTAGTAATTCGGCCTTTTCGTAAGTTACCCGCAGGTCGTTGGCTGAGCTGATATAGCTTGGGTTCAGGATTTTGATGCGGCCCAAGTCGTAGAACACCTGGTAATCGGTGCCCTCCACCAGGCGCGTGCCCCCAGAGTATACCGCCACGGAGCCCTCTGCAATCCGGAAGCCCGGCAACATGATCTCATCAGCGGAAGAAGCCTGGAAGCGTCCGTTTATATAGAATTTGGCTTTTACGTTGTTCTGCTGCGCATCCGTTTGGGTCTGGTCGTACAGCTCCTGGAACACATACTTCTGAATCAGTTCCGGGCGGCCTTCCAGTTTTTCGGCCAGGTAATCGCCAAAGGGCTCTACCTGTGGGAAGAAGATACGGCCGGACTCAGGGTCGATGGTAATGCCCGACAGAAAGTCGAAGTTACCGTCGCTGGGTTTATCGTTGTTCGTGTTCACGTTGTCCAGGTTCATCACCTCTACCAATGGGATGTTCTGGATAGGGCTAGGCTCTTTGATGCTGGTGATGTCAACACCGGTCTCATCGTCCTTGTAAATGATCTGTAGCTGGAAGTTCTCGCGGTTGAGCTGCGTGGCATCCAGACTGTACACGTTCTTCATCATCAGGTCCCAGGTAGGGAACTGCAGCGAAGGGTTTGTGGCGCGCAACAGCTTCATGTGGATCACCTGCTCGGCGTTCAGGTTCTGGTAGTCATCCACTAGTTCTCCTACCTGGTACGTCTTGCCGTTGTAGGTATACTCAAATGCCACCCCCAGCACCTGGTCGGGCAGCAGCACTGTGTTCAGTGAGATATAACCTAGCTGTGGGTTGAACTTGTACTCCCTCGGGTCGAGCTTGCGGGCACGTACGTGCTCAAAGTCGGTGCCTTTCTGTAAGCCAAGGCTATTTAGGTAGCCATCTACCTGCGAGTTGTTACGGGCTGTGTTGTTCCGGGCAATTTGGCCATACAGTGTGTTGGCACTATTGTCGGCAGGGGCAGAGGCAGGTCTGCCGCTTTCAAACTGGTCCCGGAAAGGGTCTGCTTCGCCTAAGTCCATATAGGCGACCATATTGCGCAGGTTTTCGGTAGAGCGGTTGTTGTTGGTGACGTATAGCTCCAGGCGGCGAATCACGATGCCCGAGTTTACAAGCGGCAAATTGCGAAGCGACTGGTTGTAACGCCCTCTGAAGAACTGCGACAGGAAGAAGTGGCGGTTATTATCGTACTGATCTACCCGAATGGAGAAACGACGGTTCTGAGCGCCATTCTGCACCACCACCTCATCGTTGGTTCCCCGCACGCTGGAGGCAATGGTTGTTACCCCAAGGCGGCCAAACTGCAGCTGGGTTTTAATACCAAACAAGTTCTGAGCGCCTGTGATGAGGGAGTTGTTGAGGGGCAGACTCACGTTACCGGCCTCCACCTTGCGCACAATCTCCTCTTCGTAGCCGGTGTAGTCCAGCTTCATGTTGTTCTCGAAGTCGAAGTTGGCGTTGTTGTCCCAGTTGAAGTTAAGGCGCATTTTCTCCCCGATCTGGCCAACCAGGTTCAGGGAGATGTTCTGCTCAAAGTCAAAATCGCCGGTGCGCTGCTGGCTAAGGGGTATACTCGGGTTCTCGTTGCGGTTAAAGCGCGCACCAAATTTCAGCGACACGTTACCATTCGGCTGGATATCCACGTAGTTGCCGCCAAAGATGCGGTCGAACATTGGGCTGATGTATAGCTTCGGGATAAGGCGGTTGCTGCTCACCACACTTTCGCCATCCAACCCGCCGGATTTAGCCCGCCAGTAATTGCGGATCGCCTCCCGTTGCTGCCACTCCGAAAACTCACGGAGCGACATGGTGGAAGGCGGCCGGTAGTTTATTTCGCCAATCGTCTCGCTGATGTTGTATTGCTGCAGAGAGTCGTCCAACTCTACGTTTAGCTTCAGGCTGCTCGGCTGGCCAAGCAACAGGGGGGAGGTACTGGGGCGCGTGCCGAAAGGGCTGCCGCGTCGGTCGGAGGGCACAAACGTGGGCCGCCGGCTTGGGATATATTTCTGAACTTTGGAAGTGTCGGTTTGTGTGGTGTCCTGCTGTTGCAGGAGGTTATGCAGAATGGTGTGCCTGAAGCGCCTTGTAGAACGCAATTCTTCCGCCTGTGACCACCAGCCCAGCATAGAAATAGTAGCAACCGTCGCCCACAGCAGGTTGTTTTTTTTACTCTTCCAGATCAAAATAGGATATGTTCTCTTATGAAGACTTCAACGCAAACTTAATTAACTCCTCGACACTCAGATTGCCTCCCTCGCGCTTAATAATCGCATCTAAAGTTTTCTCAGCCACGTTTTTAGCAAAGCCCAATGTTACTAAAGCAGATAACGCTTCAGCTCTGTTGGTATTGTGCGCAGCGGCTGGCACCAGAGAATCAGTTAGCATGGCCTCCTTCTTCACCTTGTCCTTTAGTTCTAGAATGATGCGCTGGGCCGTTTTCGCCCCGATACCTTTTACATGCTGAATGGTGCGCACATCCTCCCGCAGGATGGCCTGCTGTACCTCATCCACCGACAGCGACGACAGGATCATGAGCCCGGTATTGGGGCCTACGCCTGAAATCGAGATCAGTAGCAGGAACAAGTCCTTCTCAGCGCCGGTTGTGAAGCCGTATAGCGTATGCGCGTCTTCTTTTATATGCAGGAAGGTATGCAGCTTACAGCGCTCCCCATCTGGCAACGACGCATAGGTGCTCAGCGAAATCTTGACCTGGTAACCAACCCCGCCTACGTCCAGAATAACGTAGGTGGGATCTTTATAAGTTAGTTTACCATCGATGTAAGCTATCATTTATATATGCTGGTTATTATAGTTCTGTGCATCCACCACGGCGATAGATACGATATTCACGATCTCGCGGATGGAGCTGCCCAGCTGCAGAATATGCACCGGCTTTTTCATTCCCATCAGCACTGGCCCGATTACCTCTGCTCCTCCGATTTCCTGCAATATCTTATAAGCGATGTTGCCCGACTCCAGGTTAGGGAACACCAGTGTATTGGCTCCTTTTTCGGCCAGCTCGCTAAACGGGTAATGCTCGCGCAGCAGGTTACGGTTCAGGGCTGTGTTGGCTTGCATCTCCCCGTCTATCAGCAGGTTTGGATAGCGCTCCTTGGCCTTGCGCACTGCCTCCGCTGCTTTGTCAGGCACCTCGCCCCGCACCGACCCAAAGTTGGAGTAGGACAGCATGGCCACACGCGGCTCTGTGTCGAAGAAATGCACTGTACGCGCTGTCAGGCCGATAATGTCAACCAATTCGTCGGCGGTTGGGTTCAGGTTTACAGTTGTATCTGCAAAGAAAAACGGTTCACGCTGGCTCAGGATAATGTACATACCCGCCACCTTGTTGATGCCTTCCTCTACACCCACTACCTGTAGTGCCGGGGTAATGGTTTTGGAATAATCGCGGGTTAAGCCTGAGATAAGTGCATCTGCCTCGCCGCTGTTCAGCATCATGCTGCCGAAGTAGTTGCGGTCGCGCATCAGGCGATTCGCATCAAACAGCGTCAGGCCCTTGCGTTGGCGCTTCTCAAACAGCAGTTGTGCGTAAGTAGCGCGTTTTTCGTCCTCCAGAAACGGATCGATGATGGATACGTCCTGCAGGTCCATATTGTTTTCAGCGATAATCGCCTCTATTTTCTCCCTGTTGCCCAAAAGGATCGGCTTGGCAATCCGCTGCTCTTTCACGATCTGGGCTGCCTTCAGGATTTTGTAGTTGTCGGCCTCCGTGAACACCACCGTTTTAGGGTCTTTCTTGGCCTGGTTGGTGATACGCGTCATCAGCTTCTGGTCGATGCCGATGCGTTCTTTAAGCTCCAGCTCATACGCTTCCCAATCAGTGATAGGTTTGCCAGCCACGCCGCTTTCCATGGCGGCCTTCGCTACCGCCGGCGATATAGTGGTAATCAGGCGGGTATCAAGGGGTTTTGGGATAAGGTAAGTGCGGCCGAAATTGATGGTCGTGTCACTGTAAGCCTTTAACACTACATCGGGCACCGGCTCTTTCGCCAAAGCTGCCAGGGCATGTACAGCAGCCAGTTTCATGGCCTCGTTAATTTCGGTGGCGCGCACATCCAGGGCGCCTCTGAAGATGTATGGGAAACCCAATACATTGTTAACCTGGTTCGGATGGTCCGAACGGCCCGTCGCCATGATCAGGTCCTCGCGGGTGGCCATTGCTGCTTCGTAGGCAATCTCTGGGTCAGGGTTGGCGAGAGCAAAGATGATGGGGTCCGGCGCCATGGTTTTCACCAACTCAGGTGCCAGCACGTTTGCCGCCGAAAGGCCTACAAACACATCAGCACCTTCCATGGCCTCCGCCAGCGTATGGATGTTGCGCGTCGTCACGAATTGCGCACGGTAAATATCGAGGTCGTTGCGCTCCGGCCGGATGATACCGTCCTTGTCGAACATCACCAGGTTATCCAGTTTCAGGCCCAAGGCCACGTATAGCTTGGCGCAGGCAATAGCAGCGGCACCCGCACCGCTCATCACCATCTTCACCTCGTCTATTTTCTTATCCGTAATCTGCAGCGCGTTCAGCAGGGCAGCAGCAGAGATAATCGCCGTGCCGTGCTGGTCGTCGTGCATCAGCGGGATATTCATCTGCTGCTTCAGCGCCAGCTCGATCTTGAAACTCTCCGGCGCTTTGATATCCTCCAGGTTGATCCCTCCAAACGTGGGTTCTAAAGATTTAACAATGCGGATGAACTCGTCTGGATCCTCGCAGTCGATCTCAATATCAAATACATCGATGCCGGCGAATTTCTTAAACAGCACGCCTTTTCCCTCCATCACTGGCTTTGAGGCATCCGGACCGATATTTCCCAAGCCTAAAACAGCGGTTCCGTTTGAGATAACACCCACCAGGTTTCCCTTGGCAGTATACTTATAGACATTGCTTTTGTCAGCGAAGATTTCCTTGCAGGGTTCTGCCACACCAGGGGAGTAAGCCAAGGCCAGGTCATGCTGCGTGCTGACCATCTTTGTCGGGATCACCTCAATTTTTCCGGGTTTACCATCCATGTGGTAATTCAAGGCATCCTCTTTGTTGATTTTTATCATAATCTGTGAGTAGTAAGTATTGGGTACAGGCCGAAGATTTAGCAATGCGGCGTGCCTGTAAGTAATTTCGGCTAAAAGCTAATTTTACAAGAATATACGGGTTATACAAATTGAGACGTCAAAGATAAGCGGTGCAGGAGTTTAGCACATAGCATTTGTGTTTTTTTTAAGTCTGCGGCTTTTACTTGGCGCCCTATAAACAAAAAGCACCTTCTGGCCGAAGGTGCTTCTAGACGTATGATGGTATGGCACTTAGCTCAAAATAAGCTTCTGGCCAGGTTTTAGGTTGTCTGATTTCAGTTTGTTCAGCTTTCTGATTTGCTCAATGGTAATGCCGTTATACCGCTGGGAAATGTTCCAGAGCGTGTCGCCGGGCTGTACATGGTGTATCACCTGCTCTGTTTCCAGTATCTGTTTGCTGGCCTCTTTTGCTTTAGTATTGGGCTCTGCAGTGGAGGCAAGTACGGCAGGCTGCTTTTCTGTGGCAGCACCGTTTTTATAGATCACCAGTTTCTGGGCAGGGCGGATACTGTTATCATCCAGGTTGTTCCACTCTTTCAGTTCCGACAGTGTTACCTGATGGCGCAACGCAATCTGGGTCAGGTTATCGCCGCGTTGCACGGTGTAAAATGTCTTTTCGTCCGCAGGCTCAGCTTCTTTTTTCGCAACCTTGTTTTCGGCAGGCTTTTCTGCCTTCTCAACCGGCTGCTCTTTTTTAGCAGATGCCAGCATCACAGGAGCCGTTTCAGGTTCTCGCTTGCGGATTGGCGCCAGGCTAGGGGCCGATGCCAACATGATACAACTCTTGTCCTCGGTGGCAGCCAAAAGGGCGGCGCGCTCCGCGGGTATGCGCAGTTTATAGCGTAAGTGCTTTGGAATAGTCGTTTGCTTTAGCTCGGGGTTTAAGGCCATAAGCTGTGCCTTTGTGATATGCAGTTCCTGAGCCAGTTTGTCTATATCCACCTCCTGGGTTATATCCATATAAGCCACCTCTGGCTCGTATAGAATAGAATCGGAGAAGATGTTATGGTCGGCGGCGTGGTTCATGGCATAGATCACGGCCGTCATGGACGGAATGTAGCCGCGTGTTTCCTTTGGCAGGTATGGGAAAATCTCCCAAAAGGTCTTTTTGCCTCCGCCTGCTTTCCGGATGGCTTTGTTCACGTTGCCTGGGCCACAGTTATACGCAGCAAGCGCCAGTTCCCAGTCGTCATAGCTTTTGTGCAGGCGGCGCAGGAAGCGCAAAGCGGCATCCGTGGATTTCTCCGGGTCGAGGCGCTCATCGATGTACTGGTCGTACTTGAGGCCAAAATCGCTGGCAGTTGGTTTCATGAACTGCCACAACCCCGCAGCGCCTACCGGCGACTGGGCCTTGGGGTTTAATCCAGACTCTACGATGGAGAGGTATTTCAACTCCATTGGCATATTGTGCTTCTTGAGGTAAGCCTCATACATGGGGAAGTACACGTTCTCGCGCGTGAGCATGGTGCGCATGTACTTCCTGTTCCGGATGGTGAAGTAGTCTATAAAATTCCTTACATAGCTGTTGAACTCCAGCGGAATCTCCGTTTCGATGCAGCTCAGCCTGTCAGCGATCAGGTCGTTTGGCTCATTGGGTATAAACTCCACCAGCAAGGCTTCCTCCTCTGGCGTAAGCACAGGGGTAGTGGCTTGCTTTTTTACAAGAGAGTCTCCCGAAACCGAGGGCAGTTCAAGCAAACGGCCGTGGCCGGAAGCGCGGGCTTCGTTTGCCCAAACGCTACAGACCACAGCCGTTAGCAATGTAAGTAATTTTGTACTGGTCATGGCATTATCTATGCTTCAACGGTTATCTTGTCCAGAATCTGACTTGAGAAAGCAAGCAGGTTAGCTTCCTCAAACGAACGGGCCATTAGCTGCAATCCGATAGACAGGCCGTTGGCATCGCGGCCAACTGGTATAGAAATAGCCGGAACGCCTGCCAGAGAGGCCTGTACTGTAAAGATGTCGGCCAGATACATGGCCAACGGGTTCTCTGTGTTTTCGCCTATTTTGAAAGCCGTTGTCGGGGCCGTCGGCAAAATCAGGAAATCATAGGACTGAAGCAGTTCATCAGTCTTCTCTTTTATTAAACGACGCACCTTCTGTGCCTTAGTATAATAGGCGTCATAATAATCTGCGCTTAGCACAAACGTGCCCAACATGATGCGGCGCTGCACTTCGTGGCCAAACCCTTCGGAGCGGGTTTTCTTGTAAAGCGAGGTAAGGTCCGTTACGTTCTCTGACCGGAACCCATATTTCACGCCGTCATACCTGCCCAGGTTAGAACTGGCTTCCGCCGTTGTCAGGATATAATAAGTTGGCACAATGTAGTCGAGGTACGGAAAGTCTACAGCCTCTACTTGATGGCCAGCATCACGCAGCATTTCCTTCACGCCCAGAATCGCATCTTTTACCTCCTGGTTCAGGCCTTCGCTTTCGAAGCAATCACTGATATACCCGATTTTATACTGCTTGTCGGTGTCCAGTAATTCGCTGTACGGAGGCACCTCACGCTCGCTGGCGGTGCTATCCATCCCATCAGGGCCAGCCATCACTTCCAGCAGCAGCGCGGCATCCGGCACATTCTTGGTAATTACCCCAATCTGGTCGAAAGAAGAAGCATAGGCAATCAGGCCGTAGCGCGAAATACGGGAGTAAGTAGGCTTAACACCCACCACACCGCAAAACGACGCAGGCTGACGCACAGAGCCACCAGTGTCTGAGCCGATAGAGGCAAGGCAGAGGTCTGCCTGAACGGCAACCGCTGAGCCACCTGACGAGCCACCCGGCACGCGCGAGGTATCGTCTGCATTCAGGGCGTTCCCGAAAGCGGATGTCTCGTTTGAGGCGCCCATGGCAAACTCATCACAGTTCTGTCGGCCGATAATGATAGCATCTTCCTGTAACAAGCGCTGCACTGCCGAGGCAGTGTACAACGATTTGAAGCCTTGCAGCATGTGGCTGGAGGCTTGCAGGCTGTGGCCTTTGTAGGCAAGCACATCTTTAATACCAATCACCATACCTGCCAGTTTCCCGGCAGTGCCATTCGCGATTTTATGGTCTACGATGTCTGCCTGGGTAAAGGCCTCCTGTTCAAACACCTCTAAAAAAGCATTCAATTCAGCTTTTTCCTTGATGTTCTGGAGGTAATGTTCTACCAACTGCCGGCATGATACCTGCCCTTCGGCAAATGCAGCCCGGATTTCGTGAAGCGAATTATAATTTCTCAATCTATTTTTGACTTCTTGTCGTCTTTGATGGATTGCTCAAGTTCGTTTTTGATTTCGTTTGTCGCATCCTTAAACTCCCGCATACCACGCCCAAAAGAGCGGGCGATACCAGGGATTTTGTCTGCGCCAAACAGCATTAGCACTGCTGTTAAAACAACAAGCATTTCTCCTCCTCCAAGGTCCCCTAGGAAAAGAAGCACAGTACCAGCGTACATACCAGCTGTAAAAGCTTTATGATATTGCTTACTTGGTTGTTCTGTGGGTGTCGTCGTTCACAGAACTCTCGATGTCGTTCTTGATCTCTTTTGTAGCATCTTTGAACTCACGGATGCCGCGTCCCATACCTCTGGCAAGTTCAGGGATACGCTTAGCGCCAAAAAGGAGCAGGATAACAAAAAGAATCAGCAGGATTTCGGTGCCTCCAAGGCCTCCTAGAAATAAGAAAATAGTGTTGATACTCATTTTTTTCAGGTTTAAATGAATGCTACAAAATTAGAGTTAATATTCTAAATTAACCCATAAGTTACTAGATTAGTTTAAACTCCTATAAAGCTGCCAGAAAATATTCTCTATTTCGCAAAACGATAACGGGAAAGCAATTTGCCTTATACCACAATTGCAGGGCAGTTCTCCCGAACTTGGAAAAAAGCGCGCTTTTTATTCCATGTGTGGGAACGCGGAGTTCTAATTTAAAAAGAAGTATGCGGTAAATCAACCGTTTAGCGCATTACTGTGTTTTGGCACACCGCTTGTTCAGGAACAAATGCGCTACGTAACAAATCGTTCTTTGCTGTGGCTACGCTGCTTGCGCTTATGGCGCGAAAATTATAAGAAAAAGCAACTTTAGGGATGCCTTAAGTGTTTTTTTAATAAAGGTGATTTAGAATATAACCTTTTCATTAAATAGCAGTATAGAAATAGAGGAATTGATTAATACTTTAAGTTGTTGCATGCATGTTGCAATAGTTCGTATTAATACGTACATTTGAATCGGAATTGACTGTAGACCAATTGAGTCTGCATATAAATAAAATATTAAGTTTGTTTTCATAGCTTGGAAAGGCACCCTGCACTGTGGGGTGTTTTTTTATTTTATAGGGTTTTGCCCATTTTTCGTTCGTCCCTTAAATAGTGTTTATCCGTTGTTAAACACTCCCTCCAACCCAAGCCAGGGGCCATACTCAAAATAGCAAGGTACTGCTATCACCAAAACCATCAATTTGATGTTGTATACGAAAGCTTGGCCTTGCACAGAAAACACCTTGCAAGGCCCTGAAAAGTAAGTGAAAGAAGTTAAGGAGGGGCAATGTTTACTTAGGTGCGATCCAGCCTTCCGGATTCAGGTTTTGCTGGTTTTTCCATACCTGGAATTGTAACTCTGTTGTGCCGTTACCATCTGTATAGATCGTACCGATCGTATCTTTCAACTTCACTGTCTGGCCTGGCTTCACGTTCACCGTCCGCAGCTTGGCGTAAACGGTAAAGTAATCGCCGTGCTGCACCATCACAATGTTATTCATGCCGGGCACCGAAGCCACCGTTAGCACGGTACCTTCAAAAATAGCGCGAGCATTGGTTCCCTGAGCCGTCTGGATATCAATGCCATGGTTTTCAACTACTACCCCTTTCAGCACCGGGTGGTTATGGCGGCCAAACTTCTGAGACACAAATCCCCGCTCAACTGGCCAGGACAAACGCCCTTTGTTGCCTGAGAAAGAAGAAGAAATCAACGCTAGTTCCGGGGTAAGCGTCACTTTGCCGGCACTGCCACTCGACGCTTTACCGGCCTCCCTTGCGGCACGGGCAGCCCGCGCAATTTCCTCCCGCACAATGTCAGCAATCAGTCTGTCCAATTTTCGGACAGACTCCTGGCGTGCGGCAACTTCTTTTTTCAGGTCCGTCTCCTGTTTACTCAGGCGGGTTATCACGCTGTCTTGCTGTTGCCGAAGGGTATGAAGGTTCTGGCTCTCGGCTACCTGCTTGCTCAGCAGGCTCTGCTTCTGCCTTCTCTTAGATTCGAGTACGGCCAGTTGGCCGGATAGCGCGGTTTGCACCTTGTTGATTTGCTCTGCCTGCTTTTCACGGGCATCGGTATACTGCTGCAGGTAGCGGAGGCGCCGCACCAGCTGGTTAAAGGAGTCGGAGGCAAAAAGGAACATGAGCTTGTTGTAGCTGTTTGCCGTTTTAGAGGCCGCATACACCATTACCGCGTATTCTTCTTTCAGCTGTTTCAGGTCGTTCTGCAGTGAGCTTACCATACCCTCTGTTTCCTTCACATCAGACTCGATGTAGTTGATCTCGCGTGAGATGTTTGTAATAACGCCCTTTTGAACCGTTATTTTTTCCTTGATCGCATTTAACTGGCCAATAGAGGCTTCTTTCTGCTCCTTGGTCTGCTTTAGGATGCGATTGGCTTCTTTTATGCGGCTGAGGTTTTCTTTTTTCTCTCGCTCAAGTTGCGCCTTGCTCTTTTTTTTCTGGGCTTGGGTAGCCAGGGGGAGGCACAGCAGCAGTATAAAAAAAGCGAATCTGTAAAGGGCGTTCATCACAAGGGTGGTTCTTCAACTCTGAATTTACAAATATGGCAAATCTATAAGTGAAGAACCAACGGCCTCAAAGATTTAATTCAGTGCGAGGCGTTTATAATCGGTTGGCACGCTGAACGGAAATGAAAGCTTTTCATCAGAAACCGCAAGGCGGCTGTGGCTGAGGTTAAAGTCCGATACCTGGCCTTTCTGAAGCACCTGCGCAGCCAGCGCATGGGCAAAAGCCACCTGGCCTACATTACTGAAGTCGTTATACTTCACTGTGATGGTGTTGCCTGTATGGGTATCTTTTACCTGCAACTGCTGCAATTTGCTGTTAAGTCGCCCGATAAAATAATCGAAGCTCAGATGCTGGCGTTGCTGCTGCACATGTTGCAGGTCGCCCTCAGTCATGGTTTTCTCTGTGCCTTGTGCCTGGTAATTGCCTAACAAAATAGCTTGTAGCAAATCAAAGCTCACATCCACCTGCAGCTTGTTACGCAGGAAGCTATAGTCTGCCGCCACATACTCCTTCTGCAGCCGGTTTACCATAAAAACCGAGTCCTGTGTCAGCATCATGCGAGCGGCCTCAATACCAAGGCCCGGCTGCACAGATACCCAGATCACGCTATCCTTCTTCATCCGGATAGAAACGCCGGAGGAGAGGTTGTCGTTGTTATCTTTTAAAGTGATCTGGCCTTTGGAGCTGAGGTAGTTAAAATCAAAGTTCTGCACGGCTACGGTGCCAATGTTTTCGGTGGTAGCGGAGGCAGTAGTGGGCACAGCCTCTTTTTTGCAGCCTGCCAGCATAAAAAGCCCTAGCAGGCAAAGCAAAAGGGATTTACTCATAAAGTTTCTTGTCTTTGATCTTCTTGTCGATGTAGGCGGAGGCTTCACCCTTTAGCTTGGCTTTTTGCCACTGGCTCACGGCCTCTTCTTTCTTGCCTAGCTTAAAGAGCACATCGCCATAATGCTCTACAATAGTGGCATCGTCTGATATAGCTACGGCCTGCTCCAGATACTTTCGTGCCTCGGTATAGTTGCCGTTTTTATACAGCACCCAGGCATACGTATCCAGGTAAGTGGGGTTGGTGGGATGCAGCTTCACCAAATGCTCCGCCATTTTAATGGCTTTGTCCAGCTTCTCGTTGCGCAACGACAGGAAATAGCTGTAATTGTTAAGCACATGCTCATTGTCCTTATCGTGTGCCAGTACCGCTTCATAGGCCTCATCAGACTTGGCGTGGGCCTTCATCGAGTTATACCCATCGCCCAACTGCATGTTAAACTGTGCAAGCAGCTCCGGCTCGCCCGCTGACAAGCGCTTGCCGTGCTCCAGTGACTTCACGGCTTTTTCAAAACTCTTCGTGATCAGGTGGCCGGTGCCATTGTAAAACCAGAACACTGCCTGGTTCGGGAATAGCTCCAGAGCCTGCTCCGAGTGTGCCACCATGGCCTCAGCTTCTGATAGCTCGGCATCCAAGAGCACAATCTGCTGCCAGATCTTAAAATGGGAATCATCAAACTTTACAGCTTGTATATAATTGTCACGTGCGTTCGCCTTTTTCCCGACAATGGTTTGCAAGTCGCCGGCCACGGCGTAGGCCTTTGCCTCTTTAGGGTGTGTGTTGATGGTTAGGTCGGCCAGGTCCAATGCCACACCTTCAATATCGGGGTTTGGCAATTGCCGGATAAAATCCACCAGAATACGCACTTTCGTATCGATGTCCAGTTCCGGACTTGAAAAAGCTGTTTTTACTTCTTCTTCGGCTGCCTGTTTGTTACCCTTCTGGCGGTTCAGGTCAGAGAGCATCAGGTGTGCGAAGGGGTTGTTGGGCTCCAAATGAAGTGCTTTGTCCAGCACTGAAATCGCCTCATCGGGCCGCTTAGAAGCGTTCAGGAGCTCTGCCTGCGCCAGGAAATAACGTACCTCTGTGGGGTTAGCAGCCAATAGCTTTCTGCCTTCCTGAATGGCTTTCTCCAGGTTTTTCTGGCGAAGGTATATTTGCTGGCGGTTCACGAGCAACTGCTCCATCTCGCCAAACTTCTTTTCAATGCGCTCATACGTTTTCAGCGCATCTTCAAAGCGTGACTGGGAGAGGTATAAATCAGCCAGGTTGAAAAGGTATTCCTCAGAGTTGGGGACGTTGCGCAACAGGTCATTAAAAGCCTGGGCAGCTTCATCGTACTGTTGTTGGCCTGTATGCAGCTGCGCTACTAAAAGGTAGTAATAGGGGTTCTGCTTATCGAGCAGCACAGCAGCCTTGGCGAAGGGCATGGCGGCAGCGGCGTTCTTCTGCTGCAGGTATGTCTCCCCGATCTTATAGTTAAGTGCTGCGTTGTTGGGGGTGATGGTATAGGCTTTTTGAAAAAGCTGGAGGGCTTGTTGATAGTCCTCCAGCATAAAATATTTCATTCCATCCAGAAACAAAGCCTCGCTCACCTGCCTGTCGCGCTCCGATGGCTGCTGTTGCTCAGCAGTGGGGGCAGCCAGGGCTTCTGTGGGCAAAGCGGATTTTGCTTTTCTCTTTTTTGAAGATTGAGCGTTGCCATCACTAGCCGCTATAAAGGACAGGCAGCAGGTGGCTAGTATAAAGTTTCTGAATGTGGTCATGGTCTACTCTGTAAGCGTGTTGAAGTCGCCGAGGCTGAGGTCAGACTGGCGGCCTTCAAACACAACAAAGTTGCCCATCATTGAGTTTGTTACATTCCCGTTTTTTAGGGAAGTGTCTTGCTGAATAATTGAATTGCTTACCACAGAGTTGTACACATTGGTGTTGTTTCCGATAGAAACGTGCGGTCCGATCACAGAGTTAGTGATGCGTGCGTTCTCGCCAATGTACACCGGGGGTATAACAACCGTATTCTCCAGTTGCGCCGATGCGGCCACCAGGCCTTCCTCGTCTTTTATATACTCTAAATAGCGCTGATTAGTATAAACAGTTGCGTTTTTATTTCCGCAGTCCAGCCACTCAGAGATCACGGCAGGTATAAAGGTGGTGCCTTTGTTCTTCATGTTCTCCAGGGCATTGGTCAGTTGGAACTCCCCTTTGTCCTTGATGTCGTTGTCGAGCAGGTACTGCAGTTCGCTGCGCAGGTACTCGCCGTCGCGGAAGTAGTAAATACCGATAATGGCCAGGTCCGACACAAAGTGCTCCGGCTTTTCCACAAAGTCAGTAATCTCGTTCTTCTCGTTCAGTTTAATGACGCCGAACGGACGCGGGTCTTCTACGCGTTGTACCCAGATAGTGCCATCAGCGTCCGTGTCGAGTTGGAAGTCGGCTTTAAACAGCGTGTCGGCAAACGCCACCACTACTTTGCCCTTCAAGGCCTCTTGTGCGCATAGAATGGCATGGGCCGTACCGAGGGCTTCTTCCTGGTAAAAGATGCTGCCTTTGGCGCCAACGGCCTCGGCAATCTTTTTCAGATCCTGCTCCACTTTCTCTCCGAAGTGGCCGATAATGAACGCTACCTCCTCGATAGGCTCATGGCAAACTTTAGCGATGTCTTCTACTAAGCGCTGCACAATCGGCTTTCCGGCAATCGGGATAAGCGGTTTCGGTACTGTTAGCGTGTGAGGGCGCATACGCTTGCCCATACCGGCCATAGGTATGATTATTCTCATAGTTTTATACTGATTTTAAATTACACTACAGCAAGGTTGGCTGCTGTAGCTATGGTTTATCTATTTAACTCAAAATATAGTCGGGGCTAGTGCTCGGGCAATGCTCCTATGCTTAGTTCGTGCCGGTGCTGCCATAGCCGCCCGCGCCGCGCACAGTATCCGTGAGCGCCTCCGCTTCCTGCCATGCCACACGCTCGTAACGGGCCACCACCATTTGGGCAATCCGCTCGCCGTCCTCTACTGCGAACTCCTGGTCTGAGAGGTTCACCAACAGTACCTTTATTTCTCCGCGATAGTCTGCGTCTATGGTGCCAGGGCTGTTCACGATCGAGATGCCGTGCTTGTAAGCCAACCCGCTGCGTGGGCGGATCTGTGCTTCGTGGCCCTCCGGCAGGGCAATATACAAGCCTGTCGGGATCAAGGCGCGCTGCAGTGGTTTCAACGTAACTGGCGTTTCTAGGTTTGCCCGCAGGTCCATACCGGCTGAGTGGTCTGTTTGATAAGCCGGGAGATCGTGCTTCGACTTGTTAATAACACTTACGGGAAGTTCGTTTTTGTGCATTATCTTCTAATATAATAATTAATTTTTAAGAAAGCTAAGGCGTTCGCGCAGCAGAACCACAATTCCGAAAGCAAGGCAAATGCCCAGGTGGTATAAATGCCGCGCCCAGTAATTCGCTATTTCCACCTCAAGTGCCAGCCACACCAACACGACGGCGAACAGGATATACCCCAGTATTGTCTTCACGGGGTAGGGAATCGGGTAGTGCCGATCGCCTAGCAGGTAGCTGGCCAGGGCCATAATGAAATAGCAAACCAAGGTAGCTATAGCCGAGCCCATGTACCCTAGCACGGGTATGAGCAGCAGGTTGAAAATGATCGTGATCGCTGCGCCGCCGAAGCTGATATACGTGCCGTACTTTGTCTTGTCCGTTAGCTTAAACCATACCGACAGGTTGTAGTAGACCCCTAAAAACAGGTTTGCAAGCAAGAGCACCGGTACCACCATAATCCCCTCGCGGTAAGAAGCGCTTCGGAGTAAAAGGGCAAAGTCCTCTAAATTCACCGAGATGAACACGAATATGAAGGCACAGGCTATGACAAACCACTTCATGATCTGGGCAAATGTGCGCGGGGAGTTCTTGTCCTCAGCCTGAGAGAAGAAGAAAGGTTCAGCCGCATACCGAAACGCCTGGATCGCCAGCGTCATGAAAATAGAGAGCTTGTAGCAGGCACTGTAAATACCCACCGCGGCCATGTTGCTGTGGTTTGGGTAAAAGCTTTCAGGTAACCATTCCTCCAGTAAAATTCTGTCTATTACCTCATTCACCATACCTGCAAGCCCCATAAAAAGCAGCGGGTAAGCATATACAAGCATTGGCTGGAGCAACTCTTTGTTCAGCTCAAACCGGAACAAAGAGACTTCTTTCCAAAGCATAGGGATTAGCAGTGCATTCGCAACCAAGTTGATCAGGAAGATGTAGCCGATACCGAAGTTTGGGTTATAGATGTGTAGAACCAGCGGCCTGAGTTGCTGTAAGTAATCGCCCTGGTATACATCGTGGCACAATACCAGGAAGAACATGTTGGCCCCAACTGTAAACAGGATATTCGAAAGCTTGATAGCGGCAAATTTAACAGCTTTATTCTGTAGGCGTAACCAGGCAAAAGGAATGGCTACAATGGCATCCACGGCTAAAATAATGGCGAGCCATACGACATAGGGCTTGTATGCCATACTGCCCAAGTGTGCTGCGATAGACCCCGAAAATAAGATGAGTATGCCAGAGAACACAGCGCTGGAGCAGATGATAATGCTCATTACCTGCCTGTAAAGCGCTTGCCTGTTAGCGCCCTCTTTGTTTGCAAACCTGAAGAATGCCGTCTCCATCCCGTAGGTGTACAGGATATTGAAGAATGCAACGAAGGCGTACAAATACGAGACTACCCCATATTCCTCTGGGAGGAACACGGCAGTATAAAGTGGTACAAGCAGGTAATTGAGAGCCCTGCCTACGATGCTACTTAAACCATAGGCCGCAGTTTGCCCTACCAATTTCTTGGCTATACTCATGGCATCTGTTTGAGAAACAAGAAAGAAGTTTTGGGCTTAATTGCCTTTGAAGTTAGGCTTCCGCTTCTCTAAAAAGGCGTTGGTGCCTTCTACAAAGTCTTCGGAGGAGCAGCAGCGGGCAAAGGCGTTCGCCTCGGTCTGATAGCCATTTTCGTCTTTGTTATACACGGCGTTCACGCCTTCAATCACCAGGCCAATGGCAAGCGGGGCTTTGCTCATAATTTTCTGCAGCATCTCGATGCAGAAAGGCATCAGGGCATCGGGCGCTACCACGTGGTTTGCCAGGCCAAGGTCACGGGCCTCTGTCGCCGAGATCAGGTCGGCGGTCATCATCAGTTCCATCGCTTTGCCCTTGCCAATCAGTTGGGTCAGGCGCTGCGTACCGCCGTAGCCTGGTATAAGGCCCAGGTTTACCTCTGGTTGCCCAAAACGTGCGTTCTCCGCGGCAATGCGTATGTGGCAGGCCATGGCTAACTCGCATCCGCCGCCAAGCGCAAAACCGTTCACGGCCGCGATAACGGGCTTGTTGCAACGCTCAATCATGCTGAACACCTCCTGGCCGCGCTCCGAGAAGCTGCGGGCCGTTACTTCGCTCAGTTCTGTTATCTCTGCTATGTCGGCTCCGGCTACAAATGCCTTCGGCCCGGCCCCCGTAATGATTACGCCTTTGATGGCATTGTCGTCATACACTTGTTGCATGGCTTGGCGTATCTCCTGAATCGTCTCGACGTTCAGGGCGTTCAGCTTGTCTGCACGGTTAATGGTTACGGTTAGTATGCCGTTCTCCTCTTGCAGTAGCAGGTTATTGAATGTAGCCATAGGTTAGTAAAATCCGGTTAAAACCAATTTTTTTCTTTTGCAAATATAGCGATTTCCTTCATTCCCTAAAGTATGATTGGGTGCTAAGCCACCGGGACGGCGCCAATAGGGTTGGGCAAAGTCGGCCATTATGGCTAAGTTTGTGCCTCATTATCCATTAGATACCTAACCAAACTATGGGATTTTTCTCTGAGTTCAAGAAATTCGCAGTCAAAGGGAACGTCATTGACCTGGCTGTTGGTGTAGTGATTGGCGCTGCTTTTGGCGGCATCACAAAGTCTCTTGTCGATGACGTCATTATGCCGCCCCTGGGCCTCTTGGTGAGTAATGTCAACTTCTCCCGGCTGCACTTGGTGCTGCGCCAGGCAGTGGTAGAAGGCGGCGAGGTAATAGAGCCCGCTGTCACGCTTAACTACGGTAATTTTATACAGGCAGTCTTCAATTTCCTGATTATTGCCTTTGCTATTTTCCTGCTGGTGCGCACCATCAACCGCGTGCGTGAGAAAGAGGCAGCCAAGCCTGCACCTGCCGTAAACAAGCAGGAAGTACTACTGGGTGAAATCCGCGACCTGCTGAAAGGCCAGGATGGCACGACCAATGCTGCCGCCGACAATAAAATTGTTTAACCGAGTCTACTGTTGATGTTTTCATTCTTTACTAGAGCGCTTCTTTTTGTTTTTATTCTTGTTAGTGGCTTTACCTCTTTGGCAGTAGCGCAGGCCCCTGCTCCGGACACCACCAAAGTCTGGGACCTTGGCGGCGTCGGGACCGTTAACTTTAGCCAGGTAAGTCTGAGTAACTGGGCGGCAGGTGGGCGCAACTCGCTTTCGGTGCTGGGCATTGTGGGCCTGTTTGCCAATTACGAGCAGGGCCACAACACCTGGAACAACTCCCTGGACCTGACGTATGGCTTTGTGAAAGTGGAAGGGAGGCGCGTGCAGAAAAGTGACGACAAGTTGGAGATGAACCTCAAGTACGGACACCGGGCCTCAGAGAAGTGGTTTTATACGGGGCAGTTCAACCTGAAAACGCAGCTCACGCCTACTTATACCATTACCCGCGACACACTGGTGTCCGGTTTTTTTGCGCCGGCCTATATGCTTACCTCCATTGGTATGGATTACAAGCCCAATAAAAAGCTATCCGTCTTTCTCTCGCCTTTCACGGGCAAGTTCACGGTGGTGCAAAGCCAGTTTCTTGCTGACCAAGGCGCTTTTGGTGTGAAGCGCGCTGAGACGGACATCGAAGGCAACCTTATCCCGGGCACAGGCGAACACTTTCGCAAAGAGTTTGGTGGGTATGTCAACATCCGCTACAGAAACGAGGTGATGAAGAATGTTATCCTGCAAACCAAACTGGACCTATTCAGCAACTACCTGCGCAACCCGCAGAACGTAGACGTGGCTTTGGAGAACCTTGTGAACTTTAAGGTGAACAAATTTATCTCCGCCTCCCTTTTTGTGCACATGATCTATGACGATGACGTAAAGGTGAACGTGGACCGAAACGACGATGGCATGGTGGACGGGCGCGGCCCGAGGCTACAGATGAAGCAGACTTTGGGCATCGGGCTTTCCTATAATTTTGAATAAAAGAACTAAAGGAACTAGGCTTTGTGTTATGAAAGCGCACAATTTTACCTAGATTTATCCCGTTGTTCCAGTAAGACACGATTCATACTTTATGAGAAAACTGACTTTCCTAACACTGTTTATAGTAGCAACCGCCCTTATTGGCACCGATGCATTTGCGCAAACATCCCAGAGCAGCACCCTCTCTACCAAAGATGAGTATTGGGGCACCTCCAAGGTGGAGAAAGCCACTGCCGTCGATGCCGTTAGCCGTAGGGGCGAAGGCCTTGACACGCGCTTCAATGCCTACGAAACCAGTAAGCGCAACAAGACCTTTGATAAAAAGCGCATCGCTAACAGCAAGCGCATGAAAGCCATCCTGAAGAAAGAAGAGAAAATGATGAAAAAGCATAAGCGTGACAAACGCCGTTTGCGCCGCTCCAGGTTGTAAGGCTTTTCATCCTGCTGTATAAGTATTAATGAAGTGCCTGCTGCAGTAATGTAGCAGGCACTTTTTATTTGGGGGGTATAAGGCCCTCTTTCAAAGTTAATCAGGTCAGCTTTATGCCTAACCTGCTGCATCCAGACCGTTAACCCTAAGGGAGCGGTATAGCCTAAAGGCAGAACTTTTGTCTGAAACGGAGGCCTTCCTTAGGCTACCCATTAAGCAAAAGGCCCCGACTGCCTAAGCAATCGGGGCCTTTTATATACTCCGTGTAGCGGTGTGCTCTTTACAGCGTACGCTTCACCTCTTTTTCTATGTAAGCTTCGATGATATCGCCTTCCTGAATGTCGTTGTAATTCTTGAGACTGATACCACACTCAAAGCCTTGTCTTACTTCGGCTACATCGTCCTTGAATCGCTTCAGGGCCAGGATCTCGCCGTCGTGTACCACAATACCGTCGCGCACCAGTCTTACCTTGGCGTTACGCTGGATGCTGCCATCTGTAATCATACAGCCGGCAATGGTACCCACTTTCGTGATTTTGAACACGTCGCGTACCTCAGCGTTACCCGTGATCTCCTCTTTCAGGGTAGGGGCCAACATACCTTCCATAGCGTCTTTCACCTCGTTGATGGCATCGTAGATGATAGAGTACAGGCGCACGTCGATCTGCTCCTGCTCTGCCAGTTTGCGTGCATTCTGCGAAGGACGAACCTGGAAACCGATGATGATCGCATCAGAAGCTGAGGCCAGCAATACGTCTGATTCTGAGATGGCACCCACACCTTTGTTGATGATGCTTACCTGAACCTCAGGCGTAGACAGTTTCAACAGGGAGTCAGAAAGTGCTTCTACCGAACCATCCACGTCACCTTTCACAATTACGTTCAGTTCCTTAAATGTACCGATGGCCAATCGACGACCGATCTCATCCAGGGTGATGTGCTTACGGGTACGTAAGTTCTGTTCGCGCTGTACCTGCGAGCGGTTTGTGGCGATTTCACGCGCCTCACGCTCAGATTCCATTACCAGGAACTTATCGCCGGCCTGTGGTGCTCCGTCCAGACCAAGCAACTGCACTGGTGTAGACGGGCCTGCCTCTTTCATTTTCTTACCGCGGTGGTCAGTCATGGCCTTCACCCTACCGTAGTGGGATCCTGCCAGTACTACATCACCTATCTGCAGTTTACCAGTCTGTACCAGTACGGTCGCTACATAACCACGGCCTTTGTCAAGCGATGCTTCAATAACGGTACCTATGGCTGCACGCTCTGGGTTGGCTTTCAATTCAAGTAGTTCAGCCTCCAGCAATACCTTCTCCAACAGGTCCGGAATACCGGCGCCTGTTTTGGCAGAAACTTCCTGCGCCTGGTATTTACCACCCCATTCTTCTACCAGAATGTTCATCTGGGCAAGCTCTTCCCTTACTTTGTCCGGGTTAGCGCCTGGCTTGTCTATTTTGTTCAGCGCGATGATGATTGGTACACCGGCAGCCTGTGCGTGGTTGATGGCTTCCTTGGTCTGTGGCATCACAGAGTCATCAGCCGCAACCACAATGATAACAACGTCTGTTACCTTGGCACCACGGGCACGCATGGCTGTAAAGGCCTCGTGACCAGGTGTATCGAGGAACGTAACGTTGCGGCCGCTCTCTGTTTTTACCTTATAGGCACCAATGTGCTGCGTGATACCACCGGCCTCACCGGCTGTCACGTTGGCACTTCTGATGTAGTCGAGCAGTGAGGTCTTACCGTGGTCAACGTGTCCCATGATCGTTACGATCGGAGCGCGTTCCGCCAGGTCTTCCTCGTTCTCTTCGGTAATATCCTCAAGTGCCTGCTCGTCCTCTGAAGTGATAAAGTCAACCTCGTAGCCGAACTCGTCTGCAATAATGGTGATGGCTTCCGCATCAAGGCGCTGGTTGATCGAAACGAACATACCGAGCTGCATACACACCTTGATAACGTCGTTCACGGTCACATCCATCAGCGAGGCTAAGTCGTTAGCGGATACGAATTCCGTTACGCGCAGTGTCTTAGACTCTGCCTGCTCCGCCATGCGGCGCTCTTCCGTTGCATCGGCAATAGCAGAACGCTTCTCACGACGGTACTTAGCCCTGTTTCCACCGCTGCCTTTTCCACCGCTCAGCTTGGCAAGTGTTGCCTTGATCTGCTCCTGGATTTCCTTATCTGTAACCTCCGTCTTTACTGGTTTACCACCTGGGGCATTGGTACGCTGCGGGCCTCTGCCGCCGCCGCCACCTGGCCTCGGCGGACGCTGTCCTCCTCCAGCTGCCCGGTGCTGCGAAGGCACGATAGGGCGCTGGTTACCTTGGCCCGGGCCTTGGCCCTGCTGAGTAGTACCGGCACCCTCAGTGCCAACAATAATACGCTTGCGTTTTTTCTTCTTGCCTTTCTTGTCGTCTGACGAGGCTACTGGCTTGGAGCCTTTTCTACGCGACTCTGTTGGCAATTCAATTTTGCCAAGCACAGTAAGACCTTTTAACTGGTCTGCTCTTCCTGAAATCGTTTCTATATTCTCTTTATTTTCTGTGTTACTGTCTGCTTCAGGCTTGGCCGGTTGCTGTGGCGCCGCTTCTGCTGCAGGTGCTTTTGGTGCCTCGGCAGCTGGTTTCTCAACGGCTGGGGCAGGTGCTGTTTTTACTGGTGCTTCTGGCTCAGTTGGCTTGGCAGGAGCCTCAGGAGCTTTCGCAGGTGTAGGTTCAACCGGCTTTTCTGGAGCCGGCGCTTTCGGAGCCTCCGCTGCCGGGGCAGCGGGTTTTGGTTGCTCAGCCTTCGGTTGCTCGGGTGCCGGGGCTTCTTCTTTCGGTTTCGGAGTTTCAGCTACCGGAGCCTTCTCCGCTGGCTTTTCTGGTGCCGGTGCTTCCGGGGCCTTTGGCGCTTCAGCGGCTGGAGCTGCGGGTGCTTCCGGAGCGGCTTTCTTAGGTATAGGCCGGCCTTTGGCATCCAACTCAATTTTACCTAGCACCGTGATGCCCGGTAATTTAGAGGCCGGTTCTTCCGCAGGTGCCTCAGGCTTGTGAGCAGAGGCATTCTTGATCAGAATTTCCTCTTCCGGCTCGCTCGACTTCTTTTGCTCCTGTGCAGGATGCTTGTCCGAGTCAATTACCTGGTTGCTCTGCGGCTTCTTGCCAATGTGTATCTCTTCTGCTTCCTGCTTATCCTGGATAGAAGAAGCGTACTCTTTAGCCAGCATACCGAACTGCTCTGCCGTGATCTTGGTAGTGGGTTTGTTTTCCACGTCAAAACCTTTAGCAGAGAGGTACTCTACAATGGTAGAGGTACCAATGTTTAATGTAGTCGCAACCTGTTTGAGCCTCCTTGTTTTTTCTTCTGCCATTTTGTTCTAATATGCTGTCTATTGATTCTATCTTATTTATGAATTATAGTTGCTTTCGAAGGGATAGATGCTTCGCAGCATTTAATTCTTCAAAAATAACGGAGCCGGGCGCAACTCACAACTATTAATTTTCTTCTTCCTCTTCCTCCTCAAGCTCCTCACGCAGAACGGAGAACACATCATTGATGGTTTCCTCCTCCAGTTCGGTGCGGCGCAGCAGGTCTTCTTTGCTGATGGCCAAAACGCTCTTCGCTGTATCCAAACCGATGCGTCGCAACTCTGCAATCACCCAATCCTCGATCTCATCCGTGAATTCCTCCAGGCTGATATCCTCTTCATAGGACTCAGATTCACGGAACACGTCGATCTCAAGGCCAACCAGGCGGCTGGCAAGTTTGATGTTCTGCCCGCCCTTACCGATGGCCAGGGATACCTGGTCTGGCTTCAGGAAAACAGACACCCGGCCGTTCTCATTGTCTATCTTCATGCTGCTGATCTTAGCCGGGCTAAGGGCACGCTGAATATAGAGCTCCAGGTTCTCGGTATAATTGATGACGTCGATGTTCTCGTTTTCCAGCTCGCGCACGATGCTGTGGATACGCGAACCTTTCATGCCTACGCAAGCGCCAACCGGGTCAATACGGTCATCAAACGACTCTACGGCTACTTTGGCGCGTTCGCCGGGCTCACGCACAATTTTTTTGATAGCGATCAGGCCGTCATATATCTCCGGCACTTCGTTCTCGAACAAACGCTCTAGGAATGCAGGGGAGGTGCGCGACAGGATGATCTTCGGGTTTCCGTTCACGATCTCCACGCGCTGTACCACGGCACGCACCACATCGCCTTTGCGGTAGCGGTCCTTCGGGATCTGCTCCACCTTCGGGATCAGCAGCTCGTTTTCCTCCTGGTCAAGCAGCAGTACCTCGCGGTTCCATACCTGGTATACCTCGCCCGAGATGATCTCACCCACCTGGTCTTTGTACTTCTGGAACACCAGTTCTTTCTCCATGTCCTTGATGCGCTGGATCAGGGTCTGGCGGGCTGTCAGCACGGCACGGCGTCCGAAATCCTCCAGCTTCACTTCCTCTGATACTTCCTCTCCTACCTCAAAGTCAGGCTCTATCTTGCGGGCATCCGTCAGGCTGATTTTATCATGGTCCCAGATGTCCTCAGAGTTGTCGTCCACGATCTCGCGGTTGCGCCAAATTTCCAAGTCACCCTTCTCCACGTTAAGAATGATGTCAAAGTTCTCGTCGGTACCCCACTTTTTGCGAATCATGGTGCGGAATACATCCTCCAGGATGCGCATCATGGTCGGGCGGTCAATGTTCTTGAATTTCGCAAATTCCGAGAACGACTCGATCAGGACTGAACTGTTCATTATTTTATCATTTAAAAGATATTACAACATTTGCTTTCACAATCTCCCCGTAAGGTATTTGCACAGGCACATACGTTGCCTTCTTGCCTTTTTTCTTAATTTCCTCGAGCATGCTTAAGCCTGCTTCGGTTACCTCCTCTAATTTACCGGTTTTTTCGGTGCCGTCCTGCAGTTTTACTTTCAGGCTGCGGCCAACGTTGCGCTTAAATTGCTGCGGCTGCGTGAGCGGGAAGTCCAGGCCTGGCGAGCTTACCTCCAGCACGTAGCTGAACTCCTCCCCAAACTCCTCCTCAATCCGCTTGTTGATGCGGCGGCTGATGGTGGCGCACTGGTCAATGGTAATGCCCTGCTCCCCGTCTGCCAGCACCGTGATCTTCGGCCGAACCGGCGTATCCGACACAGCCACGTCCACTATAAACAGGTCTGGGTCTGGAAAGCTGTCTTCCGCCATCCGCCGTATAATTGTTGCAGTAAGTGCCATAGCAAACTTTAAGAAATAAAGAAGGGGACTCCGTGTCCCCTCATCTCCTTGGAAATAATGGCACAAATTTACGACAAAATCCTAAGATAAACAACAAGGGGCGCTGCCATACCCTTTATTAAATTATCGTAATCCTTTAATAGAAAGATGCGAAGGGGCCTGGATATTGCGAAAGGAAGCCGTAAAATTGCCTGATTGTGCAACATTATAGGGGGAGGCAATAGTTCGGAAGCTGGCGCTTTGCCCACAGGCCCGATGCAGGCGGGCGAGGGTACCCGGCAATATATTCTCTGTATTGCCATGAGTTTGATAAGGGGTTAATTCGTAAGTTTGCTTTTGTGGCAGGTACCTTCAAGAAATTCCGTAGGCGTATGTGGTTGGGGTTCAACATCGGAGTGGTGTTTTGGATCCTTGCGGGTGTATTGTGCCTGCAGGTACCCCCGCAAGCGTTCTGGCCGGCTGGCTTCGTGGCGTTTTCGCTGCCGGCGGCACTAGTCCTGAACTTTCTGTTCCTCCTGTACTGGATGCTGCGCCGTTCGTGGCTGCTGGTGCTGCCGCTGGCAGTGCTAGTGCTGGCCTGGGGGTACTATGCCCGCCTGCTATCCATTAACTTTGCGGAGGACGTGCCGGAGGGGGCCAAAACGCTGCAAGTGCTCAGCTTCAACACCCATATGTTCAACCTTTACAGCGACGACGGACAGGAGCGGGTAAGTTCAGTGGAAATGGCCGATTGGATTGCTACGCACCCCGCCGATGTGTACTGCCTGCAGGAGTTTTACAGCAAGCGCGGCTCCGACCGCTACAACACCATCAGCCGCATAGGGGTGCGTTACGACAAGAACCGGTATTTCTCGGTGGCGCGTTCAAGCCGGAAGGATGGCGACGTCGGGATTGCGATTTTCTCACGCTTCCCGATCCTCAACAAAGGCGACATTAATTTCAGCAACCGCTCCAGCGCCAACCGCGTGATATGGGCGGACCTGCAAATGGGCAACGACACCATCCGGGTGTATGCGTCTCACCTGCAGTCGATGAGCATCAAGACTGAGGACATTGAGGATACGTACTCTGCCATCTCAAACAAAGACAGCTTCGAGAGCCGGGGGCGCAACCTGGCCAGGCGCCTGCGCAGCGGTTTTGTGGCCCGGGGCAAGCAAGTGGAGGTGCTACTGGAGCATGTGCGGGAATCGCCATACCGGTCTATCGTCTGCGGCGATTTCAACGACATCCCCTTTAGCTATACCTATAACGAGTTGGCCAAAGAGCTGGATAATTCCTTTGTGAAAGCCGGCTCCGGGGTAGGGGCGACGTATAACGGACCGCTTCCGTTTCTGCGCATCGACAACCAGTTTTATACTAATGGCCTGCGCGCGATAGAGTTCCAGACCCACCACGAGATGAGCCTGTCAGACCATTTTCCGATCTCGGCCCGTTACGTAGTAGAGCCGCGCAACCAGAAAGCCCGTTAGGAGATAGAAGGCAATATTTTTAGTTTTGAACCGAAGTTCCCGGCCATAACGGGGCAATATAAATACAAACGTGCAACACCCGCGGGTGTGCATACCCAGATTGAACATGCAACAGAAACTGAACCTATACAATACGCTAACGCGAAAGAAAGAAGTGTTTGAGCCGCTGCACGCCCCCATGGTGGGGATGTATGTTTGCGGGCCAACCGTGTACGGCGAGCCGCACCTGGGCCATGCCCGCAGTGCCGTAACTTACGATGTGCTTTACCGCTTCCTGAAAAACCAGGGGTATAAAGTGCGCTATGTCCGGAATGTGACGGATGTGGGTCACCTGGAAAACGATGCGGACGAAGGGGAGGACAAGATCGAGAAAAGAGCTAAGCTGGAACACCTGGAGCCGATGGAAGTGGTGCAGCACTATACCAACATATACCACGAAGAGCTGCGCAAGCTAAATGTGCTGCCACCAGATATTGAGCCGCGCGCCTCGGGCCACATCATAGAGCAGATCGAGATGATCCAGGAGATTCTGGCGAATGGGCTGGCTTACGAGGTGAACGGGTCAGTGTATTTTGATGTGCCCGCCTATAACAGAGAACATAACTACGGCAAGCTGTCGGGCCGCAACATCGACGACCTGCTCAGCAACACCCGCGACACAGAAGGGCAGGGCGAGAAGCGTTCACCCGTGGATTTCGCGCTCTGGAAAAAGGCTTCCCCGTCGCACATCATGCGCTGGCCATCGCCTTGGGGAGACGGCTTTCCGGGGTGGCACCTGGAGTGCTCGGCCATGAGCCGCAAGTACTTAGGCACAACCTTTGATATACACGGAGGCGGGCTGGACCTGATGTTCCCGCACCATGAGTGCGAGATCGCGCAGAGCCAGGCGAGCAACAGCCATACTGACGCGGCACGCTACTGGATCCATAACAACATGATCACGGTGAACGGGCAGAAAATGGGCAAGTCGCTGGGGAATTTTATTAACCTGAGCGAGCTGTTTGGTGGCAACCACGCCACGCTGGAGCAGGCTTATACCCCCATGACGGTGCGCTTCTTTATTTTGCAGGCGCACTACCGCAGCACCCTCGACTTCAGCAACGAGGCTTTGCAGGCAGCCCGAAAGGGGTATACCAAGCTGATGAACGGCCTGAACATCCTGAAGAAGCTGAAGTACCCTCAAGAGGTGGGAGAACCGGATACTAAACTGAATGAGGAGCTGCTGAAACTAACCGAGGATTGCTACCGCGGCTTGTACGATGACCTGAACACGGCCCGCACCATTGCCTCGCTGTTTAATCTGCTAAAGAAGATCAACAGCCTGAACCTGGGGCAGATCAAGCTGGAGCAGTTGACCAGAGGCACTTTCGATACCCTGCGTGAAACCTACCAGGAGCTTGTGCTGGATGTGCTGGGGCTGAAAGAGGAGGCGCTCGGCGACACAGAGGAGATGCTGGAACTGGTGCTGCAGTTTTATAAAGAGGCCAAAGAGGCCAAGCATTACGACAAGGTGGATGTGATTAGAGGGGAACTGAAAAAGCAGGGCATCGTGATCAAAGACCTGAAAACAGGAATTGACTGGGCTTATGAAGAATAAACTGACTATGTGGGCATTGCTATTGTGCGGCTCCCTGGCGCTTGCCAGCTGCGACTCGGCCGAGAAAAGCAGTGTGCAGCAGGAACAAAAGGAGGAGCAGGTGAAGATGGAACAGGCCCCCGCTTTTAACGCCGACACAGCCTATGCCCTACTGGCAAAGCAGGTGGCGTTCGGACCGCGGGTACCGAATACCGCCGCCCACTATGCCACCGGCGAGTGGATTGTAGCCAAGCTGAAGGAGTATGGAGCCGACGTGAAAGAGCAGAAGTTTCAGATGCAGGCTTATAACGGCGAAATGCTGAACCTGCGCAACGTCATCGCGTCTTATAACCCCGGTGCTGCCAACCGCGTGCTGCTAGCCGCCCACTGGGATACCCGCCCATTGGCCGACAAAGATGAAAAGGAACCGGATACGCCCATTGAAGGGGCCAACGACGGAGCGAGCGGCGTAGCGATACTCCTGGAGATCGCCAGAACGATACACAAGGCACAGCAAAAGCCCGACGTTGGCGTGGACCTGATCTTTTTTGACGGGGAGGATTATGGCCAGCCAGACAACAGCGGCATGCCTTATAAGGAGGACACCTGGTGCCTGGGCTCGCAATACTGGAGCAGGAACAAGCACGTGCCGAACTACCGCGCCAACTTTGGTATACTAGTGGACATGGCAGGCGCCGAGAATGCCCGTTTTGCCCGCGAAGGGCACTCCATGCAGTTTGCCCGTGAGATTGTGAACAAGGTATGGAAGACGGCCAACAAAATCGGTTACTCTGACTACTTTAAATACGTGAACGCTCCGGCCATCATCGACGACCATTACTATGTCAACAGGCTCGGCAATATCCGTATGATCGACATCATCGAGTATAACATGGACAACCCCGATGATTATTTCGGGCCATACCACCATCGCCATACCGATAACATGGATATTATCAGCAAAAACACGCTGAAGGCTGTAGGCCAAACGGTGCTGCAAGTGGTGTATAATGAGTAGACGGAGCAAATCTGTTTATAGCAAAAAAGAAGGGGATCACAGGTAGTATGTGGTCCCCTTCTTTTTTACTATTGGATGATGTTGTCCTGTACCATCTGCTTGATGGTTACTTCTGCAAAGCTTTCTGAGAAGGTCTCTAGGGTAGCAGGGTCATAAGACTTGGACTGGGCCGACCAGACTAAGTTTTCGGTGTCTGCCTTGTAGAGGTTCGACTCCAGGAAGTATATTTTGTCTTTGGTGTAGTAGCCTGGCTGGTATAAAGTGGGAGAGTAGTAGCCATAGTAGCCCCGGAAAGTATTGTACCAGCCGAATCGGGTGAGGGGGGTATACCCTACACCGCCCGGCACATAGCGGGTTTCGGTTTCCTCATCTACCACCGCCACTGTCAGGATGCCATCATACCCATCCCCCTGTATGCGCTGCAGCATCTTGTCCGGGTCCGGGCTCTGTTCACTGTCCACGGTTGGCGGAAACAGGTCGATGCTTTTAGTGGCTTTTATTCCCTGCATGCGTAACTGGTTCTGAAGCTTGGCCTCTATTGTTTCCCGTACCAGCAGGTCGTCAGACATGGCGGCCACCACAATGTTGGTGTAGTTTTGCGGCGATGCCTGGGGGCTTTTCCAGGAGTTGATGACCTGCGTAGGAGCTGCACAGCCAGACAATCCTGCTGCGCCGGCAAGCAGCCAAAAAAGACACGATATGACTTTGATGGAGGTTACGGTTGCGTTTGATTTCATAGGTAGGTAGTTGTTTTGGTTCTTTACTCCTAACGGATTTCTTTAACTGAGGGTGCCGAAGCAAGTAAAAGTGGGTATAGAACCCATGCGAGATAGCCTTATGCTTGCCAAACCGTACAACTAAGTATAGATCGATCATCAATCTGGTGACCATTGCTGCTTCGTCCTATTATTGAGGGGATTGACTGATGATATCATGGTAGGCAGCACCGATGTGTAAAAGGGACGCAAGATGACATATGAAGAAATCGCCTCATTGCTCGGGGCAGATGCCGGGAACCTGCTGCAGCATGAAAGCAGCACCTTTTCGAAAGACCAGTTGCATTTGCCAGGCCCTGGTTTTATAGACCGGGTTTTTGTACAGAGTAACCGCAGCCCGCAGGTGCTGCGCAGCCTGCAGCAACTTTACAACCATGGCCGCCTGGGTGGCACCGGGTACCTTTCCATTCTGCCCGTAGACCAGGGCATAGAGCATACGGCGGGTGCCTCGTTCGCACTCAACCCCATCTATTTTGACCCCGACAACATTCTGAAACTGGCTATGGAAGCCGGCAGCAACGCCGTGGCGACCACCTTCGGTAACCTGGCCATCCTGTCGCGGAAGTACGCGCACAAAATTCCATTCATCGTCAAGATAAACCATAACGAGCTGCTGACTTATCCTACCAAGTATAACCAGGTCATGTTTGGCTCAGTGGAGGAGGCCTGGAACCTTGGGGCGGCTGCCGTCGGAGCAACCATTTACTTTGGCTCTGAGGAATCGTCGCGGCAGATCATAGAAGTGTCGGAGGCCTTTGAGCGGGCGCACCAGTTGGGTATGGCCACCATTCTGTGGTGCTACACCCGCAATAGCGCCTTCAAGAAAGATGGTGTGGACTACCATGTGGCCGCCGACCTGACGGGGCAGGCCAACCACCTCGGCGTTACCCTGCAGGCCGATATCATCAAACAAAAGCTGCCGGAAACAAATGGCGGCTTCACGGCTATCGGCTTCTCCAAGTCAGATGAGCGCATGTATACCGAACTCAGCACCAGCCACCCCATCGACCTCTGCCGCTACCAGGTAGCCAACTGTTATATGGGCCGCATTGGGCTCATTAACTCTGGTGGTGGTTCCGAGGGGGATTCAGACTTGCAACAGGCGGTGCGCACAGCCGTCATCAACAAGCGGGCAGGCGGCACAGGGCTGATCCTTGGGCGGAAAGCATTTCAGCGGCCTCTGCCGGAAGGCATAAAGTTGCTACACGCAGTACAGGAGGTATACCTGTCGAATGAGATTACTGTGGCGTAATGTGTAGCACAACTGCCAATTATTATATATTTTTGCATTCTGCCTCCGCAGCACTTGCGATAGCTGTTGCGGCAGGTTAATATGTTTTATACTTTGCGCCATCGGAAAGTATACTCCCAACTTTTAATGTGCGGCAAGCACGCTTTTTGTCTATGATGCCTTGGTTTAAAAGAGTCGAAAAAGGAATCCATACCCCTACGGAGGAGAAGAAAGAGACGCCAGACGGGCTATGGTATAAATGCCCGGAATGCAAAGCGGTGACCAGCATGGCCGAGCACCGCAAGAACATGCATACCTGCGTGAAATGCAATTACCACGATCGAATCGGTTCGGAGGAGTACTTTGCCATACTGTTTGACGACAACAACTTTACTGAGCTGGACGCGGACCTGACTTCTGATGACCCGCTTAATTTTGTGGACACTAAGCCATACCCACAGCGCATCGCCGCCACCGAGAAGAAAACCGGTTTGAAAGACGCTGTCCGGACGGCTTATGGTAAGATGAACGGCCAGCAGATCACCATTGCCTGTATGGACTTTGCCTTTATCGGCGGTTCGATGGGGTCGGTGGTGGGCGAGAAGATCGCCCGCGCCATAGACCATGCCCGCGAGAGCCGCACGCCGTTCATGATGATCTCTAAATCGGGCGGTGCCCGTATGATGGAGGCTGGTTTCTCGTTGATGCAAATGGCGAAAACCTCTGCTAAACTGGCTTTACTGGCCGAGGAGCAGCTGCCCTACATATCGCTTCTGACGGACCCGACCACTGGTGGTGTAACGGCCTCTTACGCCATGCTCGGCGACTTTAACATTGCGGAGCCGGGTGCCCTGATCGGGTTTGCCGGGCCACGCGTGATCAAGGAGACGATTGGCAAAGATCTGCCAAAGGATTTCCAGAGCGCGGAGTTTGTGTTGGAGCACGGCTTCCTTGATTTTATTGTGGACCGCAAGCTCATGAAGGAAAAGCTGACTGACCTGCTGACGATGGTGGTGTCAAAAGAAGCACCTAAAAGCAAGTCCGGCAGAAAGCAGGTCGCTGCTTCCAAAGTATCCTAACGTTGCCATACATACATAAAAGGCCGGGGCCTGCTACTTAGTAGCAGGCCCCGGCCTTTTATGTATAGTGCTGTCCTTGAGCTGTTTACTTATAAGGTTTAAAAAATATATCATAGATAAAATATTTAAGGCATGCTGGCGCGCGTTGTGGCATGAGAGTTGTAATCATTGAATCGTGCAGCAAGTGTGCAAGCACAAACATTAAAACACAAGTAGCCAACATTTACCAATCAAGACCATGAAACTATTGAACGCATCATTAAGCACCTTTTTAGCTGCTACCTTGCTTTTCTCTTCTTGCAAGAGCACGGCGCCTGTCGCAGGCTCGGGCAACACAGAAACCACTACCCAAACCAAAACCGCTGAGCCGCAGCAGTCAGAAGGCGACGCTGAAAAGGCGGGTATGAAAAAGACAACCAAAGGCGGATTGATAGGCGCTGGTGGAGGTGCCGTTATCGGTGGCCTGATCGGTAACAGGCTGGGCAACACGGCTGCCGGTGCCATAGTTGGTGCCGCCGTGGGCGGTGCCACGGGAGCCGTTATCGGTCGCCGCATGGACAAGCAGGCCGAGGAACTGGAAAAGACGATGGAGGGCGCGAAGGTAGAGCGTGTAGGCGAGGCCATCCGTGTTAACTTCGACTCGGGCATCCTGTTCCAGGTAAACTCTGCTGAACTGAGCGCTGCCGCCAAACGCGATGTGGAGAAGCTGGCGAAAACGCTGAAAGAGTACGATGGCACGAACGTGATCATAGAAGGCCATACCGACAACTCAGGCTCATACGAGCTGAATAAGAAACTCTCGGAGCGCCGTGCCGAGGCCGTGGCGGCTTATGCGCGCAGCCTGGGTGTGGAAGGCAGCCGCCTGCAGGCCAAAGGCTATAGCTACGACCAGCCCATTGCTGACAATACCTCAGCGGAAGGCCGTCAGCAGAACCGCCGTGTGGAGATCATCATTGTAGCAAATGAAGAGTTGAAGCAAGCTGCCGAAAGCGGTACTGTAAAATAATCAAAACCTGATAGTATTGGAAACGCCTGCTCTTCCTGAAGGGTAGGCGCTCCTGTTTATACCTGGCCGCGCGTGCAGGCCGGTGCTGCAACCACAAATGTTAGAACCCCACGTCTGCAATCAAGTATAATTATTGTAGAATATAACGCGTTCAAAATCAATGAGCACTGTAGTTGAGCTGCACGGTAGGGAGTTTTGTTTATGCCTGACAACTGCAGTGAGTAAAACATTTTGAGAATATTGGAGTATTTACCACTGAACTTTTGAGTTCATAAACATCACTTATGAAGAATTTTATGAAAAACCTGAAAATCTATTTCTCAATATTTGCCTTGATCGGCATGTTGTCCACCTCGTGTACTACTGGTCAGCAGGCAGGTTCTACTACCACCGACAACGACCGGGGTATGAGCAAGACTACCAAAGGAGGTATTATTGGTGCCGGTTCTGGTGCTGTGGTTGGCGGTGTGATTGGTAAGGTGGCTGGCAACACAGCTGCCGGTGCCATTATAGGTGCTGCCGTGGGCGGCACTACGGGTGCCATTATCGGTCGCCGCATGGACAAGCAGGCTGAGGAGCTGCGCCGTGACCTGGAGAACGCAAACGTAGAGCGTGTGGGCGAAGGTATCAAGATCACGTTCGACTCAGGCATCCTGTTCCCTGTTAACTCTGCGCAGCTGCAGCCAGCCGCTAAGACAGAGATTGCGCAATTAGCTGAAACGCTGAAAAAGTACCCTGACACGAACATCCTTATTGAAGGCCACACCGACAATACCGGGTCACGCGAGATCAACCAGCCTCTGTCTGAGCGTCGTGCCCAGTCGGTAGCAGATTATGCCGCCTCCATGGGAGTAGCACGCACCCGTATGACCACGAAAGGATACGCTGCAGACCAGCCAGTGGCAGATAACACCACAGAAACAGGCCGTCGTCAGAACCGCCGCGTGGAGATTGCCATCTTCGCGAACGAAGACATGAAGAAAGCCGCTGAAAGAGGCGATTTATAAGAATTGGATTACGTTTTAGGAACCAGTCGCGCTCTACAGTGCGGCTGGTTTTTTATATAGCACCTATACCGTCCTTGCCCTTTGCATCATCATGAAAAAAGTCGTTTACATTGCACTGCTCAGCCTGCTTATCACAGCGTTGGCCACAGCCTGCGAGCATGTGTTGGAGCCATCCGCTGTAACTGCCCTCGCGCAAGCTGCATCCTCAACACCGGCCTTTAAGTAACCCGTTGCCAGCTGCAGAAAGGAAAATTGTCTGCGGACAGCAATCATGCGCTTTCATGATCGTTTGCGCACCATAGCAGCTACCACCATGGCAATGATGGCACCCACCAAAGCAAGGGCAATGTCCTTTTGGGCATCCCAAATGTCGCCCTGCATCCCCAGGAAATCCATACCCTGCTCCGTGCCGCCATACGCCACGTCTGCTACCAGCCACTCGACCACCTCATAGATCGCCCCAAGCGACAGGACAAAGATAACCGGCAGCAGATATCCAAAGAAGCCTCTGAGCCTGTGAACCGATACCAGGATCTCGTGCATGGGATAGGCCAGCAACAAGCCAAAGCCAAAGTGCACGAACCGGTCATAATGGTTTCGCTTCAAATCCAACTGTTGCTTTACCCACTCCCCAAACGGGTTGTCGGCGTACTGGTACTGGCTGCCATACATATGCAGCAGTAGAAATAGGAAGATTAGGGTATAACTGGTATCTGAAAAGCGAAAGATATTGTAAAACGCCACCAGGAAGATCACCATCGAGAGGGTAAGGGTGTTTTCGAGCAACCAGTTGTTCAGGTCTGGTGTAGTCAGGCCGGTATAGATCCAGAAAAAGGCTAACAGTGCGCTGTACAGCACATGCAGCGGCTGTTGCCGAAAGGATGGCTTTGCTGCGGGTCTTTGGGTCATGCTAACGTGGTGCATCTGCCTGAGGATTTTGGTTATCAGGTAAACCCAAAATACCAGAGAAGGTTTCGCACTGCGTCAAGCCACTTTGCGGTGGCTATACATAATTCAGGAAGCTTATACCCGGCAAAGGCTCCTAGGCCATCAATGCTTTTTCATGGAACACCAACCGGATAGGATTGTCAACCGGGTTTTGCGTGGGGTCGCAGTGGTAACCAAACATGTCGATGCCGTTCAGGTAGGGCAGCAGCTTTTTGTAATAGGTATGGCCTGTATTGTTGGCGTTGAACGTGATGTCATGGAAAACGCAGGTGCGCTTCTCCGGCAGTCGCTCCAGCCGGTCGAACACTGCCTCTGGCTTGCTGAGATCTCCGGAGTACACGATGCGCCTTTCGTTGTCGAAAATGTAAGCATAGCTCTGCAGCCCCTCGGAGTGCTGCCCATAGGTATCGATAGGCGTGATGCCCTCTACCTGGTCAACGGGGACAAACTCTGCGTATTTCTCAGGGTCTTTCACCTGTATCTGCAAAAACTTGTATAGCTCCAGCCTAAACTGCTCCGAAGGGTATAGGATAATGGGCCGTGGGCTCTTTTCTATAATGCTTTTGTACAAAAGCAGGTTCGCCAGGCTGCCGCAATGGTCGTTGTGCAAATGTGTCAGAATGATATGGTCTACCCGCTGCACCAGATTCTTCTCCACAAGTGTCGGAAATACAGTGAAGCCACAATCGATAAGTAAATTTATGCCCCTGAACTCTAGCAGTGCTGCTGAATTACGGTATTCGGTATCAAACGCCCCTCCCGTCCCTAAAAATTTAATTTGCATATACGTAATGGAATGAGTCTCAAAGAGCTGTAATAAATGGATTAAGACGTATAGCGGGAAAATAGAAAAATGGTTGTATATATAATTATAATTTTCTTTTGATTAATACACGTTTTGCAATAAATCAAGAATGTAAGCCCCAATTACAGGTAATATGACGCGCTGAATTAGAAGCAAAATGGTTAACTGCTTGGGTAGGGCAACCGTAAAAAAATACCTAACCCGGTTTCTTATGGACGCTCACACACTTCCGCCCCAGGACAAAACGCTGCTTACGCACCAACTACTGAACGAGGCCTACAAGCGGCTGACGCTCGACAGCCGGCGCACGCCCATGCACGAACTGATCTCGACCATGCTGTCGCACCGCACCAACCATGCCGACGAGGTGATGGCCTATAACACCATGCTGGAGCGCTTTGGCGATTGGGAGGGGGTGATGCATGCAGATGAGAAAGAACTTGCGGATGCCATCAAAACAACCCGCTATCCGGAGCAAAAAGCGCCGCAGATCCAGCAAACGCTTCGGATGATCAAGGAGGACCGTGGGGAGATTGACATCAGCTTCCTGAAAGAGACGCCGGTAGAGGATGCCTTGCACTGGCTGACCCGTTTGCCCGGGGTAGGACCCAAGACGGCAACGCTGCTCTTGCTTTTCAACTTCAAAAAGCCCGTGCTGCCGGTAGATACGCATGTGTTCCGGGTAAGCCAGCGGGTGGGGCTGCTTGGGGCGAAGGTAACAGCCAATAAAGCTCACCATTTGCTCCTGGAAATGCTGCCCAAGGATGCGGTGGAGCTATTCAATTTCCACAAGCACCTTTTCTGGCACGGCCAGCGCGTCTGCACCTACTATAGCCCCAAATGCGAAGCCTGTGTACTCAATAGCATTTGCAACTACTACCAGGATGTGCGGGTGAAAGGCGTTGATCAGGCCGCAGCATGATTACTGGTTCCAGAACCTATGCCGCTTCAGGATGATGGGGGCGCTGACAAGGCCAATGAGAGCGGCAGCAATGACGATAAACACAATGTCCCAGTCATGGTGCAACCTGAATAGCAGCCTAAAGGAAGCTACTCCTCCGGCCACCACCATCACTGTTAGCCAGTAAGAAAGCAGGTTACGGCGGCGCGACAGGGGATGAACCGGCGGCAGCATGAGTATGGAAAAGAGAATCAGGAGAGCCCCGGCAACAGAAGTCCACAGTTGCAGCAAGCCGTATAGCGACTCTTTCTTTCCTGAAATGGTCACTTTTTCCATTAAAACAGGAAACCAGCGCACCGCGCGCCCATCGACGTGCGTGAAGCTATCCCAGAATATGTGGGAAGATGCACCCAGTATAACAGAGAAGATCACGATCAGGTAATTCCGCTTGAAATAGTTAACCCAATCAAACTTCTTGAACCCGCTCAGGCGCCTGCTCATAAATGCCGGCAGGTTGTCTAGCAGCGCATCCCGCACCACCAGGTGAAAGATGAACGTCAGCAATATCCCCAGCGGCAGGTTAAAGTAAAAGATGCTGCGCCAGGTATGGCTGTAGGGGTCATGGGTGCTCATCCGGATAAACTTCTCAAAATCGGGCGAGAGGCTACCCACCACCAAACCCGTCAGGGAGGTCCAACGCCTGAAAACAGCGTGCACAGGCAAGATGATGGCTGGATGAGAGAATGTAAAAGGCATTTGTACCTAAGGTATAACCGGCTTAGCGTGCCGCTTCTTGCTGGATGTTGATAGAGGAACTGAAAAGCCCTGGCAGCGGTGGCCGCTCCTGTAGCAGGCGATTCTGCTGCAAGATACTACACATAAGCCAATTGTACACCATCCAGCGTAACATCCAGCTTTGCCATACGGCCACAGATCAAGGCCAGGTTGTGCGGCTCGTGGCCCACCGGAAAGCCGTAGCATACCGGGAAATTGTATTTGCCAGTGTGCTCAAGAATAATTTCGTAGGCTGTTTTGCCGAAGGGGATGGCATTGTCGTTCATATCGCTCATGTCCCCGATCACCAGGCCAGCCAGTTGCTCCAGTTTACCGCTTCGGTCGAGATGCACCAGCATGCGGTCGATGTGGTAGAGGTACTCATCCAGGTCCTCCAGGAAAAGGATCTTACCGGCCGTGCTGATATCGGAGCGGGTGCCGGTAAGGGTATGGAGCATGGAGAGGTTGCCCCCCACCAGCTGGCCCTGACCGCTGCCTGTGCGGTTGAAAGGATGAGGCGCAGCGGTATAAGCAAGCTCTTCCCCGAACAGGGCTTTTCGCAGCGTTTCGATAGAGGCGGTGGTGCCCTCTTTGGGAAACAGCACCGGCATGATGGCATGGAGGCTTTCCAGCCCAAGGGTATGGATGTGACTGTGGAGCGCTGTTACGTCGCTGAAGCCAACGAGCCATTTGGGGTGCCGCCGGAACCGCGTAAAGTCCACCTGGTCGATGATGCGGGTGGTGCCGTAGCCGCCTCGTGCGCACACGACAGCCTTAATGTCCGGATCATCCAGGGTTTGCTGTAAATCCTGCAGCCGAAGGGCATCGTTGCCGGCAAACTGATTGTAACTGGCACCAATGGTTTGGCCCAGCACTACCTCCAATCCCCAACGCTCAAATGTCCTGACTGCGACTTCTATATCGGCTGGGGCTATTTTGCGGGCAGTGGAAATAATGGCGATGCGGTCGCCGGGTTGCAGGGAGGGAATCATAGGGGCTTAAGCAGGTATGGGCGCCGACACTAAAGGGCGGCAAATGTAAATAAAGCCAACGGCCGGCAGTGGAGTCTGCGCTGCTGGCCGTTGGCTCTTGATTTAAGGCTGGATTACCGAAGCAGTTTGTAGCCGAGGCTAACGATGAACTGCTGGTTGTTATACTGCATCGTGTTATCCTGAGCAGTTCTGGAGAAATGGCGGTTGATGCGCTCATACCGCACATCAGCTGTAATAGGGCCAAGATCAAGGCCAAGGCCCGCCTGTAGCCCCCAGTCAGAGGTCTCCATGTACTCCTTGATGTCATCATCTTCCTGCCTGGCGCTCAGCAGCGACGAGGAGACCGGTCCGGCCTGCACCCGCAGCATATTGAAGAAGCTGTAGCCAATCATGATCGGTACATCCAGTCGGTTGAACTTGATGTCTTCAATATGCACTGGCATGGTGTTGTCGTCGCTGGAGACTTCTACTTTCCCGCCAGTAGAAGTAAGGATAGCCTCTGGCTGGATGAACAGCCCACCGAACTGCACCCTGGCAAAAGCCCCGGCATGGTAGCCAGTCACGTTCTCGGCTTTGGCATACTGCCACGGGTCGTTGCGGACCGCGTGTATCTCTACGTTGGCGGTGCTGAGACCCGCTTTTACGCCTGCCTGAAACTGGGCGTGTGCAGCCAGGCTCGTAATGGCGAAAGCAAATAGCATGATAAGTCTTTTCATAGAATCAGAATTTTATAAGGTCAATAACCTAAAAGCTATCTCATAACGGTGTACAAAGGCATTTGGTATAGCGACCCTACCGCAGTTATGCTTGAACGTCGGCTGCGGAGGGGCTGGCTAACCTGTCCTAAATATAGCGCAGCCTATATTAATTCGCAACGTATGTAGCCCATCCTATGTAATTAAGCAAAGCAAGCTAGCCCGCGTTACAGCGTTTTTTTCCGGCTATAATGCCTACATTTGACTGATAGAAACGCCTCTTATGCGCCTGACCTCAAAACCTGTGCTTTGCAACTACTACGTTACCTACCGCTGTAACGCAAAGTGCTCGTTTTGCGATATCTGGGAAAAACCTTCTCCTTACATCACGCTGGAGGACGTACGGCAGAACCTGCTGGACCTGAAACGGCTGGGCGTGCAGGTAATCGATTTTACAGGGGGAGAGCCTTTGTTGCACCGGCAGATAGACCAGATGCTGGAGATGGCCCACAACATGGGCTTCATCACAACGCTTACCACCAACGGCATGTTATACCCCAAATTGGCCCATCGGCTGAAAGGAAAGATAGACATGCTGCACTTTTCCCTGGATTCTGCCAACCGTGCGGAGCATGACAGGGGCAGGGGCGTGGCTTGCTTTGATTTTGTGATGGAGTCGATTGCGGTGGCCAGGGAACTGGGGGAGCGGCCTGATATCCTGTTTACCGTTTTCCGCGACAATCTGCACCAGTTAGAGGAGGTATACCGGCAAATCGTGCTGCCTAACCAACTGCTGTTGATCATCAATCCGGCTTTTGAGTATAACGCCGTGGAAACCGGGGAGCAGTTAACTGCAGAGGAACTCCGGTATCTAAGCGACTTTGGCAAACGAAAGCATGTATACCTCAACGAAGGCTTTGTAGAATTGCGGCTGGATGGGGGCAACCATGTGGAGAACCCTGTCTGCAAGGCGGCTTCCACCACGCTGGTCATCTCACCGGAAAACGAATTGGTGTTGCCCTGCTACCATCTTGGCACGAAAAGTTATCCTATTCAGGGAAAGCTGTATGACTTGTACAGATCAGATGAAGTGGATGCATTGAAGCAACAGGAGGGGAGGTTGCCGGCTTGCGAAGGGTGCACCATCAACTGTTACATGCAGCCCAGTTTCGCGGTAGAGGTGAATAAATACTTTTGGAAAGCCCTGCCCAGCACCCTGAAGTATAACCTCCGCAAGGGCACCTGGAAAAGATTGATCTAATGCCTGCTGCTCGTTAAGCCGGGTATAAGGCTTGATGGAAGGCTGCCGTATGCCTGGGGTAAGCTTTAGCTTTAATTGCTCAGTTTATCCAGGACAATAGCAGCGAAAATCCTGTAGGCGATATACTTGTATTCAGTTATTCGAGATTTAATCACTCAAAAGTTAAAAAATATGCCAGTTATACTGCCAGTAAAAGGCCTGAAGCCGCAGATGGGAAGCGATTGCTTTATTGCTGAGAATGCAACCATCGTAGGCGATGTGGTGATGGGCGATGAGTGCTCTGTTTGGTTCAATGCCGTTATCCGGGGCGATGTGAACAGCATCCGCATCGGGGACAAGTCAAACATCCAGGACGGTGCCGTGATTCATTGCACGTATGAGAGAGCGGCCACCACCATCGGCAGCAATGTGACGATCGGGCACAACGCCATTGTGCATGGCTGCACCGTACAGGATAACGTACTGATCGGGATGGGCTCTATTGTAATGGACAATGCCCTGGTGCAAAACAACTGTATTATTGCGGCGGGCGCTATTGTGCTGGAAAACACGGTATGTGAGTCGGGATTTATTTATGCCGGTATTCCGGCAAAAAAGGTAAAGCAGCTGAGCCCGGAGCAGGTGGCTGGGTTAGCCAAAGTAGCCGACAATTACGTGCTGTACAGCAGCTGGTTTACTGGCCGGAACCTTAGTTAGCAAGACGCTCCACCAAACTGCCCAGTTGCAGCAGCCTGTCTTCAGGCAGTTGCTGCTGCAACTGCTCGAAAAACTCCCGTTCTTCCGTGCGGATATGCTGCTCTAGTAATACACCGATCTCGTGCAGTTGTGCAGGCAGCGCTGCTTCAGAGGCATCCGGCAGGGCCCGGATGAATGCTGTGAGCTGTTGATGCTCTGCAGTAAGTTGTGCGGCCAGCCGGGCCAGGTTGTCAGGCAGTGTATCGGTTATGGCGAAAACAGTCTGTTCCTCTAGTTCAAAATGCGGTTGCAGGTGCTCTTTGTAAAACCGGAGCAGGTAGTCTTTCTTATCATTGGGTGTAGTCGGCAACCCTTTGTACGGAGGCGCGTCATGCTGCAGCAGGCGCGCTGTGAGCAGGCCACCGTGGTGCTGCCGCGAGATCGGGATCAGGCTGAGGTGGCGTTTCATGAGGGTTTAGTTTTCCGTTTCCTGCATTTCTTCCGTGCGCACCCGAAAGAGTACCCACTCCACGCGCCGCTCTGATTTCTCCAGCACCCGCACTTCGTACTCGTTGAAGTCGGTCACTTCGTTTAGGTTTTCCGGAATTTGGCCGTAAATAACGTTCAGTAAGCCCCCCACAGTTTCGTAATCCTCCCCCTCAGGCAATGGGTAAGGCAAAAAGTCATTGGCATCCGAGATAGTGGCAGATCCGCTCACTTTAAAGTCAAAATCACCGACCTTCTGCACAATCGGCACTTCCTCATCATACTCATCCTGAATCTCACCCACCAACTCCTCAATAATGTCCTCGATGGTAACAATGCCTGACACGCCGCCGAACTCGTCGGTGGCAACGGCCATGTGCAGGTGGCGGCGCTGGAACTGCTTCAGCAGCAGGTTGATTTTCTTGGTTTCCGGCACAAAATAGGCTGGGCGCATCAGCTGCTCAATCACGATGGGCTCACCGCGGCGCACAATGCTTAGAATGTCCTTCACATACAGGATGCCGAGGATATTATCGATGTTGCCGCTGTATACCGGGAGGCGCGAGTAGCCTTCATTAAAAATCAGCTCCATGAGCTCATGCTCTGATATATTCACATCAACAGCTACCATTTTGGTGCGGGGTACCAAAATCTGCTTCACCATGCGCTCATTAAATTCAAACACATTCTCGATCAGTTCGTGGTGGGCATTCTGGATGGCGCCGCTCTCCACGCTCTGTTCAAACAGCAAGCGCAGTTCCTCCGCCGAGTGTACCTCAGCCCCATGCACTGCCTGGATGCCCATGGCGCGCAGCACCATGTTGGCGAGGCCGTTCAGGAGCCAGATAAATGGCTTGAAGAGAATGTAAAAGAAGCGCAACGGAAGCGCGACTGCCAGCGAGGTAGCCTCAGAACGCTGGATGGCCAGTGATTTCGGGGCCAGCTCGCCAAACACAATGTGCAGCACCGTGATGATGGCAAAAGAGATAGGCAAGGCAATCTGGTGCGCTAGTTCTTCGCTACCGCTAAAACCAAAGAAGGTCATGACGTTGATCACGATCTGGGACACTACGCTCTCCCCGATCCATCCCAACCCAAGCGAGGCGAGGGTGATCCCCAATTGCGTGGCCGACAGGTAGGCGTCCAGGTGGGTGAGCATATTTTGGGCAAGCTTGGCCATGGTGCTGCCAGTTTGTGCCCGCAGTTCAATCTGCGAGGCGCGTACCTTCACGATCGCAAATTCAGCCGCAACAAAAAAACCGTTTAATAGAACTAAGAATATTGTTAGGAGTATGTCTAATGCCATAGTGTGTTTTTGCTGTGAAGTAGCAGCAAAGCTGTAAAATTAAATAAAATACGTGCTTTTACTATAAGAGTACGCAAGCTTGCACCGAAAACATTATCCCAAGGGCCCCAGCAAGCGCTGAGAGGGATTTTTATATATAGAAATCCGGAAACGGGGAAAAAACAAAAAGGTGCCGAGAGGCACCTTCTTATATTCGCAGATATGTAATCCTGTTATCGGGAATACAAGTTAGGTTCTGTTTGTTTGGGCTGGGCAAAATAGTTCTTGGGCATTCTCATGCGTTAGGCGGTGCTGGAAAATCTGCTTCGCCTCCACTTCCGAAATGATCCTGTATACATTCGTAGAGAGCTCATCCAAAAAAGGATTGCAAAAAGAATAGATGTATTCGTCTGAAAAGGTTTTGTAAACCACATGGAAGTTGTGGGCTTCATCACGGATCAACTTGATCGCTTTAAAGACATTGTCGAAGCTTTTCCCGCACTCTGTGCGAAGAGCGTAATCAACATAGCTTGGTAAGTTTTTAATCATATCTGCTGCGTTTTAAGAGATTTATAATGTAAATATTGTAAGTAATTTTTGACTGTATACTATATGGGTTACACTATTTAAGGTATTTGTGGTTAACGTCGTCAATTAGCAGGTGGACATCCTAAATACGAGTGCAAAGCAAATGTAGTATTAAAAAATCATAATTATTTATAATTAATGTTAATAATTTACATATAGTTTTTACTATATAAATAAATAATTGTACTTAATTGATTGACTTAAGGAGCTCTGGAGAATAGAAATCGCTGCTCTATAGTTCTAATAGGCATTATGGCGCTGTTGAATTGTATCGCTTACTTAGAAAATCTATGTCTGGCGGGATTAATTTGCCGCCAGTGGGAAAGGGATTGAGCTAAAGCTGGTATTTTATACTGCTAGTGGCAACATAAAGCATTCCGTACGGGTTGTTTGTCCAAAGCTAGATACGGGTAAGGCCAGATCAGGCTGAAATTGATTACTTTTGTAGCTGTGCTGCAAATTGCCATCCGCAGAAATGTGCGCGGTTTACGAGCAGCTACCTGAACAATGCATCATGAAAAACACACATATTATTAAAGGTATAAAAGTATGGGCTGCCTGCCTGCTGGTATTGGCTGCTATAACAACGCAGGCGCAGGTACTGAAACCCGCCACCTGGAGCTACGATGTGTCAAAAAGACAAGTAGCTGTGGGTGAAGAATTAGAGTTGATCTTCAATGTGCTGATCGATAAGGACTGGTACCTCTATTCTTCTGATTTTGACCCGGACCTAGGGCCGATGGTCACAGAGTTTAAATTCCAGAAGCATCCGTCTTATGAGCTGGTAGGCAAAATAAAGGCCATCAACCCGAAAAAGAAGTATGATGACATTTGGGAGGGGGAGTATACCTATTTTGTCGGGAAGGCACAGTTCCGGCAGAAGGTAAGAATACTGAAGCCGGATGTATCGATAAAAGGCAGTTATGAGTATCAGGTTTGCACCGATGTGGACGGACGCTGCATTCCGTTTGATGATGCGTTCAGCTTCACGAACAAACAGCTCACCGTGACAGGTGCTGTAAAAGCAGCGCCTGCAGGTACAGACTCGCCACAGCCTAAAGAAGAAGCAGCCCTGGAGTCGCCCCAGGGAAACCAGGAGACAGTCTTGCCTGAGGCGGCTGGAGGTAACCTGCCTTTGGATGTATTTGAGCAGCAAGATACCACAGTGGGCGCATCAGCAGCTTTTGACAGCGACGATGAGCCACTTCCTGCCATGGCATCGGAGCAGGCAATAACCGATGTGCCTGTGTCGGCAAGCGGGGAAGGCAGCCTCTGGGCTTTTATGCTGGTGGCTTTTGGCTCTGGCCTTATCGCCCTTCTAACACCCTGCGTATTTCCGATGGTACCCATGACGGTGAGCTTTTTTACAGGAAGCAGCGGGAGCAAAGGGCAGGCGATCCTGAAAGCAGTGGTGTATGGCTTGTCTATCATCGCTATTTATACCCTTATTGGTACGGTAGTGTCGAAGTTGTTTGGGGCGGATGGGGCTAACTTCCTCAGCACGCATTGGCTACCTAACGTGTTGTTCTTCGCTATCTTCCTGATTTTTGCGATGTCGTTTTTCGGCATGTTCGAGATTACACTGCCAAGTTCGTGGCTGACCAAGGTGGATGCCCAGGCCGACAAAGGCGGCTGGATCGGGGTGTTCTTCATGGCGTTTACGCTAGCGCTGGTCTCTTTCTCCTGCACCGGGCCCATTGTAGGCAGCATTCTGGTCGCCTCGGCCGGTGGCGAAACCTTGCGGCCGGTGGCCGGCATGTTTGGATTTTCGCTGGCCTTTGCCTTGCCTTTTACCTTGTTTGCCGCATTCCCTTCGTGGCTGAGCGGGCTTCCGAAGTCCGGTGGCTGGCTTAACTCCGTAAAGGTGGTGCTGGGCTTTATCGAACTTGCCCTGGCACTGAAGTTCCTGAGCGTGGCGGACCAGGTATACCATTGGGGGATTCTGGATCGGGAGGTATACCTTGCGCTCTGGATCGTGATATTTGCGCTTATGGGCTTTTACCTGTTGGGCAAGCTCAAGTTTTCCCATGACTCTGACCTGCCATACATCAGTGTGCCGCGCCTGCTGCTGGCTGTAGCGACGTTCGGCTTCGTGGTTTACCTGATACCGGGCTTGTTTGGTGCTCCGCTAAAAGCCCTGGCTGGGTACCTGCCGCCGCAATCAACCCACGACTTCGACCTGACCAGCGTGATTCGCGAGAACAGGGGGAGTAGCGCCAGCACGGCTACCGCTAACCAGTTGTGCGACCCACCCAAGTATGGCGATACATTTGAGCTGCCTCACGGGCTGCAAGGCTACTTTGACCTGGAGCAAGCCAAAGCATGTGCGGCGGCAATTGGCAAGCCCATCTTTATCGACTTTACAGGGCACGGCTGCGTGAACTGCCGCGAGATGGAAGCCAATGTATGGTCGGACCCGGCAGTGCTGCAGCGGCTGAACGAAAACTATGTGATTGTGGCCCTATACGTGGACGACAAGACGGAGCTGGCCAAAGCCGAGCAGTATACCAGCACCTACGACGGCAAAGAGAAGAAAACCATTGGCAAGAAATATGCGGACTACCAAATCACGAAGTTCAACGTAAACGCCCAGCCTTATTATGTGCTGATGGATGCGCAGGAGAACGTATTGGTAAAGCCCATTGCTTATGACCTGAGCGTAGAGAACTTCGTGGAGTTTCTGGATGCCGGTGTATTAGCTTACAAGGCTACCCACAACCAGCCCTCAGTTGCTCAGAGATAATACTTAATGTATAGCCATTAAACAAAAAATCCCCGCCAGCAATGGCGGGGATTTTTGTTTGAGAGTCAGTTTAAAATCTAACGTCTACACGAGTTACTTTGCCTCATTGTAGCGACGGGTTACTTCTTCCCAGTTTACTACGTTCCAGAAGGCGCTGATATAATCCGGGCGACGGTTCTGGTAGTTCAGGTAGTAAGCATGCTCCCATACGTCCAGTCCAAGGATTGGCTGGCCGCCGCAAGCCTGGTCAACATCCATGATCGGGGAGTCCTGGTTAGCTGTGGAGCAAACACTCAGTTTGCCGCCTTTCTCTACACATAACCAAGCCCAGCCAGAACCAAAACGCGTAGCCGCAGCTTTGTTGAACTCTTCCTTAAAGGCATCGAAAGAACCAAAAGCGCTGTTGATGGCATCGGCTAACTCGCCGGATGGCTGGCCACCGCCGTTTGGCGACAGGACTGTCCAGAAAAGGTTATGGTTGTAGTAGCCGCCGCCATTGTTGCGAACCGCTGTTTTGCCATTCACATTTTTCAGGATCTCTTCAATAGACTTACCCTCTAAATCAGTGCCTTGGATGGCGTTGTTCAGGTTAGTGGTATAAGCCTGGTGGTGTTTTGTATGGTGGATTTCCATGGTGCGCGCATCGATGTGCGGCTCCAGGGCGTCGTAAGCATAAGGTAGGTTCGGAAGTTCGAAGGCCATAGTTTTATGTGGTTAATGGTTGAAAATGATGTTTATACACTTGACTTCAGTGTACGTCTTGCTTTCAAAGTTAGTTAATTTCTTTTAGCCGCAAAGAAGGAGGCCATCAGGTCAGCACATTCCTGCGCCATAACCCCGCTTACCATCTCGGTTTTGGGGTGCAGCAGGTTGCCTACCCGTCTATAACCGCGTTTGGGCTCAGATGTTCCGAACACCACGCGTTTTAGCTGCGCCCAGTAGCTCGCCCCGGCGCACATCACGCAGGGCTCCACGGTTACGTACAGGGTACAGTCGTGCAGGTATTTGTTGCCCAGGTATTCCGAAGCAGCGGTAAAGGCCAGCATCTCGGCATGTGCCGTCACGTCATTTAACTTCTCGGTCTGGTTATAGGCCTTGGCGATGATGCGGTTGTTGGCAACGATTACTGCCCCGATGGGCACCTCGCCCTCCTTGGCAGCCTGCTGGGCCTGCACATAGGCTTGCTGCATAAAATGATCGTCGCTGTAAATGGATAAGAAGTCGGTTGCCATAGGGTATTGCGGTCAAATATGAGTTAGTGGAACGGGCGGTGCCAGAAGGCAATCAAGCAGGAACAAGCGTTGGTCTGTTATTCAAAAATAAAGCACAGCCAGGAAGAATCAAAAAAGCCTCTCCTGAATAGAGAGGCTTTCATGGGTATAGCTATAGGTTTACTTCATTTGGATGGAGCCCATGATTTCGCGGGCTGGTTGCTGCCACTCATTTTTCATCACGAAAGGGGTATGCAGCGTGAAGATCATCAGTTGGTTACCCACAATGGTATACTGCACAATGCTGTACTTCTGCATCGGGGCCAGGTTAGTGGTGCCACGCTCATCCTCTACAGACGAAACAAACTCGAACACAATAAAATCCTGCCCCTTCACCTTCGTCACCTCTTGCCGGATAAAGTCCACCTTGCTGAAGGTCTCTAGCAAGTTGGCTTTGTAAAACTCCCGCAGCATATCCAGGTCTTGGGCCCTGAACCCCGATTTTTTCTGGGTCACACTGAAGTCCACTAATTCGTTCGGGCTGGTATACACGGCGAGCGGCTTGGTAGAGGCCGGATACTTGCGGGCGATGCCATCGTCTGACAGAGGGGTGAAATCACGGGGCAGCATCACGGTCAGGTTCTTGCTGAGCTGTATTTTCTTGAGCTTGGGCTGTGCAAAGGCCACTCCCGCAAGGAATAGAATGGCTAAAAAGGCTATGTATCGCATGTTCATATAATTGATTCGGTAAAGCTAAGACTAAATGGGCATAAGGGTGCGGCTCTTTTAGATGCAATTATTCTGCCAATCTATTGTGGTGACCTTTTGGTTGGAGTATGAATATCTTCTGGGGCGGTTCTCCGTTTATGTTTAGAGGCGCTATGCAGCAGCGCAATCGCTGAGGAGGTATGGCAAGGGCCTGACATAAATTACAGGGAAGAATATAATCAGAGACAATTATGCTAGAAAACATCATTAACAACGTGAAGGGGCAGCTGACAGGTGAATTACAAAGCAAGTACAACCTGCAGCCGGATACTGCCAACAGGTCGGTGGACCTGGCGAAGGACAACCTGATGGGTGAAATGAAAAACCGCGCCTCCAGCGGCGACTTCGGGGGCATTATGGATGTGCTGAAAGGAAATAAGGGGGCTACCGAAAGCTCTGGGGTCAACAGCGTCATCAACAACTATGTAAGCGATTTAACCTCCAAATTAGGTGTGCCAGAGTCGGTGGCGAAGCAGGTCGCACCGTTTGTGATCACGTTTATCATGAACAAGTTCTCCAACAAGGTTACCTCAGAGGGTATGAGCCAGTCGGATATCATGGGCAGCCTGGTAGGCGGCGGACTGAAAGATGCGGTAACCAAGGGTATAGGCGGAAAACTGGGCGGCTTATTCAAATAGCGTTTGCCACATAGCAAATAAAAGAAGCCGTACTCAGTGAGTACGGCTTCTTTTTTAAACGTCATTGTGGTTGTTTGGATCGGAAGGGCACTACCCCCTTAATATGAGTGCCCTTTTGATATGATAGCGCAACAAGCGCTATACATATTACTTTTATTCCTTACTTTACTTAACGTAAGAACAGCGTTCTAGTCTTTATTTAATCAGAATATTTTTTTAGATCGACTATAAGCCAAAGTAAACTGCCGTTCTCAGAATTCAAATTTCTAACGCTTATCCTTTTCGCTCTTAACGGTACGCTAGGTAAAACCTAAAGTCACCGTTTAGTGAGAAGATCCCTGCAAATAAGAATTGGTTGCAAAGCTACAGCTTTTTATTTTTGCCGCTAGTGTTACTCGCTCCTTGCAGTCAGGCTTGATCTGTGAGTGTAAAGCCGGATTGAATGACCGAAAGCATCCATAATCTCTTCTTTAAATTTGTGAAATTCGGGGTAGTGGGCTTTGTAGGGCTTCTGCTGGACTTTGGCATCACCTACTTAGGTAAGGAAAAGCTACGCTGGAACAAGTATGTGGCCAATAGCCTTGGTTTTACAGTAGCCAGCGTCAACAATTATTACCTCAACCGCATCTGGACCTTCCATAGCCTGGACCCTGAAATAGGGTGGCAGTTCTCGAAATTTCTGGTAATCGCCCTGGCTGGGCTGCTGCTCAATAACTTTATTATCTATGTCCTAGCCGATAGAACAAAGCTTAACTTCTACGTAGCCAAGTTTATCGCCATTATTCTGGTTTTCTTCTGGAACTTCTCCATCAACTACCTCTATACCTTTACACGCTAGCGTTGCTAAGGCAGCACCTTATATATTTGCACCTGCTCGTCTTTGTGCACCCGGGGGTTCAGGAGGTGCAGCACTTTGTCGTAGAGCGACGGCGACACGGTGTGCTCTAGCACCAACTGCGGGAAGACCTGGTGCAGCCGCTCCAATCGCTCCTTCAAATCATCGGTGCCCACCACTACCACATAATCCGGTTTCTGAGCCGAGGCATCTAACTCTTGCTGCAGGTGGGCCGGGGTTTTATCCTCATTCAAGGTATAGACCATCACAAAATCGGCAGGCAGTTGCTTTTGCCCCGTCAGGTATTCCTGCCACACTTTGTCCTCATCGGTCATATACTTATCGTACTCAGCGCTCATGTGGCCGAGGTAGAAGAGAGGTGGCTTTTTAACGCTGTGGTTACCGAACTCCAGCACAATTCCATCCATACCTGCTTTCTCCGAGAGGTATACCAGCGGGGCGACCCGACTCTTTTTTGTATAGGTAAAAGCCATCCCCACAGCCGCCACGATGTTCAGCACCCAGAAAAAGCCCCAACTCCAAGCCAACAGTTTGCGCCGACGCTGCCAGAAAGCAGAGGTCTGCACAAACTGCTGCCACCCAATCAAGCCGAGAATCATTATAAGCGGGAGGAGGGGGAGTATAAAGCGCTCCTGCTTGTTGGGGAAAAGTGAGTGCGCCACAAAAAACAGCAGTCCTCCCCAGAACAGCGTTGGGGCCAGCTTAACGGTACGCGCATACCCGAACACCAGAAACGCGCTTACCGGCGGAACCAGAAAGCCCAGCACCGTCAGGGCAAAGCGGTACACGGGCCCGGTGCTGAAGTTCTCGGCATTCTCGGAGTTATACAGGAAGTAGGCGACAATGGAATGGAAAGGATAATCGAAAAAGATTATATCGATAGTGCCTTGCACCAGGAAAGCAGTGACAGCGAAGCCTAGCAGCATGCCAAGCGCAGCGCGCCACTGGCGGCAGTAGAGCAACACCAACCCAGCGCCCGCCCCAAATATTACCGTATGGTACCGTATGGTAAAAGCCAGCGCAAACAGTGCCCCTGCCCAAAAATAGGGCATCATCGGTTGCCGCTCTTTTTGTTCCTGCTTTGCCATCAGGTAAAAGGCTGCCAGGTAAGGGGGGATGCAGACCATCTCCACCAGGTTGCGCACGCTCATGAAAGGCATGAACCATACCAGTGCCAGCATCAGCCCTACCAGGCGCGCATTGCGTTTGTTGGAAAGCAATGCGGTAATTTTATACCCAAAGTACACCACCAGCAGCGAGTAAAGACCATGCAGGACGCGCACGACCGTCATTTTCGTTTCCGGATGGTAAACTCCTAACCCCTCCAGGGTATAGAATATGCCGTAATGCAGGAGGGCGTAAAGCATGCTGTGGCGCGGCGGCATGTCCTCGTTCAGCCAAAGCGGTAGCCCATCCACCCACCCCTGGGCGATGGTGATTACATCGAAGTGGTCATCGCTGAAGGCGAAACCCTCTGAGAAGAATGCCGCTGCCATGCGAATCACAAAGGCAACCAGCATGATCAGCCAGAGTGGCACCAGGTAACCTTCCGTCGCGCTGCGCCCAAGCGGGCTGGTGGAAGAATAGTTTTTTGTGGTTTTTGTAATATTTGGCATGAGTGGGTGATAGGACTGCACAAATTTAAGGGGAATTAAAAAGAATTGGTGTTAACTTCGCTATTTAAATTGAATTACACCATGCTAAACGCCAGGCAAAACGTAAGAAAGCGACCTGCACGACTGCTGCCCAAGCTGATGCTGGGATTAGGGGTAGTCGGTGTGTTGGTATATATGGGACGCGAGTTTTATTACGCCTCCCGGTACAAGGGGGCTAACGTGCTGGTGCTTGGCCATGGCGGGTCCGGGTTTGTGTCACCGCTCAACCCTTACAACCCGCTGCCTGCAAATAGCAGGGCGTCTATCAGAAAGGCCCTCGAAGCGCATGGGGCGGATGGACTGGAACTGGATGTGCAGCTGACAAAAGACGGGGTGTTAGTGCTGTACCATGACGGGACGCTTGTAGCCACCACCGGAAGGCAGGATACGATCCAGAACCTGAATGCGGCGCAGGTGGTAGGCTTAAAGTATCAAGAGGGCCTGCTTTACGATTTGTTTCAGCAGGAGCAGATTATCACGCTGCGGGAGGCGCTGGAGCTTTTCAGCACTTACGAGGATCTCCCTTACCTGCACATCGACCTGCGTAATTATGATACAAGCCGGTATAGTAATTATGCCAAAACAGTGCTGCGCCTTTTGCAGGCGTATGATTACCCGCTGGCAAAGCTTGCCTTCATCTCGCCGGATCCCGAATTCCTGAAGGCTTTTAAGATAGAGGAACCGGCTGCCACGCTGCTGCTCGATGCGGCAGGAAGCTTTGAAGAAACACAGCAGCAGGTGCAGGCGCATGGCTTAAGCGGCATCTGCGCCAACGGTCGCGACGCTACCAAAGAGCAGGTGCAGGCGGCCAGGCAGCAGGGGCTGCAAGTGGTGCTTTTCGGCGGCAAGTCCAATTCCCGTATTGCCAAAATGATCGAGATGGAACCAAATGCCATCCAGGTGAATGATGTGGCGGCTATGCGGCGGATGGTGGACTAACATCTTTCGCCCTTGCGGGTTATAGCAACTTACAAATTAGTACATTTGCATTATATAGAATTACTGAAATAGATTATGCTTAGAACACACACGTGCGGTGAACTCCGCCTATATAACAAGAACGAGGAAGTTATTCTGACAGGTTGGGTGCAGCGCCTCCGCGACAAAGGCGGTATGGTATGGGTGGACCTCCGTGACCGCTATGGCATTACGCAGCTTTCGTTTGAGGAGGGCATTACGCCGCCAACGCTGCTGGAGCAGGCACGTGCCCTGGGCCGCGAGTATGTGGTGCGGGCAACCGGCAAAGTGATCGAGCGTTTCTCGAAGAATGAGAAAATACCGACGGGCGAGGTAGAGGTGAAGGTAACCAAACTGGAAGTACTGAACCCCTCTAAGCTGCCGCCGTTCCTGATTGAGGATGAGACCGACGGAGGCGATGACCTGCGCATGAAGTACCGTTACCTGGACCTGCGCCGCACGCCTGTCCGCCGTAACCTGGAGCTGCGCCACCGCATGATGCGCGAAGCCCGCAATTACCTGGACAGCCATTTCTTTATCGAGGTGGAGACGCCGGTGCTCATCAAGTCCACGCCAGAGGGCGCCCGTGACTTTGTGGTGCCGAGCCGCATGAACCCGGGTGAGTTTTACGCCTTGCCGCAGTCGCCGCAGACCTTTAAGCAGTTGCTGATGGTGTCGGGTTTCGACAAGTATTTCCAGATTGTGAAATGCTTTCGCGACGAGGACCTGCGCGCCGACCGCCAGCCAGAGTTTACCCAAATAGACTGCGAGATGTCTTTCGTGACGCAGGAAGATATCCTGAAGGTTTTCGAAGGCTTTGTAAAGCATCTCTTCGAAGCAGTGAAGGGCATCACCATCGAGAAACTGCCGCGCATGACCTATGCCGATGCCATGAAGCTCTATGGCTCAGACAAGCCGGATATCCGTTTCGACATGCGCTTTGTGGAGTTGAACGAGCTGGCTCAGCAGAAAGGCTTCCCGGTATTCGACGATGCGGAACTGGTGGTGGGAATCAATGCCAAAGGCGCTGCCGGCTATACCCGCAAGCAACTCGACGAGCTGACTAACTTTGTGAAGCGCCCGCAGATCGGTGCAACAGGCTTGGTATACGCCCGTGTGAACGACGATGGCAGCATTAAGTCTTCTGTGGATAAATTCTTCACGGCCGAGGACCTGGCTGCCTGGGGAGCTGCTTTTGATGCCCAGCCGGGCGACTTGTTATTGATTTTAGCCGGGAAAGCAGATAAAACACGCAAGGCCCTGAACGAGCTGCGCCTGGAGATGGGCGAGCAGTTAGGGTTGCGCGACAAGAATGTTTTCGCTCCGCTATGGGTGGTAGACTTCCCGCTGTTGGAGTGGGATGAGGAATCGCAGCGCTACCATGCCATGCACCACCCGTTCACGTCGCCAAAGCCTGAAGACCTGCAACTGATCGACTACCGTCCGGGCGATATCCGCGCGAATGCGTATGACATGGTAATCAATGGTGTGGAAGTTGGCGGTGGCTCTATCCGTATCCACAATCGCAGGTTGCAGGAGCAGATGTTCCGTTTGCTGGGCTTCTCGGCAGCAGAGGCAGAGGCGCAGTTTGGCTTCCTGATGAACGCCTTTGAGTACGGTGCGCCGCCACACGGTGGTATCGCCTTCGGCTTCGACAGGCTTTGCTCGCTGTTCGGTGGCTCGGAGTCCATCCGTGACTATATCGCTTTCCCGAAAAACAACTCAGGCCGCGATGTCATGATTGACGCTCCTTCATCCATAGCAGATCAGCAGCTGGAGGAGTTACACATACGCATGAAGAACCTGCCGCAATAAGTCGCGGGTCTTTTATCATTTCTTATCCGACAAAGGTGAAGGTAGCAGCGCAGGAGTACGAGTTAAAGACGGGTGAGATAATCTTGATCCGGGAAGGTAAAGTAGCGGATTCAAAAGCGCTGTTGGAAACGGTACGCGAGTATGTTTTCACGAGCCGCTACCTGATCGTTTCGCCAGAGGATTTAGAGCAGACGGTGGCTGATGAGGCCAAATGGATACAAGCCTTGCGCCTGAACCCAAACAGCTTGCTCTTGCTGGCCCTGCACAACGGAGAGGTGGTCGGCAACATCGACCTGACCGGGAGCGACGACAATCACGATGATCATTCTGGCTTGATTTCGATGGGTATACTAGAGGCATACCATAACAAAGGCTTAGGCTCTATTCTGTTGCGCGAGGCAATTGCCTGGGCCCGTAAGCAGCACCACTTGCAGGTGCTGTGCCTGCAGGTAGCCCGCGGCAACAAAAACGCAGTACACCTGTATGAGAACGCCGGTTTCACGGTGGAGGGCAGACAATCAGAGCTTACTCCCGATAACGGAACCGAGAACATCATCATGACGCTGAACCTATAGTATAACTGGACTCATACAGTCTATAAAGCGAAAGCGGCTGCTCTATACAGGGCAGCCGCTTCCGCTTTATAAATCATGTTCTGTTTTTAAATGATATCGCTCACAAGTGCTGGCGCTATACCTAACAGGATCGTTAAGACAGTGATAAGAATCAGCATGAAAGAGGCAAAGCTATTCACTTGGATCGGCTCCTGGTTTTCGGCCGGGTGCATGTACATGGCAATCACCACACGGAAGTAGTAGTAGATGCCCACAGCTGCCAGCAGCACGGCCACCACGATCAGCCATACCATGTTCGCGTCCTGCAGCACGGCTGCAAACACAAAGAACTTGGCAAAGAAACCTGCAGTAAGGGGTATACCTGCCAGCGAGCACATCGATACCGTCATCGCGAAAGCCAGCAGTGGGTTTGTTCTGCCCAGGCCATTGAAGGCCTCGTACAGCTCGCTGCCACGCTGCATGCGCACCATGTTCAGCACGCCGAAGGCAGCCACCGTAGCGGTAGAGTAAGCCAGCGAGTAGAACAGGATAGAAGAGTCAGAACTCTCGTTAAAGGCAACCAGCGCCATCAGCAGGTAACCTGCGTGCGAGATACTGGAGTATGCCAGCATGCGCTTCACGCTTGTCTGCACCACTGCCCCGATGTTACCGACAACGAGTGTAAGGGTTGTGATGGCGATCAGGGTAGGGAACCAGGTTGGGTAAGAAGCCGCGAAAGCCGCTGCCATTAGCTTGTAAAATGCCGCTATACCCGCTGTCTTCACGACCGTTGACATGAACGAGGTGAAGAAGGTGGGCGCTCCCTCATACACATCCGGCGTCCAGAAGTGGAAAGGGGCAGCTGAAATTTTGAAAGAGATACCAATGATCACCATCAGCAAGCCAAGCAGGAACATGCCGTTCATCACACCGTCCGTCGCTGCTGAAGCTGCGCCGATCTCGGTGATGTTGAAGGTACCGGTCGCGCCATAGATCAGCACAATACCGAAAAGCAGGATACCGGTAAAGAAGGCTCCCATCAGGAAGTACTTCAAAGAGGCCTCGTTGGAGCGCAGGCTTTTCTTATCGCTGCCCGCCAGCACGTACATGGCTATAGAGAGGATCTCGATGCCCACAAACAGCATCAGCATGTTCTCGTAGCTCACCATCATCACGGCACCCACCAGCGAGAACAGCAGCAGCGAATAGAATTCAGCTAAGTTGTCGTCGTGGCTATCTACATAGCGCTGCGAGAAAGGAATCAGCAAAATCGTGGTCAACACCATGATGCCCGTGAAAGCCACCGCATAGTTGTCGATGGTGAGCATGTTGTTGAAGTAGCTCTGGGTATCGTTCCAGCTAAACAGGTTGGCGCCAAACACTACCGCCAGAAACAGCAGCGCCAGTGGCAACAGTATCTTCCTGGAGTTCGCAAAACCGATGAAGAGGTTGAGGATACCGAAGAAGGAAAGTAGGATAATCGAGGTCATGTCGTCGTGTTTCCTGTAAAAATCGTTTTGCTTATGCTTGGCCGCTTAGCGGTTGATAATATTCAGTAGGTTTCCCACAGCCGGCTCCGAGATGCTCAGGAACGTGTTCGGGAACAAACCGATCCAGAATACCATGATCACCAGCGGAATCAAAACCGCTTTCTCGCTCATGGTCAGGTCAGCGAAAACTGCTGTGGCCTCTGATTTCGGACCGAACATCACGCCCTGGAACATGCGCAGCATGTATACTGCACCCAGGATGATGGTTAAGCCAGCGGCTGCGCCAAACCAGGCGTTGTACTGGAACACACCCGATAGCAGCAGGAACTCACCCACAAAACCATTGGTCAGCGGCAGGGCCACAGAGCCCAGCAGCAGGATCATGAAACAGATCGAGAGAGCAGGCGTTGTTTGGGTGATACCGCCCAGGCTAGTGATCTCACGCGTGTTGGTGCGGCTGAAGATGATATCGATGATAAAGAACAAGCCGACTACATTGATACCGTGGCTCAGCATCTGGATCACGCCGCCTTGCAGGCCTTGCTCGTTCAGGGTAAAGATACCGGCGGCGATCAGGCCAACGTGTGCGATGGATGAATACGCAATCAGGCGCTTCAGGTCGTGCTGGCGGATAGCGATAATCGAAGCGTACACGATGCCGATGATAGACAGCACCAGCACCACTTCAGACCACTGGCTCACGCCCAGCGGCACCACGGGCAGCAACCAGCGCAGCACCCCGTAGATACCCATTTTCAGCATGATGCCGGAAAGGAGCATGGTGGCTTGTGTTGGTGACTCGGTATAGGTGTCGGGTTGCCAGGTATGGAACGGGAAAACCGGCATCTTGATAGCAAAAGCGATGAACAGGAACCAGAAGATCCAGCTCTGCGACTCGCTTGAAAGGTTTAAGTTATAAAAAGCAAACACCTCGGAAGAGTGCGTGCCCGGTGTCTGGAGGTATAGGTATACGAACGCGGCCAACATGAAAAGCGAGCCGAAGATGGTATACACAAAGAACTTGAAGGTAACCGGAATCCGGCGCGCACCGCCCCATATGGCAGCGATAAAGTACACCGGAATCAGGGCCATCTCCCAGAAGAAGTAGAATAGGAACGCATCCAGCGCCACGAAGACACCGATCAGGCCCGTCTGCATAAACAGAATCAGGGCGTAAAATACGTTCGGGTTCTTATACTCGTGCTTGAAAGAGGAAAGCACGATAAGCGGTACTAAGAAGGTAGTTAGTAACACCATTAGGAGGCTGATGCCGTCCATACCGATGGTAAATCCGATACCTGCGCTTTCTACCCAAGGGAAGGAAAGCCCAGCCTGCATCATGCCGCTGTCTGTGTTAAAACCAGTATAGGCAACCAGGGAGATGGCAAATTCGATCAGTGCCGCCACCAAAGCCACCGTTCTGGCAGTCTGCCCTTTCAGGAGCAATACCAGTAGTGCCGCCAGGGCAGGCCAGAAAAGTAATAGAGCTGTAATCATCTTCTAAGAGCCTTATCCGATAAAGAAGTTTAAAAATAGGATCAGCACGATGCTAAACACCATCACAAGCACATAGAAGCTGATGATGCCGCTTTGGGCATAGCGCAGCGTACGACCGCTTTGCGTCACCAACTTGCCAAATCCGTTCACTACGCCGTCTACCAGCACTACATCCACAAAGCGGTAGAAGGTAGTAGAGAGCCACATCACAGGGCGCACAATGATCGCATTGTAAAGCTCGTCGATGTAATACTTATTGTAAATGAGGTTGTGTATCGGAGATAGACGCTCGCCTTCCGCTGCGGGCACTGTCTTTTTGCTAACATATAGCACGTAAGCGATGATGGCGGCTACAAGCGCCACGGCAACAGAAAGCCCCATCAGCATATACTCTGTCGCGTGGTCGATCTGCGGAGCCTCCAGGGCGGCAGGGTTGGCCAAACGGGCGAAGTCATAAAGCGGGGTGAGGTAGTTGCCCAGCACGTGCTCAGCGCCAAACACCTCAGGAATTCCCAGGAATCCACCAATGGTCGAAAGAACCGCAAGCACGATCAACGGGATGGTCATGGAGGCAGGCGACTCGTGCAGGTGGTGGCGCTGCTCCTCGGTGCCACGGAACGTTCCGAAGAAGGTCAGGAACACCAGGCGGAACATGTAGAAAGAGGTCATGAAAGAGGCCAGCATACCCAGCGCCCACATCACTTTGCTGTGCTCATACACGTGCGCCAGCAGTTCGTCTTTCGAGAAGAAACCGGCGAAAGGCGGTATACCGGAGATCGCCAGCGTACCGATCAGAAAGGTAAGGAAGGTGATCGGGAGATACTTGCGCAGGCCACCCATTTTGCGGATATCCTGCTCGTTGCTCATGGCATGGATCACAGAACCGGCTCCCAGGAACAATAGTGCCTTAAAGAAAGCATGCGTGAGTACGTGGAACAGCGAAGAAGAGAAGGCCATCACACCCAGCGCCAGGAACATGTAGCCCAACTGCGAAACCGTGGAGTAGGCGAGTACCTTCTTAATGTCGTTTTGCGCCAGTCCGATGGTAGCAGCCAACAGAGCAGTTATCACACCCACCACCGCAATTACTTCCAGCGTAGTTGGGGCCAGCACGAACAGTACGTTTGAGCGCACTACCATGTAAATACCCGCCGTCACCATAGTAGCTGCGTGAATCAGGGCCGAAACCGGTGTCGGACCCGCCATCGCATCCGGCAGCCAGGTAAACAGCGGTATCTGCGCACTCTTACCCATCGCACCCACAAACAGGAGCAGGGTAATGGTAATCATCACCGTAGAGTCTATACCGCCCGTATATTGGGCAGCCTCGGCAAACACCTGCGGGTAGCTCACGCTGCCGAAGGTGATAAAGATCATAAAAATGCCCAACAGGAAGCCCAGGTCACCGATGCGGTTCATCACGAAGGCCTTCTTGGCGGCGTTGTTGTAGCTGGTGTTCTTGTTCCAGAAGCCGATCAGGAGGTAGGAGCAAAGCCCAACGCCTTCCCAGCCCACAAACATCAGCACGTAGTTAGCGCCCATCACCAATAGCAGCATCGAGAACATGAACAGGTTGATGAAGGCGAAGAACTTGCCGAAATTCTCATCGTGGCTCATGTACCCGGCAGAGTACAGGTGAATGAAGAAGCCGATACCGGTCACCATCAGCATCATGAACAGCGTCAGCTGGTCGATAAGAAAGGAGAAGCCGATGCGCATGTCACCCATCGAAATCCAGTTGTAGAAATCGACGGTATAGGCGCGGCTGCCGTTAGCGGTAAAGTCGAGGAAAAGGTAAATGGAGATCAGGAAGGAAGCCAGCACCGTGCCGCATCCGATTAAGCTAACCAGTCCCTTCGCCAGTTTTCTGTTGCCCAGGCCATTCAGGATAAAGCCCAACAGGGGCAGTACCGGAACAAGCAGACAAAGCAGTGCCATGGCTTGGTTGTTACTTGGCATTACAATCTCTTGCATCTGTATATATGTTATATAAGCTGTTGATTGATTTGAAATGAGTGCTTACCACTTCAGGTAGTTGAGTAGCTGCACGTCTGTGGAGCGGATGTTGCGGTACGTCATCACGATAATCGCGAGACCAACGCATACCTCGGCGGCGGCTACGGCCATGATGAAAAACACGAAAACCTGGGCAGAGGCGTCCGCGCGGTAAGCGGACAAGGCCGTCAGTAACAGGTTCACGGCGTTCAGCATCAGCTCGACGCACATAAAGATCACGATGGCATTGCGGCGGGTCAGTACCCCGATCACCCCAATCGCGAAAAGCGCTGTGCTGAAGAACAGGTAATATTCAAGTGGAATGGTTCTGATAACCTCAGGTATTTGGTTCATTTTCTGTGGGCCTGAACGTATTGCTGATTTAGGATTATGCTATAGACTAAGCCGCAAAGTTATCCTCATTTTTCAAATAAACATAACATATTTTGAATCTTCTTAGCCCTTGTGGCGTAATGTTGCGGCGCTGATTTATAGCTTTTTTGTGTTTTATACACCTTGTTAGCCAGCGTGCTTCCTGGCGTTGGGTGTTGATCCTATACCTATCCGAAGTGTTTCCGTAGTTAAGGTTAATTTTGACCAGATGTTATGATCCGCCTGAAAACGATACTTTATATTCCGCTCGCGTTGCTTGCCGTTACTGCCTGCCAACCCAAAACGCCTGCCGAATCGCGCATGGCCGATGCCGAAGCCCGCATGAAGCAGTTGCAACTAACCGCCACTACGCAGCAGCAAAAGACTTATACCAACCTGCCGTCGGCCTCAGGCATTGCCTTCGTGGATAGCACCTATTATGTAGTGGGCGATGATTCTCCGTTTTTATACCTACTGGACAAGCAGTTTAACCAAACCGGTAAACTGGCTTTGTTCGATACCACTGGTTTTGCCACAGGCCGCATCCCAAAAGCCGTTAAACCCGATCTGGAGAGCCTGACGCATTTTAGGTATGGCCGCGACAATATGTTGCTGCTGCCCGGCTCGGGCTCCGGGGAAATGCGCAACCGGGCTTTTTTAGTGAACCTGACAGACAAGATGCACGTGCAGGAACTGGACTTCAGCCGGTTGTATACCTTTCTGAAGCGTGTACTACGGTTCGAGACTGACGGCGAACTGAACCTGGAGGGACTAGCCATGGACAACACCTATACCTATCTGCTGCAACGGGCCCTGGGGACCTCCTCCAATGTGCTCCTGCGCTTTGATACCCGGGATTTCAAGCGTTTCCTGATGAGCCAGGGAGACATGCCGGCGGTGGCCGTGTACCATTTTGAGTTGCCACAGCTAGGAGGGTATAAAGCAGGCTTTTCCGGGGCTTATACCTTGGGCAGCCAGCTATTTTTCACCGCCTCCTCAGAAAACACCCCGAATGCGGTGGCAGACGGTGAGGTAATAGGAAGTGTTGTCGGCGTGATTGACCTGAATGCGCTGCCTTATGCCACTCGTGCCGCCAGTCCGCTAAAGGTCCCGACTGTGCAACTGACGAACCCGGATGGTACGGCATATAAAGGGAAGGCAGAATCCTTGGTCGTAGAGGGAGGTAAGCAGGAAGGAACGTATGAGGTCGTGATAGTTTCGGATGATGATGCAGGCGGTTCCGGGTTACTGACGTTGCAGCTTAAAATATCCTCGTAGGGACAGGTCGCGACCCAATGCTGTAAACTTAAGAAATAGCTATATCCAATCTGTCATCTCGACGAAAGGAGAGATCTGGAATTTTTTAGTGTCACGTGATTTTTCAGATTCCTCGCAAAGGCTCGAAATGACAGCTTCGTCTTAAGTTGATGGCATTGGGTCCCGACCTGTCCCTACGAAAGGGATATAACTAAAAAGCGCCTGTACAAAGTATGTGCAGGCGCTTTTGGTATGTATAAAACAGTGTTTCTTAGAAATGCTGTTCGCCGGTTTCTTTCTTGCCCAGCATCACGGCACCCACCATGGCTACCAGGAACAGCACGGAGGCTAGCTCAAACGGGAGCAGGTATTCCGTAAACAGCACCTGGCCCAGGCTTTCCACCATACCCGTCTGCGAATTGTAGGTTTCCGGGTCGTAGCCGGCAATTTTAGCGTCTTTCAGGGCCGCAATCATCACCACAAACAGCAAACCACCTGCAACGGTACCAGCAATCTTGCTGAGCATGGACATCTGGGCGTGTTTCTCCGTATGCTTGCCCATGTTCAGGAACATGATCACAAAGAGGAACAGTACCATGATGGCACCGGCATACACGATGATATTCACCGCAGCCAGGAACTGCGCATTCAGTAGGATGTAGTGGCCGGAGATGGTGAAGAAGGTAATGATCAAAAACAGGACGCTGTGCACGGGGTTTTTAGAAATTACCACCATCAGGGCACACAGCAATGTCAGCGAGGCAAGGAAAAAGAACAGACTTGTCATCGGGCTATTTTGTTTCAGTAGTCTTTAACGGCTCCACCAAACGGTCTTTGCCATATATAAATTCGTCGCGCTCGTAACGGGCAGGGGCGATTTTGTCGTCTTGCAGGAAGATGGCCGCTTTCGGGCAGGCTTCCTCGCAGAGGCCGCAAAAGATGCAGCGCAGCATGTTCACCTCGTAGGTTACCGCATACTTCTCCTCACGGTACAGATGCTCCTCACCTACCTTACGCTCACCGGCCGTCATCGTGATGGCTTCGGCAGGGCAGGCCACAGCGCAAAGTCCGCAGGCGGTGCAACGCTCGGCACCGGTCTCATCGCGCTTCAGCACGTGCAGCCCGCGCCAGTGCTCACTGCGCTCGCGTGTTTGCTCCGGATACTGCACGGTAGCCTTCTTTTTGAAAAAGTGTTTTATCGTAATTCCAAGTCCTTGGGCGATAGCAGGGAGGTAGGCACGCTCGGCGAACGTCATTTCCTTCTTCTCTACTTGCTTTCTTCTATTGGATAGTGGTTCCATTATTATCAGCTTATGTATGTTAGCAGTTTCGTCTCCTTAACAGAGGCTGGGTCGCCATCATTCAAGTTTAGTTAAAATAAGTATTCTTTCAGCAGAATTCCGCCGCCAGTCAGGATAATGTTCAGGATCGCGAGCGGAATCAGGATCTGCCAGCCTAGCTTCATCAACTGGTCGTAGCGGAAACGCGGCAACGTCCAGCGCACCCACATAAAGAAGAAGATGAACAGGAATATCTTCGCGAACATCACAGCCACACCTACCATCGTTACCACGTTATTGGCCAATACAGGATCGCTGATAGCCTGGCGGAGGTTCTCCATGAACGGGAAGTTGTAAGCCCCGAAGTAAAGCGTCGCCATCACGGCAGAGGCCACGAAGATGTTGATATACTCGGCAAACAGGTACATACCCAGCTTCATGGAGCCATACTCGGTATGGTAACCCCCAATCAGCTCGGCCTCAGATTCCGGTAAGTCGAATGGTGTACGGTTGGTCTCAGCGAAGGCGCATACCAGGAAGATAACGAAGCCAAGCGGCTGGTACCAGATGTTCCAGTTGAAGCCTGCCTGCTGCGCCGCGATCTCACGGAGCGAAAGCGAGCCTGTCAGCATCAGCACCGCGATCAGCGAAAGGCCCATGGCCAGTTCATAGCTGATGTTCTGCGATGCCGCACGGATAGCGCCCAGCAAAGAGAATTTGTTGTTAGAGGCCCAGCCACCGATCATCAGGCCGTACACACCCAACGAAACAACACCAAACACATACAGCACCCCGATGTTCACTTCGATTGCCTGCAGGAAGATCTCGCGCCCACCCACAATCAGCATGTCGCCGAAGGGTATAACCGCGCTCGACATGGTAGCCACCAGCATGGCGATACCCGGACCGATGATGAAGAGTGCCTTGTTTGATTTGGCAGGTATAAAATCCTCTTTAAAGAAGAGCTTTCCGGCATCGGCCAGCGGTTGCAGCAAGCCTGCGGGGCCTGCGCGGTTTGGGCCTACGCGGTCCTGGATAAAGGCAGCGATCTTGCGCTCAAAATAGGTGGAGTACGTCGCTATCAGCAAAGTGATACCGAAAATCACCAGAATGTATATTCCTTTATATAGTAGGTCTACTGACTCCATATGTTATTCCTGCGGAAGGTTTTTCTTGGTGGATACTGGTAAGTTTGGCACAATCGGTACGTTCACAACCGGCAACTCGTAGTGGTTCGCCGAGATAACGGAACTGCTGTCGATATGGCGCGGGCCTTCGATTGTCCAGTCGCTCGTCTCTTTCTTGTCGAAGCGGCAGGTATTGCAGATAAACTCCTCTACCTCGTTGTACTGGTCTTTGCGGGCTGTTACGCGCAGCACTTCCTCGCCACGCGTCCAGAGCGTTACTTTGCCGGAGCAGGTAGGGCAGTCGCGGTGCGCATCCAAGGGCTTGGTAAACCACACACGGTTCTTAAAGCGCCATGTCTTGTCTGTCAGGGCGCCCACTGGGCACACGTCGATTACGTTTCCGGAGAACTCATTGTCCACCATGTTCTCGATGTACGTTCCGATCTCAGCCGCATCGCCACGACCAAGCACACCGTGCACGCGCTCAGGCGTCAGTTGGTCGGCAGTGTACACACAGCGGTAGCAAAGGATGCAGCGCGTCATGTGCAGCTGGATGTATGGGCCCAGGTCTACCTTGTTGAAGGTACGGCGCTCTTCCTCGTAGCGGGTGGCACTCACGCCGTGCTCGTATGATAAGTCCTGCAAGCTGCACTCACCGGCCTGGTCGCACACAGGGCAATCCAGCGGGTGGTTGATCAGCAGCATTTCCACGATGCTCTTGCGGGCGTTCAGCACATCCTCGTTGGTAGAGTTCTCCACTACCATACCGTCCTGCACCTGCGTGATGCACGAGGCGACTAGCTTTGGCATGGGGCGGGTGTCTTTGGCAGAGCCCTGCGTTACCTTAACCAGGCACACGCGGCATTTGCCACCGCTGCCTTTCAGCGGCCCGTAATAACACATGGCAGGCGGCACTACCTTGCCTCCGATTTGTCTTGCGGCCTGCAGGATGGTAGTTCCGTCTTCTACCTCTATCTCAATGCCGTCAATAGTTACTTTAGCCATTATTTTGTTGTTCGTTTTTCGTTGCTCGTTTCCGCTGGGAAGCCGAACAATGAACAGTTAATGCTATATTTTTTTAATCATTTCCGTCATGCTGAAAGCAAAACTGCAGCTTGTTTTCAGCATAGCGAGAAAAGAGTATCTCAATTATAGGTAACGAAGACCAGTTGTTAAAAAGTCTTGTGTCTAACGTCTTGCTACTTGTGTCTCTATTAAGCCGTTACTGTATCCAGTTGGCCTCTGTACACCGCACCTGGGGCTGTTGCCTCTTTCGGGTGCTTGATGTGCCACTCAAACTCATCACGGAAGTGACGGATGGCAGCAGCTACCGGCCAGGCGGCAGCATCACCCAATGGGCAAATGGTGTTACCCTCAATCTGCTTGGCAACGCTCACTAACAGGTCGATGTCCTGCTGATGGCCGTGGCCGTGCTCGATGCGGTGCAACACTTTCTCCATCCAGCCGGTACCCTCACGGCATGGGCTACACTGGCCGCACGACTCATGGTGATAGAAGCGGGAGTAGTTCCAGGTGTTGCGTACAATGCACTGCTGGTCGTCGAACACGATGAAGGCACCGGAGCCCATCATCGAGCCACTTACAAAGCCACCATCGGAAAGCGATTCGTATGTCATCAGGCGGTTCTCGCCTTCAGCTGTTTTCAGGATAAGGTTGGCAGGCAGAATCGGCACTGAAGAACCTCCCGGCACAACGGCCTTCAGTTGTCTTCCTTTCCAGATACCGCCGCAGTACTCGTCAGAGTAGATAAACTCCTCTACCGGCACGCCCAACTCGATCTCATATACCCCTGGGTTGTTGATGTTACCGCTGGCAGAAATCAGCTTGGTACCTGTGCTGCGGCCTATACCTACTTTGGCATACTCCGCGCCACCGTTGTTCACGATCCAGGGCACCGAAGAGATGGTCTCCACGTTGTTCACCACCGTTGGGCTCTGGAAAAGGCCTTTCACCGCCGGGAATGGAGGCTTGTTGCGTGGGTTCCCGCGCTTGCCCTCCAACGATTCCAGCAAAGCAGTTTCCTCACCGCAGATATACGCACCGCCACCTGGAGCCACATGCAGGTCCAGGTCGTAGCCCGAGCCCAGGATGTTTTTGCCCAGCAAACCGGCTGCATACGCTTCCGCAATCGCTTTCTCCAGGATGCGCAGCACGAACATCAGCTCGCCACGGATGTAGATGTAAGAAGTATTGGCACCCAGCGCGTAGCTCGACGTGATCATACCCTCGATCAGGCCGTGCGGGTTTTTCTCCATGTACCAGCGGTCCTTGAAGGTGCCCGGCTCCGACTCGTCGGCGTTGCATACCAGGTAACGCGGAACGCCTTCTGGTTTTGCCAGGAAGCTCCACTTCATACCCGCCGGGAAGCCAGCGCCACCACGGCCACGCAGACCAGAGGTTTTCACTTCTTCTACCACCTCTTCCGGAGACATCGTTTTCAGGGCTTTCTCTACAGATTTGTAGCCGCCGTGCTTACGGTATACCTCCAGCGTTTCGATGCCGGGTACGTTTATATGTTCGGTTAATATCTTAAGTCCCATTGTAGCAGGATGTATAGCTGTGCAGATTTTAAGCTGCCTGTTGTGTCAATTTATATTTTGAGAAAAGCGAGGAGACTTTCGCGGCGGTTTTCTATCCAACCACCCCCGGCCCCTCAGAGCTAAGCTCGCAAGCTTCGAACTCCCGTTCTCGCTTGTCCAAGGAGGGGAACTCTACTGGATGAGTAGCCTCCATTGTAAAGGTTTCCTCTGTCAGGATTACTTTGCCCAGGTTGGGATTTCGTGCTCCGTCTGGCGCATTGTTGCCAGAAACTCGTCCACGCGCTCCTCGCTGTCGAGGTTCTCGTAGAACAGCTCGCGCACCTGCAGCATCGGGCCGGTGCCGCAAGAGGCAAGGCACTCCACAGGCTTCAGCGTGAACATACCGTCGGCCGATGTCTCGCCCTCCTCGATGTTCAGCTTGCGCTTTAGCGTGTCAATCAGCTCGTTGGCGCCGCGCAGGCAGCAAGGGCCGGTGCGGCATACCTCCAGCACGTGCTTTCCAACCGGCTTCAGGTTGAACATGGTATAGAACGTAGCCACCTCGTATACCTCGATCGGCTGTATGTTCAGGATCTCGGCAATCTTGTCCATCGCCTCAGGGCTTACCCAACCGCCCAGCTCAGCCTGCGCAATGTGCAGGAGAGGAAGCAGGGCAGACTTGTGGCGACCTTCGGGGTAGTGGCTGATGTAGCGCTGCATTTCGGCCATAGCCGCATCAGAAAACTTCACTTCGTCTTGTATCATCTTATCAGTTAACAAGTAACAGTTAACAGTAGTTTTTCAGTAAACAATTAACAATAAACAGTAATCAATCGCGCTTTTTGCTCAGTATGCAGTGTCATATTAACTGTTTACTGCTAACTGATTACTGTTCACTGTCTAGGCGTCCAGCTCGCCAGCGATCACGTTCAGGCTGCTCAGCGTCAGGATGGCGTCAGCCAACTGTCCGCCCACAATCATCTCGGTATAAGCCTGGTAGTAGATAAAGCACGGTCTGCGGAAGTGCATGCGGTATGGCGTGCGGCCTCCGTCGCTGATTAGGTAGAAACCCAACTCACCGTTTCCGCCTTCCACGCTGTGGTATACCTCGCCAACCGGGATATCTGCCTCGCCCATCACAATCTTAAAGTGATAGATCAGTGCTTCCATGCTGGTGTATACCTCCTGCTTTGGCGGCAGGTAGTAATGCGGGGCATCGGCGTGGTAAGAACCCTCCGGCAGGTTCTTGTAGGCCTGCTCAATGATTTTCAAACTCTCCCATACCTCGGCGTTGCGCACCAGGAAGCGGTCGTACGTGTCGCCTTTGGAGCCTACCGGTATTTCGAAGTCAAAGTCCTCGTAAGATGAGTACGGGTTCATCACGCGCACATCATAGTCTACACCGGTAGCGCGCAGGTTCGGGCCTGTGAAGCCGTAGTTGAGGGCACGCTCCGCGGAGATGGCGCCCACATCGATGGTTCTGTCCATGAAGATGCGGTTACGCGTCATCATTTTCTCAAACTCCGCCCATACCTTCGGGAAGCGCTTCAGGAACTCGTCGATCAGGTGCAGGGCTTTCGGCGACAGGTCGCGCTCCATACCCCCGATGCGACCCATGTTGGTCGTCAGGCGGGCACCGCATACCTCCTCGTAAATGTCGTAGATGTGCTCGCGCTCCTGCATCACGTACAGGAAGCCGGTAAAGGCGCCGGAGTCCACACCCAGGATCGAGTTACAGATCAGGTGATCCGAGATACGGGCCAGCTCCATCATGATCACGCGGATATACTGCGCGCGCTTCGGAATGCTGATGCCCAATAGCTTCTCCACCGTCATGTGGTAGCCCATGTTGTTGATGGGGGAGGAGCAGTAGTTCATCCGGTCGGTGAGCGGCGTGATTTGGTAGAACGGCCGGCGCTCCGCTATTTTCTCGAAGGCGCGGTGAATGTAGCCGATCGTCGGGACAGCGTCCACGATCTTCTCACCGTCCATTTGCAGGATGTTCTGGAAAATACCGTGCGTGGCCGGGTGCGTTGGGCCCAGGTTCAGCGTGGTAAGTTGCGGCTCTTCCTTCAGGGCAAGTCCGTGGTCTTTACGGAATTGCTCCAGCTCGGTGAGTTCTGCGGTTTTATGTTCAGTAGCCATGCGATGTATACTTTGTTAAGGGGCCGCCTCAGGTCCTGCACGCTGGCAGGGAAGCAGCCTGTTGGCTTAGCGCCCGAAAAACGTGTCTATCTTGTCTTCCCTTGTCTGGTCTTCCAGCGGATACTGCTTCAGCATTGGGTGGTACTCCATCTCGTCGATGTTGAGGATGCGCGTCAGGTTCGGGTGGCCGGTGAAAATAATGCCGTAAAAGTCGAAGGTCTCGCGCTCCATCCAGTTGGCGGTAGCGTAGAGATTGGTCACGGTTGGCAGCACAGGGTCTCCGGTTGGCATAAACACCTTCAGGCGAATGCGGAAGTTATGACGCAGGCTGTGCAACTGGTACATCACGCACAGTTCCTTGTCTTTCTGGTCCGGGAAGTGGATGCCGCAAAGTGTGGTCAGGAAGCGGATTTGCAACTCCTCATCGTCAGACAGGTACCGGATCAGGTCAATGATCGTCTCACGGTTCGTGGTGAGCGTCATGATGCCATCCGGGTTAAAAGCATCCCGGACGTTGTCTTCCCCAAACTTGCTGATGATTTTGCCGAGTACGTTTTCGTTCGTAAGCTCCATTTGCTTATTTAATGTTGTAAGAGGCTAACAGTGCCTGGTACTCCGGAGAGTTGCGGCGGCGCAGCGATTCGTTTTCTGCCAGGTCCTGTACACGCATAAGGCCGTCCAGGATCTGCTCAGGGCGCGGTGGGCAACCCGGCACGTACACATCCACCGGCACGATGCGGTCGATGCCCTGCAGCACAGAGTATGTGTCGAAGATACCGCCGGAAGAGGCGCAAGCCCCAACAGCGATCACCCAGCGCGGTTCAGCCATCTGCTCGTATACCTGCTTCACCACGGGCCCCATCTTCTTGGCAATGGTGCCCATCACCATCAGAATGTCCGCCTGGCGCGGTGAGAAGCTCGGGCGCTCCGATCCGAAGCGTGAAATGTCGTAGTTGGAGCCCATGGTGGCCATGTACTCGATGCCGCAGCAGGAAGTAGCAAACGGCAAAGGCCACAGCGAATGCTTGCGGGCCAAACCGATTACTTTCTCGAATGAGGTGGCGAAGAAACCTGCACCAGACACACCATCCGGCGCGTCCACTAATTTGATATCGTTATTTGAATCGCTCATTTTAAGGATAGTTTTATTCTACAAGTGTGGGCAGCCAATGCCCTGTTGTTCAACACATGTGCACTTGTAAAAGTTTAATGCCCTATTCCCAGTTCAGGATGCCTTTTTTGATGACGTAGAAGAAGCCCGCCAGCAGCAGGCCCATAAACACGAGCATCTGCAGGAAGCCCTCCAGGCCAAAGCTGCGAAAGTTGACTGCCCATGGGTATAGGAAGATAATTTCCACGTCGAACAGCACAAACAGGATGGCCGTCATAAAGTACTTGTAGGAGATTGGCGTACGGGCGTCGCCCACCGACTCAATACCGCTTTCCCAGGCGGCGCCTTTCACGGCACTGTCGCGCTTAGGGCCGAGCAGGTGCGTGAGCGTGAGCGCAAAAATCACAAAGCCAAGGGCGGCTGCAAACTGGATTAGAATTGGCAAGTAATCAGATGGTACATACTGATCCACAGTTGATTCCATAATGCGGTGGTCCTTTTGTAAAAGTAAGCAACAAAATTAGGTATAAATAGCCAACAATCAAAAGCATATATGTATAGTAGATAATGCAATTAATCGGGTGTACGGATGCAAAATCGGAAATAAGGATACGTTTGATTATCCGGTCCCAAAATCGAAGCGGCCATGCTCTTTTCAGAACATGGCCGCCTTGCGATATAGAAGGTCAGAAACTTACTTGTCCTTGCCCAGGAACGGGTAGCGGTAATCTACCGGTGGGTTAAACGTCTCCTTGATAGAGCGGGCAGACACCCAGCGCAGCAGGTTCAGCATAGAGCCGGCCTTGTCGTTGGTTCCGGAGGCACGCGCACCGCCAAACGGCTGCTGGCCCACCACGGCGCCTGTCGGCTTGTCGTTGATGTAGAAGTTACCGGCAGCATTCTGCAGTTTCTTGGCCGCATACTCTATAAAGTAACGGTCCTGGCTCAGGATAGCGCCTGTCAGGGCATAGGGCGAAGTGGAGTTTACCAGCTCCAGTGTCTCGTCGGCGTTGTTCTCATCATACACATACACCGTGATCACCGGCCCGAAAATCTCCTCGCACATGGTTACGTAGGTCGGGTTATGCGCCAGCAGCACGGTTGGCTCGATGAAGTAGCCTTTCGACTTGTCGTAGTTACCACCCGCGATCAGCTCCACTTCGTTGCTCTCCTTGGCATTGTCGATGTACCTGGCGATCTTGTCAAACGACTTCTCGTCGATCACCGCATTGATGAAGTTGGAGAAATCCTCCGGAGGCCCCATTTTAAAGGACTTCAGGTCCTCGATCACGAAGTTTTTTACCTCTTCCCAGAGGTTGCTCGGGATGTAGGCACGGGAAGCGGCAGAGCATTTCTGGCCCTGGAACTCAAACGCACCCCTTGTGATAGCTGTTGCCACTGTTTTGGCCTGGGCCGTTTTATGGGCGAAGATAAAGTCCTTGCCGCCCGTTTCGCCCACAATGCGCGGGTATGATCTGTAATTATGGATGTTGTTGCCGATCTCTTTCCAGATATGCTGGAACACGCCGGTGCTGCCTGTAAAGTGGATGCCGGCAAAGTCAGGGTGCTTGAAAACAACATCGCCCGTTGTCGGGCCATCCACATACACCAGGTTAATCACGCCATCCGGAAGGCCGGCTTCCTGCAGCAACTCCATGATCATGTGCGCTGCATAGATCTGGGTGTGCGCTGGCTTCCATACCACCACATTGCCCATCATGGCTGCAGAAGTTGGCAGGTTGCCCGCAATGGCCGTAAAGTTAAACGGCGTCAGGGCGAACACGAAGCCCTCTAATGCGCGGTGCTCGGTGCGGTTCCATACCCCCGGAGAAGACTCCGGCTGCATGCGGTAAATGTCAGTGGCGTACTGGACGTTAAAGCGCAAAAAGTCGATCAGCTCGCAGGCAGAGTCGATCTCAGCCTGGTACGCGTTTTTCGACTGGCCCAGCATGGTGGCTGCGTTCAGGCGTGCCCTCCATGGACCAGCCAGTAACTCGGCGGCTTTCAGGAAGATGCTCACGCGGTGCTCCCAGGCCATGTCGGCCCACATATCGCGTGCGGCCAGAGCCGCGTTGATGGCTTGTTCCACGTGGGACGCGTCGCCTTCGCTGAAGTGGCCCAGGATGTGCTGGTGGTCGTGCGGCTGCAGCATTGGCTGCTTGTTGTCTGTAAACACCCTGTCGCCGCCAATATACATCGGCACGTCCAGTTGCTTCGACTTAAGTTCTTTGTAAGTGCGCAACAGTTCTTCCTTTTCAGGAGAGCCCGGTGCGTAAGATAATACTGGTTCGTTAGTAGGAGTAGGTACTTTGAAGAATCCGGTTGCCATGCGTTTATAATTGTGATTATAAATATGTATAAGGTATTCCTGAAGGTCCTACGGAAATAGGAGTGCCTTCTTTACAAATGTAACTGGATTTATGGGAAAAGTGGCATCCGTAGGCCTGTTCCGTGCCAGCAGCAGCTTAAAGCAAGCCAATGGCGCAGGTATGGAACACCAAACAACGCAGGCCGGAAATTGGATCGCTGCAACTGCTTGCAGGTACAGAGGGAACGGCTATGAGGCGGTATGATCCTGCTTTATCAAACAAGTAAAGGTTGCCTGCTCATATAACCTTTTACGGGCAGATACTCGTAAAGCCTCTCCCTGCCATCGTGCATGGCAGGCAATGCAATTGATTACTATGAAAAACAGAAACAAGATCTACGGAAAAATCATGCTGGCACTAGCACTTGGCTTCTCCTTTGCGGCCGAAGCGGCTAATTATACCTTGAACAAAGACACTGCCACTGAAAAGGCGAAGCAGGAGAACGTGCATGTGAGCACCAAAGCAGCGCACCAGCACATAGCAGAGGATGGGGCAAGGTAGTCGCTGCCACAAAGCTTAACCCTGTAAATGCAAAAAGCCCGGCGCCGAACCCGAGAAAAGGGTATGGCGCCGGGCTTTCTCGTTCACAAGTATACGTTACAGAATCAGCTTTAATTCGCTGAGGCAGGAGATCTCGTAGGTTGGCTTGGGGCTGCGCTTCTGGCGGTGCATCTCCGGGTTAAAGAACACCTGGTCGATTCCGGCATCGCGCGCCCCCTCAATGTCGCACTCGTAGTTGTCCCCGATCATCAAGCACTCCTCCGGCCTTACGCGGATGCGCTCCAGCAAATGCTCAAACATGCGGCGGTCCGGCTTTTTGTAGCCGCAGCACTCCGAGGTAATCACCTCCCCGAAATAGCCGTGTAGCTTAGAGGAGTTCATTTTGATGTGCTGCACCTCTTTAAAGCCGTTCGTGATGATATGCAGGCCGTACCTGGGCTTCAGGTACTCCAGCACCTCGTAGGCATAAGGGAACACGGCTGTCTTGGTGGGGCATTGGTCGATGTAGGCCTCCGAAATGCCCACCGGCACCTCATGCGGTTCCAGGCCAAGGCCGGTTAGCGTTTTCACGAAGCGGCTCTCGCGCAACTCCGCCTGCTTAATGTGTCCCTTATTATAAAGGTCCCAGAGGCGCACATTCACAAACTTATACTTCTTGTAAAAAGAGGTGGAGTCAAACTTTCCGAAACTGGCCAGGTTAAACTGTTCGTAAAGGGCGTAAATGGTTTCTTCGGAGTTTTTCTCGAAATCCCAGAGGGTATGGTCGAGGTCGAAGAGAATATGGGTGTATGCTTTCATGCGGAAGTGCTGCTTAAGAATAGGTAAAACGCGCCGAGGGAACGGATGTTTTAAAAATAGCATTGTTTTGCGGAAGCACCGGGCAAAACATCTGTGGGGAGCAGTACAATATTATACGTGCTGGCCAGTTATGTTGGAACCAGGAAAAGGCTACAGGGAAGTCCAGCGGCGGGTTTGCAGCTTGTTCACGGCCAGCTCGCGGTTAGAGAACAGAATCTCGTATACCTCGCTGTCTTTCTGCAGGGCCGCATCGCGCTCCATGTAGGCAAAAATCTGGTTGATGAAGTCAGCTGCTTCTTCCTTCACAGCATAAAACACCCATTGGTCCAGCTTTCGGGGGGTCACCAGGCCCGCATTGCGCAGGTAGGAGAGGTGGCGCGAGGTCTTGGTTTGCGTAAAATCCAGCACCTGCTCCAGGTCAGACGTGCACATTTCTTTGTTGCGCAGGATCAGGTGCAAAATGCGAATACGTGATTCGTCGGCAAGGGCCTTCAGAACCTGCTCGCCAAAAGAAAGGCTAAAGTGTTTGAGTCTCATAGATAGGGTGGGCAATGGGAACAAAATTAGGTAAAAGCAGCTATTTTAAAAGATAAATATAGTATAATTGTAACGCATGAATTTGTTTAAACACCCGTTTCCTTCTGAGGCAAAGCCTTTTTATAGGCTCATGTTGTCGCTGCTGGTACTCTTTCTATGCTGGGGAGCCCCACAGGAAGCAGCCGCCCAGCAGCAGAAGCGCGTGGTGCAGCTGTCGGGCTTTGTGGCCACCGGCGATAGCCTGTACGGGGTGACGGGGGTGAGTATTTATGTGCCGGGCACCAGCCGTGGCACAATGTCCAACGAATATGGCTTTTTCTCGGTGCCTGTGCTGGCCGGCGATAGCGTGATGTTCAGTGCCATCGGGTTCAAGAAGCAGTACCTGGTTATCCCCAGGTCCTATAGCAGCCAAAGTTATTCCATCATCATGCAGCTGCAGGAAGACCCCACCGAGCTACCCACCGTGGATGTGTTTCCGTGGGCCACCGAACGCGACTTCCGGGAAGCAGTGGCAAACGTGAAGCTGCCGGACGAGGGTCGCGCCATCGCCATGCGCAACCTGGACCCCGAGCGCCTCGAAGAACTCTTCAAATCTACCCCCATGGATGGCGTGGGAAACTTCCGGCACAGCATGCAGCAGCAGCGGCAACTGCAGCAGAACAGGTACATGATCCAGACCGGTATCAGCCCTTTCGCCATCCCGACCCTTATCAAATCGATCCTCAACGGCGATTTCAAGCAGAAGTAAATCCTTACCCTTTCGTGGCTTTACAGCTGGTGTGCCTTTGCCCCGGTTGTATTATTCTGAGCCCTACTGGCGGCGGCAGGTAACTATGCCGTGTATGTTTCGTTATTTCCGATTGTAGCAGCCTTATCAAGCCGTTAACTGGTATGCATCTTATACCTGTTGTTGGCGCAAGGTACATGCGATATTGGACAAAGAACCATACCTATGCTGGAAACCGAAAAACTATCATTGAATATACCCGCCACTACCAAGCCCCGGGTGGTTATTATTGGCGGAGGCTTTGGGGGTATAAACCTGGCTAAGAAACTCAACAACGATGACTTCCAGGTGGTGATGTTTGACAGGCAGAACTACCACGGCTTCTGGCCGCTGCTCTACCAGGTAGCCACCGCCGGGCTGGAGCCGGACGCCATTGCCGAGCCGCTTCGCAAGATGTTCGGAAGCGACGATTTCTCTGACTTCCATTTCAGGCTGGTAAAGGTGACCGGGGTCAACCCCGCCACAAAAACAGTCTCCACGCTCATCGGCGACCTGCCTTACGACTATGTGGTGATTGCCACCGGCACTAAGTCCAATTACTTCGGTAACGAGCAGATCAAAAAATACGCTTTCCCGCTCAAGCAGATACCGGATGCGCTGAACCTGCGCAGCCAGATGCTGCAGTCGTTTGAGCAGGCCAACATGACCAAGGACCCCGCCACCAGGCAAAGCCTCCTGAACTTCGTGATTGTGGGAGGCGGGCCTACGGGCGTGGAGTTGGCAGGGGCACTGGCGGAGATGCGGCGTTATATTCTTCCGACCGATTATCCGGGGATGGATTTCAACCAGATGAACATTTACCTGGTAGAAGGCCTGGACAGGGTCTTGCCGCCCATGTCGGCGTCGGCGAGTGCCCGCACGAAGAAGTACCTGGAGGAAATGGGAATCATCGTGAAGCTAAACACCTTGGTGGAATCTTATGATGGCAGCACAGCCGTGTTCAAGAGCGGAGAATCCATCCAAACCCATACCCTGATTTGGGCAGCAGGCGTATCGGGTGCGCTGATTGAAGGGTTACCTCCGGAGGCCGTGGAGCGGGGTAGGGTGCTGGTAAACCACTTTAACCAGGTAGTGGGCTACAGCGATATCTTTGCCATCGGCGACATCGCCGCCATGAAATCGGATGAATACCCACGGGGGCACCCGGGCGTAGCACAGCCGGCCATTCAGCAAGGAAAGCTGCTTGCCAAAAACCTGAAGCGGTTGATCCGGCACGAGCCGCTGGAGCCGTTCAAGTATTTTGACAAGGGCTCGCTGGCCATCATCGGCCGTAACCGCGCCGTAGCCGACTTGCCCGGCGATAAGCACATTGGGGGCTTCTTAGCCTGGATGATCTGGTTGTTTGTGCACATTGCCTACCTGGTGGGCTTCCGGAACAAATTGGTGGTGCTCAGCAACTGGCTCTATCGCTTCTTTACGTATGAGCGCGGTACCCGCCTTATCATCCGGCCATTCGTGCGCAAAGGCGACCGCGTAAAGCGCAAGTTCTTCGACCAATACAACACTGAGTAACAGGTTTGAGAACCTGTTTATAAGCAAAGAGGGCTTCAGACAGAATCTGAAGCCCTCTTTGCTTGTGCTATCTATACCCTACTGGGCAGAGCTGCCAGTGCTGTTGCCGTTGGTACGGCTGGTAGCGCGGCGCTGCATGGGGTTAGGCTGCGCTTGGCGGTTCTGCTGATACAGTTCAAAGCGGGAAGGAGCCATCTGGCGTGGGTAGCTGTTGTTGGACATATCCACGTCTGCTGTCTGCAGGTACGGGTCCAGCACAAAGCTGACCACCGGCTTCTCTGTGATGAACACCTTTGTGATATCGTTGTTATCATAACGCCAGATCTCGGCCGGGATGTTTACCACTTCCTCGGCGCCGTCTTCAAACGTCATCTTCACGATCAGAGGCATTACCAAACCGCCCTGGTTTTTAAAGCTTACCTCATAAAAGTTAAGGCCGGAGTTAAGCGCTTTTTTCTGCTCTTCAGACAGGTTCTTCACGAAGCTCTGGTAACGCTGCTGGTCAGCGGCTGTGGTAGCCAGTGGGTCATAAGAGTTATAGAAATCCTTCAGGGCAGGCTTGCGCTCTACCAGGGTTTTAGAGATGTCCTGCAGGTTGCGCTGCTGCGAAAGCGTCTTGGGCTCGCTGTTCAGCTGCTCGCGGCGCTGTGCGTTTACAAACTCCGGATCCTGTGCGTCGATGGTATACCACTTCACGTCTGTCAGGGCGATGTCGGTATGATCGGTGGTATAGAACCAGCCTCTCCAGAACCAATCCAGGTCCACGCCAGAAGCGTCTTCCATGGTGCGGAAGAAGTCGGCTGGCATCGGGTGCTTGAAGGCCCAACGGTTGGCATATTCTTTAAAGGCATAGTCAAACAGCTCGCGGCCCATAATGGTCTCGCGCAGGATGTTCAGGCCGGTGGCCGGCTTGCCGTAGGCGTTCGGGCCGAACTGCAGCACCGACTCCGAGTTAGTCATGATCGGTGTCTGGGTGTTTTTGGCGCTTTTCATATAGTCCACGATGTCTTTCGGCTCGCCGCGGCGCGATGGGTAGTTACGCTCCCATTCCTGCTCCGACAGGTACTGCACAAAGGTGTTCAGGCCTTCGTCCATCCACGTCCACTGGCGCTCATCCGAGTTGATGATCATCGGGAAGAAGTTGTGGCCCACCTCGTGGATGATCACGGAGATCAGGCCGTATTTGGTGCGATCGGAGTAAGTGCCGTCCTCTTCCGGGCGGTAACCATTGAAAGAGAGCATCGGGTACTCCATGCCGCCCACAGGGCCATGTACCGAGATCGCCACCGGGTATGGGTAGTCGATGGTGCGCTTGGAGTAAGTGCGCAGGGTATGCGCAACGGCCTCCGTAGAATACTGTCCCCACAGTGGGTTTGCCTCTTTCGGGTAGTATGACATGGCCAGCACATTCTTGCCGCCCACATTCACGTTCATGGCGTCCCAGATAAACTTACGCGAGCTCGCCCAGGCAAAGTCGCGCACGTTTTTGGCGGCGTACACCCAGGTTTTCTTGCCCGTGGCTTTGTCCTTCTCGGCTTTCGCGGCTTCCTCCTGGGTCACGATCACCACCGGGTCATCGCTTTTGGCAGCCTGTGCCCAGCGCTTCTGCTGCGTAGAGGTCAGTACCTGGCTGGCGTTCTGTAGTTCGCCGGTTGCACCCACCACATGATCGGCAGGTACCGTGATGCTCACCTTGTAGTCGCCGAAAGGCAGGGCAAACTCGCCGCTGCCCAGGAACTGCTTGTGCTGCCAGCCGTTCACGTCGTCGTACACGGCCATGCGCGGGAACCACTGCGCCATCTCGTACAGGTAGTTGCCGTCCTTCGGGAAGTACTCATACCCCGAGCGGCCACCCAGGGCTTTCTGGTCGTTGATGTTGTTTTTCCAGTCCACGTTAAACGTGAAGCTCTGGTTTGGTTTCAGCGGCGAGGGCAGGTCTACCCGCATCATGGTGTTGTTGATGGTATGGTTCAGCGCTTTGCCGCCACGGTCCGTCACTTTGCTGATTTTGAAGCCGCCGTCAAACTCCTCGCGCGTCAGGTAATCCACGGCCTGCATCGACATCTTGTCGTTCAGGCTGCCCGTCTTGGTCAGGTTACTCATGGACTTGGGCTCGAAGATGTTCTGGTCGAGTTGTACCCACAGGTAACTCAGCACATCCGGTGAGTTGTTGGTATAGGTGATGGTCTCAGAACCGGTGATAGCCTGGTTTTGGTCGTCCAGCTCCACCTTGATGTTATAGTCGGCACGCTGCTGCCAGTACTGGTGGCCCGGAGCGCCCGAAGCGGTGCGGTAGGTGTTTGGGGTTGGCAGTTCTTGCCCCAGCTGGGCGAACTTGGTGTCCTGGGCCAGCGCCGCAAGCGGCCCAGCTGCCAGTCCCAACAGTGCCAAACCTGTTAGAAAGTTTTTCATGAGTGTCAGGTAAGTTGGTTAGGTTAGGTAAAGTTAAGGGGTATAAGGCGATGTAAAGTTCAAATATAAGTGTTTGAACCCTAAAAATTATAGCTTTCTAGCATCAAAACCAATGCCACGCCTGCCGCAGCACTCGACAGCACCATAATCCAGTCGCGCCGCTTAGCCCGGAATAAGTGCATGGCCGCAGCGGCTCCCAGCAAGATGAGCAGCACGATGAGCAGTTGCCCCAGTTCTATGCCGATGTTAAAAGCCAGCAGCTCTTGCCAGATACTGCCGTTGCGCCCCAGCATCGCCTTCAGGAAATTAGAGAAACCCATTCCGTGGATCAAACCAAAGCCAGCCGCCATCAGGTTATGCACCGACATAAGGGTAGGCTGTTTGCTGGCCGCCCCCTTTAACTTAAAGAAGTTGGTGATGCAGGTCAGCAGAATGGTTACCGGAATGAGGAACTCGATTAGGTTTGCGTTGAACCGAATGACATTGAAAGTAGCGAGTGCCAGCGTAACGGAATGGCCGATGGTGAAGGAAGTAACCAGGGCAATGACCTTGCGCCAATCAGCAAGGGTATAAATAGCACTCAACGCCAGCAAAAACAGCATGTGGTCGTATGCCTTGAAATCGAAAATGTGATGGAAGCCTAGTTTGAGGTAAGTCGAGAAAACGGATGACACAGGGTAGCGGGCAGAATTAGAGCGTGATAATGCCTATGCAAATTAAGCTATTGCGCACAGAGTTGCAAGCGCGCAAGATGCATGAGAGAGTGGGGAATAGCTGTTTTAGGTATAAATAGCGGAGGGAACACTGCCGGAGTCGGTAATAATTGCTATTTTGAGCATGCATTGCCGAAAGCATTTATACCTGCATAGGTAGACCATTATTGAGTTGCCAGCGCATTGCGGTGGCGTGCATACCGAGTGATTTAGGTAATAAGTAAAGATATGGTGGAAGCTGTCATCCCAGAGCCGAACTACACCATCAAACAAGCAAATAAAGACAGAAGCAACGAATCATACATGATGAAGCAACCCCGAAACCATGAGCGCCGCACCTTTGTAAAAGTAGCAGCGGCAGGGATCATGAGTTTATCCCTAGCACTTGGTGCCTGCAGCTCAGGCAATAACCCAGAACAAGCGGCCGCAGCAGGTGCGGAGGCCGCTGAAACAGCAAACAAAGAAACAGCCATGGTTTATGTAGGCACTTACGCCGATGCAGACAGCAACAGTATTTTCCTGTACAAGATCAATCCGGAGTCGGGGGAACTCACCCGCGTCAGCAGTTTTAAGGGCGGCCCTAACCCCTCGTTCCTCACGCTGAATGAGCAGCGCAGCCACCTGTACGCCGTTAACGAGACCGGCGACTACGAGGGGCAGCAGAGCGGAGCTGTCAGCGCTTTTGCCGTAGATCAGCAAAACGGCGACCTCTCGCTGCTGAACAGGGTGGCCTCCAAAGGCGGGGCACCGTGCTATATTTCAGTTGGCAACGACGGTAAAACGGTACTGGTGGCGAACTATATGGGCGGCAACGTAGCCGCGTTCCCGGTGCAGGAAGACGGGACGCTGGCCCCTGCCGCAGATGTGGCACAGCACAAGGGCACCGGCCCGAACAAGGACCGGCAAGAAGCTGCGCATGCGCACTACATGGCGCCGGGGCCTGATGGGAAATATGCGTATGCCGTAGACCTCGGCACAGATAAGATATATGCTTACCAGTTAGAGAAAGGTGAGAATGGGCTGCGCCCTGCCAAGCCTGCAGTAGCCTTTGCGACAAAACCAGGGGCCGGACCACGCCAACTGGCTTTTCACCCGAACGGGAAGTATGCCTACGTTATCAATGAACTCAACTCCACCATGACGGCATTGGCTTATAATAGCGGCGACGGTTCTTTCTCTGAAATTCAAACCCTGCCAACGCTGCCTGTTGACTATAAAGAAAACAATCAGCCAGCTGCTGTAAGGGTGTCTCCGGATGGGAAGTTTCTGTATGGGTCGAACCGGGGGCACAACAGCATCGTGGTGTACCGCATCGACGAAAGCACCGGCAAAATAGCGCATGTAGAGAACGTGGACTGTGGCGGCGACTGGCCCCGCGACATGACTATCGACCTGACCGGAAATATTCTGTTGGTGGCCAACGAGCGTTCCAATACAGTCAATTCTTTCAAAATAGACAAAGCTACCGGCAAACTGACTGCCACCGGGCACAAAGCAGAGATGCACAAGCCGGTCTGTGTGCAGGTAGTGCCTGACTTTAAGTAATCAAAAGTTTAGAAGTACAAATAGAGAAGCGTCAGCAGTTTGGCTGGCGTTTCTCTATTCTTTTGTTGTTTGTCCAGCCCTACAAGCTTAACGCACTAATATAAAGGACTTGGTTGCAAGGCATACTGTTGTAAACTTTTACGGGCAAGCTGGTAAACTTCTAGGTTGCCCTGTACATAGGTTATCTCTTTTCCGCTGCTTACCAGTGCACCAATACCAGCTCCGGGCAGCAGCAATAATGTACTGCTCATGAATGCTTTCTCTTCGGCACTAAATGCTAGGAACGTACCTTCATCGTCACCATCTGCAAAACCGATAATGGCACCGGTAGCGATTCCTATTAAAGCTCCAAAAAGCATACCACGGCCCTTCCTGCCTTTAGATCTGAACCTGATTTCTTTGATAGCTGTCGCCGGAATGGATGTGGGTGTCTGAGCAGCTGTCAGAGGAAAGGCGTAGCTTTTAGCATCCGGCAGGACTTGGATTGCTGAGTCACCAGTGCTAAGCAGTACGCCTTTATACGCTGGAGCAGAACCCTCAAAGTATACCCAGCATCTATATTTAACCTGTAAATCCGGGTTCTGTGCCTCCACAGCAACACATAAGCTAAGGAGCAGCAGCCAACAGGCTGTAAAAAAGACAATCTTAGTATTTTTCATACAGCCTTATTTCAAAAGATGACGGATAAAAGCTTGGCCCGCTACAGGATGAGCAAGTACACGATCTGTATACGGTTATTGTATTTATTTGCAGTCTAATATGAGTATTATAATTGCTGGTGTATGGTTGTGTGCAGTAAATGATAGCGCTAATACGGAGCCGGACAGAAGCCATGTATTATTTTAGTATGGGAAACCTTTTCCAGGAAAATTTAACAAAAGTTAGTTTGAAGGGTAAATTACGCTGATGCTTTTACGTAAGCCTTTGGAACAAAGGCAGGTTTACGCGAAAAAACCTTTGCTGTATAATTTTCATATAGCAGAATATACTTACTATAGTACAGATGGTTTTTAAAAACAATTACTCCGCACCCTTGCACCAACCTTTAAAGGTTGCGTTGGCAGGCCTTTCTCACGACCATGCCCACGATGTGTTGAAGCGGCTAGAGGAGATGGACGTGCTTCTGATAGGTATAGCAGAAGAGAATCAGGCGCTGGTGCAGCGTTACCGACGGCAGTACCCGCTGGCGGAGTCGTTGTTTTACAAAAGCCTGCCGGAGTTGCTGCAGCACGAGAAACCGGATGTGGTGCTGGCCTATAATGCCATTTCGGAGCATTTGCAGGTAGTGGAGGCCTGCGCCCCGCTGGGCGTGCACGTAGTGGTAGAGAAGCCGTTGGCCACCAGCCTACAGGATGCGGAGAAGATGGCGGCCCTGGCCCGAAAGCACCAGATCCACCTGCTCACAAATTACGAAACCACCTGGTACCCCAGCAACCACGAGCTATACATTATGGCCACACACCAGATAGCCGTGGGAGAGCTTCGGAAAATGGTGGCGCATGACGGCAACATCGGGCCAAAAGAGTTAGGCTGCTCTGCGGAATTTCTGGATTGGCTGACAGATCCTGCAAAAAACGGTGGCGGGGCTATTGTAGATTTTGGGTGCTATGGCGCGAACCTAATGACCTGGTTGATGCATGGGCAGGAGCCCACCGCTGTGTCAGCCATTACCCGTCAGCTAAAGCCTGACATATACCCGAACGTGGATGATGACACTACCATTATACTGGAATACCCGCAAGCTACCGGCATCATTGAAGCGTCCTGGAACTGGCCCTATAATTTAAAAGACCTGGAAATATTCGGGCAAAGCGGTTATTTGCAGGCGGCAGACCAACGGACCTTGCGTTCGCGGAAAGCGCCTGATGTGCAGTTCCGCATGCACTGGGTAGAGCCGCTCGCCACTGCCTACCAGGACCACGTATCATACTTCAATGCCTTATGGCGAGGTGAGATCAAACCTACCGAAGACCTCTCTTCCCTGGAGAATAACCTGACCGTGATGAAAATCCTCGATGCTGCCCGGCAATCGGCAAGGGAGGGAAGAAGAATAGTGCTTGGCCGGTAAGGTGTATAAAGCAAAGCCCCGTTGCTCTATCAGAACAGCGGGGCTCGGTTGCTAAACTTTAATCAATCTTTACGCTTACTTATTTGATGCTCAGTTTTTGTGTGATGAGCTGCGTTTTACTGCGCGCCGTCACGATGTACATACCTGGCTTCAGGCGAGTAGCAGGTATCAGCACAGCGCCGTTTGCAGGCAGCTCCTTCCGAAGCACGATCTTCCCCATCATATCCGCTACCAATACTTTCATTTCTTCTCCGGCAGGCAGGCCCTGCACATACAGGCGCACGTTTTGTCCCTCGCTCGGGTTAGGGTACAAGGTCATTCGCGGCGTTGTTACCTGCTCCAGGTTAACAACTACTGTCGGCAGTATTTTAAAAGTGCCGTCCTGATCTACCTGGCGTAAGCGGTAGTATGAAGTTCCGGCCAGCGGCAGGGTATCGGTATAGCTATAGTTCGCACGAATGGCGGTAGTGCCTTTTCCTTGTCTGCGCCCCATGGCGGCAAAGCTTTTTCCATCGTGGCTGCGCTGCACCTCGAAATAAGCGTTGTTTTTTTCCTGAGCAGTGGCCCAGCTCAAAACCACAGCACCCCCTTCAGATGCCTTGGCCGTAAAGCTAAGCAGGTCCACGGGCAATACGGTATTGGTAGACCCTACTGTTACATCGCCTGCCCGTGGCGTATCTTCCGTGGTGCCTAAGGGAGCAGCTACTGCCTGCTGTGTGGTGGTAACGCGCAAGCTGCTTTGCGGGGTTACATCGGCAGGGTTGTAAGAATAAGTTACAGATAGCGTGTCTGCTGACTTACTTACCTCCAGGAATTCCTTCGCAATCTCCCAAGAGGTTCCATTGAACTGCATCAGATGCACTTCATCACCGTCCACCAGCAGTTTGTCGGCGTCAGTGGTAGCCACCCACTCCAGGGTAACATTAGCATTCGTGCCCTCTGGGGTACTTATGTTCCAGGTTCGGCTCATAATTGGCTTCACCGTTTTCTGAGCGGCAGTTTTTGCTTCTGCAGTGGAAAGGTCGCTGTCTTTTACGCTCACATTCACAGTGGCAGCCGTTGTGTTGCTGTTGGTCACGGTTACGGGGCTGTATCCGCCCGCCACGGTACCGACAGGCAATTTGGTTTGTGAATTTGCCGCCAGTCCTTTCCTGATTTTACCTTGTCCAGTTAAAACAATGTAACTGGTCGCGGAGCCGTTTGATATGGAAGAGGCATTGTCCAGTTCCAGGTTCCTATCGCTTACTTCAAGCTTCCTTCCATCAGCAAGTTTCAGACTTGCTCCTTCTATGGTTAGCCTGCCATTTACCTTTATATTGTTTGTGAATTCCGTGTCAGCCCCGCTAGCTTTGGCTTTCAAAACTACGTTGCCAAATTCAACGGTCTCCGTGATCTTAGCAGAAGCATTTTTGTTGAAGATAACTGTACTGGTGGGAGCCAGCTTTCCAAGTGCAGGTTGTTGATTAGAGTCAATATTTAGTGTCGCATTAGCTAAAATGTCAATAATGCTGCTTGTAATAGTATTACCATTAGTTATCGTAAGTGTTACTGCGGCACTACCATTGCCTAGCTCTATCCTGGAATTTATTCCAGGAATCTGCCAGCTTCCGGAAAGTGTTAGCTGGCTTCCCGTGGTGTAGTTCCTAATATGAAAGTATTGATCGGCATCAGTAAAACTTAATGGTGCCAAGCCACTGCCATCTTGATTTGTCCCCCAATTACTAAGTACGTTCAAGCTAGTTCCCGCTTTATTATAGTAATGTGCGATGTTTACAGGCTCAATCACTACGTCGTCGAGAGCTGCGCCCCAGGATGATTTTGACCCACCCCAAGAGAAGCGGATTTCGTTGCCTGGTGCCAAGTTCACATTCCGAATTAAAAAGCTTTTTCTAACAAAAACATCGTTGCCATTTACTTTGCCTGAAGCGCCATTGTAGTCAAGGTTTGCATAAAGCTCAGTCACACTAATCTCTGTATAGGAAGAGGAGGCAGGATCTACCGTAGAATTTTTAGCGTAGGTAAACGTGATAGGTTTTTCACTGCCATTAGACTTATTCCAGATCTCCGCTTTATAGGTTACCCTGAAGTGCCGGATTGTTTCCCCGGAAGTATTTTTCATCACAAGCCTCGTGTCATACTGGATATTGCCGGAGGTACCAGCCGAACCTATCGCTCTATCGGTGCTGTTACTGTTTCCGTAATTGTGAAACCCCGATACGCTGCTGCCGTCGTTCGCTGTGATGGTATTGATAGCAGCGGTGTTCGGGAACAGGTACCACCCATTAACCGTCGTGCCATTTGTGAAAGTTGATGCGCCGGAAGCAGGTAGGGTATTGAAGTCTTGCGTGTAGCTATATGTGTCGGCAGCGGGAATGTTAACTACTTGCGCCTGCACTGCAAAGGCACTAAACACCAAGGCCGTGCACACAAAAAAGAGCTGGGAATAAATACGCAGGGTGTTAGTAACGAAATAGTAGATTTTCTTCATCTAATTAGATTTTCGTAGATGTGTAATGGGTTTATTCATTCCTATAAAACAAATATACAATATTATAATCTATATATATTTAAATGTTTTCGTTTTTAAGTTTTAATTAATGTTTAGTTCCTATGTATTTATTTGAATAGTTATATTTTAAAGTCCTTAAAATATGCTTAAGCATTTGTGATGCTTGTTTTGTCATATGTGAATTTTATTTGCAACTCGCTTGTTTTAGTTTAAAATTTACTTGGTTGAGTATAGTTGCTTGGTGCAGTCGAGCTCATTCTTACAAGTTTAGCTAAAGAAAAAGGCCTCCCAGATGGGAGGCCTTTTTCTTTAGCTAAACTTTTAAACTATAATATTTTACTGCTCCGTCGGCAGTTTGATGTTGACATTGTTAAACCGGATTTTTCCTTTTTCAAGCACGGCCTCCACCACAGCATCTTTGCTGATGCTGCCAGACAGGATTTCCTTTGACAGCTCATTGAGGATCTGGCGCTGCAGCACACGCTTCAGCGGGCGGGCGCCAAACTGCGGATCATACCCCTGCTCACCCAGGTAATCCAGCACCTCGTTACTGGCAACCAACTGTATACCTGTTTCTTCCAGGCGGTCCTGGATGTGGCGGAACTGGATGGTGACGATCTTGCGGATATCCCCACGGCTCAGCGGTCGGAACATCACCAGCTCGTCAATCCGGTTCAGGAACTCCGGCCTTACCGACTTCTTCAGCAAGTCAAACACTTCATCCTTTGTGCGCTCTATCACCTCATCATGGTTAAACTCATCCATGTTCTCAAAATTGCTCTGGATGATGTGCGACCCTATGTTAGAGGTCATGATGATGATGGTGTTCTTGAAGTTCACCACACGGCCTTTGCTATCGGTCAGGCGGCCATCGTCTAGCACCTGCAGGAGGATGTTGAACACATCCGGGTGCGCTTTCTCAATCTCATCGAGCAGCACCACTGAGTAAGGCTTGCGGCGGATAGCCTCTGTTAACTGACCACCCTCGTCATACCCCACGTAGCCCGGAGGCGCACCGATCAAACGGCTTACCGCATGGCGCTCCTGGTATTCGCTCATGTCGATGCGCACCATGGCGTTGTCGTCGTTAAACAGGTAATCGGCCAGTGCCTTGGCAAGCTCTGTTTTACCCACCCCCGTTGTACCCAGGAAAATGAACGAGCCGATCGGGCGGCGCGGGTCCTGCATACCGGCGCGGCTGCGGCGCACGGCATCCGAAATTGCCTCGATGGCTTCTTCCTGGCCTGCCACGCGTTTGCCTAGCTCCTGCTCCAAGTTGAGGAGTTTCTCGCGGTCGCTTTGCAGCATTTTACTCACAGGTATACCGGTCCATTTGGCTACTACCTCCGCAATATCCTCGGCGGTTACCTCCTCCTTCAGCATTGGGTTCTCGCCCTGCATCTGGTGCACCTGCTCCTGTAATTGCTGTACCTTGGCTTCTGCCTCTTGTATCTTGCCGTAGCGCAGCTCGGCCACGCGGCCATAGTCGCCGGAGCGTTCGGCCTGTTCGGCCTCCAGTTTATACCCCTCAATATTCTCTTTCTCTTTCTGTAAGCCTTCAATCAGCTGCTTTTCGTTCTGCCACTTGGCTTTTAGGTCGTCGCGCTTACCCGAGAGGTCCGCTATCTCCTTGGTCAGCACAGTTTCCTTATCCTTGTCGTTCTCACGACGGATGGCCTCTCGCTCAATCTCCAGTTGCATGATGCGGCGCTGCAGCTCGTCCAGTTCCACCGGCAGCGAGTCGATCTCGATACGCAGTTTGGCAGCGGCTTCGTCCATCAGGTCAATGGCCTTATCCGGCAAAAACCTGTCGGAAATATAGCGGTTCGACAGCTCAACGGCCGAGATGATCGCATCGTCCTTGATGCGCACGCCGTGGTGCAGTTCATACTTGTCTTTGATACCACGGAGGATGGAGATGGCATCGGGCACGTTTGGCTCGTCCACCATCACGGCCTGGAAACGGCGCTCCAAAGCTTTGTCCTTCTCGATATACTTCTGGTATTCCTTTAGGGTAGTAGCACCGATGGCATGCAGTTCGCCCCGCGCCAGCGCCGGTTTCAGTAAGTTTGCGGCATCCATGGCGCTCTCGCCTCCGGCACCCGCCCCAATCAGGGTATGGATCTCGTCGATAAAAAGCACGATCTCGCCCTCGGCATCGATCACTTCTTTAATCACCGCTTTCAGGCGCTCCTCAAACTCCCCCTTATACTTGGCACCCGCCACCAGCAGGCCCATGTCCAGGCTCATCAAGGTCTTCGATTTTAGGTTTTCAGGCACGTCACCGGCTACAATGCGCTGCGCCAGGCCCTCCACTATGGCTGTCTTTCCCACACCAGGCTCACCCAGCAGCACCGGGTTGTTCTTGGTGCGCCGACTCAGGATCTGGAGCACACGCCTGATTTCTTCATCACGACCAATCACCGGGTCGATTTTTCCAGCCCGTGCCAGCTCATTCAGGTCCTTGGCATAGCGCTTCAGCGAGTTGTACTTGGCCTCAGCGTTTTGGTCGGTTACTTTGGCACCGCCCCGCAACTCTTTGATGGCTTTTTTAAGGTCTTTCTCGTTGAATCCGACATCCTTCATCAAGCCGGCTACTTTGTCGCGGCCCGCCAGCAGGCCCAGCAGCATGTGCTCGATGGCCACATACTCATCGCCGAATTCTTTCAGGTATGAAGTGGCTCTCTGCAAGGCAGTGTTCGCATCGTTCGCCAAATACGGACCACCGCCACCCGTTACTTTGGGGTAACCGGCGACAGTCTCATCCAGCTTACTGTTGAGGATATTGCCGTTAATATTAAGTTTTTGCAGCAGGAAGTTCGTCACGTTCTCATCCGTCTGGAAAATTGCCTTCAGGATGTGGCCCGTTTCAATCGCTTGCTGTTGGTTGCCACCGGCAATCTCCGTTGCCTTTTGGATGGCCTCCTGCGCTTTGATGGTATAGTTGTTAAAGTTCATGCCTTTGTTTGTTTTCTCATGGTTTTACTGCTGTGTATCTCATAACAACTTACGCACCAGTGGTACTTTTAGGTGTTTTTAGTGTAATTATGTCATGTTTTGAAGTGCGAAAGCAATCAAAGCAGCCAAAATGTCTGAAACAGGATTTCAATTCTAACAGCCTGCAGATCTATCCGAGCGGAAGAAAACCCTGTAGATCCTGATTCAGACGGACTTCTTAAACACCGCCGCATAATGGTCTGCCAGGCGGGTGGGTTCGGGTAGTTTGTGTTTGATTGAACAGTGCAGGGCAATGGCTGTGGCCGAGTCCAGGTCCATGAGGTGACCGGGGGATACGAAGACGGGCTTAACATTATCCTTGGTGCGAAGCACATTAGCCACCACTTCATTCTTATACACCAGCGGCGACACAGCGCCTTTGGTTAGGGCGGGTTCGGTATATTTGCCTACCAGCACTTTCTTGGCAACGCCCATGGTAGGCAGGTTCAGTTGCAAGCCCAGATGCGTGGCAATGCCGAGGCGGCGCGGGTGTGAGATGCCATGCCCGTCCACCATGATCAGGTCAGGCTTTTGCTGTAGCTTTTCATAGGCTTTGAGTAGGTTAGGAGCCTCACGGAAAGACAGGAAACCCGGTACATAGGGCAACTCCACGGGGCCGTGGTGCCATACCTTCTCCAGCACTTCTAAACCGGGGTAGGTCAGCAGCACGAATACTGAAAGGATCGTGTCTTCGCCGATAAAGGACGAGTCGCAACCCGCGATTAGTTTGAGGTCGAAATCGGGTTTTTGCAGGACGATGCGCGCTTGTAGTTGCTGCTGCTGTTCGGTGAGTGCCTGCAGAAGTTGGGGGTCGGGTGGAGGAGCATTGAAGTTGCGAAAGTAGGCCATAGGTTAATTCTGAATGACTGAATTTTGAATAACTGAATACGTATTTAAATGACTGTAACGACAGTATAATTGAACATAGGATGCGTGTAACACATACGTGCTTTTTTACTCAGTCATTCAAAATTCAGTCATTCAAAATTGACTCACGCGCTGCAGGGGTATATAAGTTTGGCGAAAAGCAGGTACCAACTGCCATCCAGGTAACCGAAGTGAAACTCAAACGAGGTATCGGTATGCAGCACCGATCGCTGCAGATGTGGCAGCAGTGCATGGATGTGTTGCAGCTGATCCGGGGATAAGCTGGCGTAGTCCCAGTACCCGCTTTTCTGAAACTTGTCTGGCTTCCAGGCAAAGCAGCCTTCCTTGCTATAGCCGCTTTGGCCTTTCTCATAGTCCATATCGCCACAGTCAAACGTAGGGAAGGGCTCCTGCTTTAACCGGCATACCTGCATCTCTTTTGCCACCGTGAAGAATGAGCGGTCTTGGTACTCCCGCTTAAAATTCCGAAGGTCGCGAACGTGGGTCATTTTCGGCATGGCACCCGGCTGCTCTATTAGCCAGACACCCTGCTCCGGATGTATAAACTGGTTGAGCAGGGTAGTATCGGCAGTTTGTAGCGCGTGGAAGAATTGGTTGAAGGCCTGCCGGAACAGGGCTGTGTCCGGCAACTGTTGACTGCCCTTTCGCACCGACTCATCCTGTACTGCCTGTAGCGAATCTGTATCGTCGATGCTGCGGGTGTGCTCTGTTTGATTTTGCTCGCCACAGGCACATAGGCCTATCATTAAAATTAGGAGTAGTTGTTTGTGCATTGTCATAAAGGGTTGACTTATTTTAAGATACGGCTTACAGCAGCGGTAGTCTGTGCTTCTCAACCTTGGATCTGTGTGGTCGTACGTTTAGAGAGGGGGCTATTGCATAGCCGCTATTTATACACACAAGCTATGGCAAACGATACCTTCAACGGAAGTGTCCGCATCGAGGTGCAGGGCGTTACCTTAATCGGGGATTTGATCATCCCGGGGCGTGCCGCAGGGCTAATTGTTTTTTCGCACGGAAGCGGGAGCAGCCGGCTGAGTACACGCAACCGCTTTGTAGCGGAGCATCTGCAACGCTCGGGCTTTGCCACGCTACTTTTCGACTTGCTGACGGAGGAGGAGGACCGCGACAACCAAAACCGGTTTGATATTCCGAAACTGACCAGGCGCCTGATTGATACCACATACTGGGTGCAGCGAGATCCGCGTACCAAGCCATTTAACATTGGCTTCTTCGGGGCAAGTACGGGTGCTGCTTCTGCCATCGGGGCCGCCGCCGCCGAAGGCCCTGACCTGATCAAGGCTGTTGTTAGCAGGGGTGGCCGGCCAGACTTAGCCGATGCCGTGCTGCCTGACTTGCGAGTGCCCACGCTGTTGATTGTGGGCGGGCGCGACGAGGAAGTCCTGCGCCTAAACATACAGGCGCAAAACCGCATGCAATGCATCAAGGACCTGGAAATAGTGCCGGATGCCACCCACCTGTTCGAAGAACCAGGCGCTTTAGAAATGGTTGCACAGCTCGCTACCGACTGGTTCCGGAAATACCTGAGGCCGGATAAGCAACAGCCCCTGCACCAGTAGTTGAATGTGCGTTTGCATGCCTGCTAGGTGGCAAAAGGGTATGGGGTAGCCCTTTTGCCAGACATGGCCTCAATCGTCAGGCAATCGTGCATGTATACACCTAATTTATAGCCGCATGGAGATTTTACAGAACAGAGAGGAAGCCGCCCAGCTGTTAGCCGAACAACTGAAGGAGTATGAAGGGGTGCCAGGGGTAGTGCTCGCCATACCGCGCGGTGGGGTGCCCATTGGAGCCTATATTGCGCACAAGCTCGGAATGCCACTGGAGGTAACCCTATCCAAGAAGATAGGCCATCCGGCTAACCAGGAGTTTGCCATTGGCGCGGTGAGTTTGGACAGTGTTGCTGTAGACGACCGTGCCGAGGTGCCGCAGGAGTACATCGAAGAAGAAGTTAAACGCATCCGCCAAAGCCTCAAGCAAAAGCATGCACTCTTTATGGGTGGCCGTCCGCGCACCCCTCTCCAAAACCGGGTAGTGATTATTGTGGATGATGGCATTGCAACAGGCAAAACGCTGGAGGCAACCGTGGAGCTGGTCCAGAAAGAGCATCCGCGCAAAATTGTGGTGGCAGTGCCTGTCGCGCCTCCCTCTGCAGCAGTGCATTTCAGCCATATGGTAGATGACTTTGTATGCTTGCTGGTCCCGTCTATCTTTCAGGCGGTCGGGCAGTTTTACATAGAATTCCCGCAGGTGAGCAATGAGCAGGTGATACACCTCATGGAGGAGCAAGATAAGGCGTGAGTGTACTACTCCAGCATGAACTTGCTGTGAAACACTTCTTGGCCTACAACTACGCGCACAAGGTACAAACCTGCTTTCTTTAAATGATGTGTCGGAATCAGCGTCTGGATTGTGCCGTTCTGGCTGAATAGGCTGCGTTGCTGGTATACTCGTTTTCCTGCCATATTATATACAACCAACTCAGCGCGATGCCCGGTTTCATGATGGTGCAAGGTTAAGTTAAGGTTCGTTCTGTTGTTGCTGCGAGTAGGGTATACCCGTAATTTTACTTCTCTTTCCGGCACCTGCACCACAACAATTTTAGAGATGCTGCTGGTCCCGTCTACATCGACTTGCCTCAAGCGGTAATGTAACACTCCTGCAGGGGCACTAAGATCTGCAAAGGTATAGGTTTGTTCAGTAGGCGTAGTTCCGGCTCCCTTCACCTGGGCTATTTTCAGAAATGCCTGCTCGTCGGTAGCGCGTTCTATCTCAAAAAAAGCGTTGTTCTTTTCGGAGGCAGTCTTCCATTTTAAAACAGGCTGACCGGCATGATTAAGCATTGCGCTGAAGGACAGCAACTCTACCGGAAACGGAGTGACGAGGGGCTGCATGGCATCAAACCATTTCTGCGCCATTTTCAATTCACCGCTAGTGTTCGGGTGAACACCGTCATGCGTGTCTACGCCTGTGGTAGCATCGAATCCACTGTTCTGGTCAACCAGTATAACCGGCGACTCAGGTTTATTCAGTTCTGTTACCAATGCAGGAATTCGCTTGTTCAGCTCATTGATATTGAAGACAGCTTCCGGGCCTACTTTCTGGATGTAGGCGGGTATAAGCTTTGCGATAAAGATTGTAGCGTTCGGGTTTTTGGCTCTAATCTGCTGAACCACCAGCTTAAGCTCGTTGATCGTTTCCTGGAAACAGGCTTTGTTGGGGTCTGATGCTCCTGCGCTGCACTGCCTGAACATGTCGTTTGTGCCCAGGTGCATTAATACCATGTCGGGGGTATAGGTTTGGAGCCATTCTGCCAGCTTGCCTTTTCCGTCTTTCCCGTTCAATACCTCATCGGTGCTCCATCCCCAATGGCCCTCGTTGCGGTTCGTATAAGTCCTGCCTTTGTACGTGCTGCCTTTTACGGCGGGGACTGCTTCATCATGGTTCACATCGTGCGAACCCACTAGCTCAACATCAAGGTTGTCGTCTACCATCATCTTCCATAGCTCGTAGCGGTAGCCTGGGTAAGTGGCATTGCCCTGTGTAATTGAGTTGCCTAAGACCATTAGCTTTACCTGTGAATGCGCTGGGGTAATAGCTATAGAAGCAAAGTAAAAGACCAGTAGATAGCGGATAAGGTATAAATTGATAAAGCTGAAGAGGTATGCCATAAGTAAAATGTAAGTGCGCTTTTTCCTTTTAAAAGGATGCAGGAAGCTTACAGGCTGTTACGGCCTGTGTTTAAACAAAGGTTAGGTGTGGAGAGCAGGAATACGTAATCCAAAAAAGTATACGCGAAGTGCAGGAAAGGTAACGGCTCACTTCTGCTATTTGAAAAAGACTTATTATATTTGCTAATAGGCCAACTACGCCGATGCTGTACCAATTTAGCCCGAGGCTACACTGGTTATGACTGCTAAAACCTTAAAATACCTTTAATAATCTGTACTGACCACGTTTGTGGGTGGTAGTAAAACTAAACTTGAAAAAAAGAACATGACAAAAACAGCAAAGATTGTTTATACCATTACCGACGAAGCGCCCGCTTTAGCGACGCGCTCTTTCTTACCGATTGTCGAAACCTTTACAAAGGCTGCCGGCATCGAGGTTGAGACAAGAGACATTTCTTTGGCAGGTCGCATTATCGCTACTTTTCCGGATAAGCTAACAGCCGAGCAGCAGCAGCAGGATGACCTGGCTTACCTGGGTGACCTTGCAAAAACGCCAGAAGCTAACATCATTAAATTACCGAACATCAGTGCCTCTATTCCGCAGCTTACAGCGGCTATTAAAGAGTTACAGTCGCAGGGGTATAACATCCCGAACTACCCATCAGACCCTAAAACAGAAGAGGAGAAAGATATAAAAGCACGCTACGCGAAAATCTTGGGTAGCGCGGTAAACCCTGTGTTGCGCGAGGGTAACTCTGACCGTCGTGTGGCTGATGCCGTGAAAAACTATGCGAAGAAGCACCCGCACTCGATGGGTGCCTGGAGCGCTGACTCTAAAACACGCGTTGCACACATGACAGAGGGCGATTTCTACGGGAGTGAGCAGTCTGTGGTGGCTGAAGAAGCTGGTGAAGTCCGTATTGAATTTACAGATGCAAACGGCAACACCAAAGTGCTGAAAGAGAAGATCGCTTTAAAGGCGGGTGAGGTAGTAGACTCTTCTGTGATGCATGTACAAGAACTGAACGCATTCTTTGAAAAAGCGATTGCAGAGGCGAAGGAAGATAATATTTTGTTGTCGCTGCACCTGAAGGCTACCATGATGAAGGTTTCTGACCCTATCATGTTCGGCCATGCGGTAAAAGTGTTCTTCAAAGATACGTTTGCGAAGCACGCGGCTACTTTCAAAGAGCTTGGCGTTGATGCAAATAACGGTTTAGGCGATGTGTATGCTAAGATCCAGAACCTGCCGGCAGATAAGAAAGCGGAAATTGAGGCTGATATTAAAGCTGAATACGAGAAGCGCCCAGAACTGGCAATGGTAAACTCTGACAAGGGAATTACCAACCTGCACGTACCAAGTGATGTGATCATCGACGCGTCTATGCCGGCTGCTATCCGCTCGTCGGGTAAGATGTGGGGCACAGATGGCAAACTGCACGATACATTGGCTATTATCCCGGATCGTAGCTATGCGGGCATTTACCAGGAGGTTATCAAGTTCAATAAAGAAAATGGTGCTTTTGACCCAACAACCATGGGTACTGTGCCGAATATTGGCTTGATGGCACAGAAAGCGGAAGAGTATGGCTCGCATGACAAAACGTTTGAAATGACAGAGGCTGGTACTGTTCGCGTGGTTGATGCAAACGGCAACACCCTAATGGAGCACAAAGTAGCCCAAGGCGATATTTTCAGAGCTTGCCAGACAAAAGACCTTCCTATTCAGGACTGGGTGAAGCTGGCCGTTACAAGAGCGCGCATTACCAACACACCTGCAATTTTCTGGTTAGATTCAGAGCGTGCCCATGATGCAAACCTGATCAAAAAAGTAGAGAAATATCTGCAAGACCACGACACGAACGGACTTGAGATCAAGATCATGTCTCCGGTGGAGGCAATGCATTATACTTGCGAGCGTGCAAAGGCCGGGAAAGATACTATCTCGGTAACTGGTAACGTACTCCGTGATTACCTAACCGACTTGTTCCCAATCCTAGAGCTTGGCACTAGCGCTAAAATGCTCTCTATCGTTCCGTTGCTTGATGGCGGTGGCCTGTTCGAGACAGGTGCCGGTGGTTCTGCTCCGAAGCACGTGGAGCAGTTTGTGGAAGAGAACTACCTGCGTTGGGATTCGCTTGGTGAGTTCCTGGCACTGGCTGTTTCTTTAGAAGACCTTGCTTACAAGACCAAAAATGAGAAAGCGGAGGTACTGGCTGAAGCACTTAACAAAGCAAACGCTGAGTTTTTAGAGAAAGACAAGTCTCCTTCACGTAAAGTAGGTGGTATAGATAACCGTGGCAGCCACTTCTACCTGGCGATGTACTGGGCACAGGCACTTGCCGAGCAAAGCAAGAACCAGGAGCTGAAAGACAGATTCACGAAACTGGCGCAAGACCTGACAGAGAATGAATCTAAGATCATAGAGGAGCAGATCGCGGCCCAGGGTAAGCCTGTAGACCTTGGTGGATACTTCCACCCAGATGCAGAAAAGGCAAGCAAAGCCATGCAGCCAAGCGAAACGCTCAACAGCATTTTAGCTTCTTTTTAAGGGAGAGTATAAAGTATAAAAAGGAAAGGCTGCCCAACTAGGCAGCCTTTCCTTTTTATACTTTATACTCTAACTCTAGATTTATTAATCTTATATAATTAGTTTTTGACTATACATTTTCAAAGAACTTTACAGCGTATTGGCAGTACTCAACTATTCTTTCCTTATCTGTCTCAAATTCATTTCTGCTTCCTAAATAGTTACGGCAAGATGGAGAAATTTCTTTCCCATCAACTAATTCCGAGTAAGATATGCATTTGATGTGTTTCTTTGATACTAATACAATCAGGGCATTTTGGTATGGATAATCTTTATTCTTGTCAATATCCTTTAATTGAAATGTACCACTTGCTCTAAATTTGACTTCAATAAAATGAGCCTTTCCATCCTTATAGACAACTAAATCTGGCATTCTTCGGATTTCCATAGCAACTTCATCTTTCACACCTTTAAGAAGGTCCATAATGCCAGGTATCGTGTTTTCCATGCCATACTTAAAAACTTGGAATCCGAGTGAAAGGAACAATTGTTCTACTAAGGTCTCTGCTATTCGACCTTTGATTAGGTTATATACCCAATTGTTGTCACTTGAATTAGTGGAGTTTTTACTAATCGTTAAATTAGTTTTATCAGTAGCAGTTATACTTCCTCTATTGTTATTCTTATAGCAAGAAATACATAAACCTCCATTAAACTTAGTATAACTACCGCATTGGGTACAATCAGCCATTCTTTGTAAAAATTTGAAATAAATATTGAATATTATATTTTGCTAATATATTAACAAATTTTAACGAGTCCAAATGAGGCTTTGATATGTTCTACATGCCTGCTAATGCCATAAGTTGCGCTTCGCTAAACTTGCGGCATTAGCAGGCATTGGCAAAAGCATCGATAAGCTTGCGACATAGCTTCTTAATCGGTCAAAGGATAAACAGGTAAATGAAAATCCATACGCCGGTGATTAGGGCGAGAATGAGGATGGCAAAAGTGTGGCCGAGACAGATGAACTTCCTGTTTCGGTTTAGCTGTGGGAAATTGATGCGGTCTTCTTCCTCCGCTAGTGCGAGCTTGTGGCTCGTACTGTTTGGTACGAACTACAAGCTCGCACTAGCGGAGTATAACTAGGATGGGGTATAGACACAGACAGCAGCCATACTTGGCGGTAGTCTGTGTCTATAGCTAGTATCTGCATACCAGCGTCAGAAACTTGACTCCTAGTACCCAACTTTATATTCATGACTATCCTTATCCATTCCAATTGCCAATATTTAACTCATGGCAATAAAAGTCCACTATATAATTTAGCATCGGTACCTGCCTATGAAATTAATAGACGAGCAGTTTCTTATCATTTATCTCTTGCAATAGGAACACCTCAGAGAGTGTGCTGTTATGGCGAAGATGCCTTGCCTTTAAGCGTAGGTCTTGGCGATAAGGAATGATATTGTTGCGTTTCACTGATACAAACAATGATGGTGTTGGTGCCGTTTGAACTCCTAACTTCTATCCTATATTAAGAGGTTCAGTTTTTAATTATTACCCTAAATTCCTATTAGCGCCTCTCTATAAGCTAGGCTTTCAAGTTTCAAACTCACGAGCTCAGTTGTCCGAAAATATCGCCAGTTACAAACTAGCTTTATAGGCATCTATAAGTTACGCTTCGCTAAACTTGTAGTATGAAATGGGCTGTTTGCAACCTTTCCTGGAAGCTGCTGTTACAAACAGAATAAAACAGGTAGCTATGGAAAACAACAATACTTCAGCAACCTCAACTATAGTGCTGGCGGGGGCTACAGGCGACTTAGGAGGACGCATTGCCAGGTCACTTTTAAATAAAGGAGCTGAAGTCAGAGCCCTGGTTCGTAGTGACAGCGATAGGAGTCAGGTTGATGCTTTGCGAAGGGCTGGTGCCATTGTCTGTGAAATAGACTTCCATAACGCTGATGCATTAACAGAAGCCTGCAAAGGGGCTAGTTGTGTCGTATCTGCTTTGTCGGGCTTGCACTATGTGATGGTTGGGATTCAAACGCTACTGTTAAATGCTGCTGTGGAGGCTGGCGTGCCCCGTTTCATTCCGTCGGACTTCGCAGTAGACTTCACGAAGCTGCCTTTTGGTAAAAACCGTAACCTGGACTTCAGAAAAGAGTTTGGGGAGCGCTTAGACAAAACGCCCATCGCGGCTACTTCCATCCTCAACGGCATGTTTTCGGATCTGCTCACAGGCCAAGCGCCGATTGTTCTTTTTCCGATAAAAAGGATAATGTATTATGGCGACCCTTACCAACCGATGGACTTCACTACAATACAAAACACGGCCGACTACACCGCCGCCGCCGCTTTAGACCCAACTACACCGCGTTACCTGCGCATTGCTGGCGATGTGCTGAACGCCTATGGCCTGAAAGAAGCAGCGGTCGATGCTACCGGCGAAGAGTTTAAGTTGCTGCGGGTTGGCGGATTAGGGTTGCTGAATACTATCATCAAGGTAACCAAAGCGCTTTCTCCCAGCAGTAACGAAGTCTTCCCGGCCTGGCAGGGCATGCAGTATATGCGCGATATGTTCAGCGGAGTGGTAAAACTGGAGCCCCTGGATAATGAACGTTATCCTGAGGTTAAATGGACGAGCGTGGCTGAGGTGCTGGCGGGGAGGTAGCTAATACTTTACAACTGCCACTCTTTAGGAGCAGCAATCTAAAAGTATAAAATAAAAATGGTCAGCCACGCTTGGCTGACCATTTTTGTGAAAGTCTAAAATCTTGTGTCTGGCGTCAGAAACCCGACTCTCAGTACCCAAACAGCGTCTTCAGGTCCAGTTGCTTCACTTTGCCATACTTCTCAAGGGCCTTGAAGTTCAGCTTGTCTTTCGAGCCGATCACCAGAATGGCTTGCGGCTGGCCTTTGATGTACTTCTGCTGGAACTCCTTCAACTGGTCGAAGGTCATGGTGTTGGCGCTTTGGTACACATCCTGCCGGATGTCGTAGTTCAGGCCGAGTTTCTTGGCGCGCTCATAGTCGAACAGGATACCGGCTTTAGTGATGCGCTCCGTCGAGATGCTGTTGCGCAGCGAGGCGCGGGCATTCTGGAAGTTTGCATCGGCCAGTGGCATGTCAGTCAGCAGGTTCTGCATACCGGCCATGGCCTCCGCCAGTTTATCAGACTGCGCCCCGATGTAAGAGATCAGGTAGTTGGCGCGGTCCTTTTTAGAAGCGGTGCCGTAGCGCGAGTAAGTGGAGTAGGCCAGCGCCTTTGACTCGCGCAGGTCCTGGAACACAATGCCGCCCATGTACTCGTTGTAGAGCCGCACCACTGGCACGATGTCCTTGTTATAAGGCACCGACTTGCTTAGGAACAGCATTTCTGCCTGCACCATGTCGTAATCTGCCCAGTAAACGGTTGGCTCTTTAAAGTCGATCTCGGCATACACCTTCTCTTCCGGCACAGGCTTCAGCTTGGCAGGCACCTTGTGTCCCTCGTTCAGGGTGGCTACCAGGTTCGCTGTTTCACGTGGACCATAGTATAGCACGCGGTGCTCATAGGTCGGGATGCTCTTGATGATGTTCACCAGTTCCTGCGGCTTCACGGCTTTCAGCTCTTTCTCGCTCAGCACGGTGTTGAACGGGTTCTTCGGGCCGTATTTCGCGTAATTTACCATCGCCTGCTGCAGAATCACGCCTTTGTTCTTCTTGGCATCGGCACGCGCTTTCAGAATGCCGGCCACCATGTCGCTGAGGGCCTGCTTGTCGGGCTTGGCGTTGGCCAGTACGCTCTCAAACAGGTTCAGGCCCTGCTCAAAGTTCTCGTCCAGGCCAGTCAGGCTGACATACACCTGGTCGCCGCTCGAGAACACATCAAAGGAAGTACCCAGCTTGAAGAACTCCTTCTGCAGCTCCTCGGCCGTGTACTTGTCTGTGCCCAGGTACTTGAGGTAGTTCACGGCCATGCCCAGCTTCTGGTCGTTGTTGGTGCCCATGTCCAGGATGTAGTAGAGTTGGAAGAGGCCGTTGTCCTTGTTTTTGGTATAAAGCAGCGGAATATCCTGCTTCAGCTTGGCTTCGGTGATGTCTTTACTGTAGTCCAGAAACACTGGTTCGAGCGGCTCTACTTCTTTCGCCATAAACTCCTTGTAGTAATCCGACTGCGCATCGCGGTTCACGGCTACCGGTGTAATGGCTGGCTTCTCTACTTTCTGTGCGTTCGGGTCTTTGCCATTGCGCTTGTATACCAGCACGTAGTTGTTCTGGAAGTATTTGTTGGCCACATCCATCACGTCCTGCTTTGTGATGCTGGCAAACTCCTCCTGGCGACTCACGAACTTCTGCCACGGCATATCATAGATAAAGGCCGTCACGAAGGCGTCCGCACGGTTGCTGTTGTCCTCGTAGGCTTTCATGGTGCTGATCTTCTCGTTGTTCACCACCGCCTGGATCAGTTCCTCGTCAAAGTCGCCTTTCCTGATCATGTCGAGCTGCTTCAGCAACAGGTCGCGCACTTGGTCCAAGGTTTGGCCCTGGCGCGGCATCCCTGTCATCCGGAAGGTGCCGTAGTCTTTCATCGGGGTGTCGTAGGCATAGGCCTGCAACACCTTCTGCTGCTGGTTCAGGTTCAGGTCTATCAAGCCGGCCTGGCCGTTGTAAAGCAGGTTACTAATCATCTGTACCACCAATGCATCGCGGGTGTTGATGCCCGGCGAGCGGTAAGCGATAGACACGTTTTCGGCATCTGGCCCCAGCACCTCCTTCACAATCGGCTGCTGGATCGGCTGCTCCTGGGCAACATCAAAACCCGGGACAGGGCTTTTGGGGATACCTCCCCAATACTTGTCGATCAGGCGGATGGTCTGGTCGAAGTCGAGGTCGCCGGACATGGCGATGGCCATGTTGTTGGGCACATAGTACTTATCGAAATAGTTCTTGATAGCCGTGATGGATGGGTTTTTCAGGTGCTCGATGGTGCCGATGGTAGACTGGGTGCCGTACTGGTGCGTCGGGAACAGGGTTTCGTTGATCACCTCCGCCACTTTGCGTCCGTCACTGTCCAGGGTGCGGTTTTTCTCTTCGTATACTGCCTCCAGCTCGGTATGGAAGAGGCGCGGCACCATTTCCTGGAAACGGTCGGCCTCCAGTTCCAGCCAGCGCTCCAGTTGGTTGCTCGGGATGTCGTTGGTATACACCGTCTGGTCCACCCAGGTATAGGCGTTAGTGCCCTTCGCCCCGATGGCTGTCAGCAGCTTGTCGTACTCGTTGGCGATGGCGTAGGTGGCGGCTACCCCAGACACCGAGTCGATCTGGTGATAGATCTGCTTGCGCTTGGCTTCGTCGGTGGTGTTGCGGTACTGCTCGTAAAGCGCCTCGATCTTGGCCAGTTCTTCCTGCTCTTTCTGCCAGTCGGCGGTGCCCAGTTGGGTGGTGCCCTTAAACACCATGTGCTCCAGGTAATGGGCCAGGCCGGTAGCATCGGAAGGGTCGTTCTTAGAGCCGGCACGCACTGCAATAAACGTCTGGATACGCGGAGCTTCCTCGTAATCCGAGAGGTATACCTTCAGGCCATTATCCAGAGTATAAATGCGGGCGTTGAGCGGGTCGTTTGGTACGGTTTCGTAGGTGTACTCCTTTTGGGTAGGGGTAGTGGCTGTTGCTTCGGTGTCTGACTGCGACTGATAGGCCTCTTGCTTACATTGCGTGAACGTAAAAGCCAACGCAGCCAAAAACAGAGACAATCCTTTTTTGATGGTCATAGTTTTTTGCTGTTAGTGATAACTGTACTGTACGAATATAGGCAATAAGGGCTTCTAAAAATCAGTGTCTAACCCGAACCGCTGCTTTAAATCGACGATCACCGGGAATTTCTCTGCCAGGTAGTTGAACTTGTCCTGCGAGGTATAAAGTTTACGGCCCTCGTCCTGCACTTCCATCACCTCGGCTCTTAGCTTGATGCTTCGGTTGCCGGTTTCCTGCTTCAATTCCCGGAGTATTTCCGGGCGCAAAGCCGTGAACTGGTCCATCATCACGTGGTTTTCCAGGTGCAGGATTACCTCGTTGTCCGGGCCAAAATGGTACTGGCGGTTCAGGAGGGTATACTCCATCATGTTCTCTGACTTCTTGCGGCGGATGATCGCGTGCCATACGTTTTTCAGGCGGGCCTCGTCGAGCGGGAGCACCGCACCATAGCTGCTCTCTTCCTCCTCTTCGGCCACAGCTATCTCAGCCACAGCATTCTGCTGGGTATGCAGGTCTTTCAGGCTGGGCAGCTTGCTTAGCTTTTTGGGCGGCGGCAGCTGCACCCCTGACCGTGGGGTATGCCCGCTTGGGATGGGGCTGGAGCCTGGAGGCGTTTGGGGGTTAGCCGGGGCAATATGCGCGTCCGGCGTTACTTCCTGCGACATCGGCGGCTTTTGCAGGCCCTCTGAGGGCACCTGCTGTGGCGCGTGCGGCGGCTGCATGCGCTCCGAAGGCACGCTTCCCGGCGTAGGCTGCTGCATCGCCTCAGACGGTACGTTGCCTGGGGTATGCGTCGGCTGCATCGCCTCAGAGGGTATGGATGCAGGAGTGGCACCTGCTGCGGAACCGGTAGCGGCTGGTGCCGGCGCTGCTACCTTAGCTTTTTTTGGTGTATCGCCTTGCTGTGCAAAATTCAGGGCCGCGTTCAGGTGTGCCATCTTCATCAGGCACAGTTCCACGTGCAGGCGCTGGTTCTTGCTGCTCTTGTAATTGGTGTCGCAGGTGCTCACCAGGTTCAGGCCCGACAGCAGGAAGCTCACGCTGCTTTTCTGCGATTGCTCGGCATACCTGGCCTTGATGTTGTCCGATACCTCCAGCAACTTCACTGTCTGCGGGTCTTTGCACACCAGCAGGCTGCGGAAATGCTCCCCAATCCCGATCAGGAAGTTATGGGCGTCAAAGCCATTTTTCAGGATCTCGTCGAACAGGAGCAATGATCCCGATAGGTTCTGATCCAGCAGGAAATCCGTCAGTCGGAAATAGTAATCGTAATCCAGAATGTGCAGGTTCTCGACAGTGGCTTTGTAGGTCACGTTGCTGCCCGAGAACGTTACCATCTGGTCGAAGATGGAAAGGGCATCGCGCAAAGCGCCGTCAGCCTTCTGCGAGATCAGGTGCAGCGCATCCGATTCCGCCTGGATAGCCTCTTTCTGGGCAATGCTGCCCAGGTGGCGCACCATGTCCTCGATCCGGATGCGATTGAAATCGAAGATCTGGCACCTTGACAGGATGGTGGGGATGATTTTGTGGCGCTCGGTGGTGGCCAGGATGAAAATGGCATAGGCCGGTGGCTCCTCCAGCGTCTTCAGGAACGCGTTGAAGGCCTGGTTCGAGAGCATGTGCACCTCATCGATGATGTAGATCTTGTACTTGCCTGTTTGCGGCGCATAACGTACCTGCTCCACCAGGTTCCGGATGTCTTCCACCGAGTTGTTGGAGGCCGCATCGAGCTCATGGATGTTAAAAGAGCTGTTGCTGTTAAAGCTCCGGCACGACTCGCACTCGTTGCAGGCCTCAATCTCCGGGGTGATGTTCTGGCAGTTGATTGTTTTGGCCAGGATGCGGGCGCATGTGGTTTTGCCCACACCGCGCGGTCCGCAGAAAAGGAACGCCTGGGCCAAATGCTGGCTGCTGATGGCGTTTTTAAGGGTATTGGTTATATGATGCTGCCCTACCACGCTGTCGAACGTGGTCGGCCGGTATTTACGCGCAGATACTACAAAATTTTCCATTAGGACAAAGATAATCAAACTGAAGCTCAGATGGGAAGGGATTTACACAGTAGTTTTCCAGTGAGTTATCCACCATCCCTAAGGCCGCCAACCACCGTTGCAAATTTACCTTAACCCTATGGGGGAGTACCAGCCGCAGTGGTTTTAGTCTCTTAAGCGAGCGTTCTTAACACAGGGTTCAGCGGGGTATGTGTCCCCGTGATGCGTGTGGCCATGGAGGCTTCTGACTGTTGTGTTTGCATTTGGACTATTTTAAGTGTCATGACTTCGGTGTTACACACTTATATTTAAATACTGATTAGTTTGTATATGCCTTTGAAAAGGGTATTTACCCGGTCTAATTAGACAATAAATCATATATATAAATATTTTAAATATGTTGATAAGGTATGATTAAAATAGTACTAATACAATAGGAGAAAGTGCGAAATTGAATCAACTATAAAAAAAGGCAAGCGTAAATGGTTAAGTTATTTCTTTATTTAACCACACTTCATCTTATGGGCAAAAATCTATACACGTACAAGCGGCTGGCTATAGTTGTGGCTATGCTGTTCGGAACTACTTACTCCTATGGGCAAGGGCAATTAAAATCCGAGAAAAGAGCCGTACCGCAGGTTGCGGTCGATCACATTAAGAATAGCAAGCAGAAGCTTGAGCTCCTGGATGAGGACATTGCAGACCTGGAACTTAGCAGCGAGACTTTCAGCAAAAAAAGCGGCATGCGCCACCTGTACATCAAGCAGCTGTACCAGGGAATTGAGGTGCATGGGGCTGTTTCGAACATCAGCTTCGACAAAAGCGAAAAAGTGGTGACGACAGGCAACCGCTTCCACAAAGAAATTGGCAAAAAGGTGAAGTCTGACAAAGCGCAGCTGGACGCGGAGGCGGCTGTGGCGGCAGCGGCGGCGCACCTGCAAACTGCCCTGAAAGAGCCGCTAACGGTAAAGGAAAGAGGTAACGGCCTGAATAAGGAGGTGCTGTTCTCGACCGGTGGCATCTCGCTGGAGCCGATTCCCGCCAAACTGGTGTACCAGCCGATGGAGGATGGGAGTCTGGTGCTGGCCTGGGAGGTATCGGTGTATGAGCTGGACGCCCAGAACTGGTGGAACCTGAGAATCGATGCCAACACAGGCAAGGTGCTGGACAAGGATAACATGGTGGTGCACTGTAGCTTCGACAACGATGGACCGGGCGGCCAGCCTTTGCACGACAACCATAGCCATACCACCCTGCCTCCTTACGTGGCCAGCACGAAAGCACAGGTGGCAAGCACTTCGCTGGCTAATTCCTACAGCGTGTTTGCCATGCCCCTCGAGAGCCCCAACCATGGCCCCCGCACCGGCATGAGCACATTGTCGGCGGACAAAGCAGCCTCTCCGAGCGGCTGGCACTATACCCCCTATGGCAACATGACCAATACACGGGGCAATAACGTGTATGCTTACGAAGACCCGACCAACCTGAACCCATTCCCGACTATCGCCAATAACTTCACGGTGAATAATTATAGTCCTGATGGCGGTGCTGACCTGAACTTTAACTTCCCCGTGGATTTTACGCAGCAACCGGAGACGTACAAGGACGCAGCCATAACCAACCTGTTTTACTGGAACAACCTCATCCATGATGTATGGTACCAGTATGGTTTCGATGAAGTGAGCGGAAACTTCCAGTTCGACAACTTTAACAAAGGGGGCAAAGGCAACGACTTTGTAAGAGCCGAAGCGCAGGACTCTAGAATTGGTGCTTCGCCGCAGCGCAACAACGCCAACTTTGGCACCCCGGTAGACGGGTTGCTGCCACGCATGCAGATGTATCTTTGGAACGGCATTCCGGACAGAGACATGGCGCGGGTGACGGCCCCGGCAAATATTGCCGGTAGCTATCCAGCCATAGAGGCTATTTGGAGCAAAAAGTTAACGCCAACGCCACTGAACGGCAAACTGGTTCTAGCCGAAACAGCAGACCCCAACAGCGCCGAAGGATGCTCCGCGTTTACCAATGCAGCAGCCATATCCGGGAACATTGCCGTGGTATACCGAGGCAGTTGTGGCTTTCTGGTAAAGGCAGAGCAGGCGCAGGCGGCAGGCGCCATTGCCCTTGTCGTGATCAACAGTGTGCCGGGTGCCCCAATTGCGATGGGAGGCACGCCTGCCCCAGGGGTAACCATCCAAATACCGGCAGTCATGATCTCGCAGGCCAATGGTAAAATTATCACGGACGTCTTAAGCACCTCTACCCCGGTTATGCTGGCGCTCAAAAACGACGGCTCCGGCCCGGAGATTGACGGTGATTTCGACAATGGCATCATTGTCCACGAGTATGGCCACGGCATTTCTAACCGCCTGACGGGTGGCCCGAACATGGCGGGCTGCTTGAGCAATGCAGAGCAGATGGGCGAGGGTTGGAGCGATTGGTTTGGCCTTATGATGACCATGAAGCCGGGCGACCTTGCGAACAAAGTGCGCGGCATTGGTACCTATGCCTCCGGCGAGGCTGTAACGGGCAGGGGTATAAGACCTGCTCCGTACAGCACTGATTTTGGGATTAACAACTACACGTATGCGGCAACAAACAGCGCTGCGCTCGCCGCACCGCACGGTGTGGGCTTTGTGTGGGCTACCATGCTGTGGGACATGACGTGGGCCTTTATCGATAAGTATGGCTTTGATGAAGACCTTTACAATGGCAAGGGCGGTAACAACATGGCAATGCAACTGGTGATTGACGGACTTAAATTGCAGAAGTGTAGCCCTGGCTTTGTAGATGGCCGGAACGCCATACTGGAGGCGGACCTTGTGAACTACAACGGGGCACACCAGGAGATGATCTGGAGAGTATTTGCGAAAAGAGGATTGGGCTTCAGTGCCAGTCAAGGATCAAACCTGAGCCGCTTTGACCAGGTGGAAGCGCTTGACGTACCGCCAATGTACGCCTGTGCAGCTCCAACTATTGCCTTTCAGAAGAGCAGCAACGTGTATACCGGTGGAAACGCAAATACTATTTACCTGGGGTATGGCGCGCAGAGCATCCTGTTACAGGCCTCCGGCGATGAGACGTTCACTTATACCTGGAACCAGGTGGCAGGCCTGAGAAGCACCTCAAATGGAAATGCCATTTTCACGCCTACAGAAGCCGGTAACTATACCCTAACAGTGAACGCCGTAAACAGGAATGATTGCAGACGGTCTGCATCTGTAGACATTAGGGTGATAGACGCACGTGAAATCAAGCACAACAACGCCAAGATTTACGTGTGCCATAACGGGGTAAACATTGTAGTGGCGAACACTGCGGTAGCTGCCCACCTGGAGCATGGTGACCAGTTGGCCACCTGCAACCTGAGTGCTGCGGCTACTTCTGCGGCGGCTGCAGCGGACTTTGACGAGAATTTTGTGACCAGCTATCCGAACCCTTTCTCTGAAAGCACTAACATCCGGTTCACAGCGAAAGAAAGCGGCCACACAGTGCTGAAGGTGTATGACATTACCGGCCGTGAGGTAGCTACCTTGTTTGAGGGTAATGCGGAGCGGGGTATGACCTATACCAAGAGCTTCAAAGCTTCTGACAAACAAGCTGGCCTCTACGTGTACCGTCTGGTGAATGGCGGAAGCATGAAGTCTGGCACGATGCTGTTGATGAAGTAAGCCGCAAGCTGTAATACCTGAGGCGATGGCAACAGGAAAATTGCAAGGGGTATGGCAGTGGCTTGTGGCTACTGCCATACCCCTTTTTGCTTTGCAAGGACAAGCGCTGGTTACCGCACCGCTTCATACCCTCCCACAATGCCTTTTTTGGAAAGCACCATTTGCCAGAGCTGGTTGTTGCGGCCCCGGAACGAGCCGGCGCTGGACAAAAGGTAGTACTTCCACATGCGGTAGAAACGCTCGCCGTACTCGCCCTGCAGGTCGTCCCAGTTTGCCTCGAAGTTATTGAACCAAGCTAGCAGGGTCAGGTCATAGTCCGGGCCGAAGTTGTGGAGATCTTCCAGCACGAAGACATTTTCCATGGCTTTCCCCAGTTGCTTAATGGAGGGAATAAGGCAGTTCGGGAAGATGTAAGTGTTCGTGAACGGGTCTGCGGAGGTTCGGGAGTAGTTTACCCCAATGGTATGGAGCAGGAACAGGCCATCGTCTTTAAGGCAGCGGGCCGCTGTTTTAAGATAGGTATGATGGTTTTTGTAACCTACATGCTCGGCCATCCCAACCGATACTATATGATCAAACTGCTCGTCCACGTCGCGGTAGTCCTGCAGGCGCAGCTCCACCGACAACCCTTTGCATAGCTCCCGGCCTAACTCCAACTGTTCCTTCGACACGGTAACGCCTACCACCACGGCGCCATACTTTTCTGCCGCAAATTTGGCGAAGCTTCCCCAGCCGCAGCCGATGTCCAGTACCCGCTGCCCCGGTTGGAGCCTTATTTTCCGACAGATCAGGTCCAGTTTGTTTTCCTGGGCTTCGTCCAGGTTCTGGGCGTTCTTCCAGTAGCCGCAACTGTAAACCATGCGCCTGTCGAGCATCCGGCGGTAAAGGTCGTTGCCGATGTCGTAGTGGCGCTGTGCATTGCGGGCGGCTTTGCCTTTGGCCTGCATGTTCAGCACTTTGGCCAGCAGCATTTGCAGCACCGTTTTCCAGCCAAACTTGGCCTTCCTATACAGGTCAGCCCGAATCACCCTGAAAGCGAACTCATCGATGCGCGCGCAATCCCACCAGCCGTCCATGTAAGCTTCGCCAAGTCCCAGCGTGCCCTCCGTTAGCACACGTTTGTAAAACCGCTCGTCGTGTACTTGAAGATCCCAGGGGGCGGAACCGTTTATCTTTACATCTGCTGTGGCCAAAAGGCTTGTTACTTGCTGCTCTAAACTCATAGATGAACCTGCTATTTTGTCATGCGCCTGTATTTATTGCCTTAACGTATTTGTATTATTTGGGTTAAAATTAGTGACTTATTCATGCGTGATGTTGCCCCACACATTGGTGTTGCGACTGTTTAGGGCTTTATTTAAGGAGAAAGCGAAACCTTAAAGCCTGAATCGTTGTTTTAAGGGCAAGCTGAATATACTGGAGATGACGCAAAATTATGTATCTTTGTGGCACACTTGTTGGAGTACATCAGCAACAAAGTTCTTTAACTTACTGGGGTAGACTGGAATTGACAGCTTGTGCAGATTGCGTGTAAGCATGTCGGGTGGGGAATGTACACCTGTTAAAAATGCGTTCGAACAATAACTGGCGAATCTAATTACGCCATGGCTGCCTAGTCTAGGTACTAAGCAATTGCCATAGTCTCGTGCAGGTTTCGTGAAACTGCCTGCACATACGAGGCTTCGACTCGTTTTACTAGTCTGTGCAGCGATGCGATGCGCAGGCGAAACTAAAGCATCTAAGGAGTGCGCATAGGCTTGACCTAGGCCCGCAAGCTCCCTACAATCCAACTAGCGTCTAAGCATGTAGAAGGCACGACGGTTTCCTTGTCTGGACCAGGGTTCGAATCCCTGCTACTCCACCAGTACTTATTGATTATGAAAAAGCCTCCATACAACTGTATGGAGGCTTTTTTTGTGCTGTTGCAAAATTACATTGGCCTGTTCGGGTGGTTTGGATTATCTAATCCCCTGCCCGGATTGTTCGGGTCGTTCAGGTCCCGGCCAGGATTTCTGTTGAACGGTTGGTCCGGGTTAGGACCTGGGCCAGGTCCTTGCGGTGGGGTCTTTGGCGGCAAGTTGCCTGGCTTACCGGAAAACTCGGCAGACTCTTCGCGGAACTTCTTGATGATATCCCGGAAGTGCTCGCCGGCAGCATCGCGGCCACCCAAGCCATAACTCAGCGCGACGGCCACGGCAATCGCACCTAGAATCAAGCCAAAGGCAAGTTCCACGATCTCGTTGGCAATGCCCATGGTGCGCAGGGCAATGGCGATAAACAGGGCCATAGCAGCCCACCTTACTACGCCTGCAATAAAGGTGCTGTCTTTAGACCGGGCCATGGTGTTGTAAATGGCCAGCGAGATGAAGTTACCGATTGCCAGTATAATCAGGCCGAATAGGATCTGACCCGTGATCTCCAGTATTTGGTTGAGGATTTCGGCCAGCCTGTCCAGGCCAAGAATCTCCACGGCGGTGATCACACCAAAAAACACCAGGAAGAAGTAAATCAGGTTCGCCACAATAGCCGACAGCGATTGCGTTGGGCCAAGCATGGTGTTGAGCTGCATTTTGGTAGCAGCGCGGTCGAGGCCCATACTACGGAAGAGGTCTTCCAGGAAATTAGCCAGGTACTTGCCGCCCCAAACAAAGACCAGCAGAATAATACCCGCAATAAAGATCTCGCCCAGCATTTCGGTGAACCGGTAGAGGATGTTGTTGGCCGGCACCGAGATAGCATCCAGTTGCAGCGCGTTGAACGCCTGTATAAGGAACGGAACGAAGATGATGATGAAGACTACCTTACGCAGGATGTTAACCAACTTGTCGGTGTCCTGAAATCCGGTCTTGTCCACCATCCTGTCCAAGAATTTCCGCCGATGTTAATCAGGTTCGAGATAAACTTTGCCAGGATATAGCCGATAAAGGCAATGAGCGCAGCCCCGATCAGGTTCGGAATAAACGACAGGAATTTATCGATCATGTTTCCCAGCGGCACCAGTACCTCTTTTAGCCCCAGTATTTCCAGGACGACCAGCAGGACAATAATCATGATGATGTAGTAGAAGATGTTGGCCACAAACACATTGGTGTCGCCAACGCTGCTGCGTCCAAATACCTTTTCGTCCCAGGATGTTTTTCGCAGTAAGCGCACGATGATTGCTTTGATTGCTTTCGCGATAAGCCACCCAATCAGCAGGACTAGCAAAGCCCCGATCAGGTCGGGTAGGAAGTTAGATACCCGGTTTGCAAAATTTTCTAATTGTCTTTCCATTTGTATACGTTTTTCATGGTTTATTACTTTGTGCAACAATTAGTTATGCTATACGGAGTGCATGTATGCCTGTTTTTATATTTTAATTAAATACATAATAATTATGATAAAATCAATTAGATTCAGGGCCGTTACAGGTATGGATAACCTGCGTTAGAAAAGACATATCATATTAAGCCGCAGGTGAGAACTGCAAAGCGGCTATAAAAATTCAGATGGGAAACTGCTTTGGATGAAAGAAAAAGAGGCACTAATCCTTTGCTTTACCGATAAAACTGTTAAATTTGGATATATAAATGACGGTTTAGTATCACTTTCGCGATCGACTACAGGTTATACACAAGGTAAGTTTACCGCAAATACAAAATGCAGAGTCTGGCAGAAAATGTCTTAGAAACGCACTAAGGCATTATTTTTAACCTTACTGCTAAATGGTTTTAGCTATTTGATATAATCTGGTATACAATGCGTTAAGTAACCTGTGGTAAGGACAAGTTAGCGATTGCAGCGGCAGTAAAAGGGGTAGAAGCACAGCCCAGAAGCGCCTTCGGATGCTGCCCGATACTTAGTAAGCGGCGGCACTTTGGGACTGTTAAGGAACAAACGGGCAAACAGGCGGCAGGTACTTCCGCCATACCGCCGTCTGCTATTTTCCTGAACCCGGCACCGCTTGGGGCAGTGCTTTAATGTAGAAAAAAAGGAGTAGAGCAAGAAGACAAGAACACATGGATGATGGCAAGGTGATAGGGGTAGATATTGGCGGTTCGCACATTACGGCAGCCGTCGTAGACCTGGAGAAGCAGGCGATGGTGCCTGGTACCCTTTACAGGGCTGAGGTAAATTCAGAGGGCTCTGTGGCGCAGGTGCTGGATACCTGGTGCGCAGTCATCAACCAGGCACAGGCAACGCTCCCTGGCACAGCCGTAAAGTTAGGCGTGTCTATGCCCGGCCCTTTTAATTATGAGGAGGGGATTTGCCTGTTTCAGAACCAGAACAAGTATGATTGCCTGTATGGGCTGAACGTAAAACAGCTGCTGGCAGACCGGCTACAGTGCGGGCGCGACAGCATCAGGATGGCCAACGATGCCAGCTGCTTTTTGAGAGGCGAGGTGTTCGGTGGTGCAGCCAAGGCGGCTACCTCGGCGATTGGGTTGACGCTGGGGACGGGGCTAGGCTCCGCGACGCTGCAGCAGGGTATAGCCGCCGATGCTGACCTATGGCGTTCGCCTTTCAAAGACGGTATTGCTGAGGAGTATCTCTCGACCAGGGCTTTTGTGGCGGCTTATAAAAAACTAAGTGGCCGGGAGGTGGCCGATGTAAAAGCGCTGGCGGCACTTTACCCGCAAGATGCCAAGGCGCAGGAGGTGTTCTATGCCTTCGGCGAGGATCTGGCGCTTTTTCTGGCTCCCTTTGTCCTGAAGCAGGCTCCCGACGTGGTTATTATCGGGGGGAATATTGCCAAAGCCTGGGACTTTTTTGTGCCTGCCACCCTGCAGCATTTAGCCGGGATGGGCATATCGGTGCCTTTGCAGCAGGCCATACTGGCCGAGGAAGCTGCACTAGTCGGGGCTGCCAGCCACTGGCATGAAAAAGCACCTCCTAAGCCGCATGAAGCGGCTTCTCCCTTAGGAACAAAGCTAACCTGAACAAAAGCAACATACCCTTACACGCACTAAATTACATTCTATGAAGATCAATTTACAGCAAGTTATACTCACCCTGGCAAGCCTTGTTATCTCGGGCTATGCTGCCGCCCAAACCGTGCTGGTGGGCAAGGTGACGGACCCGGTGGAGTGGGTAAACCCGCTGATCGGTACCGACTCGAAGCACAGCCTCTCCAACGGCAACACCTACCCGGCCATTGCCCTGCCCTGGGGTATGAATTTCTGGATGCCGCAGACCGGCAAGATGGGCGACGGCTGGGGGTATATGTACAGCGCCGACAAGATCCGGGGCTTCAAGCAGACCCACCAGCCCTCGCCCTGGATGAACGATTACGGCCAGTTCGCCATTATGCCCGTCACGGGCAAGCTGCGCTTCGACCAGGACAGCCGCGCCAGTTGGTTTTCGCACAAGTCCGAGACCGTGAAGCCCTACTACTACAGCGTATACCTCGCCGACCACGATGTGACCACCGAGATCACACCCACCGAACGTGCCGCTCGCTTCCGTTTCACCTTCCCGCAAACCGACAGTGCCTACGTAGTGCTGGATGCCTTCGACAAGGGCTCTTATGTGAAGGTGATTCCTGGGGAGAACAAGATCATCGGCTATACCACCAAAAACAGCGGCGGCGTGCCGGATAACTTCAAGAACTACTTCGTCATCCAGTTCGACAAGCCCTTCAGCAGCACAGCTACCTGGAGCGGCGACAAGCTGGCACCTGGTAAACTAGAGCTGCAGGCCGACCATGTGGGAGCCATCATCGGGTTTAAAACCAAAAAGGGTGAGCAGGTGAATGCCCGCGTGGCCTCGTCTTTCATCAGTGCCGAGCAAGCCGAACGGAACCTGCAGGAGATTGGCGCTGCCGATTTTGAGACGGTGAAGCAAAAAGCCAGGCAAACCTGGAACGAGAAACTGGGTCGCATCGCTGTAGAAGGAGGCACCCCCGAGCAGATGCAGACTTTCTATTCCAGTTTATACCGCACGCTGCTGTTCCCTCGGAAACTCTATGAGCTGGACGCCGCTGGCAAAGTGGTGCATTACAGCCCCTACAACGGCAAGGTGCTGCCCGGCTACATGTATACCGATACCGGTTTCTGGGACACGTTCCGGGCGCTGTTCCCTTTCCTGAATTTGATGTACCCGACCGAGAACACGCAGATACAGGAGGGGCTGGCCAACACCTACAAAGAAGGCGGCTGGCTGCCGGAATGGGCAAGCCCCGGTTACCGCAACGTGATGGTGGGCAACAACTCGGCCTCGGTAGTGGCCGATGCCTACCTGAAAGGCGCGCGCGGCTATGACATCAACGCGCTCTATGACGCCATGGTGAAAGGCGCGAACAACGAGGGGCCACTAACTGCTGTGGGACGCGCCGGCGCCGCTTATTACAACAAACTGGGCTATGTGCCCTACGATGTGAAGATCAACGAGAACGCGGCCCGCACGCTGGAGTACGCCTACGATGACTTTGCGATCTACCAACTGGCCAAGGCCCTCAAGCGCCCGAAAAAGGAAATCAACCTCTACTCCAAACGCGCCCTCAACTACCGCCACCTCTACGACTCAGCCACGGGCCTGATGCGCGGCAAGAACCAGGACGGCACTTTCCAAAAACCGTTTAACCCATTTAAGTGGGGCGATGCCTTCACGGAGGGAAACAGCTGGCATTACAGCTGGTCGGTGTTTCATGATGTGCAGGGCCTGATTGATCTGATGGGCGGCAAAGCGAATTTTAGTGCCAAGCTGGATTCGGTGTTCACGTTGCCGCCGGTGTATGACGAGAGCTATTATGGCAGCGTGATCCATGAGATACGCGAGATGCAGATTGCCAACATGGGCCAGTATGCGCACGGTAACCAACCCATTCAGCACATGATTTACCTCTACAACTATGCCGGCGAGCCTTGGAAGGCGCAGCACTGGGTGCGCGAAACCATGAACCGCATGTATACCGCAGCCCCGGACGGCTATTGCGGCGACGAGGACAATGGCCAGACCTCTGCCTGGTTTGTGTTCTCGGCCCTTGGGTTTTACCCCGTTACCCCTGCCACCGACCAGTATGTGCTGGGCGCGCCGCTGTTCAAAAAAGCCACGCTGCACCTCGAGAACGGGAATGAGGTAATCATCAAGGCCCCAGAGAATAGCCCTGAAAATAAGTATATTAACAGGGCGCAACTCAACGGCAAGACCTACGATAAGAACTGGCTGAGCCACACGGAGCTGATGAAGGGCGTTACCTTGGAGTTTGACATGGCCGACACGCCGAACAAGCAGCGCGGCACTTCCCCGGAGGCGGCTCCCTACTCTTTTTCGGAAGACCTGAAACGAAATAACCGACTATAAAAGCGCAATTAATGTTTCCAAAACCCACACGACATATGATCAAACGTAACCTTACACCTGTCCGCGACCTGCTGTTGGCGGGTATGGCCCTGCTGTGCAGCACAGGGGCGACGCTGGCGCAAAACCAGGCAAATCAGCCGCAGGAGCTTTCCTTAAAGGATTTGTCGGCTTTCCGGAACCCAGCCAAAAGCTGGCACCTGGCCAGCAATGTAACGGCAGAACTCGACAAAGCCAATGAGTTGGATACCGAAGATGGGACTGGCATCCTGGTGAACGAGCCTAGCCGCAGGAACAAGGGAGCAGATCTCGTCACCAACTTCGAGCATGGCGACCTGGACCTGGAGCTGGACTATATGATGGCGAAAGGGTCTAACTCGGGCATCTACCTGCAGGGTCGGTACGAATTTCAGCTGGCCGACAGCTGGGGCGAGAAAACAGCCACCTCCGGCCACAACGGCGGTATGTATGAGCGCTGGGATGAGAGCCGCCCGAACGGGCAGAAGGGGTATGAGGGCTATGCCCCGCGCCAGAACGTGAGCCGTGCGCCCGGTTTGTGGCAGCACCTGAAAATCTCTTTCCAGGCCCCCCGCTTCGATGCGAGCGGCAAAAAGGTGGAGAACGCCAGGATTCTGCGCGCCGAGCTGAACGGCGTGATGATACATGAGAACGTGGAGCTCTTTGGCCCGACACGCGGCGCGATGGGCGGCAACGAGGTGGCTACCGGCCCACTGCGTTTGCAGGGCGACCACGGAGCCGTGGCCTTTAAGGACATCAAAATCACCAACTACGGCAAACCGCGCCCGGAACTAACCAACCTGAAGTACAAAGTGTACAAAGGCAAGTTTGAGGCAGCGCCTAACTACGACAAACTGCCGCCAGAGGCCGAGGGAACCTCCGTAACGCTGACCTCGGATATCAGCCCTTTCCCGAGCAATTTCCTGATCCGCTACACCGGCACCCTGAAGGTGGCCGAGCCGGGAACCTATGCCTTTAACCTGAACGCGACAGGCGGTGGCGGCATGATGAAAATCAACGGAAAGGAAGTGATCGGGGCGGGGGGGAGAAACCAGAAAGGCACGGTAGACCTGCCTGCCGGTAACCTGCCTTTTGAGCTGATCTACTCGAAAATGGTGGAGTGGGGCAGACCGGCCGTAGGCCTAACAGTGGTGGGGCCGGGTATCCGGGAGTATATGATCGGTGACCCGGTGAGCAGCGGAAACGACGCACAGGGACCAATTCTGGTGGATGCTCCCGTGAACACTATACTGCGCAGCTTCATGGACCTGCCTGTTCAAAATAAAAACGGGAAGTCCGGGGTGCGCGTGGTGCATGCCGTGAACGTGGGCAGCGCCGACCAGGTGCATTATACCTACGACATGGACAAAGGAAACATGATACAGGTATGGCGCGGCGGTTTCCTGGATGCCACCCCCATGTGGTATAGCCGTGGCGATGGCTCTTCGCGCCCGGTAGGTGCGGTGCAGCATTTCGGACAGCCCGCTTTTACGCTGGCCAAACTTACTTCTCCGGCTGCGGCCTGGGTTTCAGATACGGCAGGCACTGGCTTCAAGGTGGAGGGGTATGAACTCGATAAAATGGATCAGCCAACCTTCCTGTACCAGTTGCACGGCTCCACTGTGAAGGACGCGATTCGGGTTATAGAGGGCGGCAAAGGGCTTCGCCGTGACATTAGCGTGCAGAACCCCACCGACAACTTGTATGCGCGGCTGGCAGAGGGCAGCAGCATCGAGGCTGTCTCCAAAGACATGTACCTGATTGACGGGAAATCCTACTACATCCGGGTAAACGAGGCCGGTGGTGCCAAGCCGGTGGTGCGCGGTGCCAACGGCAAGCAGGAATTGGTGGTGCCGATGCGCGGCAACCTGAGCTATTCTGTCATTTTCTAACCTCAGACGATTCTACTTATGAAACTTATACCTAAAAAATCATTCCGCCACGCCACGCTAAGCTTCCTGCTGACGGCGGCAAGTATGGCAGGATTTAGTGCTGCTGCGGTGGCGCAGGAGTCTCCCATGGAAGAGGATTTCTTCCGGATCACAGGCGTTCGCTCACCGGAAGGCGCTTTGCTGGAAGTGGGCGGCCTTACCGTGCTTCCGTCCGGCGACCTGGGCATTTCCACCCGGCGCGGCGATGTGTACATCGTGGAAAACCCGACGAGCCAGCGGCCTTATTTCCGCAAGTTCGCCTCCGGGTTGCACGAGATACTGGGCCTGGCCTATAAAGACGGCGCCCTGTACGCAGCCCAGCGCGGTGAACTGACCAAGCTCATCGACACCGATGGCGATGGCCGTGCAGATAAGTATAAAACGATTTACAACTGGCCGCTTTCCGGGCATTACCACGAGTATAGCTTCGGACCCAAGATAGCCCCGGACGGAGACTTCTTCGTGACGGGCAATGTGGCCTTTGGCGACGAGGAGTGGTGGCGCGGCGAAAGCCGGGTGCCTTGGCGCGGCTGGACGATGAAGATAAGCGAAGACGGCAAGATGCAGCCCTGGGCCACAGGCATGCGCTCGCCGGCAGGCCCGGGCATCATCGACGGAGAGCTTTTCTATACCGATAACCAGGGTGAGTGGATGGGCTCCGGCGGCCTCTGGCATGTGCCGCAAGGCGCTTTTACGGGTCATCCCGCTGGCTTGCGCTGGACTGGTATGCCGAACTCGCCGGTGAAACTGACAGAGGAGCAGATGTTCGCCAAGCTCGACCAACGCAAAGTGCGGGGCGAGGATGGCCGCTACATCAAGCCAGAGAACATCGTGGACGAGGACCATGTGGCCATGTATGAGATGAAGGCGACGTTCCCGGAATTGCGTACCCCGGCAGTATGGTTGCCGCACGGCATTTTGGGTATCTCTAACTCAGAGCCTATCAAAATACCGGAAGAGAACTTCGGCCCGTTTGGCGGCCAGATTTTGGTAGGCGACCAGGGTATGAGCCTGATTTCGCGTGTGTTTCTGGAGAAGGTGAACGGTGAGTACCAGGGCGCGGCTTTTCTGTTCCGGACCGGCTTTCAGTCGGGGGTGCTGCGCATGGCCTGGGCCAAGGACGGCTCGCTGTTTGTAGGCGAGACCAACCGTGGCTGGGGTTCTGCCGGCGAGGCCAACCAGGGTTTACAGCGACTGGTATGGAACAACAAAGTACCGTTTGAGATGCGTGCCGTGCGTGCCATGCCAGACGGTTTCGAGGTTGAGTTTACCAAGCCCGTGGACAAGAAGACTGCCGAGGTTATCGCCTCTTACAACGTGTCGAGCTTCATCTACAAATATCACCCGGTGTACGGCAGCCCGCCTGTGAACACCGTGGAGAACGCCGTGAAAGGTGTGAAAGTGTCGGACGACGGGATGAAAGTCCGCCTTGTGGTGGACAATCTGCGCCGCTACTACATCCACAACATCACCCTGAGTGGCGTGCGGGCGCAGGACAATGCTTACTCGCTGGTGCACCCGACGGCTTATTATACCTTGAATAACATCCCGGAAGGGCAGAAACTGTCGGCAAGCGAGCTGAGCATGAAAAACTCTGCCGCTGCACCAAAAGCGAAGGCTACAGCTACTTCCAGAAACACCAAGGCAAGTGCACCTGCCGCGGCAAAACCAACTGCCACCAAAAAAGTTGTGACTGCCAAAGCACAGGACTACGAGGAGGTGAAAGGCCTGCTGGCCAAGTATACCTGCCTGGCATGCCACAACACCGACAAGCGCCAGGTTGGCCCGGCTTATGTGGATGTGGCCAAGCGCGGCTATACCCCCGAGAAGATCGTGCAGCTGATCCATAACCCGGAACCGAAGAACTGGCCGGACTATGCCACCGAAATGCCGCCGATGCCGCAGGTTCCCAAGGCCGATGCCCTGAAAATCGCGAAGTGGATTAACTCGCTGGCACCTACTGGCAAAGCGTCTGCCAAATAGCCTGCCGCACTTTTCCAGCTTCCATATCCTTGATGAACAGGGTATGGAAGCTGATTATCGCAAATTGATACACATGCATTAATCCTCCACCTCAACTGTCACGAATGAAGCAAATGTATTTTGGTTTCCTGTCGCTGCTCTTTGCGCTGCAGGCATGCACCCAGGCCAGCACACCGGGGCAGGCATCAGCACCTCAGGAAGCAGCTGAGCTTGCACCTTCCGGCAACCCGATATTCCCGGGCTGGTATGCTGATCCGGAAGGGATTATTTTCGGTGACAACTACTGGGTGTATCCAACCTATTCGGCGCCATATGAGGAGCAGGTGTTCATGGACGCGTTCTCCTCGCCCGACCTGGTGAACTGGACCAAGCACAGCCGCATCATCGACACCGCCAGCATCGAGTGGGCGGATTCGGCCATGTGGGCTCCCTCCATCATTGAAAAGGACAAGAAGTACTACCTGTTCTTCGGTGCCAACGATATCCAGAGCGACAGCGCGTTAGGGGGTATTGGCGTGGCCGTGGCCGACAATCCTGCCGGTCCTTTCAAGGATCATTTAGGGAAGCCGCTGATCGGTAAATTTCATAATGGGGCGCAACCCATCGATCAGTTTGTTTTCAAGGACAAGGATGGGCAGCACTACCTCCTGTATGGCGGGTGGCGGCACTGCAACATCGCGAAGCTCAACGATGATTTCTCCGGTTTTGTGCCTTTTGAGGACGGCACCACTTTCAGGGAGATTACGCCCGAGGGCTATGTGGAAGGGCCTTTCATGTTTATCCGCGACGGGAAGTACTACTTTATGTGGTCGGAAGGCGGCTGGACAGGGCCTGACTACCGTGTGGCTTATGCTGTCAGCGACTCCCCGCTCGGGCCATTCAAGCGCGTCGGCACCATTCTGCGCCAGGACCCGGAGGTGGCCACAGGCGCGGGCCATCACTCGGTTATACACCATGCGGCCAAAGACCAGTGGTATATTGTGTACCACCGAAGGCCGCTGCAGGAAACAGACCGCAACCATCGGGTTACTTGCATCGATGAGATGACCTTTAACGCGGACGGCACAATAAACCCTGTTAAAATTACCCACGAGGGAGTGCCTGCACTCCGAATCAAGTGAGTGGGCATGGCTGTGTCCGGCTCCATGCCCCGCTTGCACTGAGATTTTTTAACTTCATACCTATACCGCTCACCTGCCAGTTACCATCCAAAACACTGTTTGCATACACATACACACATGAAAAGGAGAACATTCTTACAAAACACTGCCCTGTTAAGCGCTGGCGTATACCTCAACCCGCTCACGGCAGCGGCGGCGGCTGATTTCCCAACGGTACGCACGCCTGTTGCCAAGCGCCAGTTCCAGAGCAAATCCGTGGAAAGAGCCATTACGGAGTTCAGAAAGCATGTAAAGGACCGGGAACTTGCCTGGCTGTTTGAGAATTGCTTCCCCAACACCCTTGACACCACCGTGACCTACCAGCTGAAAAACGGCGAGCCGGACACCTATGTGATTACAGGAGACATAGACGCCATGTGGCTGCGCGACAGCTCTGCGCAGGTATGGCCTTACCTCAAATTCATTAAAAAGGATGCGCCGCTGCGGCAACTGGTGGCGGGCGTGATCAACCGACAGACGTATAGCATCCTGCGCGACCCTTATGCCAACGCCTTTTACAACGACGACACAAAGGTGGGCGAGTGGAGCACTGACCTGACTGACATGAAGCCCGGCATCCACGAGCGCAAATGGGAAATAGACTCGTTGTGCTACCCCATCCGGCTGGCACACGCCTACTGGACCATCACCGGCGACACCAAGCCCTTTGATTCGGATTGGCAGCAGGCTATCCAGGCAACTTTGAAGACCTTCCGGGAGCAGCAGCGAAAGGACGGGCTGGGGCCCTATAAGTTTCAGCGGGAAACGGCCTGGGCAACCGACGGCGTGCCGATGAGTGGGTATGGCTATCCTGTGAAACCGGTTGGCCTGATCTGCTCCATGTTCAGGCCCAGCGACGATGCCACCATCTACCCATTCCTGATCCCGTCTAACTTCTTTGCTGTGGTGAGCCTGCGGCAGGCCGCCGAAATGATGCAGTCCATCGCCAAAGACGCCAGAACGGCAGGCGAACTCACTGCGCTGGCCAACGAGGTGGACAAGGCCCTGCAGCAACACGCTGTTATAGAGCATCCACAGTTTGGGAAGGTATACGCCTACGAGGTGAACGGCTTTGGCAGCTACAACCTGATGGACGATGCCAATGTGCCGAGTTTACTGTCGCTGCCCTACCTGGGAGCCGTGGAGGTGGCAGACCCTGTTTACCAAAACACCCGCAAAATGCTGCTCTCAGAAAATAACCCATTCTATTTTAAAGGCAAGGCTGCGGCGGGTATCGGCGGGCCGCACGTGGGCCTGGACATGGTCTGGCCGATGAGCATCACAATGCAGGCCCTGACAAGCACAGACAGCCGGGAGATCAAGGACTGTATCGCCATGCTTAAAAACACGCACGGTGGCACGGGCTTTATGCACGAGTCCTTCCACAAAGATGATCCGAAGAAATTTACCCGTGCCTGGTTTGCCTGGGCCAACACGCTATTCGGGGAGTTGCTCTGGAAGACGTATGAAGAGCAACCCAAGCTTTTGGCATAGCCTGGCGCAGCAGGCGCGTTGATAGGTAATCCTTTCAGTGTTAGTTCAGCCCCACTCGTCTGCAGAAACTGAACCAGCGTTTTCCAACCTTTTAAGCAGGGGTTGCGCCCTTGCACAACTTGACGATAGCATTGGCTGAGCTACCATTGAGCGTTGAAGTTTTAGTTCAGGGTTTGGTTATTAGAAGACACGGGCTTCCCACAATCGCCTTGTCGCTTTATGCTAATCGGTGTGAGCAATGCGAGATACCATCCTGCCTGGGAGGATGACCTAAGCTAGGGCAAGGATGACAGAGACAGTCTGGCATCGCGCTGTGTCAGACGAAAAGAGCAGGGAGTACGCAGGGGTAATACATTTCCGCTGGAAATACATGCTGACTCAATTGATGCTTTCCACGGTTATGCTGATCAAATGTGTTGATTATTAACATGTTGCGTGAATTTGATGAAGTGCGTGTAGATAGATGATTGATTACTTACTCCTTTTTGCTAAAAAAAGCATGAAAAGCTTTGACTTATGCCATATCATTGTTTAATTTGAGTTATAGAATGATAAAATAATGTCAGAGCGTTTCGCTTGCTGCCATTATTGTTTCCCATACATCGTTCTGTGCCGTGTGCGAAGCACAAGACGGCCACCATCCAACTTAGACCTGCCGTGCATCGAAATGAGCGGCCAGTCTGACAGCTCTGATCAATCTGAATTTTGCGTCTGGACAGCAGGCAAAAGCCTAAAGGAGTTAAAAAGAAAATTTTTTATTCAATTACTAAAAGGTTTTAGCAGTTCAAAATTATGGCTATTTTAAACTAATTAATTCTATGAAACAGCGATTTACAAAATTGTTCGACAACAGCTGTACGAAGAACAGAAGGCTGGTGCTCTGCGCCGGAATTCTCTCTTTCACGGTGTGTGCGGAGATGTCCGCGGCGTCAGTGCTAGCCGCGGCAAAGTACCCGGCGCGTGCCCTGTCTGTGGCAAAGGCGTACGAAACACCCGTGCGGGGCACGGTGAAGGACGAAAAGGGTATGGCACTGCCCGGTGTGACGGTGGTATTGAAAGGCACTACTATAGGCGCCAGCACCAACATGGAGGGTAAGTTTGAGCTTATGCTTCCGGACGGAGCAAGTAATAATATACTGGTGCTTTCCTTTATTGGCTACACTACCCAGGAAATTGCCGTAAACGGGCGCTCTACCATAAACGTGACGCTGCAACCAGATAGTAAAGCTTTAGAGGAAGTGGTAGTAGTAGGGTATGGCACGCAGAAAAAATCTGATGTGACGGGTTCTGTGGGTGTGGTGAGTGCAGAAGAACTGTTAAAGGCACCGGTAACGAACGCCCTGCAAGGCTTGCAGGGGCGAGTGGCAGGCGTGAACGTGAAGCTCAACTCCGGCTCCCCCACCAGCAGCCCCCGCGTGGTGATTCGGGGTGTCGGGACTATCAACGCCTCCTCTGGGCCGCTCTACGTGGTGGATGGCGTGGTGATGGAGGACATTCAATTCCTGAACCCGAATGACATACAGAGCATGGAGGTGCTGAAAGACGCTTCCTCCACGGCAATTTATGGTGCCCGCGGTGCCAACGGCGTTATTCTGGTGTCTACCCGCCGGGGTGCGGCCACAGAAGGCATCACTGTGGGGTATGACGGCTGGGTGAGCGTAGGGCATATGCGCAAGAAAATGGACCTGCTAAACGCTGAGGAATGGCTGCAGGTGGTAGAGACAGGTATGGCCAATACTTCTAAATACCGGCCCGGCGTTACACCTACATTCACGAAAAATGACCCGCGGCTGTTCGACTCGAGTGGTAGGCCGCTGTATGATACCGATTGGCAGGAAGAGGCAACCCGAACCGCCGTATCGCACAACCACCAGGTGTCGCTGCAGTCTAAATCTGAAAAATCCTCTTTCGGAACGTTCCTGAACTACGCCAAGCTGGAGGGCATCATGCTCAACAGCTGGCTGGAGCGGGTAAGCGGGAAAGTGGCTTACGATGCCACACCTAAAAAGTGGCTGTCGGTGGGTACCAACCTGTTGGTAAACTATACTACCGAAAACGAGGCCGAAGAGGGAGGCGGGCACCAGATGCCGCGCAGAAGCATGATCGAGATGTCGCCTATTTTTCCGGTTAAATTTCCGGACGGAACCTGGAGCAACAGCAGCATGATCAGTGACGCTTATAACTTGGAGGGTATGGCCAACCCAGTGCATGTGCTGGAAACGCAGGAGCGCCTGCGTGAGCGTACGCAGCTGTTTGGCAACACCTATGTTACCTTCCATTTGCTGCCTGGTTTGGATTTAAGAACCCAGTTCGGCTTCGACAGGCATAACCGGAACTCCAAAGAGTACTACCCGACGGATCTGCTGAATATTTCCTCCCCACTAGGACGCGCTGCCCTGGGAGGCGAAAAGGTAAACTATTGGCAAGAGGAAACTTACCTGTCTTACAATAACGAGTTCGGCAAGCACAGCCTGAACTCGGTGCTTGGCCTAAGCTGGCAGGAGCGCACTGTGGAGGGCAACTGGGTGGAGGCCAGAGGCTTCGCCGATGACTTCTTCAAGTATAACCGCATACAGGCGGCCAGTCAGCCGGGTGCCCCAGAGTCGTACTACGACAAGTGGGCGATGAATTCGTACTTCCTGCGCAGCGGATATGCGTACGACGACAAATACCTCATCACGCTGACCGGCCGTGTAGATGGGTCTTCGCGCTTCGGGGATAAGAACAAGTATGGCTTTTTCCCATCCGTGGGCCTGGGATGGGTAGTCTCAAACGAGCCTTTCCTGCAGGACCTTGGCCAGCTTAACCAACTGAAATTGCGCGCCAGCTTCGGCATCACGGGTAACACCGAGATCCCAACCTACCAGTCATTGGCCACTGTGTCATCGGGTACGGTACTCATCGGGGGAGGGCGTGCCTCGCAGAGCTACCTGAACAGGCTGCCAAACCCAGACCTGAAGTGGGAGCGGACCAAGCAGTTTGACGTGGGCTTTAATACCCGCCTGTTCAACCACCGGGTAGAGCTGGAGTTTGACTATTACTACAAGCTGACGACTGACCTTTTGCTTGACCGCCCGGTACCCCACTCAACAGGTTACGCTGCTGTGCGTGACAATATTGGCTCGGTTTCAAACCGTGGCGTGGAATTGCTCCTGACGACTACAAACATTGAGGCAAGCGATTTTAGCTGGCAGACCTCCCTGAACCTGAACTACAATAAGAACAGGATTGAGAAACTGGGTGAAAACGACGAGGATATTGAGCCAGGCCCTTGGTGGGTATCGGGCAGCCAGACCATCCTGCGCGTGGGCGAGTCGTTGAGCTCCTTCTGGGGGTATGAGCGCCTGGGAACCTGGGGAACCGATGAGGCCGAGGAAGCTGCGAAAGTTGGCGCTGTGCCCGGCGAGGCCAAGCGCGCTACGCAAAAGTCTATCCTGGGCAAAGGCCTGCCTGACTGGTCCGGAAGTTTGATAAACACCTTCAAGTACAAAAACTTCGACTTCACCGCTGATCTTCAGTTTGTGACCGGCGTGGATATCCTGCAGCAGTTCTACCACTCCACCGAAGACCGCTCGGGCATTGCGAATGGCCTGCGCACCATCCTGACCGAGGGCTGGACACCGGACAACCAGGATACATTTGTGCAGGAAATCCGAAACCAGGCATATGCGGGCCAGAACAGCGAAATTGACAGCCGCTGGGTAGTGGACGGGTCCTACATCCGGGGTAACCTGTTCTCGCTGGGGTATAACTTCGACAACACGTTCCTGCCAAACCTGAACATGAAAGGGCTGCGGGTATATGCCAGTGTGCAGAATGCCTTTGTCATCCACTCAGACGATTTTCAGGGGTATGATCCGGAGGCAACCTCGTGGGGCGGCAACCAGTGGGGGCAGAACATTTTCTTCTTCCAGTACCCGAAGCCGCGCACCTATACCATGGGCTTCAACCTTAAATTTTAATCAACAGAGACAGCGAACGATATGAAAAAGATACATGCATTTATACTGCTGGCAGGGCTGCTCTGCTTCTCCTGCGAAGACTTTCTGGAGGAGAGGCCGAAGGATGAACTGGCTGCCAACCAGAATTTCACACAGCCGGCACATGCCTACAGCGCCGTAAACTCGCTTTACCGCACGGGCGCTCCGCAGCTGTATGACGGCGGTGTGTACAACGGCGCACAAGCCATGTTGGGCAATTACATGTCAGGTTTTTTCGATAACGAGTACAAGGGCCAGGAGGTGCATGTGCAGCACGCGCAGCAGCTGACCCTGAACGGAAACAACCTGAACGGCTACATGGGCAGTATCTGGGACAACATGTACCGGGGCATCTCACGGGCAAACAACGCCATCAAGTACATCCCGGACACACCCGGCCTGCAGGATAATGAGCGAAAGCAGCTGCTGGCAGAGGCGAAGTTTTTCCGGGCCTACGCCTACTTCAGCCTCGTGAAGATGTTCGGTGAGGTGCCGGTCATAACCGAGCCCTATGAATCGCTGGATAATCTATACGTGCCGCGCAATTCAGTGAAGGAGGTTTATAACCTGATTGAGAGCGACCTGAAGTATGCCGTAAACGACGGCGGCCTTTCGGACGCTGCGATGGCTAATAATGGTGGGCGGGTAACCAAGGGCGCCGCCGCCACCATGCTGGCAGACGTTTACCTGACGATGAGCGGTTTTCCGTTGCAGGAAAACAGGTATGCTGAGGCGGCTGCCATGGCCCGGAGCGTGATCCAGAGCGGCACCTATCACCTGACCCAGCACGATAGAGACGCTGCCGGCGGGGTAATTGCGGAAAACAGCGCCTATAACAAGCTGCGCAAAGCCGATGCCTCCCCGAACGAGCACGTATTTTACCACGAGTATGCTGTGGGCATTTCAGGCAGCAATTACCCGCAGTGGGCATACCCTGTGTCGATGGCGCAGCACGTAGCATACGCCATCACCAACGGGGCTTACCTGCCTGTAAATGAGTTCCTGCGGGGGTATGATGCCGCCAACGACCTGCGGGCACAGGAAAAGCAATACTTCCACTCAACCCTGAAGCTGGAAAGTGGTGAGACCAAAACCTTCGATACAGCTCCTTACATGTGGCACGACGACCAGGCTGTGAGAGAAACCGCCAGTTCTGGCAAGGATGCCGTGATTTATAGCTACTCAGATGTGCTGTTGATTGCTGCAGAGGCTATTTCGCGCTCGGAGGGCGTAACCGCCGAGGCCGTGGATTACCTGGCGCAGGTGAAGGGCCGCGCCTACTGGAAACAAGCCATCGGCACCATTAAGGCGGAACTCAGTGGCCTGTCAGCTGGCAACTTCGCAGAGGAGGTATGGGCGGAGAAGTTCAGGGAGCTTGTGTTTGAGTTCCGGCTTTGGTCTGATATTGTCCGGACGCGTAAATTTCCGGTAACGTCAGCCAGCAATCCCGGCAAGATTACCTACGTGGACGTGATCGGGCATACCAACCACTGGGGCAAGGCATTCGCCGAAAAGCACCTGCTCTTTCCGTTACCGGAGGCGGAGCGGCAGCGTAACCCAAGCCTTGGCGCGCAAAACCCAGGCTACTAAGCATCGCCCACTACCGCGCAAAGCACTGCCCGATTCTTTCAGGCAGTGCTTTGCCGGTATAGGGCAATGCCTTTTGTGTGTCTTTTTCGCTTGCCCAACAGACTCCGCCACTGTTTTCATAACAAGATAAAAGATAGGGCCTACGCCTTATTTTTCAGGTAAAAATAATTACTTTGAATGAGGGTTCGGTCAGGTGAATTATCTGCTAACGCTTTGGTTTTAAAACGGTATGGGCATAAAAGGTCGCTTCTCAACCTGCTGATATCCATGCCCTCTTTTCAGTGCCTATCAAAACAGCCTATGAAAAAAACGCTCTACTTAACCCTGATCATAATCCTTGTGGCCGGTAAGGCAATTTCGCAGCAGTACCAGCCAGACTGGGCCTCCCTGGACAAGCGCGAAACCCCAGCCTGGTGGACGGATGCCAAATTCGGTATTTTCATCCATTGGGGGCCGTACGCAGTGCCCGCCTATGCGCCCGTGGACGAGGTGGAGGGGGTATACGAGAAATACGCCGAGCATTACGAGAATCGGCTGCTCACCAAAAACGAGCTGTTCCTGAAACACCATACCAGGCACTACGGCGAGAACTTCACTTACCAGGATTTTGCCCCGATGTTCAAGGCTGAGTACTTTGACCCGGATAAATGGGCAGATCTCTTTCAGAAATCAGGCGCGAAGTACGTCGTGCTCACCTCCAAACACCACGACGGCTTTTGCCTGTGGCCCAGCGCCGAGAGTCCGCACTGGAACAGCGTGGCCATCGGTCCGCACCGCGACCTGGCCGGCGACCTGACCACTGCCGTGCGTAAGAAAGGACTGCGGATGGGTTTTTACTATTCGCTGCTGGAATGGAACCACCCGCTGTATGCCAAGGCCAGCCTGAACGAGTGGGTGGATGAGCACATGATTCCGCAGCTGAAAGACCTCGTGACGCGCTATAAGCCAGAGGTGCTGTTTGCAGACGGCGAGTGGGATTATACCAGCGACAAGTTCAAAAGCGAAGATTTCCTGGCCTGGCTCTACAACGAGTCGCCGGTGCGGGAAACGGTGGTGGCCAACGACCGCTGGGGAAGCGAAACCCGCAGCAAGCACGGCGACTATTATACTACCGAGTACGACCTCGTGCACAACACCAAAGGCATCGGCGAGGCCGGGTCGCACCCCTGGGAAGAGAGCCGGGGTATTGGCACTTCCTATGGCTACAACCGCTTCGAAACCACCGCCCATTACTTCACCTCCAAGCAACTCATCGACTTGCTGATAGACAAAGTGAGCAACGGCGGTAACCTGCTGCTCAACATCGGCCCGAAGGCAGATGGTATGATTCCGGTGATTATGCAGGAGCGGCTACTCGATATGGGGGAATGGCTGCAAGTGAACGGGGAGGCCATCTACGGCACCACGGCCTGGGCGCAACGGCCCGAGGATATGAAGGAGCAGCAGGTATTTTATACCGCCAAAGGAAAGGACCTGTACGTGATCTGCACCCAATGGCCCGAAAAACCAATCACGGTAAAGGGTATCAGCAAAGCTGGGAAAGTCAGCATGCTGGGCACAAAGGCAGCAGTCAGGTCATCCATCAAAAACGGGAAACTCACGCTCATACCCCCAACCCTTAACCCAGGAAATGTGCCCTGCGACCATGCCTGGGTATTTAAACTGGAGAACGTTACCACGAAGAGCCTATGAAAAAACTATACTTCCTCCCACTGTGCCTTGCCCTCATCGCGTCAGCGCCTGCTTTGTTCGCGCAAGCCCTGCCTACTCCGACAAACCGCCAGTTGGAGTGGCAAAAGCTTGAGACCACGGCCTTCCTGCACTTCACCGTGAATACCTTCACCGGCAGGGAGTGGGGCGACGGCACCGAAAGCCCACAGCTTTTTAATCCGGTTGATTTTGATGCCAGCCAGTTGGTGAAGACCCTGAAAGACGCCGGCTTTAAAATGGCGATCATCACGGCCAAGCACCACGACGGCTTTTGTCTCTGGCCGTCGAAGTATACCGACCACAGCGTGGCCAGCAGCCCCTGGAAGAACGGGAAGGGGGATGTGGTGAAGGCCATTGCGGATGCCTGCCGGGAACAGGGTATAAAGTTCGGCTTTTACCTCTCGCCCTGGGACCGGCACGAGCCGAGCTACGGCACCGCCGCTTATAACGACTTCTACAAAAACCAGCTGCGCGAGCTCCTGACCAATTACGGCGAGGTGGCCGAGGTATGGTTCGACGGTGCCAAGGGCGAGGACGCCAAAAACATGGAATACGATTTCGACGGTTACTGGCAGATGGTGCGGGAGTTGCAGCCACAGGCCGTGATGTTCTCGGATGCCGGCCCCGATGTGCGCTGGGTGGGCAACGAGTCGGGAAACGCCGGCGAAACCTGCTGGTCCACCATCAACACAACAGGCATGGCTCCGGGTGTGGCAGACGCAGGCTACCTGAATACCGGCGATCCGAATGGCGACAAGTGGATACCCGCTGAGACGGACGTGTCCATTCGGCCGGGTTGGTTTTACCACCCGGAGGAAGACAGCAAGGTGAAGTCCGGAAAGCAACTGGTGGACCTGTACTATAAATCCGTGGGCCGCAACAGTCTGCTGTTGCTCAACATTCCGCCAAATCCAAAAGGCGTTTTCGCGGAGCAGGATGCGCAAAGCCTGCATGCCTTCCGCAGCATCCTCAACGAAACCTTCAAGACAAACCTGGCCACTGGCAAGATCAACAAGAAACTGACGGATAAGACCCTCGGAACCTACCTCACCCTAAACCAACACCAACCGCGGGAACTAAATTTTAGAAAGGAGATTGCCTTCGACAGGGCCCTGCTGCAGGAGAATATTGCCACAGGGCAGCGCAACGCCAAAGCATTGCTTGAGTACTGGGACGGCAAAAGCTGGAAGGAGATCGAGCAGTTCACCACCATTGGGTATAAACGGCTGTTGCGCTTCCCGGAGGTGAAAACCACGAAAGTGCGGGTAACCGTGCTGGAGGCGAAAGGGCCTGTGCAGTTGGCAGAGGTTGGGTTTTACAAAGCCTCCGAAAGAGAATAACAGATGTATTAAACGATTGTCATTCACCATATAATCTTCACTTTCCAATGAGTTCAAGACGAAGTTTCCTTAAGCAGTCTGCAGCTACCCTGGCTGTATTCACCATCGTGCCCCGGTTTGTGCTGGGCGGAAAAGGCTACGTGGCACCCAGCGACCAACTGACAAAAGGCGTAATCGGGGTTGGCTCGATGGGGCGCAACCACTTCCCCTACGGCGACACCCGCGTGGTGGCGGTATGCGACGTAGACCAAAATCACCTAAAGAAAGCCGTTGACATGGTGGGGAAGGGCGTGAAGACCTTTACCGATTACAGAGAGTTGATTCAGATGCCGGAGGTGGACATTGTGCACATCGCCACGCCGCCCCACTGGCACGGCATTATGGCCACCGACGCGGCTCGTGCCGGCAAGGATATCTGGTGCGAGAAACCTATGACACGCACCATAGGCGAAGGAAAACGTGTGGTAGAGGCCGTGCAGCAGCACGGGCGCATCTTCCGGTTAAACACCTGGTTCCGTTTCGAGGATGTGTTTTATGGGATGGGAACGCCGGTAAAGCCGATCAAGAAACTCGTGGAAAGTGGCCTAATGGGCTGGCCCCTGAAAGTGACGGTGGGCCGCCAGACGGGGTATGACTGGAAATTTTATTGGGTGGGCAAAACGGACCTCGAGCCGATGCCCGTGCCACAGGAACTGGACTATAACATGTGGCTGGGCCCGGCTCCTTACAAGCCCTACAACCCACACCGTGTGCATGGCACCTTCCGCGGGTACTGGGATTATGACGGCGGCGGCCTCGGCGACATGGGGCAGCATTACATGGACCCGATCCAATACTTCCTGGGCAAGGACAACACCAGCCCTGTGTCGGTGGAGATAGACGCCCCGCAGCAGCATACCGATGCCGTGGGCACCTGGCGCCGCATTGTGTATACCTACGCCGACGGATGCCAGATCATCCTCGACGGCGAAGGCTCAGACGAGAAAGTGCCATACATCGAAGGGCCCAAAGGCAAGCTATACCCTGGCTTCCGCTCTGATATCCCGGACCTGAAGCGCAAACTGGCCGCTTTTCCGGACCCTGCGCCGCAGGTAACTGACTTCGTGCAGGCCGTGAAAAATCGCCAGAAATTCGCGCTGAACGAGGAAAACGGTCACCGTTCGTGCACGCTCGTGAACATGGGCCTTGCCGCCCTGCGCCTGGGTCGCTCCCTGAAATTCGACCCCGTAAAGCAGGAGTTTATAGACGATGAGGGGGCTAACCGCCTAGTATACCAGCCCATGCGCTCTGGCTGGACCATCGGGTAGCGCTGCGTTAAAAATCATGTACAGGATAATACATCAGAAACAGAATTATTTGAGCCTAACGGTATGAAAAATATAACACTACTTTTTATTGCGCTGCTCACGGTTTGCTCGGCTGCCATGGGGCAACGGAAAGACGACCAGCGGACACTAGCCACCCGCATTGCCGATGTGTTGGCCGAAATGCCTGCCAAAGACAAGGCACAATTGCAGGCAAGTATGGGCGAGGTGGCCTCTCTCGGCAAAGATGGCATCGTGGAGATGGCGACCATGCTCACTGCCCCCGGAAAGGGCGATAACTCGCGGCTGGAATATGCCTTGGGTGGCTTCTCTTATTATGTGATGCAGCAGGAGCGGGAGGACTGGCGCAGCATGAGCGTGGCGGCCTACTGCGAGTCGTTGGGCCGGGAGACAAACCCCGAGAGTCAGGCGTTTCTAATCCGTCAGCTGCAAGTGGTGGGCAAGGCCGATGCGGTGCCGTGCCTGCAGCGCTACCTCACCGATGAGCGGCTGTGCGCCCCGGCTGCCAATGCCCTCACCAGCATCAATTCGCCAAACGGAAACAATGCGCTCTTGCAGGCGCTCTCGGGTGCATCAGGCGATTGCCGATTGTCTTTGGTGGAGGCCCTGGGCGACACCCGTTACGAACAGGCCGTTTCAGCTATCACACCCTTTGCCACAAGTCCGGATGAGAAACTGAGAAAGCTGGCCCTTTATGCGCTGGCCAATATTGCGGCCCCCGGGTCGGAGGAGGTGCTGGCGAAAGCGGCTGAGGAAGACAGTTATACCTATGACAATGACAATGCGGTTGCCGCCTACCTGCTGTACGCCGAGCGCCTGAAGGAAAAAGGCCAGAAGGAGCAGGCTGAGAAAATCGCAACATCGCTGCTGCAGCGTGCCAGCCAGAAAACGCAGGCCCATACCCGCACTGCTGCGCTAAAACTGCTCACGGAGTTGCAGGGCGAGCAAAGCATGGCGCTGCTCCTGCGTGCCGCCACCGACCCGGACCCTGCCTACCGTGCCGCAGCCCTCAAGTTTGCCCCGGCCAACCTTACCCTGTCCACCACAGCCATGTGGCTAGATACGCAAAAGAAAGCTGCTCCCGAAGTGCGCGCCGGCATCCTGACGATGCTGGGAGACAACAAGGCCACGGCCGCGTTGCCAACTATAGAGAAAGCGCTGAAAAGCAAGGACGATGCGGTACGACTGGCTGCTATAGGGGCTGTCGGGAAATTAGGCGGAGAGCAAGCTTTGCCAAAGCTGTTGAAAGCCATGCGAAAAGGAGGTCCGGAAGAGGCACAAGCGGTGAAAAACGCCCTGCTGATCATGCCCGGCACCAGCCTGACAAGGGAAGTGGCCAACGCGCTGCCTAAAATGCCTGCAGAAGGCCAAGTGGCCCTGCTGGAAGTTTTGGGGGCCCGTGCCGCACAGAGTGAGATTGAAACGGTTTTTGAGTTTGCCGCATATAAAAACCCTGCGGTACGCATGGCGGCGTTATCATCGCTGGAGCCCATGGCTAACAAAGAAAACCTGCCCCAACTGTATACCCTGCTTCATAAAACAAATCAGGTAGAGGAGACCAACGCTGTGCAACAGGCAATTGTGGCTGCCCTGAAGCAGTATGATGCGCAGCAGGAGCAGGCAACACTCCTGCTGGCGCAGATGAAAAAGGCCCCAGCGGATAAAAGACCGGCGTACTTCAATGTATTGGCGGGCATTGGTGGAAAACAGGCATTGCAAACGGTATCTGACGCTTTCCAGAACGGCGATGCGGCCACCAAAAATGACGCTGTAACGGCCCTGGCCGCCTGGTCTGATGCCAGTGCAGCCAAGGAGTTGCTCCGCATCAGCCAGAATGCGGCCAACGCAACTTACCTGGATCAGGCGCTGACGGGTTATGTGCGCATGGTCAGCACGGCGGCATACCCTGCCGAGCAGAAACTGCTGCTGCTACGCGAGGGCATGGAGGTAGCGAACAATGCGGCGCAGAAGAAAGCGATTTTACAGCAGGTGGCGAAGAACAGGACCTTCCCAGCCCTGGTATTTGCCGGAAAGTATCTGGATGATCCTGAATTGAAGCAGGAGGCTGCGCTAGCTGTCATGAGCATTGCCCTTTCTAACAAAGCCTTTCAAGGGGATGTGGTAAGGGCGCATCTGAACAAAGCCATGCAGGCGTTGCAGGGGCCAGACAGCGAATACCAGAAACAGGCCATCCGAAAGTTCCTGGATGAAATGCCGAAAGGCGAGGGGTTTGTTTCGCTCTTCAATGGCAAGGACCTGACGGGCTGGAAAGGCCTGGTGGGCAACCCGATTGAGCGGGCGAAGATGGATGCGAAGACACTCGCTCAAAAACAACAGGCCGCCGACGAGGAGATGCGCCGCGACTGGAAAGTGGAGAACGGCGAGATCGTGTTTGTAGGCAAGGGGTATAACAACCTCACTACGGCGAAGAAATACGGTGACTTTGAACTATTCGTGGACTGGAAGATCTTTGACGAGGGCACGAAGAACGGTGACGCGGGCATTTACCTGCGGGGCACACCGCAGGTGCAGATGTGGGATACGGCGCGCGTGGCCGACGGGGCGCAGGTAGGTTCCGGCGGCCTTTACAACAACAAAGTGAACGAGAGCAAGCCGCTGAAAGTGGCAGATAATCCGCTTGGCGAGTGGAACAATTTCCGCATCCTGATGCAGGGCGACCGCGTGACGGTATACCTCAACGGGGAACTCGTGACAGACAACGTGATGCTCGAAAATTACTGGGACAGAGCCCAGCCTATCTTTGCGGAGGAGCAGCTGGAATTGCAGGCGCACGGTTCGCGAGTGGCTTATAGGGATATTTATATTCGCGAGATTCCCAGACCGGAGCCATTTAAGCTAAGTGCGGCCGAGAAAAAAGAGGGGTATAAAGTGCTGTTCGACGGCACCAACATGCACCACTGGCAAGGCAACACCACCGACTACGTGATCGAGAACGGGGAACTGGTGGTGCGCGAGCCTAAGTTCGGTAGCGGCGGAAATCTCTACACCAAAGAGGAGTATGGAGACTTCGTTTTCCGCTTCGAGTTTAAGCTGACGCCCGGTGCCAACAATGGCCTCGGTATCCGTACTCCGCTGGAGGGAGATGCAGCCTATGTAGGTATGGAACTCCAGATACTCGACAACGATGCCGACATCTACAAAAACCTGGAGCCCTACCAGTACCACGGTTCAGTATACGGCGTTATTCCGGCCAAGCGCGGCTACCTGAAACCGACAGGCGAGTGGAATTACGAGGAGGTGATCGTGAAAGGGAACAAGGTGAAGGTGATCCTGAACGGCACCACCATTGTGGACGGCGACATTGCGGAAGCCAGCAAAAACGGCACCCTGGACCATAAGGAGCACCCTGGGCTGAAGCGGGCTAAGGGGTACATCGGCTTTCTGGGCCACGGCTCCACGGTCTGGTTCCGGAACATCCGGGTGAAGGATTTAAGTAAGAAAGGCAATATGAATTTGTAAGCGATAAATCATTTGCGATGTCTAAAAGCTGCTTAGGGTTATCCGGTTTGCTGACCCATCCTTGCAAAGGGGGCGATTTTTCTCCTTTAAAATATTCGCATTCTGGAAGGGGTATGTTTGTACAAAGCGGTTAATTGCAGCCTGTAGTTAATAATGTTTGAATGACATTTGAATCTCCCTGTTGGCACTTTAAGTCGGCAGGGAGATTTTTTTTTCAATTCTGTTTCAATTATTCTTAAAGGCATTTATCGCATAGAATACAATTGAGATACATGCAGGTAAATGATTGGAGTAGTAAGCGATAAGTATAATACAGCAAGATTTGCTAAACCGGTTTTTATGTTGTTTAAACACTAATAAATTTATTTAAAGAGTGTTGGATCGTGTAAAGTAAATTTATACATTACATTCAAATAGTGACCACTCACTTTCTGCCTGTATTTAATGCTGAAAGTCTATTGGATGGAATATCCAGAAGCTAAAGTGAGAACGAAGATGGCAGATCATTGCAACATAGCTTAATCCGAAGCTATGTATCCTTTTATTATAATTTTTTGGTTTTTGCAGGCGCTTGTCTGTTATCCTATCCGCTATAAGTAAAAATAGAGAAGAGGGGGCAGGGCAGAGGGCTTTCATAAGGTGAGAATGCATATTAGCACGCTCCGGCATGGGTAAGAATTTTCCTGGTGCATGTAGGGGCTGGCAACTGAGATATAGTAAGTAGTGCCAAAGTATTATTATTCCTCACTTAATTTATTTGCAATGAAAAAAGCCTTCTACCCATTAAGAAAGCTGCTGGTTCCGTGCTTGCTGATGGGCTCCTGCCAGATCAGTATCGGACAAGGGGCCCCGTTTACCGGGACGTATGCGAGTGGTTTCCCGCAAAGAGCCATGAGCGCAAGCAACGCAGCACCACCCGCAAAGTCTTTTTCCAGTGTTTTTGATGCGCCTTTGCAGGCATCCAATCAAATGCCTGCCAAAGCCAGGCAGAATGCACCCGTTAACGGTCGTGTGGTGGATGAAAAAGGAACAGGATTGCCCGGCGTAACAGTGCTTGTGAAGGGAACCACAACAGGTGTATCGACAGATGCATCCGGTAACTTCTCTATCTCAGCCCCTGCAGGCGCAACCCTGGTGTTTTCTTACATCGGATTCCAACGGCAGGAAGTGGCTGTCAATAACCGGAGCACGGTAAACGTGACGATGGGTACAGATACAAAAGCATTGCAAGAGGTAGTGGTGACTGGCTACAGCTCGCAGGCCAAGAAGGACATTACCGGTGCGGTGGCCATGGTGTCGGCGGAGGAACTGCTGTCGGTGCCGGCCACCAACGTGGCGCAGGCCCTGCAGGGGCGCGCAGCCGGCGTAACGGTCGGAAACGATAACAGCCCGGGTGGTGGCGTAATGGTGCGTGTGCGCGGTTTCGGTACCATCAACGACAACTCCCCGCTGTATGTGATTGACGGGGTGCCAACCAAGGGCAACCTCAACACCCTCAACCCGAACGACATCGAGTCGATGCAGATCCTGAAGGATGCCTCCTCGGCTTCTATCTATGGTGCGCGGGCGGGTAACGGCGTGGTGATCATCACGACCAAGAAAGGCAAAAGCGGCGAACCCCGCATCACCTTCGACTCTTATTACGGGGTGCAGCGCCATGGCAAGCTACTCGACCTGCTCAATACAAACGAGTTAGCTGAACTGACCTGGGAGAGTGAGCGAAACGCGGGCAAGCTTCTGAACGGGAACCCATCGAACCCGCAGTATGGCAACGGGCCGACACCGGTTATACCAGACTTTATCTACCCAACGGGGGCGAAGGCTGATGACCCAAGGGTAAACCAGGCTAACTATACGAATGATATTGATGACCCAGCCTTCGGGAAGACCAAGTTCCAGATTACGCGCGCAAACAAGGACGGTACCAATTGGCTCGAGGAGATTTTCCGGCCTGCCGTTATCCAGAACTACCAGGTGGGCGCTACCGGCGGTACCGACAAAGGGGTATATGCCTTTTCGGCGAACTACTACGACCAAGAGGGTATCCTGAAGGACACATACTATAAGCGTTACGCCGTAAGAGCCAACACCGAGTTTAAGATAAAGAACCGCGCGCGCGTAGGCGAGAACCTGCAGGTGTCGTTTGGGGAGCGCGTAGGCCAGGTAGCGGGAAACAACAGCGAAAGCAACCCCATCTCGATGGCCTACCGCATGCAGCCCATCATACCGGTGTATGACATTATGGGGAATTTCGCCGGAACGAAAGGCGGCGGTTTGGGTAATGCCCGAAACCCGGTGGCGCTTCAGGCTCGAAACAAGGACAACGTGGGACAGGAGGTGCGCCTGTTCGGTAACATCTTCGCCGAGCTGGATCTGATGAAGAACCTGACTGCCCGTACCAGCTTTGGCCTGGACTACAACAGCTTTAACATGCGGAACTTCAGCATCCGGGATGTGGAGTCTGCGGAGGCGGCGCAAACAAACAGTTTGTCGACTAACAACAGCTACGACCGTGACTGGACCTGGTCGAATACCCTGGCTTACGACTTGAACCTTTCGGAGGTGCACCGCATAAACGTGCTGCTCGGTACCGAGGCGATCAGCTCTTACGGCGAGAACTTCTTCGGTAGCCGCAGCGGCTTCTTTGTGGATGACCTGGATTTCCGTTACCTCAGTGCCGGCTCGCTGGCTCCGGCAAATGGCGGTGGAGGGTATGACTGGCGCCTGTTCTCCACTTTCGGTAAGGTAAACTATTCTTTCATGGATAAATACCTGCTGGAAGGTACCGTGCGCCGGGATGCCTCTTCCCGCTTTGCCCCCGCCAACCGCTACGCCACGTTCCCGGCCATGAGTGCGGGATGGCGCATCACCCAGGAGGAGTTTATGAAGGGCATTTCCTTCCTGGATGAGTTAAAGCTTAGAGCCGGATGGGGCCAGACAGGTAACCAGGAGATCGGTAACTACAACTTCGCCTCTACTTTCCAGTCGCACCCAGATCAGTCTAACTACGACATCAACGGCACGAACACCACCGTGGTGATCGGATATGACCGTTCGCAGTTCGGTAACCCGAATGCCAAGTGGGAGACCACCACGAGTACAAACATTGGTTTCGATGCCGCCCTCTTCCAGGGCAGAGTAGACTTTGTGTTCGACTGGTATACTCGTACCACCACCGACATGCTGTTCCCGGTTGAGCTGCCGTTTACCCAGGGGGTGGCCACAAACCCGTTCGTGAACATCGGGGAGATGAACAACAAGGGTGTTGATCTCGGCTTGAACTATAACGGAACCGCTTTGGGGAATGAGCTGACCTTTACGGTGGGAGCTAACCTGTCTACTTACCGCAACATGGTGGTGAAGACAAACGGTAACCCGAACACGATTTACCAGGGCTTCGGGTTGCGCACGCCTCCGGTAACGGCTACGCAGCAAGGCCAGCCACTTTCTTCGTTCTACGGCTATATTGTGGACGGCATTTTCATGACGGATGATGAGGCCAAGGCGCATGCTGTGCAGCGTGGCGGAGCCGACAACATCGCGGGTCGCTTTAAGTACAGAGACGTGAACGGCGATGGGGTGATCAACGGCAGCGACCAGACCTTCATCGGTAACCCGCACCCGGACTTTACTTACGGCCTGAACCTGAACGCAGAGTACAAAAACTTCACCCTGACTGTGTTTGCGCAGGGGGTGCAGGGGGCTGATGTGTTCAACTACGTGCGCTACTGGACCGATTTCCAGACCTTCCAGGGCAACAGAAGCAAGCGCATGCTCTACGACTCCTGGAGACCGGGCAAGACAGACGCGCTGCTGCCGCAGCTGCGCTCCGGCGACGCCGCCAGCAGCGTGCCTTCTACTTACTTCATCGAAGACGGCTCCTACCTGCGCGTCAAGAACATCCAGCTAGGGTATAACCTGCCGACAAGCTGGATTTCCAGAGCAGGCATGGGCAGGGCGAATATCTACATTCAGGGGCAGAACCTGTTCACCTTCACCAAGTACACCGGCCTGGACCCAGAGATCAACCTGAGGGGGTATGGCGCAGGCAACGACCGCCAGTTAGGTGTGGACGAGGGCGCTTACCCTGTCTCCAAGAATCTGCTGGTGGGCGTGAATGTTAGTTTCTAAGTGAAAATTAATCGAAAGGAAATCATGAAAAGAAAGATATTTGGAATAGCGGCTATCGTTATGGCTGGCTTCCTGGGAGCCTGCGACGAAGACTTCCTGACCACGGCGCCCAAAGGGGTAGTGGGGCAGTCGTCACTGGAGTCTAAAAAAGGGGTGAATGCGTTGCTGATAGGCGCTTACTCGCTCCTAGACGGCGTAGGGTCCGGCAACACCGCCTGGCACAGTGCGGTTACCAACTGGGTATATGGCGCCGTGGCCTCCGATGATACTTACAAAGGAACTGATGCCGGTGACCAGCCGGAGATCACCTTTATCGAAACCTATAACTGGTTGCCTAGCAACAACCACTTCCGCGGAAAGTGGCGCCATGTGTACGATGGTATTGCCCGAAGCAACGATGTGTTGCTGGTGATGGCAAACGCAAAGGACATGACAGACGCTGAAAAGGCGCAGGTAACGGCAGAGGCGCGCTTCCTGCGCGGGCATTACCACTTCGAGGCCAAGAAGATGTGGAACAAAGTGCCTTACCTGGATGAGAAGACCTATGACCCATCGAATCCGGAAGGGGCTAAAGTTGCAAACACCGCTGATATCTGGCCCAAGATCGAGGCTGATTTTAAGGCGGCTTATGATGTGCTGCCGGTAAACCAGACGCAGATTGGCCGTGCAACGAAGTATGCAGCGGCAGCTTACCTGGCCAAGGCTTATATGTTTCAGGGTAAGTTCGCAGAGGCCAAACCCCTGCTGGATGAGATTATCGCAAGCGGAAAGTATGCACTGACCCCGACATACTATGCGAACTACAACGCCGCCACCAACAACAATGGGGAGTCCATATTCGAGGTGCAGATGTCGGTGAACGACGGCTCTCCGGGTGGTGTGAACGGTAATAACGGTAACATCCTGAACTACCCCTACACCGGCCCGTGGAACTGCTGTGGCTTTGAGCAGCCTTCGCAGAACCTGGTGAACGCCTTCAAGACAGAAAGCGGTTTGCCGATGCTGGATACTTTTAACCAGGTGGATGTGAAGAACGACGAGGGCTTGGATGCCACCGCGGCCTTCACGCCTTACGAGGGGCCGCTGGACCCGCGCCTGGATCATACCGTCGGTCGCCGTGGTATTCCATACCTGGACTTTGGTATCCATACCGGAAAACCCTGGATACGCGACCAAGTGTATGCCGGCCCTTACTCTCCGAAGAAGATGATCCCGATGAAAGGCTTTTACCACGCCACCAACCGGAACAACTCAAACAACTACCGCATGATTCGGTTGGCGCATGTGTTGCTGTGGCGTGCTGAGGTGGCTGTAGCCGAAAATGACTTTGAGAGGGCGCGGGAGTTGGTGAACATGCTGCGAACGAGAGCTGCTAACCCGGCAGGCTTTGTGAAGATGCCAGACGGCACGCCGGCCGCAAACTATGTGATCGACACCTATAAGGTTCCTTTTACGAGCAAAGAGCAGGCGCTAAAAGCTGTTCAGTTTGAAACAAGGCTGGAGTTTGGTATGGAAGGCCACCGCTTCTTCGACCTCGTGCGTTGGGGCATTGCCGACCAGGTGCTGAATGCCTACGTTGCAAAAGAGCAACAGAAGCGTATTTACCTGAGCGGTTCTAGTTTCAAGAAAGGGGTGAATGAGTACTTCCCGATTCCGCAGCAGGAGATCATCAACAGCACAGTGGGCGGAGAGAACACCCTGACCCAGAACCCCGGGTACTAAACCGCAGCGAGTAAGGCGAGTTCAATATCAAGCCAAAAGTAAAAAGACATCCCTGCCGACCTGCATCTATGGTTGGCAGGGATTTTTTGGTTGAAATCATTATTTTAATGCGCTGCAAGGATCAGCCAGGCCTTCTTAAAAACAAACTGAAACCAGATACCCTCCTCTATGAACAGACATTGCTTTACCCTTGACCTGAAAGATGATGAGCGCCTGATCGCTGCGTATGAGCAATGGCACCAACAGGTATGGCCGGAAGTGCAGCAGAGCATTCGGGCGGCTGGCATCACCGGAATGGACATTTATCGGTATGGCAACAGGCTCTTTATGCTCATGGAAACAGACGATACGTTTAGTTTTGAGCGAAAGGCCGCCTTAGACGCCCATAACCCAAAGGTGCAGGAATGGGAACAGTTGATGTGGCAGTACCAGCAGCCCCTGCCCGGGGCGCCCGAAGGGGCGAAATGGATGCCCATGCACCAAATTTTTTCGCTGGATGCGCATCTGTAGACCCGCTGGCTGCATAAGCCGTTCATTCACACACATCTTCCGGTGAACCGCTAACCCCAAAAAATCAACTGCTTTGCCCGGTTTTTTTGATATTTATTTTGACGAATAAAATAAATGTATACCTTTATGTAGTAATCAGTGATTAACCAATCACCGATTAGATTGTAGAACAAGGCTTGCAAAAGCCTTTTCTTTAAATATCTTCTGCAATCGTTCCCAAAGCAATGAATTTAGCATAGGATGAAATGGCAACAGGAACCCTAAAGGAAAGGAAAACAGGCTGGATTAGTATCAAACAGTCTCTTTTAAGAAAGCTTATACCCTCTAGGACTGCCATTTTGCCGTCAAAAACAGGATTTGTAGTAACTACTCCGCCTGTTTACAGAAAACCTGCTTCTTGATTTTACTTTACTGCAATCGATTCCAAAGTTTAGGATTTAGCTACTTGGCTTCGACATCAATACAGATTACGGGCGCTGGCGTGCCAGCGTGGCATATGAGTACTATTCTTTCATCTTAACATCATTGCTTATGTCCATTTATACCAAATTTACCTTCGTCATGCTCTTGGCAGGCCTTGTTAAAGTTCCTGTCGAAGCACATGCACTTGCTATTGCTGAGGGGGCCGCGACTGAGGCCGGCAGCAAACTGGCTGATGTCGTTGTTCAGGGAAAGGTGACCTCTGCCCAGGGCGAGCCGTTGCCAGGTGTTACGGTAGTCTTAAAAGGCACGACCAACGGCGCCACAACTGGCGTGGATGGCACCTACTCACTTCGGATCGCCCAGCCCTCAGGCACACTGGTTTTCTCATTTATAGGGTTTGTGGCCAATGAGGTGCCGATTAACGGCAAGACGACTGTGAACGTAGTGCTGCAGGAAGACACCAAAGCGCTGGAAGAAGTGGTGGTAGTGGGGTATGGCACGCAAAAGAAAAGCGATATCACCGGGGCAGTTGGCTCCGTAAAGGCTGAGGAGATTCAGGAAGTGCCCGTGACCAGCGCGGCGCAGGCACTGCAGGGGCGTGTGGCCGGTGTAAACGTGTCGATGGCCGGCACGCGGCCAGGAGCCGGTGTAACGGTGCGGGTACGGGGAAACCGATCTTTCTCAGCCGACAACGACCCGCTATATGTAGTGGACGGAATCCCGATTACGGGAGGTATAAACGACATCGCCCCGCAGGACATCGCTTCCATTGAGGTGCTGAAAGACGCCTCCGCCACGGCAATCTATGGTTCCAGGGGTGCTAACGGGGTGGTGTTGGTTACGACCAAGCGCGGCACCGTGGGCAAGGCCCGGGTAACCTACGATACCTATATTGGCTTCTCGAAGGCATTGGGCAAGGTGGATATGATGAACGGCGAGGAGTTTGCCGAATACAAGAGGGAGTCGAGACGGGCAACCGGCAACTACAATGACAGCAATCCGCAGGCTGCCGACGAAGCGCTCTTCGAGCCGGTAGAGCTGGAGTCGATCCGGTTAGGGCGCTCTACCGATTACCAGGAGCACATGCTCCGGAGAGGTGTTATCCAGAACCACCAGCTGGGTGTGAATGGCGGTACAGAAGACACCCGTTATGCTGTGTCGCTGAACTACTTTAAAGACGAAGGCATCATCAAGATTCAGGACATGTCGCGCTATACTCTGCGCGTGAACCTGGACCAGAAGATAGGCGACCGCATCAAGGTAGGTGTGTCCTCGCTGCTTAGCAAGAGTGTGCTGAACGGCCTGGACCTGAACCCGTATGACGATGCGCTGTCTGAGAATCCATTGGGCATGCCTTACGATGAGGCGGGTAACCTGATTTTCCTGCCTACAAACGATGGCTTGCGCTCCAACCCCCTCAGTGAGTTGGTGAAAGGCGCCCATGTGAACAAAGAAGACCGACTGCGCATCTTCAGCAGCCTGTACGGGGAAGTGCAATTGGCGGAGGGCCTGAGCTATCGCCTTAACTTCGGGCCGGACCTGATCCAGAGCCGCAAAGGCAATTTTACCGGCCGCTACACCAACGCCCGCCGGGGCAACGACCCCACGGCGCACGCCGACGAGGACCAGGTGTTCAATTATACCCTCGAGAACATCCTGAACTACAACAAAACCTTCGCCCAGAAGCACAACCTGGCCGTAACGGGCCTGTACAGCGTGCAGCAGCGCAAGCAGGAGGCTACCAGCATCGACGTGCAGGGGGTTCCGGCCGAGGACATGGAATATTATAACCTGGGTGCCGCCTCCAAGGTGACAGGCGTGGGTTCCTTCTACCAGAAATGGAACATCCTCTCGTACATGGCCCGCGTTAACTATGGCTACGACAGCCGTTACCTGCTGACCTTAACTGGCCGTGCCGACGGTTCTTCCCGCTTTGCGGAAGGCAAGAAATGGGGCTTTTTCCCATCAGTGGCAGTAGGCTGGAACATCAGCAACGAGGCTTTTATGCAGGATATCCCATGGCTGTCCACGCTCAGGCTGCGCGCCAGCTACGGCGAAACGGGCAATACAGGCATCAACCCCTACCAAACGCAGGGCTCCCTAGCCCGCACCACCTACTCCTTCGGCAACACCGGCTTGTTTGGCTTCCGCCCGGGGGCTATCCGCAACGACGACCTGCGCTGGGAGACAACCAGCTCGTTTAACTTCGGGGTGGATTTCGGGGCCTGGAACAACCGCATATCGGGCAGCCTGGAGGTATACCGCCAGCAGACCCGCGACCTGCTGCTGCAGCGCCAGCTGCCCTTTACCAGTGGCTTCGGGAGTGTGCTCGAGAACATCGGCAGCACCCAGAACACGGGGGTAGAGTTCGCGCTTTCGGCCATTGTGGTGCCGGGTAACGACTTTAACTGGTCTGTGGACCTGAACGCCTTTGCTAACCGCGAGAAGATTGTGGAGCTGTACGGCGGCAAGACCGACGATGTGGGCAGCCAGTGGTTTATTGGCAAGCCAATTAATGTGTACTATGACTATGACAAGATCGGCATCTGGCAGCAGGGCGAGGTGGAGCAGGCAAAGTTGTATGGGCAGAAGCCCGGCGAGATAAAGGTGCGCGATGTGAATGGCGACAACAAAATCACGGCCGACGACAGGATTATACTTGGCACACCGCGGCCAAACTGGCAGGGCGGCATGACGCACCGCTTCTCATACAAGGACTTTGACTTCTCCTTCTTCTTGTTCGGCCAGTTTGGCAACACCATCATTAGTAACCTGCACGAGGGCGGTCCCATCAACCTGTTTGGGCGCTACAACAGCCTGGACGTGGACTACTGGACGCCGAACAACCCGACAAATGCCTACCCACGGCCTAATCAGAACCAGGAAAGCCCGGTTTACGCCAGCACCCTGCGCTATTTCGACGGTTCCTTCGTGAAGATCCGCAACATCAACCTGGGCTACAACGTGCCAAGCGCCCTGACCGATAAAGTGAAGCTGGGCGCGGTGCGGATATACGCCACGGCGCAGCAGCCACTCATCTTCTCTTCTTATGTGCGCGATTACAAGGGCATCGACCCGGAGTTCCCGCGCCAGGACACGCCGTCTTACTCGCAGTACCTGCTCGGGTTGAATGTTAAATTTTAGTAGCCTTAAAACTGAATCTTATGAAACGACATATCTTTCACTTACTCCTCCTCACCGGCCTTGCAACCACTGCTTGTAACAACCTGCTCGACGAGGACGTGCGCACCGAACTAACCGACAGCTTTATCAGCACCAGCGATGGCCTGGAGGCCGCGGTGGTGGCCGCGTACCAGCCCCTGCGCCAGTATTACGGCGTGGAGCGGGGCATGACCACCACCGTTTTTGGCACCGACATTTACATGCAGGGCTCTGATGGCGGCTTCAAGTTCTTCGACACGTATTCCGCCCAGCTCGACCCGCGCAACCAGTATAGCCGCGAGATATGGAACAACTTTTATGTGGGCATCAATACCACCAATGCCATCATCGGGCGTGCCCCGGAAATTAGCAACCTCAACGAGGTGACGCGCAAGATCAGAATCGGAGAAGCCAAGTTTCTGCGCGCGCACCACTACTTCGTGCTCGTGCAGACGTTCGGCCCGGTGCACATCAGTCTCGACGAGACGAAAGGCGTGCAGACGGCCTCCAGCCGAAGCAGTGTGGAGGAAGTGTACAAGGTAATTGTGAAGGACCTGGAAGACGCCATCGCCGACCTGCCTGCCACCACCAAAGACTGGGGAAGGGCCACTAAGCCAGCCGCTGAGCACCTGCTGGCCCGTGTGCTGCTGACCCGTGCCTCGTCTTCGGCTGCCCAGGCAACCGATTATGAGCGGGCCGCCACCTTGGCCAAAACCGTCATCAGCGACTACAGCTATAAGCTGCTGCCGGACGTGATGGACGCCTTTGCGCAGGGAAATGAGCAGAACGACGAGGTGATCTTTGCGGCACAGTATATCAACGACCAGATTTATAACGGCGACGGCCCTAACAACGCCAGCCGCTTTGTGCTGATGCAGTACGACATTGAGCCGGGTATGAAACGCGATCTGACGAACGGTACCCCCTGGAAGCGCTTCCGCCCAACCGACTTTCTGTTGAACCAGGTGTATGCCGACCGCCAAAACGATGCCCGCTATGACAAGTTTTTCAAGAAGGTGTTTTACGCCAACAATGCAGCCACCATTCCGCAGGTAAACGGCGCGCCGGCTTACAGCGTGGGCGATACGGCCATCTGGCTGCCCGGGGTGGAGTTGCCCGCCAGCGTGGTGGCCAGCAAGCGCTACCAGGTGATCACGCCGAGCATGTATACCCCTAAGAAATATCCGTCGCTGCGTAAGTTCGAGGATGCCTTGCGCCCGGACAACCAGGCGGCCGGGGTGCGCGACTTTCCGATGATGCGACTGGCGGAGACGTACCTGATTGCGGCAGAGGCGCTGATGATGACTGGCAAAACGGAAGAGGCGGCCCAATACATCAACACCCTGCGCAGAAGGGCGGCCAAGGTAGGGGCCACGCCCGAGGAGACGGAGCGGCACCGCCAGGCCATGATGGTAGACCCAGGCCAGCTGAACATCGACTTTATACTGGATGAGCGGGCGCGGGAACTGGTGGGGGAGATGTTCCGCTGGTTCGACCTGGTGCGCACAGGCAAACTCGTGGAGCGCGTGAAAGCCCATAACCCGTATGGCGCCGATAACATCAAGCCGCACCACGTGCTGCGCCCCATCCCGCAGGACCAAATAGACCGCACCAGTTCAGAGTTTGCGCAAAACGCAGGCTACTAGCGGCTGAGGTGCCGTGCATTTGTAGTGCTTTGCCTGTTAGGTAAGCCAAAGTTTTAGTATTTTAGGAAATCATGGTTCGTTGTCTTCCTTGGGTAAACCAGGAACAGCGCGCCGGACTTCCACAAACGATAAATTCTTAGATCAACTTATCATCCATAAAATGAGAAAAAAACATTTATCCCTGTTGCTCATGCCTCTTCTATTCGCTGGCCCCCAGTTTGGGTGCACTTCCCGAACCAACGATACCGTGCAGCAAACCGAAACGGTAATGGAAAACGGTTGGACCCAGTTATTCAATGGGAAGGACCTTTCAGGGTGGAATCAGATAAACGGCAAGGCCAGCTACAAGGTAGAGGACGGCGTGATTGTGGGCACCACCATTACCGACTCACCGAACAGCTTTTTGGCCGCCGACAAGGAGTATGGCGACTTTATACTGGAGTTTGACGTGATGCTGAACAACGACATCAACAGCGGCGTGCAGTTCCGGAGCATCTCGGACCCCGCCGTGATGGACGGCCGTGTGCACGGATACCAGTTTGAGTTGGACCCCTCTGACCGTAAATGGACCGGCGGAATCTATGACGAGGCCCGGCGCGGCTGGTTATACCCCCTTTCGCTGAACCCCTCTGCCCAGGACGCCTTTAAGAAGGGAGAATGGAACCAGGTGCGCATCGAGGCCATCGGCGACAAGATCAAAACTTGGGTGAACGGCGTGCCGGTCGCCTCGGTGGTGGATGATATGACCCCGAAGGGCTTGATTGCGCTGCAGGTGCACTCTATCGGGAAGGCGGAGGATGCCGGCAAGGAGATCAAGTGGCGCAACATCCGCATTAAAACCACCGACCTGCAACACAAGCAAGGGCATGATGCCTATGTGGTGAACCTCGTGCCGAACACGCTGACCGAGCAGGAGCGACAGCAGGGATGGACTTTGCTTTGGGATGGCAAAACCACCAATGGCTGGCGCGGCGCGCACCAAGATAAGTTTCCGGCAGGCGGCTGGCGCATCGAGAACGACGAGCTGCAGGTGCTGGAGTCCGGTGGCGGTGAGTCGGTGAACGGCGGCGACATTGTGACGGAGAAAGAGTTTGACGCCTTTGACCTGCAGGTGCAGTTCAAGCTGACGGAAGGCGCCAACAGCGGCATCAAGTACTTCGTGACGGAGAAAGAAAAGGTGGGCAAAGGCTCGGCCATCGGGCTGGAGTACCAGCTGCTGGACGATGAGAAGCACCCGGATGCCAAGATGGGCCGCGACGGAAACCGCACCATCGCCTCGCTTTACGACCTGAAAACCTCTGAGAAAAACCAGCGCTTCCTGAAGCCCATCGGTGAGTGGAACCTGGCCCGCCTGGTGGTGAAGCCTGATAACACCGTGGAGCACTGGCTGAACGGCATCAAGGTGCTGGAGTATAAGCGGGGCTCCAAGGAGTTCCGTGACCTGGTAGCCATCAGCAAGTACAAGGACTGGGAGAACTTTGGCGAGGCGCCGCGCGGCCACCTGCTGCTGCAGGACCACGGCAACAAGGTGTCCTTCCGCAGCATCAAGATCAAAGAACTTAACAAAGCAACACAGCTATAGGCACGCCGCCTGCAGGCCTCTATAAAAAATAAAGACATGGAAGAAAAAAACGTAAATAACCGCCGCGATTTTCTGAAAAAAGCAGCCATCGGCACACTGGGCTTCTCGGTGATGGGCTTCAGCGCCAAAAGCTATGGCCGCATACTGGGTGCCAACGACCGGGTGCGGGTAGGCATTGTCGGGTTTTCGGATCGCTTCAAGCACTCGCTTTACCCGGCTTTTATGAACCATTCCAAAGAGCTCAACTTTGAGTTTGCCGGTGTGTCGGATATCTGGAACCGCCGCCGCGATGAGGCCGAGGCTTATATAAAGGAGAAAAGCGGCAATAAACTGAAGAAATACCGCAACAACGACGAGCTTTATTCCCGGGGCGGCGTGGATGCGGTAATCATCAGCACCGCCGACTTCCAGCATGCCCTGATGGGGGTGGAGGCCGTGCGCCAGGGCAAGGACGTGTACCTGGAGAAGCCGATGGCCGAAACCATGGAAGACGCCCGCGCCATCCTGAAGGCCGTGGAGGAGACCGGCAAGATCGTGCAGATCGGATCGCAGCGCCGCAGCGCGCCTAATTACATTGCCGCTAACGAGTATATAAAATCCGGCAAGTTCGGCGACATCAAGATGGTGGAGATGACCTGGAACGTGAACCAGCCGGGCCGCTGGAGAAGACCCGACCTGGTAAGCCAGATCCGGAAGGAAGACACCGACTGGGACCGTTTCCTGATGAACCGCCCGAAGGTGGCCTGGGACCCGCGCAAGTACCTCGAGTACCGCCTGTTCTGGCCTTACTCGTCGGGCATACCCGGCCAGTGGATGTCGCACCAGATCGACACGGTGCACTGGTTCACCGGCCTGGAGCACCCACGCAGCGTGGCGGCCAACGGCGGCATCTACATGTGGCAGGACGGCCGCGAAAATCCCGATACCCTGACGGCAGTGTTCGACTACGGCCCGGCAGGCGATGCCTCCAAAGGCTTTCAGGTGGTCTACTCCTCCCGTTTCAGCAACTCGGCGGGCGGCGTGAAAGAGCTTTACTACTCCAATGGCGGTATGCTGAACCTCGACACCAACAAGATCACCTCAGAGGGCGGCCTGACCAAAAACATGGCTGACGACATGAACATGCAGCCCAACCTGCTGGCGGATTATACCCTGCCCGACCAGGCAAAGATCGCCACGGGTGCCAACACCGGCGGCGATCCGATGACCTCGCTGCACATGCGCAACTGGATGGACTGCGTGCGCAGCCGCCAAACACCCCATGCCTCCGTGAAAGCGGGCTATAACCACTCTGTCGCAAACATCATGACGCGCGTGGCCATGCAAACCGGCAAGCGCGTCACCTTCGACGACACCAAGCAGGACGTGGTGGTGAGTTAACAAAGTACCCCTTTACGGCAACAGGTTATTTTTGTGTAGAACTTCCTTAAACAAGCGCATATGCTTACTATCTGTAAACAGAAACTGAGACAGCTGGCTTTGGGCGCGTTGTGCGTGCTGAGCCTGGCGGAAGTGGCGGGCCAGTCGAAGCCCAAACGGTTCGAGCTGAAGGAAGACAAGGCGAACAAGCGCGTGGAAGTGCTAGTAGATGGCAAGCTGTTTACCGCCTATACCTACCCGGGAGAGGTGAAAAAGCCTGTTTTATATCCTATCCTAACGCCAAGTGGCAAGGCCATCACCCGCGGGTGGCCTCTTGCACCGAGACCTGGCGAGCGGGTAGACCACCCGCACCATGTGGGCCTGTGGTTTAACTACGGCGACGTGAACGGCCATGACTTCTGGAACAACTCCAACGATACCGGCAGCCACAAGGGGCCTTTCGGAACGATTCGGCACCGCAAAGTGGAGCGCATGGCGAGCACCGACAACAAGGCAGAACTGGTGGTGAGCGCCGACTGGCAAAAGCCCGATGGCACGACACTGCTGCAGGAAACCACCAAGTTTATCTTCAGCGGCGAAGGCGATACTCGAACCATCGAACGCATCACCACACTCAGGGCTTTAAAGGAGGATGTCCTGTTCAAAGACAACAAAGAGGGGCTGGTGGCGCTTCGGGTGGCCCGCGAGCTGGAGCACCCTTCCACCAAGCCGGAGCTTTATACCGATGCCAGCGGCAAGGCAACGGCGGTGCCGCAGCTGAACAATGAGGGCGTAACGGGCATGTACCGCAGCAGCGAGGCCATCACCGGCGACGAGGTATGGGGAACCAGAGCCAGGTGGGTGAGCCTGAACGGGAAAATAGCGCAGGAGCCTGTTACCGTAGCCCTGCTCGACCATCCCCAAAACCCGGGCTTCCCGACTTACTGGCATGCCAGGGGGTATGGGCTGTTTGCGGCGAACGGCTTGGGGCAAAAGGCCATGAGCGACGGAAAAGAGGAAATGAACTTCAAGCTTCCGGCTGGGCAATCAGTCACGTTCAGGCACTTGTTGGTGGTGCACGCAGGCAGTAACCTGAATCCAGCCGCTGTGAACAAGCAATTCGAGCAATTCAGCAAGCAGCCGCAATAAGGTAACGGGCCTGCAGAAGCGGCATACAGGAATGATGCTGGTGCAGGACCTGCAGGATTTGCTCTTGGTAAATTGATACTGGCTAGAAGGGCGGTTTAAGCCGAAAGGCGGCTGAGTCGCTTCAGTATGGTTAAATTTTAATATATTTAGATGCCAGTATGATAATTGCGGAAAGCGGCAGCGTGGATATGAGCAGACAACCTCAACATCGGTTAAAAGATATTGCCTTGGAACTTGGGCTTTCAACTTCCACCGTCTCCCGGGCTTTGAGCGATCATCCGCACGTGAGCCAGGAAACGAAGGAACGGGTAAAAGAAGCGGTGGAGCGGTCTGGTTACCAGCTCAATGCCATGGCCTCCAGCTTGCGCAAGAGCAAGTCCAACATTATCGGCCTGATCGTGCCCCGCATCTCGATGTATTTTCAGTCGGCGGTGATCACCGCGATTCAGAATGAGTTGCAGAAGTGCGATTACAACCTAATGATCTTTCAATCGAACGAGTCGCCGGTGCTGGAGAAGCAGTTGGTGAATGTGCTGCATGCGCTGCGGGTAGAAGGGCTAATCGTTTCGTCCACGCTTTATACTGAGGATTTCTCGGCGTTTGATGTTTTTCAGAAAGCCAATGTGCCGCTGGTGTTTTACGACCGGGTGCCCAAAGGCTACTCGGCCCACAAAATTCAGGGCGACGATTACCAGGGCGGGTACAGGTCTACGCTGCACCTGCTGGAACAAGGGTGCCGGCGCATTGCCCAGATCAGTGGCCCGCTTAGCTGCAGCCTGTACAGCGAGCGCTATGCCGGCTACCAGGACGCACTGAAGAAGTATGAGGTGCCACTGGACGAGGACCTGGTGCACTTCCACGAACTGACGTATGAGAACGCCATCAAAACCTGTGAAAGCCTGTTTGCCTCCAAACCATACCCGGATGCCTTCTTCACGAGCAACGACACCACAGCCATCGCGGTAATGGATTACGCCCGGAAACTAGGCCTACGCATCCCGGAGGACCTGAAACTGGCCGGTTACTCCAATGACCCACGGGTCCGGATCATACAGCCGCCCATTACGTCGGTAGAGCAGTTTCCGTATGAGATGGGTGAGCAGGCCGCACGGCTTATCATGGACCTGGTGAAGCAGAAAGTAAAGCCAGGCCGCAGCTATATCTCCATGACCACGCCAGTGGAGGTGATCAAACGCGAATCGAGTCAAAACTAGCAGAACCCAAAAGGCAGCTTAGCACATAGGATTGCCTTCTTTTTTATACCTGCCTGCAATCGATTGTGAAGCAAAAGCTGCAAACCGCAGGCGAAAAATCAAGCATGAACGGGTAGCAGGCTATCCTTAACACAGAAACGAATGAATGGATTAGAGCAGTTTTCATTAGCCGGGAAAGTAGTGGTCATGACGGGAGCCACCGGCATATTAGGGGAGGCGATGTCATTGGCTATTGGCAAGGCAGGGGCAAAAGTAGCCATCCTGGGCCGCAACCAGGCGCGTGCCCAGGAGCGGGTAGCCGCTATTGAGGAAGCAGGAGGCGAGGCCATGGCGCTGCTGGGCGATGTGCTGGACGAAAACCAGATGCGCGCAGCCCGCGAAGAGGTGCTGGCCAAATGGGGCACCATCGACGGGCTGGTGAATGCGGCGGGCGGCAACATCCCCGGTGCCACCATCATGCCCGACCAGGACCTGTTTGAGGCCAGCATCGGGGACACCCGCAAGGCTGTGGACCTGAACCTGTTCGGCACCATCATCCCCACGCAGGTTTTTGGGCAGGTGATCGCGGAGAAAGGGCAGGGCGCTATCGTGAACATCTCTTCGCTCACGGCGCAGCGGCCGCTGACGCGGGTGCTGGGCTATACCATGGCCAAGAAAGCGGTAGAGGCTTATACCCAGTGGATGGCTGTGGAAATGGCCCTGCGTTATGGCGATGGGGTTCGGGTAAACGCCATCGCGCCCGGTGTTTTCCTGACCGAGCAGAACCGCAGCCTGTTGCTGAACCCCGACGGGAGCTATACCGACCGGGCTAATAAATTTGTGCAGCATACCCCCTTTCGGCGCCTAGGCAAGCCTGAGGAACTGACCGGCACCCTGATTTACCTGCTGAGCGATGCCTCCCGCTTTGTAAGTGGCGAAACGCTGCTCGTAGACGGCGGCTTTAACGCCTTCAGTGGAGTATAACGAGCCTTATTTTTAAACAGAAATTTTAAGAGGAGAATGATATGTCCTTAATACAAAGTTGGCGGTGGTTCGGACCCAATGACCCGGTATCCTTGCAGGACATCCGGCAGGCAGGTGCCACCGATGTGGTAACGGCCCTGCACCACATCCCGAACGGGGAGGTATGGCCGGTAACCGAGATCCGGAAAAGACAGGAAGAAGTGGCCAAGGCGGGGCTGGTATGGAGCGTGGTGGAAAGCGTGCCTGTGCACGAGGCCATCAAAACACAGACAGGTGATTACCAAGCCTACATCGAAGCCTACAAGCAGTCGATCCGGAACCTGGCGACCTGTGGTATCCGCATTATCACCTATAACTTCATGCCCGTGCTGGACTGGACCCGCACCGACCTGGGCTACGGGATGCCGGACGGCTCCAAAGCCCTGCGGTTTGAGAAAGCGGCCTTTGTGGCGTTTGATGTGCACTTGCTGCAACGCCAGAACGCCGCCGCCGATTATACCGAAGCAGAGTTAGCACGCGGCCAGCAACGCTTCGAGGGGATGAGCGCGGAGGAAAAGCAGCTGCTGCAGCGCAACATCATTGCCGGTTTGCCCGGCAGCGAGGAAAGCTTTTCGCTGGAGCAGTTTCAGCAGGCGCTGGATACCTACAAAGGCATAGACGCTGCCAAACTGCGCCAGCACCTGATTCACTTTTTGCGGGAGGTGGCGCCCGTGGCCGAGGAGGCAGGGGTAAAGCTGGTCATTCACCCGGACGACCCGCCATACCCTATTTTGGGCCTGCCGCGCGTGGTGAGCACGGCCGCCGACTTCGCCGCATTGGTGGATGCCGTTCCTTCTGCCAGCAACGGCCTGTGCTTCTGCACCGGCTCCTTCGGGGTGCGGGCCGATAATGACCTGCCGGGCATTATCCGGACTTTTGCCGACCGCATACATTTTGTGCACCTGCGCAGCACCCAACGCAATGCCGCCGGCGATTTTTACGAGGCCAACCACCTGGAGGGCGACGTAGACATGTATGGCGTGATGAAGGAACTGGTGCTGGCCAACAGCAACCGCCCACAACCCATTCCGTTTCGGCCCGACCACGGGCACCAGATGCTGGACGACTTGCACAAGAAGACCAACCCTGGCTATTCCGCCATCGGCAGGCTGCGCGGGCTGGCTGAGTTACGGGGCCTGGAAATGGGCATTGAACGATCCTTGAACAATCAGAACTGAAGACACATGAAAGAAGATATCCTTACAGCGCCAAAGGCCGATAAACGCCAGGGCGCACTCCCGAAGAATAATTTCCTGAACGAAGATTTCCTGCTGCAAACAGAGACTGCCCGGCGGCTTTACCACGACTACGCTAGGCACCTGCCCATCATCGATTACCACTGCCACCTCTCGCCTGAGGCCATTGCCCGCAACGAGCAGTACCCCGACATGACGAGCATCTGGCTGGCCGGCGACCATTACAAGTGGCGGGCCATGCGCACGTTGGGTATAGCGGAAAAATACATCACCGGCGATGCCACCAACGAGGAGAAGTTTCAGGCCTGGGCCAAAGCGCTGCCTTATACCATGCGCAACCCGCTCTACCACTGGGCGCACATGGAGCTGAAGAACCCCTTTGGCATCACGGAACTGCTGAGCGAGCAAAATGCATCGGAGGTTTACGCCCAGTGCAACAGTCTGCTGCAGGAGCCCGCATTTACACCCCGTGGTTTGCTGGAGGGCTTTGGCGTGGAGATGGTCGGAACCACTGACGATCCGGTAGACAGCCTGGAATATCACCAGCAGATTGCCGCTTCTGACTTTAAGGTGAAGGTGCTGCCGTCTTTCCGCCCCGACAAGGTGTTGCAGTTAGCCGGAGGCGATACGTACCGGGCCTACCTGCAAAAGCTCTCCGAAGCCAGCGGCATAGCCATCACCAGCCTAGATACCTTGCTGGAAGCATTGCAGCAACGGGTAGGGTTCTTCCATACCCATGGCTGCAGGGTATCCGATCACGGTTTGTCATACCTGCCTTTTATTGGCGGCAGGAGCCAGAAGGTGGAAGAGGCGTTTGCGGCCGTGGTGGCCGGCAACGACACCGATGCCGCCGCGCTGGAGCAGGATTTTGCCGGTTACGTACTGGAGGAGCTCTGCAAGCTGTACCACCAGTATGGTTGGGTGCAGCAGTTCCACCTCGGCGCGCTGCGCAACAACAACACCCGCATGCTGCAGGTAAATGGCCCGGACACGGGGTATGACTCCATCGGCGATTTTCCGCAGGCGGCCAGCCTGGCTGCTTTCCTCAACCAACTCGAGCAGCAGGGCAGCCTTGCCAAAACCATCCTCTACAACCTGAATCCGGCCGATAACGCGGCCTTTGCCGCCATGACCGGCAACTTCCAGGGCGAGGGCATCAAAGGCAAGATACAGTTCGGCTCGGCGTGGTGGTTCCTCGATCAACTGGACGGGATGAAGGACCAGATGAACGCGCTCTCCAGCATGGGCCTCATCAGCTGCTTTGTGGGCATGCTCACCGACTCACGCTCGTTCCTGTCCTACTCCCGCCACGAGTACTTCCGCAGGTTGGTCTGCAACATGTTCGGCGACGATGTGGAGCAGGGGCTGCTGCCCGCCGACCTGCCGTGGCTCGGGAAGATGGTGCAGGACATCTGCTACTACAACGCCAAGAACTACTTTGCCTTCGGCGAATAAGCAAGCATAGCGCAGCCTGAAGGCAGTGCCTTTTAAGAAAGAATCAAAAGACAGACACAATGGATAAGAAAGTGATACGGGCAGGCATCATCGGTTCTGGCTTCGCGGCCAAATTCCACTACGATGCCCTGCAGCGTGTTTTCAGCGCCAAAGTAGAAATCGTGGGAGCTTATTCTTCCACCGCCGAGAATCTACGCGCCTTTACCCAGGAAAGAGGTATAGAAGCATACGACAGCCTGGAAAGCCTGATGGAAAACTGCGATGTGCTGCATGTCTGTACCCCGCCGGTAACCCATGAGCCGATTGTGGTGGCCGCGCTGCAGCAAAACAAGCACGTGATCGTGGAGAAACCGTTTACCGGCTACTTCGGCGATGGCAGCGAGGACTTTAACGGCGACACCTTCTCGCGGGAAACAGGCCTGGAGGAGACGCTGCAGAGCATCCGGCGGATGGTGGAGGCCGAGCAGACCAGCGCGGGCAAGATCATGTATGCCGAGAACTGGGTATATGCCCCGGCGATACAGAAGGAGCGCGAGATGCTGGAGAAAACCGGTGCCCAGATCCTGTGGATGCACGGTGAGGAGTCGCACTCCGGCTCGCACTCGCTGACTTACGGGCAATGGAAGTTCTCAGGGGGCGGTTCGATGATCGGGAAAGGGTGCCACCCGCTGTCGGCGGCCATTTACCTGAAGCACGTGGAGGGCCGCGCCCGCACTGGGGAGCCTATCCGACCGCAAACCATCTCCGCACGCACCCACGCCATCACCCGCATGCCCACTTTCAAGGACGAAGGGCACCTGCGCACCACCTACAAAGACATCGAGGACTTTGCCATGCTGCACGTGGTGTTCGAGGACGGCACCATCGCCGACATGTTCGCCAGCGAGCTGGTGCTGGGTGGCGTGCACAACTGGATTGAGGTGAACACCTCCAACCACCGCACCATCTGCAACATCAACCCCAACACCGCCATGCAGGCTTATACCCCTTCGGAGACATACTTCAAGGATGTGTATGTGGTGGAGAAAACCGAGACGAAGCAGGGCTGGTCGTCTATCTCGCCTGACGAGGGCTGGTTTGCCGGCTACCAGCACGAGATGGATGCCTTTTACCGCACAGCCGCCTTCGGCGACCCGGTGGAGAGCAACAGCAGCCTTGCCGCCGATGTGATCGCAACGATCTACGCCGGCTACGTGTCTGCGGAGCGCAAGGGCGCAGAAGTGCCCATCACCATCATCGGATAGGATTACGAAGCTGCCAGGCAGTTAAAAAATACAGCAACAAACCAGTAACAACGCATCTCATGGGAAAAACGCAAGTAAGCGAGACCGGCACTGCCAAAAGTGCTAAATCAGGGAATTACCGCTGGGTAGTATGCGCCCTGCTTTTCTTTGCCACTACCATCAACTACATCGACCGGCAGGTGATCGGTTTGCTGAAACCTACCCTGGAGGCGCAGTTCAATTGGTCGGAGCTGGATTACGGGTATATCATCATGTTTTTCTCCGCCTCCTACGCGGTGGGGTATGTCATCTTCGGGGGCATCATCGACAAGCTGGGCTCGAAGCTGGGGTATGGCATATCGGTAACTGTTTGGAGCATTGCCGCCATGCTGCACGCCGCTGTCCGGACAACGCTGGGCTTTGGGTTGGTGCGCGGCTTGCTCGGGCTCTCGGAGGCGGGCAACTTTCCGGCGGCTGTTAAAGCAGTAGCCGAGTGGTTCCCGAAAAAGGAGCGCGCGCTGGCCACCGGTATCTTCAACTCCGGTACCAGCATCGGTGCCGTGGCGGCTCCGCTGATCGTGCCCTGGATTCTGGGGGCTTACGGCTGGCAGGAGGCCTTTATCATCACGGGTGCGCTGGGCTTCGTCTGGCTGGTGGCCTGGTGGTTTCTGTATGAGGTGCCGTCCAAGCAAAAACGACTGACCGCAGCCGAGTATGACTTCATCCACATCGACAACGAGCCTTCCTTGCAGGAAGCAAAGGGATCGGTGAAGTGGGCCGATTTGCTGAAACTGCGCCAGACCTGGGTGTTTATCGTGGGCAAGGTAATGACCGACCCGATCTGGTGGTTTTTCCTGTTCTGGTTGCCTTCTTATTTCGCTACAACCTTCAACCTCGACCTGACCAAGCCTAGTCTGCCGCTGGCAGTGGTGTATACCGCCACCACGTTCGGTAGCATCGGCGGCGGGTATGTGTCATCGGCCCTGATCAAACGCGGCTGGCCAGTGCTGAAGGCCCGTAAAGTTACCCTTTTAGTTGTGGCGCTGGTGGTGCTGCCCATCATGACGGCCCGGTTCGCGACCAACATCTGGACCGCCGTGGCTATTATCAGTTTGGCGGCAGCGGCGCACCAGGCCTGGAGCACCAATATTTTCACCATTGTGTCGGATATCGTGCCCAAGTACGCCGTTAGCTCGGTAGTGGGCATGGGGGGTATGATGGGCTCGGTGGCCTCTACCGTATTCCCGCTGTTTGTGGGTGCGCTGCTGCAGTATTACACGGAGGCAGGCAACATCGGGGCAGGGTATAACATCCTGTTTATCATCTGCGGCTTTGCCTATATCCTGGCCTGGGGTGTTATCCACCTGCTCACCAAGCGCATGAAACCGCTTACAAGCGCCTCGCTATAGCTGCCAAGCAGTTGAGTAAGGCATAAAGTTTACCGATATTTACCCAGGGGGAGTCTCCGATGCCAGCGAAGGGCAGGGCTCCGCTAGAAGTTGAGATAGGGAAGCAATGAATAACAAAGCGATGATGACGAAGAAATACCTGCAGCCTTTATTACTGCTGATAGGGACTACAGTGCTGCTGTACTGCCAGCCAACCGGCTCCCGAACCGCGGCAGAGGAGGAAGTGCCCTTGCCTGAGTTCACCCTAGAGTCATCTCCGGTGGTGCCGGCAGAGCAGTCAGTCAGGCTGATGGAGGTGGAGGATGGCTTTGAGGTGCAACTGGTGGCTGCCGAGCCGCTGGTGAACACGCCCGTTGCCATGACCTTCGATGACAAGGGCCGCATGTGGGTGGTGGAGATGCAGGGCTATATGCCCGATACCGTAGGCACAGGCGAGGAAGTGCCCAGCGGCAAAATCGTGATTCTGGAAGACACTAACCGGGACGGCGTGGCCGACAAGCGCCAGGTGTTCCTGGACTCGCTGGTGCTTCCGAGGGCCATTTGCCTGGTAGAGGGCGGTATACTGGTGGCCGAGCCGCCCATGCTGTGGTACTACGAGATCAAACAAGACAAACCCGGCAAGCGCACGCTGGTAGACGCCAACTATGCCAAGGGCGGCAACGTGGAGCACCAGCCCAACGGCCTGCTGCGGGCCATGGACAACTGGATTTACAGTGCCAAGTCTGACAAGCGCTACCGCAAAGTCGGCGACAAATGGCTCAAAGAAGACACGCATTTCCGGGGGCAGTGGGGCATTTCGCAGGATAACCATGGCCGTTTATACTATAACACCAACTCCGAAAACCTGCTCGGCGACTACTTCTCGCCCGGCTTTGGGGCCACCAACAAGCACCAGCGGGGTGTGGCCGGTTTTGTGGAGAAGATTGTGGCCGACAACAAGGTATACCCCATCCGCCCGACGCCCGGTGTGAACCGCGGCTATATGGAGCGGGTACTGGACGATAGCCTGAAACTGGTGAATTTCACCGCAGCCGCCAGTCCCCTGGTGTACCGGGGCGGCTTGTTCGGCGAGGCCTATGCCTCGAACGTTTTCGTGGCGGAGCCCGCCGCCAACCTCATCAAGCGGAATGTTTTGCGGGAACGCGGCTACCAGACAGATGGTTCGCAAGCCTACCAGGGCAAAGAGTTCCTGGCCAGCACCGACGAGCGCTTCCGGCCAGTTAGCCTGTACAACGCCCCCGATGGCGCTATGTATGTGGTGGACATGTACCGGGGAATCATCCAGCACAAGACTTACCTCACCACCTACCTTAAAAGCCAGATCGGAAAACGGGACCTGACGCAGCCGCTGGGGTATGGGCGCATTTACAGAATAGTGCCGAAAGGCAAGCAGGCCACGGCGGTAACGTTGCCGGATGACCCGGAGGAGCTGGTGCGCCTGCTAGGGCATACCAACGGCTGGGTCCGCGACAACGCCCAACAGAAATTAATCGACCACCGGCTGACACAGGCCATCCCGGCTCTACGGCAAGCGGTGCGCCAAAGTGCAAGGCCGCTGCAGGCGATCCATGCCCTCTGGACACTGGAAGGGCTGAGCGCTCTGGAAACCGAGGCAGTGATAGGCCTGTTGCGCCATCCTGCCTGGCCCCTGCGCATGCAGGCGCTGGCGGTAGTGCCAAGCGTGGTACAAGCCTCTAATGTGCAGCAACTGGCGCACGTCCTCACGCAAATGGCCACCACCGACCAGCTGGCAGCTCCTTATCTCGCTTTTCTGGCGCAGGCAGTAGCGCCTTATAACCAGTCCGCCGCTGATAAGTTGTTGACAACCGTAGCCACGGCATACCCCCAGGACAAATACATAGCCGATGCCGTGATCAGTAACCTGTACAACCGCGAAGAGGCCTTCGCCAAAAAGCTTAGCGCCAATACAGGCACCCAAAATATGCTGCTGCAACAGCAACTGCAGGATGTAATTGCCGACGTGACCGGGAACAGGAAGAACAGAAGCAAAGAGGAGTTGCTGAAGGCTTTCCCGAAAGGGGCAACCATGTATGCCTCCACTTGCCAGACCTGCCACGGCCCCGACGGCAACGGGGTGAAGTCGTTGGCGCCGCCGCTTAACAAGTCGGAGTGGGTGACGGGCAGCAAATACAAGCTGATCTCGATTGTGCTGTATGGCCTGACAGGCCCGGTGGAGGTGAACGGGCATCTGTACAAGTCGCCGGAGATAAACGGCGACATGCCCGGCATCGGCTACGACAAAACCCTGTCGAGTGCCGATGTGGCGGAGCTGCTGAGTTACATCCGGAAAGCGTGGCAGAACAACGCCGACCGGGTAACGGCAGAGGACGTAGGGCAGGTGCGGCAGTACCTCTCCGACAGGCAAAAGGCCTTCACCATGCAGGAGCTCAATAACATGCCCTAAGGATAACGTCATTGCCAGGCAGCCCCTGTAGTATTTATGCTGCAGGGGCTGTCTGTTTACAGACCATACTACTTTATGTTTTGAGGTTGCCGGAATGATGAGTACATTAGATGTCCTGAAAACACTTTAGTGGTGTGAAAGCGCTGCTACCAGATAACCGCATTTATGAGGGCATTCTATTTTCTGTTGCTGATAACCCTGACTTTTCTGTTTTCCTGCGATGTGGCGAACGAAGAAAAGGAGGTTGTAATTGGCTTTTCGCAGCCCACGGAGGGAGATGCCTGGCGCAAAGCCATGCGCAAAGACCTGATGCGGGAAGCGTCTTTCCATCCGGAAATGAAGCTGATCATCAAGGATGCCCAAAATAGCAGCGATACCCAGATCGAGCACATCAAAGAGTTAATTGCCCAAAAGGTAGATTTGCTGGTGGTGTCGCCCAACGAGGCCGAGCCGATTACCCCGGTGGTAGAGCAGGCCTTTGAAGCGGGTATACCCGTGATTGTGGTGGACCGGAAAACCAGTTCATCGAGTTATACCGCCTATGTGGGCGCCAACAATTACCAGATAGGCAAACTGGCCGGCGAATATGTGGCGAAACTGGTAAACGGCCAGGGCAATATTATTGAGGTATGGGGGCTGCCAGGCTCCACGCCGGCCATCGAGCGGCACAAGGGGTTCCAGGAGGCGATTGCCGCCTACCCCGGTATGAAGTTAGTGGCCAAAGTGCAGGGCGAATGGGAGAAGGACATTGCCAAAGCGCGCTTTCCGGAGGTGTACCGGCGGCACCCGGAAGCGGACCTGGTGCTGGCCCATAACGATGTGATGGCACTGGGAGCCTACCAAAGCGTGAAAGACAACCCGCGGGTACAGGCTACAAAATTCTTCGGGTTTGATGGCTTGGGCGGCCCGAACGGGGGCCTGCAGTTTGTGGAAGACGGCATCCTGGACGCGACCTTTCTATACCCCACCGGCGGCGAGGAAGTAATACAGCTGGCCTACAACATCCTGCACAACCGGCCTTACGACAAAGAGAACATACTGAACACAACGGTGATTGATGCGCGCAACGTGCACATCATGAAACAGCAGACCAACAAGATCTTGGCGCAGGAGCAGAGCATCGCACGGCAGCAACACAGGATAAACGAGCAGATCAGGATTTACAAGAACCAGCGCATGTTGCTCTACCTGATGCTGGGTGGGCTCGTGATCATCATAGTGCTGGGTGCTCTGGCCTTACAGGCGCTTCGGGCAAAGCAGGAAGCCAACAAAGCCCTGACCGCCAAGCACAAGGAGGTGGTGCAGCAGCGCAACGAGATCGAGCAGATGGCCAAAAAAGCTGATAAGGCCAACGAGGCCAAGCTCAAGTTCTTCACCAATATCTCCCACGAGTTCCGGACACCCCTCACGCTTATATTAGGGCCTGTGGAAGATGCGCTGCAAAGCAATATTTCCCCAGACCTGAAAAAGGACCTGCAGCTTGTGAGGCAAAATGCTGTTCGGCTGTTGCGCCTGGTGAACCAGCTGATGGATTTCCGCAAGGTAGAGAACAAGAAAATGAAGCTGCAGGCGGCAGAGCAGGACCTCGTGGGGTTTGTGAAAGAGATCGCTTCCTCGTTTGACCGGCTGGCCAAAAAGCGTCATATCCGTTTACGGGTGCACACCGAACTGAGCGAACTGAAGGTATACTTCGACAGCGACAAGCTGGATAAGGTGTTGTTCAACTTGCTCTCCAATGCCTTCAAATTCACGAAAGACAACGGCAGGGTAACCATTGGGATAGCGCTGGATGAAAACTTCCAAAACGTAATAATAACGGTAGAGGACAGCGGCAAAGGCATGTCTGAAGCGCAGGCTGCCCGGGCATTCGACCGGTTTTACTCCGATGATGTTTCCAGCAGCCAGAGCACCGGGCTCGGCCTGGCGCTTTCCAGGGAGTTCATCAAACTGCACAAGGGCACGATTGCCGTGGAGAGCGAGGAAGGGAAAGGAGCCAGGTTTAGTGTAACGCTACCGCTGGGCCACACCCACTTAAGCCCGGCCGAAATAATGGTTCACCCGGTCGAACAAGCGCCCTTGCTGCTACCCGGGGTGCTGCATGCGGACCAGGACCTTTACAGCGAACCCGTTGCCGAGGAAGGGGGAAGCAGCAAACTAAAAGAATATACCATCCTGCTGATCGAGGACAACAAGGAGTTGCGGGAATTCCTGAAGAAGCGCCTGGAGCAGGAGTTTAACGTAGTGGAGGCCCCTCACGGCGCTTTTGGGCTGAACATGGCGTTTGAAACAGTGCCCGACCTGATCATAAGTGATGTCATGATGCCGGGGCAGACGGGCCTGGAAATCACCGCTATCCTGAAGAACGATCTGCGCACCTCCCACATCCCGGTCATCCTGCTGACGGCCAAGGATGCCATGGAGTATAAGATAGAAGGCGTGCAGTCGGGTGCTGATTTATACGTGACGAAGCCCTTCAGTTACCTGTACCTGTGCGAGCGCATTAAAGGCCTGATCAAAAACCGGCAGCTATTGAAGGAGCATTACAGCAGCGAGGTAGCCCTGAACACAAAGGCCGTTGCACCGCCCAAGCAACTCGACAAGAAATTTCTGAATGAGGTAATGGCCGTGGTGGAGAAAAACCTCTCAAACCCCGATTTGAACGCCAACAGCATTGCCGAGAGCCTGGGCATGTCGCGGGTGCAGGTATACCGGAAATTAAAGGCGCTGTTGGGCTATTCGGTAAACGACTATGTAGTGAAAGCCCGCCTCAAAAAAGCCCGCCACCTGCTGCTGCACAGCGACAAGAACATTTCCGAGATCGCCTACGAAGTGGGTTTCTCCTCACCGGCCTACTTTTCCACCGCCTTCAAAAACCATTTCGACAGAAGCCCTTCTGATTTCAAAGCCGAAAAGTCTGTAGGGGAATAAGGAGGCCAGCGTGAGTTGTTGAGAAAACGAGGCAGCCCGCGTTGTGAGGTGGGTCACATTGTCGCTACCCGTCATCCGGAGAAAGTAGAGTTGATGGTGCTTCCTATATAATCTGCCGGTAAGCGGAGGGTGGTTTTGTCTGTTTAGCTTGCAAAGTCTGGCCCTGCTGATTTTAAGCGCATATATTCAGGTTCATAAATGGAGTCGGAATATTTGCTTCTAAAATGCTATTTGCCTAAATTAAACTCGAATGAGTGAGGCCTTAGTGACAAGTAACTTGCTATACACAGATATACTGATAAAGCTTTGAGGCAAAGGTCTTTCCGGCGCGACGTGTTTGCCAGCCCAGGCAAACAGCCGCAGGTTTCCGTTAACCGACTGATGCGACCACTTTAAAAACAGCATAAAACCAGAAACCAGTACAACAATGCATTGAGAATTTATATGCATATTTCAACAGAATTGGACTTATACATCTTTATTTAAAACTTCTAAACCCAAATTCAATGAACGAAAACGTTAACAAGAAAGCCTTGTTTTACGGGAGTTGCTTAGCACTCATCACGACAGGCTTTACCTTTTCTATCAGAGCTGGAATTCTCCCTCAGTTAGGTGCACAATTTGGGCTGTCTGCCGAGCAGCTTGGATTCATCAACTCGATGTGGTTTTTGGGTTTCCCTATTTCTATGGTCATTGGAGGGTTGGTATACCATACTGTCGGCCCTAAAATTATCATGTCAGTGGCTTTTATATGCCACGCTTTGGGAATTCTGCTAACCATCTACGCAGGGGGGTATACCACCTTGCTTATTTCAACGCTCCTGATTGGCATTGCGAATGGATGTACCGAGGCTGCCTGTAACCCTATGATCGCGGACATGTATTCTGGGGTGAAAATGAATAAAATGCTGAACAGGTTCCACATGTGGTTCCCTGGCGGTATACTGCTCGGTGCCCTCATTTCTAAGTTCATGACTGACTTTGGGCTTTCCTGGCAAGCACAGATGTGGTTCATATTGGTACCAGCGGTTACCTATGCTTTCCTGTTCTTCGGAAAGACTTTCCCGCAACCACAAGTGGAAGGAGCTACCTCTCTCAAGTCAAACTTTAAAGCGATGGTAAGCCCGTTATATATATTCCTGATTGTTTGTATGGCACTCACAGCTATTACAGAGTTTGGGCCTGGCCAGTGGGTGGAAATCATCCTGGGTAGCAGCGGAGCAGATCCAATGCTGATTCTGGCCCTGACTGCCGGTTTGGTGGCTGTGTTAAGATTCTTTGCAGGTCCGGTTGTGGCAACACTCGGCCAAACAGGGGTCTTGTTGGGGGGCGCAGTTTTCGCGGCAATAGGTATCTATATGTTCAGTACGGTAACCGGTAGCATGGCTTATGTGGCGGCTGTCGTGTTTGCCTTAGGCTATGGTTATTTCTGGCCAGTTATGGTGGGGTCTGTGGCACAACGTGTTCCTTTAAGTAGCGCGCTCGGAATGTCCATTATTGGTGCTGTTGGTATGTTCTCTTCTTCCATCTTTCAGCCTATTATAGGAAGCTGGATCGATGGCTCTATGGCAGCATACACTGCGCAGGGACTTACAGGCAATGCGTTGCAGTTAGCTGCCGGTCAGGAAACGCTGCAGAAAATGATCGCTTTCCCTGCCATCCTAATCGTGTTGTTCACTATCTTGTTCTTCTGGCAGAAGAAATCTGATAGCGCAACAAAACCAGATACAAAGAGAACAGCAGAACTAGTTGGGGATTATTAGTAAGTAAGGCCGCGTGTCCGATGCATGCTCCTGTTATCCAGGCACTGAGCTTTTAACCTCCCCAACATAGTAATGCAGACATGAGTCATCCCGAATTTAGGGATTGTGCTTGAGTCCAGATGTGCATGAACGCGGTTCGGACGCGGTAAAGCGGTATCAGGGCCTCCTGGTACCGCTTTCCTGTTCTATGGCACCCTTGCCGGAGCAGCTGCCCGAGTTCCTGTGCTTGCAGCAGGCTCAACAGGAAGGCGTACACCACCGAGAGGATCATCATCAGCTTGAGGCGGTTTTCCCAGAACCAGAGCCGGGGGCTTTCCAGGGCCAGCTCGGACTTGGAGTAGCGGCCGCCTCCACCTGCCATCTCCTGGCATAGCAAAAGACCACGCGCCAGGCCTTGCCCACGTTCTGGACAGGCAGGTTGGTGAGCAGATACAGCGGGGCGTGCCCCTTGCCGGGCCGCAGGACGATGAGCGAGAGCCTTCTCTGGGGCCAGCGGGGGTGAAAGACTGCCTGGTGGTAAAGGCCCATGCGGCGCTCTTGCCGGCGGGGCGTGTCCCTGACCAGGCGCTTGGAGAGACTCCGCTTGCCCCGCACCAGCTGCCAGCAGGGCAGCTGACGGCCCCGCCCGTCTCTGAGCGCATAGGCTTTGTTCCAGCGCAGGATAAAGTGCTGCCGGCGCCTTAGCAGCTCCCGGAGCCAGGGGGCGCCGGCGTAGCCGCGGTCAAAGACGTGGATCACCCGGCGGCCAAAGTCCCTGGCGGCCTGCTCCAAGCACCGCCGCCTCAGGGTGGCCGCCTGCTGGCTGCTCTGGCCCAGACGGGTGCTCCACCACTCTTGCAGGTAGAGGCAGGGCTTGGTGTGCAGGCCCATGAGCAGAAGGCCCAGCCAGTGGAAGCCCGGCACATGCACCGGCCGCTGCGGGGGCGGGTTGAAGAAGCCCGGGCGGATGCGCACCAGGCGCCGGGCCTTGGCGCTCCTGACCGGGCAGAGCCCCTGGGGGTGGACGCTCTCGGGCTTTTCCACCACGCTCTCGTCCCAGTGCAGCAGCACGGGCTGGGCGGGCCACTGGGCCAGCTGCGCTTTGGCCTGCGCCCGCAGCCAGTCGGAGACAAGGCCGTAGTGCCACCTGCCTGAGCGCAGCAGGTTGCTGATGCGCTTGGTGCCGGCCGGGGCCTTGTCGGGGGAAAGCAGGTAAGCGCCCAGCTCGCTTAAAAGCAGGCCGTGCTGGCGGTGGCGAAAACGGATGATGGCCTCCACCAGCAGCGAAAAGGTATGGACCAGCCGCCGGTCCAGCCGCTCATCCAGGAGCCCGAGCAGGGGAGAGAGAAAAACAGAGAGCCGACGGTGAAAAACAGAGCTGATCCCCTTTATCCTTTCTGCCGGCTGCTGCGTATTTGATAATGAATGCATAAAGCCTCCTTTTCTAAAGTGATTCGATACTACTATCACTTACGAAAAGAAGGCTTTTGCTTTTTAGAAACCCCTAACCTAAAGTTCGGGATGACTCATGTTTATAGCATGATGATTACTGTTTTAAGTGGCGTTAAGCGCTATTTCCTTTTTGGCAGGGTATAACCGTCCACACTGCTTTGTCCCTTCACCACCGCTCTGCCATTGGGTTAGCAAGGAGGTATGGCAGCAGGCTTCGAGGCCTTGCAGGACTTATACTTGCATTAGGTTATGCCACCCCTCGCATTTCTGGGCAAGAGGGCAGGATCACCCCAACGGGAGTCACCTGACAGCAGCACCTGTTCCATTGCGTTGAGATTCCCTGTTACATTCCACCTATTGGGGTATAGGCTGTATAGGGCTTCATGGGGTAAAATGAGATTTGTTTTGACTGTATGGTGAGTGTTTACTCATTATGCATAGGCGTAAGGCCGACATGCTATGTGTTTATGCTACTAGACCTGCTCCAGTAGGAAACATTTTTGAAACAATGATACAAAATCAAAAGCCTTCTATTGGGTAAATAGAAAATTATTTTACCGCTACACGCCTCTCAGACCTGTTTTAGTGACTGGTTACTCAATTGGTCTGATATTAAAACATATTGATACATTCCTGAAATTCATTCCTGCTGCTTGCCCCTACATTTGAAGAAAAACAAGCACCTATGAATAGCAGGAAGATTTTATTTTGGGCCGTCACCGTGGCGTTGGGAGGGTTCTTATTCGGGTTCGATACAGCCGTAATATCCGGTGCCGAGCAGTCGATACAGCAGGTATGGAACCTAAACGTTTTTCAGCACGGGCTCACCGTTTCGATCGCCTTGATAGGAACGGTATTAGGCGCGCTGTTCGGTGGCTTCCCTTCCGACAGGCTAGGGCGCAAGAACACCCTCTTCTGGATCGGGGTGTTATACCTGGTGTCGGCGTTGGGTTCTGCCCTGGCCACGGACTGGTACTCCTTCCTGTTCTTCCGTTTCATCGGTGGATTGGGCGTTGGTGCTTCATCGGTGGCCGCTCCTATGTATATCAGCGAGATCGCACCCGCCCGGATGCGTGGCCGCATGGTGGCCATGTTCCAGTTCAATGTGGTGTTCGGTATACTGGTGGCCTTCCTGTCGAACTACCTGCTGCAGAACATCGGGCCGAACGCCTGGCGCTGGATGCTGGGGGTAGAGGCGATTCCGGCTGTTATCTTTGTCGGTCTGGTGCTGCTGGTGCCGGAGAGCCCGCGCTGGCTGATCGTGAAGCGGAACGCCATTGAGGCGGCAAGAGCCGTGCTACACCAGATAGACCCCTCCACGGCTGATGCTGAACTAAAAGCCATCGTAAACGCCAGGGAAGTAGAGGCCCGCAAAACACACGCGGAAGGCCTGTTCTCGAAGCAGCACAGTTTTCCGGTGATGCTGGCGGTGCTGTTCGCTGTTTTCAACCAGGTATCGGGCATCAACGCCATTATCTACTACGCCCCGCGCATTTTCGAAATGACCGGTTTGGGCAAAGACGCGTCCCTGCTTTCCTCAGCGGGAGTAGGCCTCGTGAACTTCGCTTTCACGCTGCTGGCCCTCAACTTCATCGACCGCGTCGGGCGCCGCACCCTCATGCTGATTGGTTCCTTCGGCCTTATCGCGACGCTAAGCCTGGTGTCGTGGGCTTTTTATACCGAAAGCTTCGGCATGCTGGTGCCGTTGTGTCTCTTCGCCTACATCGCCTTCTTCGCATTCTCGCAGGGCGCCGTGATCTGGGTGTTCATCTCTGAGATTTTCCCGAACAGCGTGCGGGCAAGCGGACAGGCCTTGGGCAGTTTCACGCACTGGTTTATGGCTGCCGTCATCGCTTTCGCTTTCCCATACATCACCAGCACCCTCGGCGGTGGCACCACCTTCCTCATTTTTGCCGGTATGATGGTGCTGCAACTGCTGTTCGTCTGGAAAATCATGCCCGAGACCAAAGGCGTGTCTCTGGAGGAAATTGGAAACAAAGTGGAGCCGCAGCCTGCTGTTGCTCCCGAGAATATACCCCTCACCCAAAACCACTAAACCATGAACCAAAATCCCCAAATCATCTGCTTCGGCGAAGTGCTCTGGGATGTGCTCCCGAGCGGCAAAATGCCGGGTGGCGCCCCCATGAACGTGGCCATCCATTTGGCCTACAACGGTTATGCGCCCAACGTGGCCAGCCGCGTCGGCAACGACGACCTGGGCAAGGAGTTACTGGACTTCCTGGCTGAAAAAGGCCTTTCCACGCAATGGATACAGACCGGGCAAACCCACCTGACCGGCGTGGTGAAAGCCAACATCTCGAACAAAAATGAGGTGACCTACAAAATTGTGGAGCCTGTGGCCTGGGACTATATCCAGTTTGATGCCCAGTTGGCTGAGCAGGTAACTGCAAGCGATGTATTTATATATGGCAGCCTGTCCGCACGCAACCCCACCACCCGCGAAACCCTGCTGCAGTACCTGCAACGCGCCAAATTTAAGGTGCTGGATGTGAACCTGCGCCCCCCATACTATTCCGCTGCCCTGATGGAAGACTTGCTGCGCCATGCTGACGTTGTGAAAATGAACCACCAGGAGCTAGAGGAAATGGTCGGCTGGTTTAACTGGAAGGGCACTGAGCAGGAGCAAATGCAGGCTTTGTTCACTCATTTCGGCCTGCAACTGCTCATCGTGACGCGGGGCGACAGAGGCGCAGCCGTGCTGGCTGCCGATGGCTATATGGAGCACGAAGGCTTTCAGGTAGATGTAGAGGACACCATTGGCAGCGGAGATGCTTTTCTGGCTACTTTCCTAACTAATTACCTGAAAAAAGAACCCACACAAAAGGCATTGGAAAGAGCCTGCCTTCTAGGCGCTTTTGTAGCTACGCAACACGGCGCAACGCCTGCCTATGAACCATTGGAAATAGAGCGCAGAGCAACAGAGTTTCTTCATCCGAAGAGAAAAGAAGTTCTGGAGGACCTAGAAAATAAACAAGGAGGGAGGCTGGAGAAAATGAGAAGCTAAGAGATGGAAACACTAATGAGAAGAGAGTTCGAAATTATCATATAAAAAGGTTAGACAATGAAAAAAAGTATATTCATTTTATTTTTCTGCTTTCTGTACTTGCAAAGCCTTGTGAGTGTAGCCCAGCAGAATACGGTAAGAGGTAAAGTAGTCGATGCATCGACGAGCCTGCCTATACCAGGTGTGAGTGTAGGGGTGAAAGGAACCAACCGAGGTGCTATCACAGACACAGAAGGAAGTTTCTCCGTACAGGCCTCGCCGGAAGAGGTGCTTGTATTCTCCTTCCTTGGCTATAAAGGCCAGGAAGTTAGAGTAGGAAATCAGGCCTCTATCACTGTAACTCTGGAGGAAGACAGGGTAGCGCTGGAAGAGGTGATTGTTACAGGTTATCAGACGGAGCGCAAAAAGGACGTGACCGGTGCTGTATCGGTGGTAGACATTGAGGACATGAACAGACAGGCTGTCGCAAACCCGATAAAAGCACTGCAGGGTAGAGTAGCCGGTATGAACATCACCACGAACGGCTCCCCAAGTGCCCCTGCCACAGTTCGTATTCGCGGTATAGGTACCTTCAACAACAACGACCCACTATATATTATTGACGGTGTGCCAACTAAGGCAGGCATGCACGAGCTTAACCCAGCTGACATTGCATCAATTCAGGTGCTAAAAGATGCCTCAGCGGCGAGTATTTACGGCTCCCGTGCTGCCAACGGTGTAATCATCATCACGACCAAACGCGGTATAGCTGGCAAACCACAGATCAATGTAAATGCCTACACTTCTGTATCCGCTTTTACCAACCGCACTGAAATGCTGACCACCGAAGGATACGGTAAAGCCTTATGGCAGGCAAATGTAAACGCCGGGCAGGATCCGAATAACAACAATGTGCGGTACTTCTTCGATTGGGGAGTAGATGCATCAGGCCAGCCGGTTTTAAATAAAATACTGGTTCCGAAGTACCTGGACGAAGACAATACCATGAGAGCATCCAACACCGATTGGTTTAATGAAATATCCAGAACGGGTGTAATTCAGAACTATGATGTCTCTATGTCGAGCGGTACAGAAAACGGAAGCTACCTGCTGTCATTGGGCTACTTTGAGAATGAGGGGGTTATTAAAACAACAGAATTTGACCGCTTTTCTGCCCGCTTAAATTCTGACCACAAATTTTTTAATGGTAGGGTAGTGGTAGGCGAGAACCTCAGTTTAACAAAAACTACGGAAGTTGGCGGAGCACCTATGAATGCTGCCATGCAGGCCTTGCCGATCATACCTGTATACACGGAGACCGGCGGATGGGGTGGCCCGGTGGGAGGTATGAACGACCGTCAGAACCCTGTTCGGTTACTTGAAGACAATAAGCAGAACAACTATGACTTCATGCGTGTGTTCGGTAACCTGTTTGCTGAGATAGAGCTGGTGAAAGACCTTAAATTCAGATCGAATTATGGTCTGGACTATGGCAATTACACCCACAGACAATACCGCAAGAGTTACCAGTCCGGATTCCTGAGCAACCCGGTAAACAGGCTGGAGTCTAACCAGAGCCACAGTGTTAAAACCACATGGTCAAACACGCTGAACTACAGCCGGGAGATTGGCGAGAAGCACCGCATTGATGTGCTGGCAGGTACAGAATACTTCCGTGAGTACTTCACTGCGTTCTGGGCATCAAGAGAAGGCTTTGCTGTGGAGAGTAAAGACTATATGTATCTTAATGCAGGTACAGGGTTGAAGGATAATGGTGGTTCTGGTGCAGAGCACGTGCTACTCTCCTACTTCGGAAGAGCAAACTATTCCTTCGCTGACAAGTACCTGTTATCCGCTACAATCAGACGCGACGGTTCTTCTCGCTTCGGGCAGAATAACCGCTTCGGTACTTTCCCTGCCTTTTCCTTAGGATGGCGCTTAAGCGAAGAAACTTTCATCAAAGAAAATGTGGCGGTTATTGATGATCTGAAACTTCGCTTCGGATGGGGTATGACGGGTAACCAGGAAATAGACAACAACGCTATTTTCAACATTTACCTTGCCGACTACGCCACGACTGCCTACGACTTGACCGGAAGTAAAAGCGGTGTGCTGCCAGCAGGCTACAGACTTGCCCAGACCGCCAATCCAAACCTCCGTTGGGAAGCGACTACTATGTCTAACCTCGGTTTAGATTTTACTTTATTTAACAGCAAGCTCCACGGTAGTGCAGAAGCCTATTTAAGGGAGACATCAGACATCTTGTATGTTCCTCCTTATATCGCTGTAAAAGGTGAGGGGGGAAGCCAGTGGGTAAACGGCGCCTCTATGGAAAATAAAGGCCTGGAACTGACCGTGGGAAACCGCACGCAACTCGGTGCACTGTCACTGGACCTGAATGCTAACTTTGATATGTACCGGAACAAGGTAACGCACCTGCCAAAGGAGGTTGAAAATGCTTACGGTGGGGATGGCAGAGGCCAGAATATCCTTGGCAGGCCAATTGGTTCATTCTTTGGTTACGTAGCCGATGGGTTGTTCCGCACAGAAGAAGAGGTTGAAGCACATGGCATACAGAACGGAAAAGGTGTGGGCCGCATCCGGTTTAAGGATTTAAATGATGATGGTGTGATAGATGACTACGACCGCACCTGGATTGGAACTCCTCATCCTGAATTCTCCTACGGTTTTAGTGCCTCAGCAACGTTCAAGAACTTTGACTTTAACATCTTCCTGCAGGGTGTATCTGGGATTGATGTAGTAAATGACTGGAAATTCATCACGGACTTCTGGAGTGTTTCAGAAACAGGATCTAACAAAGGTGCCCGTCTGCTGGACGCATGGTCTCCTTCAAACCCAGGCTCAGATATACCGGCTATTGCTCTGATTGATACGAACTGGGAGTCACGTTTCTCCACTTACTTTATCGAGAAAGGTTCTTATCTGAAGTTACGCAACGCGCAGATAGGATATACTTTAAATGAACAGCTCACACAAAAGTTTGGTGTGCAGTCGCTGCGGGTGTATGTAGGAGGCGATAATCTCGGCGTGTTACTAAAAAGCAAGTCATTTACAGGAATAGATCCTGAAAATCCAGGTTATGGCTATCCAAACCCAACAGTGGGTACAGCGGGTGTTAATATCAGGTTTTAATGTATGAAGAGAAGTAAAAAAATCTATATGAAAAAGTTAGCAATGACATTTCTAGGGGCACTACTCCTTTGCTCCTCTTGCAACGATGTGTTGGATGTAGAGCCAAAAGGGGTGCTAAGCGAAGGGCAGATTAGTACGCCAGAGGATGCTGAGGAATTCGTGACTGCCACCTATTCTTCTTTAGGATGGGACTGGTATTTAACTCCGAACAGTTTATGGCCTTACGGCAACGTTCGGGCAGACGATGCCTACAAAGGTGGAAGAGATGCCGGAGACATTCAGGCATTTCATTTCCTGGAAACCTTTACCAACATCAGGCCTGAAATAGGCGAGTTTGATGGCATGTGGTTTCAGCTCTACAGCGGGATCCGCCGCACGAATGAAGCTTTACGCTTGATAAGTAATTTTTCTGAGGCCGAATACCCATTAGGTAAAGTGCGCAAGGCTGAGTTGCGGTTTCTCCGGGGCCACTACTACTTCAAGCTGAAGACGCTGTTTAACCGCATACCATACCTTGATGAGAACACGCCGATAGACGAGTATGCGGAAGTCTCCAACGTAGAGTTGACAAGCGACCAGCTCTGGGAAAAGATAGCCCAGGATTTCGAGTTTGCTTCAGCTAACCTGCCAGTTGTTCAGCCAGCAGTGGGCCGTGCCAACCAGATGGCGGCAGATGGCTATCTTGCTAAAACAAGGCTGTACCAAGCATATGAGCAGAATGACCAGAACCAGGTGGTTACTATTAATCAGCAAAGACTACAGCAGGTGATTGAGGCTGCAGACAAGGTGATTGGCACAAACCGTGCACTGGAAGCAGACTTTGCAAACAACTTCCTGCCAGGCCCATTCGAAAATGGAAGAGAGGTGTTGTTTGCCGTGCAGTACTCTACAAACGATGGCGTAGTGAGAGACTTCGGTTTTGGAAAAGCCAACGGTCGTGTTAATTACGGCGACATGCTGTCAGCTCCGCAAGGATTAGGCTGCTGCGATTTCCAAAAGCCATCACAAAACCTGGTAAATGCTTTCCGAACAAACGAGCAAGGAGTGCCGCTATTTGATTCTTTCAATAATGCCAACGTTGATTTCAGCCAGCAAACAGTAGACCCTCGCTTAGACCATACCGTTGCCCGCCCGGGTAACCCATGGAAATACGATCAGAGCGAGATCTTCGATGAGTCCTGGAGCCGTACGCCACTGATTTACGGCTATTATAATTCCCTGAAAGAAAATATTTCCCCGAACGATCCGGCCTTTGTGAATGCAGATCCATTCAGGGCAAATACCAAAACAAGAATAGTGCTGCGTTATGCGGATGTACTGCTTTTTAAAGCAGAGGCACTGATAGAACTGGGCCAAATTGATGAGGCACTACCGCTTATCAATACCGTGCGCGCACGGGCAGCAGCCAGTACCGCCAGGTTAAGAAGTGCTTCTGGTGCTCCGCTTGCAAATTACAATGTACAACCTTATGAGCCGGGAGTGAACATCCAGTGGAACCAGGAGAATGCCCGCAAGGCGCTGCGTTTTGAGCGCAGGCTGGAGTTTGCAATGGAAGGAAGCCGTTTCTTTGACCTTGTACGCTGGGGTATAGCAGATGAGGTGCTGAATGATTACCTGGAGACAGAAAAAGGCCGAAGAGGGTTTCTCCGTGAAGGCATGTTCACGGCTGGTAAACATGAGTATTTGCCAATCCCACAGAACCAGATATTCTGGAGTGAGAACTTGTATGTACAAAATCCGGGCTATTAATAGCTGATTGCTTAATGGTCTGAAGCAGGAATAAAACAGCAGCAAGCTGGTCTTAACAACATAAGAAGGCTTGCTGCTATCCCTGAGCAGATGAACGGATTGTTTTTATAAGATAAATACGCAAGAAATGAAAAAAATAAAATCAAGATATATGTCGCTTCTGGCGCTGCTTTTTATGGTTACCATCATGAGCGGATGTGAGGATGAGTTTGAGAATAACCTAGACTTGGACGGGGATGTGGAAATTCTAGATTTCAAGGTGGAGGATGCCCTTGATGTCGCGATTGATGACAAGAAAAGAACCATTGTGATTACGTATCCCGGCGGAACAGATGTCTCAGCTGTTATGCCTGAAATTACCATTTCAGAGGGCGCGCAAATCAATCCCGCCCCGGGAACTGTCCTTGACCTTCGCAACCCCCAGACATTAGTACTTACCAATGGCAACCTGTTTAACAGGTACACGGTTTCTGCCAATGTGCTCAGCGTTACTGCTTTTGTAAGCCACCACAGCAGTGTGAGTGAAATACAGGATGACGATGAGAAAGCGCTGGCTGAATGGTTTTTCAATAAGTACGAAGATGAGGTAACTGCTTTTGTTTCCTTTCAGGATATTAAAGAGGGGAATGTGGATATGAGCCAGTTTACAACCCTGATGTGGTACTTAGACGGTGACGCCGAAGATAAGTTTGTAATGCCGGAGATAGCACAGGACCCTGAAGTGATGACAGCGATAACAGATTGGTACAAGGCTGGAGGTAATTTGTACCTGCTGGGGTATGCGAACCAGTACTTGTTTGATATGGGTAGAATAAACAGCACCTATCATATGGCTATTGGAAATGGTCCTGGCTTTGAAAATGGGGATACCTGGGGTATAAACGTGAACATCAACCGGAATAAAGACCAGAGTAGCCATGCGTTGTTTACAGGAATAGGCTTGGTCACCCATGGGGATGGAAGGAAGACGTTCCCTGTGATAGGTCCGGGCTGGAGAGAAGACCATAACTTTGTGATGGTTGCCATTCCGGAGATTTATGGGTTGCCAAATGACAGCGAAGCCGCTTACACCGCATTTACACAGGAAAACAAAGTAAAGTGGCTTGCTACCTGGGATGGTATCGGTGACTATTTTATGGCTGGCATCCTGGAGTTCCTTCCTACTGAAGAGTTCCAGGGGAGAGCTATCTGGCAGGGTATCGGTGGAATAGAGTGGAACCAGAATGCGAAAGGAGAATTAAATCCGGAAGGCATAAACCCACATCAGGAGAAAATAGAAAAGCTGGCCGAAAACGCTATACGCTACCTTTCTGCAAATTAATACCTATTCAAGTGGCCTGTAAGGGATGATGAGATTCTGTTGGACGCCACCTCCCAAAGGTGTAGCTCAAATCAAGAATTTATGAAAGCTCTACAGGCCACACTTTCCCAGCTACATGTAGACCGCTCACAAAATTTAACAAAATAGTATGGCTTTTACACGTCTGTTTCTTCCTCTATTACTTGTTACAGCTTTCTATGCAAAAGCAGCAGGGCATGATGCTGTGCTGCATTTTGCTTTTAATGAAGCACCTGGAACAAAGCATGTAGTGGAAGAAGTCAGTAACGTGCAGTTTCCGGTTGCGAATGAGCTAGGCGCCCCAGAGCGAATCCCGGCAGTGCAGGGTAGTGCGTTGCGCCTGGATGGCTACTCTACCTATGCTCAAAGTGCCTACTCTTTCCCCCTGGCATCGAAGCAAATGACTATCGAGGCCTGGTATGCTACCGAGGCGTTCCCGCCTTCTACTGATGCCGCCAGGAATCCCATCGAAGGTGGTGCCATTATAAGCCAGATACGAAATGGCGCTGGCTTTGCCCTGAAAATAGGACCGTATGGAAACGTCATCCTGGACTTTTATGCCGGCGGACAGCGCTATACCGTTACCACACCGAATACGCTGGAAAAGTACGCATGGAACCACATTGTGGCCACTATAGATTTAGAAGCAAAGCAGGCCAGGATTTTTGTGAATGGCAACCTATGGAAAACCGCCTCACTGGCAGCTCATAATGCCATTAACTTTGCCGATGTTCTCCTCTACATTGGCAGGCACAATACGCAGGCCCTCATCGAGGGCTTTAACCTGAACACACTCAATGGCGCTATTGATGATCTGAAGGTGTATAATGGCGCTTTAACGGTAGTAGACATCACTACTCTTTACAGAACATTTGCGCCCGCACCTGCTGCCAAAACAATATTCGAAGGTTTTGAGGGTACCAGCTACGGTGACTGGGCAGTGACAGGTACCGCCTTTGGCTCCCAGCCAGTAGCGGGCACTTTAGCAGGACAACACCCCGTGGAAGGGTACCAGGGAAGTAAACTGGTGAACTCTTTCCTGAACGGAGATGCTTCTCTGGGAAAGTTGGTCTCCCCCACCTTTACCATTAACAAGCCCCTGATTAAGTTTTTGGTGGGTGGCGGAAACCATCCCGGCAAGGCCGAAGTCCGGCTGCGCATCAACGGAGATGTTGTACGGTCTGCGACCGGAAGCAATTCAGAAGTACTGAGAGAAGAAAACTGGGATGTAAGCGAATTAATGAATGCAACAGCCCGGATAGAAATTGTTGACGAGGTAAGCGGGGGATGGGGCCATATTCTGGCTGATCACATCGTGTTTACAGAAAAACAGCAGCTTTTGCACGCCAACCTGACTATAGACCCTGCTGTTCGGCATGCGGGGGATTACCTGCGGCCCCAGTACCACCCCATGCCCAGCAGCAGCTGGGCAAACGAGCCTTACGGCTTGACCTATCATAACGGCAAATATCACCTGTTCTTCCAGAAGAACCCGAACGGCCTGTGGTTGCACTTTATGCACTGGGGGCATCTGAGCAGCCCGGACCTGGTGCACTGGCGGGAAGAGAAAGTGGCCCTGGCACCCTCTCCGGGCTTTGATGATTTTGGTGTCTGGTCTGGTACTACCATTAAAGACGATAATGGTAAACCCGTTATTTTTTATACCGGGGTAGATTTAGGAAAAGCAGGTATAGGTATTGCATTTCCTAAAGATGATGCACTGATAGAATGGGAGAAATCAAATAAGAATCCGGTGATACCGGCAGCGCCTGCCGGGCATCTCGATTTTAGGGATCCTTTTGTCTGGAAGGACGGGGGCACTTACTATATGATTGTAGGGTCAGGACTTGCAGGTGATGGTGGAGGCACTTTGCCTACTTATAAGAGCAAAGACCTGGTGAACTGGACGAGAACAAGCACGTTGTTTAGCTCTTCAAAACTGGAGGAGTCAGGCTTTTTTTGGGAGATGCCGCTATTCTATCCGCTGAACAACAAGGGCGATTACCTGTTGGCTGTCACCCCTTTGTTCAGGGGGGAACCTGCCAACGTTGTATACTGGATAGGGAAATTTGAAAATGAAAAATTCGAGCCTTATTTCCAGACACCAAAGTTATTTGAGCCTGTAAGGGATAACTTACTCGCACCTGCCATTGGCACTGATGAGGCAGGCAGAATCACGTATATCGGCATTGTGCCGGAGAGTAGGAACGTGCCCGATCAGCTTAAAGCAGGGTGGAGGCAGATGTTTTCTATTCCCCGCGTTCTCCGTTTGCTGAACGATTCCACCATTGGTCATTATCCGCATCCGAATCTATGCAGGTTAAGGCAAAACGAGAAAGCAGTTCTGAATCGCGCTATCACGAAGAACTCCAGTGCAAACCTTCCCGAGTTAGGAGGTAACCAGATAAACCTGGACTTTACGATAAAAGCAGATTCAGCCTCACAGTTTGCCTTACAGTTGCTGAAGAATGCAGCTGGGACGCAGTACACCTCCGTAACCTTCGACCTTGGAAACAACCTCGTGGGGTTAGATACCCGTGCAGCCCATGCGCGTGAGGCTCAGAAAGAGTACACTACCGCCAGCTATGCTTTCGATTTTAAGGAAGACATTCACGTGGAGGTATTTGTAGATCACTCTGTGGTAGAGGTCTTTATCGATAACCTACTGGTGCTATCTACCAGGAGTTACCCCGAGGAAAGCAGCCAGGCAGTGGATATAGTAGTGACTGACGGTGGCCTAGAACTGAAGGAAGCAAAGCAGTGGGAGATGCAGCGCATGGGCAGCAGTACAGGTGCAGCTGTATGCGAGCCTGCGTTTTTACCCGCTGGATTCCGGGATCTCCCCAAAGGAGGTGTATTGGGTCTGGAAATGAACGAAGAACTAAGAAGAACCATCAAGCTGTATCCGAACCCCTCCAGCGATGTTCTGAAGGTCGAGCTGCCGCAACATCTGGGAGCCTACCAATTGGCTTTATATTCTATAAATGGGGTACTGGTGAAAACGGGGAAAGGACATACGGTAAAGCAGGAAATTAGCACCAGCGGTATGGCAAAAGGAGTGTATATGCTCAGTGTAAAAGGAGAGAGGTTCTATGACTTTTTTAAAGTCGTCATCGTCGGGCAATAAGTGACAGGAGGAAACAGCACCGCTGATTAGCAGGAGTGTGTAGAATAAAACAAAGAACAATGAAATGAAAACGCCGGCTCTTATACTATTGCTTTGTATACTTGTAAGTTTCTGTATGGATGCTGCTGCGCAGGCCTATCAGGAACCTTACCGTTTGCAGTACCACTTTTCGCCTAAGGAAAACTGGATCAACGATCCCTGTGGCATGGTTTACCTGGATGGCGAATATCACCTGATGTACCAGTACAACCCTTTTGGCACGCAATGGGGCAGCATGTCCTGGGGGCATGCCGTCTCTAAAGATCTAGTGCATTGGGAGGAGTTGCCGGTGGCGCTGTTCCCTGATGCCCAAGGGCAGATTTTCTCTGGTGGTGCCGTTATAGACCATCAAAACACAGCTGGTTTTGGCGACTCAGCCATGGTGGCCATTTACACCAGTGCAGGTACTACGCAGAAACAGAATATTGGCTACAGCCTGAACAAGGGCAGAACTTGGAAAAAGTATGCAGGTAATCCGGTGTTGCAAAACCAAGGTGTTGCAGACTTCAGAGATCCCCAGGTTTTCTGGCATGAGGAAACGGACAGGTGGATCATGACGCTGGCCGTGATGGACAGAATTGAGATTTACTCTTCTCCAAATCTAAAGGACTGGACATATCAGAGCGACTTTGGCAGCACTGTAGGTGCTCATGGTGGGGTATGGGAATGTCCGGATCTCTTTCAGCTAAAAGTAGAAGGACAGTCTGAACCTTTATGGGTGATGATGGTCAGCATCAACCCGGGGGCACCTTCGGGAGGCTCGGGTACGCAATACTTTCTGGGCAACTTTAATGGCTCCACTTTCACCCTTACAGATGAATTCAGTGCATTGGTGAACGAGGAAAAGGTGTTGCCGCAGGGAGTGCTCTTTGAAGGTTTTGAAGGAAACACCTTTGCCGGATGGAGAATAGAAGGAACTGCTTTTGGAACAAAACCTGCCGCCGGCGCTTTGCCTGATCAGCAGCAGGTAGCAGGTTACCTAGGTAGTCAGTTGGCAAACTCTTACATGAACGGAGACGCCTCTCAAGGAAAGCTGAAGTCTTCGTCCTTCACGATTCAGCATGACTTCATTAACTTCTTGATAGGGGGTGGCAACCATCCGGGTAAAGCAGAAATCCGCCTTATCATCAACGGAGAGGTTGTAGCTGCTACTACCGGGCAAAATGAAGAAAAGCTTCGCTGGAAGTTTTGGGATGTAAAAGAATTTGAAGGGTTGCAGGCTTCTATTGAAGTTGTAGACGAAGTGACGGAAGGCTGGGGCCACATAAACATAGACCACATCTACTTTGCAGACGAGGCTATAATTGACAATACTGTCAGTGCCCTATGGACAGATTATGGGCCTGATTTTTATGCCGGCCGCTCTTGGGACAATCAACCCACCGATACTTATGAGCGCGTTTGGCTGGCATGGATGAACAACTGGGCCTATGCAGGTGCTCTTCCCACCTCTACCTGGTGCGGAAGCATGTCACTTCCCCGGTCACTGCAACTACGGCACAACCGGGAGGGTGAGGTCAGACTCTATCAGAACCCAGTAAATGAACTGAATGAGCTGCGTGCTGCAGAAACTCCAGTTTCTTTTACAAACCTGCGTGTTAAGGAACTGAATCAGCAAATAGCGGCCAATAAGGTTACTGGTACAAGCTACGAAGTTCAGTTTACACTGGTGCCGGGGACCACCAGCACAAAGACAGGATTGCTGGTACGGAAAGGAGAATCGGAACAGACAGAAATTGGCTATGATCCTTCCCTAAATGCAATTTACATAGACCGTAGCCAGTCGGGTGCGAGCTTTTCGGGTGATTTAACAAAGGTGTTTTACGCTCCTTTAGAGACGGAGCAACAGGAGTTGAAATTCAGAATCTATGTAGATGCCTCATCGGTGGAAGTGTTTGTGAATGATGGTGCTCTCGTACAAACTGCACACATATTTCCATCCTCACAGTCAGACAAACTCGCCTTTTTTGGTTCTGATGAAGTCCTAGTGAAAGCGATGGATTTCTGGAAAATGAAGTCCATTTGGCAGGCAGAACCAGTGCTCTCTTCAGGAGAGGAACTCCTGGCGCAATCGATTATGGTTTACCCTAATCCCTCTAAGGGGCAATTCAGAGTCAGAAGTAAACAGGCCATTGCGGCTATAGAACTGTTTGATGTAACAGGTAAACAAGTGGGAGTGAAAAGTTTTTATCAGGAGGCAGGGATCACCACAGTGGTGGCTTCGGAAAACCAGAGGCCAGGGCTAAAGTTCCTCAGAATTTATCTAAAAGGAGGGAAGACCTTAGTCAAAAAAGTAATCACAGAATAAAGCAGGCATTCAGCAAGAGATGAAAAAGCTACACATCATCATGTCATTAGGAGCAGTACTTAGTGGCTGTGGTACAAGCAAGCAAATAGTTGGAACCAAGGAACCAGAGCCAGTTGCTATAAGCAACAGTTTTGCTGAAGCGCACCGCCCGCAGTTTCACTTTACGCCTCCCTCTGGCTGGATGAATGATCCTAATGGCATGGTGTATCATGATGGAGAGTACCACCTGTTCTATCAGTACAATCCTGACAGTACCGTATGGGGGCCGATGCACTGGGGGCATGCCGTCAGCAAAGATATGGTACGCTGGGAACACCTGCCGATTGGGCTTTACCCGGATAGTCTGGGCACCATTTTCTCGGGAAGTGCTGTGGTTGATGTTAACAATACCTCCGGGTTGGGTACGAAAGAGAACCCTCCAATGGTAGCTATATATACTAGTGCAGGAAAAACCCAGCAACAGAGTATCGCCTTCAGCGTTGACAGAGGCCGTAGCTGGGCAAAGTATGCTGCTAATCCTGTGCTCTCTAACCCGGGTATCCCTGATTTTCGTGATCCGAAGGTAATGTGGCATGAGCAGGGCCAGAAGTGGGTTATGGCTTTGGCCGTTGCTGACCATATCAGTTTTTATTCCTCTAAAGATCTCAAAGAGTGGAAGCATGAAAGCAGCTTCGGATCTAACATCGGTGCGCATGGCGGTGTGTGGGAGTGCCCCGATTTGTTTAAGCTGCCAGTGGAGGGAACAAACCAGGAAAAATGGGTACTGCTGGTGAGTATTAATCCAGGCGGGCCAAATGGCGGTTCTGCCACACAGTATTTTGTAGGCGAGTTTGATGGAAATAAGTTTGTACTGGACGATCAGTTCCAACAAGCGCTTTCCAAAAAGGAACCGGTACCTACAGGGACAACCTTTGCTGATTTTGAAGGAAGCAACTACGACACCTGGAAAGTAGAAGGTGATGCTTTCGGCACAGGCCCTGTAACAGGAGCGATAGGCAATCAGCAGAAGGTGAGTGGCTTTGCTGGGAGGGGTGTGGTGAACAGCTTCAGAAATGGCGACGCCACCACCGGCAAACTAATTTCTCCTGAATTTACGGTTGATGCTGAATTTATCAACCTGTTGGTTGGGGGCGGAAAGCACCCGAAAGGCACTGCTGTGAACCTTATTGTAGAGAATGAGGTGGTAAGGACAGCTACAGGAAACAACAGCGAAGCCCTGAACTGGATTGCCTGGGACACAAAGGAGCTGAAAGGCAAAAAAGGCCGCATTGAAATTATTGACAATGAAAAAGGGGGATGGGGGCATATTCTGGTAGACCAGATTATGCTGGCCGCTAAACCAGCCAAGGAAATCAAAGAGGGAATCTGGCTCGACTACGGGCGTGACAATTATGCGGGTGTTTCCTGGTCTGGTGTTCCGGAGGAAGATGGCCGCCGCCTGTTTATGGGCTGGATGAGCAACTGGGAGTATGCCAACGTAGTGCCAACCGGAAACTGGCGCAGTGCCATGACTGTTGCGCGTACTTTAACACTGGCAAGCACACCGGAAGGAATTCGCCTAGTATCAAAGCCTGTAAAAGAACTGCAGAGAATTTACGGGGAAACATTCCCGCTACAGGAAAAGACAGTATCTGGTGCTTTAAACATCTCTGAGCAAGTCCCATTCAAGGCCACTACCTATGATCTGCATTTGGCACTGGAGCCTGTAGCTAAAAAAAGTGACTTTGCCATAGAACTTTCAAATGACCTGGACCAGAAGCTGGTGGAGGGATATGATGTTAGGAGGAATGAATATTATATCGATCGTACCAACGCTGGCCGCCATGATTTTTCAGATGGTTTTGCGGGAATCCACTGGGCGCCAAGGATGACAGATGAAGCTGATTATGACCTGCGGCTTTTAGTAGATGTGGCTTCAGTAGAACTGTTTGCGGATGATGGAAAGACGGTGATGACAGAGATATTCTTTCTTGATGAAAAGTTTTCAAAAATCAGGTTACTCACTCCAAACGGAACATACAAACTCAAGGCTGGTAAGGTGATTAACGTGAAGTCCATCTTTGAGCAAGGTAAAATTAATTAGCATAAGTGCAGAAAATGCGCCAAAAACATGATTTTGATGCAAGTGTGTCTGCGCTTATCGCCTGGCAGATGCAATTTTCTGTTATAAGAACTTAAACAAAATAAAATGATAGAGCTGAACAGGTATTGGACAATAGCAGCAGTGGCATTAGGGTTATTTTCATATAGTTGCAGTCAAAAAGTTCCGGAGCCTGATAATACAAGTATACCTGGTAGCAATAAGAATGAAGTAACTGGTCTTTATCCGAAGCCTTCTTCAGGCTGGATGGGTACAACAAAGCCGTACAATACCACCGGTTGGGCAGGTGACATGATGCCCTATTTTGATAACGGGAAGTTCCACATCTTTTTCCTGCACGATGCCCAAAGCAAACCCGCTGGTCAGGGTTTTCATGCCATACATCAGTTTGAGAGTGCAGACTTGACAAGCTTTTCCTACGGTGGTGAAATGATTCCTTATGGTTCGGCTAGTCAGCCTGATTTTGCCATCGGCACAGGTTCTGTGATAAAAGTGGGAGATACCTATTATATGTACTATACCGGTCATAATGGGATAGCTGATTTTTTACAGCATAACCCACGCGAGAGCGTGCTTTACGCTACTAGCAATGACCTAAAGAACTGGACGAAGAACAGTTCTTTCAAACTAACAGCACCTCCAGGATATTATAATTTTGATTTCCGAGATCCGCATGTCTTTTTCAACAGCGAAAAAAAGGAATACTGGATGCTGCTCAGTACTCAAACTGATAGCAGAAAAGCAGTTATTCTGCTTTTTACGTCCAACAACCCTGCCTCGGATAATTGGACTCTTAGGGGGCCTCTTTATACCACAACGGAGGAAGAGCGTTACCTGATGATGGAATGTGCTGATGTTTTTAAAATGGGTGATTTTTGGTACATGTTCTTTTCAGAAAACTGGGGTGCAAAGGGAACACATTACCGTATCGCTGATTCATCAGAAGGTCCTTGGCGAACACCAGCAAACGACATGCTAGATGGTGAGTTTTTCTATGCCGCGAAAACAGCTATGGATGGGAACAAACGCTATGCTTTTGGCTGGACTGCCAGGAGGTTACCTGAAAATGATAGTGGCAACAAGGAGTGGGCTGGCAACATGGTGGTGCACGAATTGACACAAGCCGCAGACGGAACACTTGGCGTAAAAGCTCCTGAAACTCTAGCAAAAATTTTTAAGAAGAATGTTGCCCTGGAAATAAAAGGATCTGCCGGCTCTGTAGCAGCAAACGGGAATGCTTATCAGCTAAACGGCAGTGCCACAGAATCCTCTTATACTTTTAACCCGGTTAGCGGCACCAGAAAGATAACAGCTACGATAAGGGCCGACAATGATAGAGGTACCACTGGGTTTATCTTTAATGCAAACAATCCAGCTGAGCAATCCTATAGGATCATGTTTGAACCTCAACGCTCAATCGTTGTAGCCTATAATATAGTAGGAGGAAACGCCATTGAGGTGACGCGAGTGCCTTTTGAGTTCAAAGGTGATACCGATTACAATGTTGAAGTAGTAATAGACGGAAGTATCTGTGTGTTTTATATAGACGGCAAAGCAGCATTGAGTAACCGCATATATGGGATGCCCGGAAAGAAATGGGGCATCTTTGCCTCCGAAACACAAGCTGTATTCAGTAATGTCACAATGCTTGGTGCGGAATAAAATCAAAAGGCCGTCTAATCAGCACAGCAGGCCAAAGGACTTCAGATGAGTGAATGTCTGTAAAATACATTCAGGCTCAGGCTGGTCAAGTAGTTTTGTGAAATCAGTTCAAGGCAATGCAGAAGCCTGCACAGCTTATGTTTAGTGGTATCCGGAAAAATGAAAAATTAAAATGATGAAAAAAAGAATTCACCTCTTAAGCGCACTGCTGCTAGCAGGCAGCTGGGCTTGTAGCACAAACCAAATGTCAGCGGAGAGTAACGATGCAGCAACCACTACGGCTGCATCCGAAAATATTAACGAACTGCACCGCCCGCAGTTCCACTTCACGCCGCCGGCCAAGTGGATGAACGACCCCAACGGCATGGTGTACCACAACGGCGAGTACCACCTGTTTTACCAGCACAACCCCGACACCACGGTATGGGCGCCGATGCACTGGGGCCACGCCGTGAGCAAGGACATGGTGACCTGGGAGCACCTGCCCATCGCCCTCTACCCGGATAGCCTGGGGATGATCTTCTCGGGCAGCGCCGTGGTGGACAAGAACAACACCACCGGCTTCGGCACAGCGGCGAACCCCGCTATGGTGGCCATTTATACCTACCACGACATGCCGGGCGAGAAGGCGGGCAAGAACGACTACCAGAGCCAGGGCATCGCCTACAGCCTCGACAATGGCCGCACCTGGACCACGTACGACAAGAACCCGGTGCTAAAGAGCCCGGGCATCCGCGACTTCCGCGACCCAAAGGTGAACTGGTATGCGCCGGAGCAAAAGTGGGTGATGACGCTGGCCGTTGCCGACCACATCCGGTTTTATACCTCCAAAAATCTGAAGGACTGGAAGCTGGAAGGGCAGTTTGGCCAAAACATCGGTGGCCACGGCGGGGTATGGGAGTGCCCGGACCTGTTTAAGATGAAAGTGGCCGGCACAAGCGAGGAGAAGTGGGTGCTGCTGGTGAGCATCAACCCGGGCGGACCGAACGGTGGCTCGGCAACACAGTATTTTGTAGGTGATTTTGACGGCAAGACCTTTAAGCTCGATTCGCAATTTGAGGCCAACCTGAAAAGCGACCAGGCTGTGGCGGGCACGCCCGTGAACAAAGGCAAGGGCATCTGGCTGGACTACGGCCGCGACAATTATGCAGGCGTGACCTGGGCCAACGTGCCCGAGAGCGACGGGCGCCGCCTGTTTATGGGCTGGATGAGCAACTGGGACTATGCCAACGTGGTACCGACCGAAACCTGGCGCAGCGCTATGACAGTGGCCCGCACCCTGGAGCTGGAGAAAACAGCGGCAGGCCTGCGTGTGGTGTCCAAGCCGGTGAAAGAACTACAATCCATTTTTGGCACGAGTTATACCCTGGAGGCGCAAACCGTGAGCGGTGCACTGGATCTGTCAGAAAAGGCCCCTTTCAAAACCGCGACCTACGACCTGCAACTGGAGTTGGAGCGCATGGGCGACGCCGGACAGTTTGCCATCGAGCTCTCCAACAGCCTGAACCAGAAGGTGCTGATCGGGTATGACGCGGCCCGCAAGCAGTATTACATCGACCGCCGCGAGGCCGGCAAGCACGATTTCTCGGACAAGTTTGGCGGCATCAGCTATGCCCCCCGAATTGCCTCGGATGCGACTTTCCCGCTGCGTTTGGTGGTAGATGTGGCCTCGGTGGAGTTCTTTGCCGACAACGGTAAGACCGTGATGACAAACATCTTCTTCCCGGATGAGAAATTCACGAAGCTGCGCATTATTGCGGATAAAGGCGATTTGAAAGTGAACAGCGGCAAGCTGACAGAAGTAAAGTCCATCCACGGATCGAACATGTAGCCGAGGAGCGAGGGGTATGGCATAACCGCTTAGCTCCGTTTTCAACAAGAAAAACCTGCAGTACATACCTGCAGGTTTTTTTATACCCTTTCAGGTCGTACCTTATCGTGTAAACATCCAACGCTATGAAAACAGAGAAAGAGAAAATGCTTGCAGGCGAGCTGTATGACCCCCTCGACAAGCAACTGGCAGAAGAACGCCGGCAGGCAAGGCTGCTGGTCCAGGCCCTGAACCGCTGCCCCGAAGACCAGCCCGAGGAGATGGGCCGCGTCCTGCGCGAGCTCATACCCAATGCGGGTGCCGGCCTGTGGCTGCAACCGCCCTTTTACTGCGACTACGGCACTAACATGGTGCTGGGCGAGAAAGTGTTCTTCAACTTCAACTGCGTGGTGCTGGATGTGATGCGGGTAACCATCGGCAGCCGTACCTTGTTTGGCCCCAACGTCCAGATCTATACCGCTACGCATCCGCTGAACCACATCGAGCGGGCTTCCGGACTGGAGTATGCCAAGCCCATTACCATTGGCGAGGATGTATGGGTAGGAGGCAGCGCGGTTATCTGCCCCGGCGTTACCATCGGCGACCGCGCCGTGATTGGGGCGGGCAGCGTGGTGACGAAAGACATTCCCGCAGGGGTATTTGCCGCCGGCAACCCGTGCCGCGTCATCCGAACGTTAGACGAAGCAGCGGTATAATTAAGCGTTGAACAGCCGTAAAATTGGGCAAAGCTGAATAGTTTTTGTAAGTGCAATAGTGGGGGCTAATAAACCGTTTACAAGGTGTTACCGAATGGCTGCTTGCATACGACCATTGGCTGCCAATGCTGAAAATATTCTAAAGCAGTTGCAACCAATCGGTTTGCTAGCGGGTCATGGTTTCGTAACTGTGTTACCTTTGCGGCAGGTGGCCCGAAGCGGTAACCGATTTAACCTATTTCTTATCTAATCCCTTTTATGAAAAAATTTCTCAGCTCAATCTCTTTTAACAAACTGACCTTACTTGTCTCCGGTATCATGGCTCTCTCCCTCTCTGGCTGTATTGATGAGAAAGAGGATGTGACCCCTGAGCCTGTTGCCTACGCTTCTTTCTACCACGGTTCGCCGAACGCCACGGACCTGAACATCAAGCTGGACGGCACCCAAATCAACAACCAGGGTTTTAAGTACGCCAACTTCTCGGGTTACCTGGCGCTTAAAGTGGGTGAGCGGAAAGTAGCCTTTACGCCGCTTACCTCCACTGATGCGCTGGCCGAAACCACTTACGATTTCAAGAAGGATAATATCTACTCGGTATATGCTGTAAACCGCACAGAGAATTTCGAAATTCTGGTGGTGAAAGATAGCCTGATCGCCCCAACCGCCGGAAACGCTGCTGTGCGCGTCGTGAACCTGTCGCCAGATGCCCCTGCCGTAGATGTTTCAGTAGCCGGTACAGCCGCTCCCGTATTCACGGACATAGCGTTCAAGGAAGCTTCCAGCTTTAAGCCGTTGCAGGCGGGTACGTTGTCGGTGCGCGTAAACGCAACAGGCACAACAGACAGCGTGATGCCTGTAACTAACCTGGTGCTGGATGCGGGCAGGAATTATACCCTGATAGTGCGCGGCTTTGAGACTCCTCCGGCTGAAAACTCCAACGTGCTGACCCTGCAGCTGATCAGGAACTACTAAGCCGGTTGGTAGCCCAATCGAAAACAAGTATTTACAGGGTTAACCTTTTTGCCTGCTTTCAGTATTGATAACAGACTTATAAAAGGTTGACCAGAAAGGCCCGTGGTGTAATTGCCGCGGGCTTTTTTTATAGCTATAAATAATGGAAAATCATAAATTTATTTTTTAATTATAATTATAAAATTTTGTATGTTTATTGATTGGGTGCAAAAAATGAACGTTTACCTTTAAATCAATAAACATGTATTTTCTCAAGCAACTCCTGGGCATTGTACTCGTGGCCGCTTTGGCTTTCGCCTGTTCTTCATCAAACAGCAACCGCGGCACGTACAGAAGCAGCCCTGGAAATGGCATGCAATTCATGAAAGGAAAACAGAGAGGGGGCACGAAGCGAATCATAGGCCACGCCCAAAAGAAAAAGCACCGGAAGATGAAACGGAGCAGACGCCGCTAAGCTGTACTAACACACCTGCACCCGCTGTACCTTTCGGCAGTTGCCTGCGTATAAGCGCGTATGTCTAAAGAAAACACACGTTATACCCGCACCCCGCAGTCTGAACGGCTAAAATGGGTCGATACCATGGCCCGCCTGATGGATAACCAGTTCGCGCTGCCGGGTACCAGTTTCCGGTTTGGATTAGACCCGCTGCTAGGGCTGCTGCCTGTAGCCGGCGACCTGGCTTCGTTTGCCATGTCTGCCGTGATTGTGCTGACTATTGCCAAGCATGGCGCGAGTGGCAAGCTGGTCGCACTCATGCTCGTGAACATTGCCCTCGATGCGATTATTGGAAGTATACCGGTGCTGGGCAGTATCTTTGATTTCGCCTATAAAGCCAATGAGCGCAACGTGCGCCTGTTGCGCAAGCATTACGACGAGGGCAAGTACCAGGGCAGCGGCAAAAACATTATCGTGGCCGCACTGGTGGGTGTAGTAGTGGTGTTTGTCCTGTTGCTTTGGGCAATGTGGGAACTTGGGGAGTGGCTATACCACCTGATGTTTTAAACAGCCACCCGGCCCATGGTTTTAGCCAGTTCCACTGCCTTTAGGGCGCTGGCCTCCTTGTCTTTAATCTCTAACATGATGTCCATGTCCATACCCTCGGTTTCAACCAGGAAATCGTGGAAGAGCTGCTCCTGTATGCTTTGGATGTGCTTGCCCCTGCGCTCGTCGGGCGCCTGCGAGGAGTAGTCCATCATCAGGATGCCGTCGCGCTCGGGTTGCCAGGTGCTGGCGGCCATTGCCACAGCCTCGCGCATAGGCTCCCCGTTGTTCACGCACTCGTGGTGCAGGTTGTCAAAAATGATCGGCATACCTGTGCTTTCGTGCAGCTGCAGACAATCCTGAAGGGTGTAGGTGCGGTCGTCGTTCTCTACGCAGAGGCGGGCTTTCACGGCATCCGGAAGTTGGGTATGGTATACCTCTGCAAACCGCTCAATGGCTGCTGGCTTGTCGCCATAGGCACCACCCCCGTGTATCTGTAGCTTCGCCGAGGTATCAAGCCCCATCAGGTCCAGCACGCTGCCCTGGTATACCAGCTCCGCTACGCTGTTACGCACCGTTTGGGCATTGGGTGAGTTGAGCACCACAAACTGGTCGGGGTGCATGGAGATGCGCATGTTGTTGGCCTTGATGTAGTTGCCCAGCCGGCGGAAAGTCATTTTAAAGTGCTCCTGCCAGTTGTATTGGTTGACCTCGTGTGAGGCGAAGGGCACCAGGTCAGAGGTAAGCCTGAAAAATAAAAGGCCGTGCTGCACATTATACTCCAGAATGCGGCGTAGGCAGGCCAGGTTCATCTCCACGGTTTCGATCAGGCGCTCCTCAGAGTAAGAGGCCAGCCGAAAGGTGCGGGAAGAACTGCAGTCGAGTGTTTGATTGATACAGGGATATCCGATCTTCATGCGGTAAAGTTGTTGGTAACAGACTTACCCTTACGAAGTATCAGGCGCTTTAGCTGCCCGAATGGTACGGCCTGCAGTTGCTGCCACCGTATGGCCCTTACTTATTCGTAGCCCCGGTTATCCTTAAAGAAGCGGTTGTAATCGTCCTCCTCCTTTAGCTTTTCCTTCAACTCCTCCTGCCGTTTCAGCTCCTCTACCTTGCGGCGTTCCTTGCCCTCCTTCGAGAACATGTCATACATCAGGCCAATCGGGTTCGCGACGGTGGGGCCAGCGGCGGGCGGGGGCGGCGGGGGCTCGAGGCCGGGAATATAGCCCGGACGCTTTACCTGGCTTGCCTGCTCGCGCTTCATGTTTCGCAGGGCCCTGTCGATCATCTCCTGCGAAGGGCGGCTGGTTACCTCCACTTCGCCCAGCATAATGCTGTCTTCCTGCAGCACAATGTTCACGCGCAACTCCGACACCGGCAGCTTGCTGGGCAGGTACATGAGCGGCTTAAAGCCAACGGCGCGCACCAGCAGCGTGTCCTGGGGCTCCAGATCAATCCGGAACTTGCCCTGGGCATCAGATAATACGCCAGCCTTGGTGCTGATCTTGACGATGGTAGCACCGGGGATGGGGGTTTGCTTGTCGGGTTGCAACACGGTGCCGCTCAGCCGCAATGTCCGCTGGGCATGGGCAGGAAGCCCTATACACAGCAGGGAAATGGCGAAAAGACCAAGCAGTAGGTGTCGGTGCATGTAAAGAAAACTGCCGCAGCAGCAGTGGAATATAGGTTTGGTGTAATACGCCCAAAGCGGCCAAATAGTATGCCAGCCTACGGATAAATAACAAAGCGCTGTAAAAGTAATGATAATCGGGCTAAAAAGCATGAAGGCCTGTAGCAAGTTCGTATGGCTACAGGCCTTCATAAATACCTTAGACGTATGGGTTAGTTCTCCGTACCCACGGCGGTGCGGTTTCGCGTCATCTCATGGTACTTGGAGCGGTTTTGCTCATAGGATTTATACTGCTCCGGCGTTAACATGCCTTTTATCCTGCTGTCCGCGTCAGTGTCAATGCGCTTGCGATCCGGGTTGTCTGCCTGCTCCCGCACAGCGGCTTCCATCTCACTGAGCTGCCTGTCGCGGTCATAGTATACCTGCACCATCTTGGTGGCCACGTCTGCATCTACGCCAAGGTCGGTGGTGATGGCAGTGGAGAGCTCCTCCGTGCTGAAGCCATACATCTGGCCAGCCTCAGGGTCGGCGGGAGCCACGCCCCCCGGCTCCGCATCGCCATACCCCCGGATATGGTTCGGGTTCACGTTTTCATCTTCGTTAGAATCCACCACTTCGGTAGTGGTCCCCCTGTCTTCGGAGCAGGAAGCTGTAAAGAGCAGCGCGCTCACGGCAAACAGGGAACAGAATATCTTTTTCATAGCTCGGTTTTTCTGATAACACATTGGTTTCATCGCCAGCACGCTGGCGGCTCTCTGTGTTTACGAACCGAACTGTTTCGGGTTTGACGGCCCCTGCCTAAGCCATGCTGCCGGGCTTTTGCTACGGTTTCTTACAGGTCATCTACGAGCGAGAGGTTCTGCTCAAAATCGTAGAGCGTGAGGCGGCGCAGTTGGTAATAGGCAAGCCAGAAGCTGCGCAGCGAGCTGATGAAGCTTCGGGTGGCCTTGTCGCGCTCCTCGGTGGCCACGTTCAGGTCCAGGATGCCCAGTTTGCCGCTCAGGTAACGGTCTTTGGTAAGGTTAAAGCGCTTCTCCGCGATCTCGTCGGCCCGGCGAGCACTGATTACCTGCTGCCGCAGTACCCGGAAGCGCTTCACGTTGAGGTAGATCTCCTGGTCAAAGTTTATTTTCTGCTGCTCGATGTTCTGCTGCACCAGCGTCCGGTTGGCCGTGGCGGTACCTATCTTGGAAGCCGTGCGGCCCCAATCCATCAGCGGGATGTTGAAGCCGATGCGCGCGCGTTGCTGTGGGGAAGGGTCGGTGTATACCTCCTCAAACTCAATGGCTTGCTGCGTCAGGCCAAAAGAGGCATAAAGGTCGGCGGTGAAGCCGGTCTCCCCCTTGGCCTTCGCAACGCCCCTTTCTGCCTCCAGCAACTCCCGCTGAAAACTGATGACCCTCTGGCGGTTGTTGTGTGCCTGGTGCAGCGCCACGTTTTCATCCACCTCAAATATCGGAATCTCATAGGGAGCGATCAATTCAATGGGAGCCTCATCCGTTATGCCCAGGTATACCTTCAGGTTTAGGGTATTAGACTCCACGTCGAGGCGCGCTTGCTCTAGGTTGGTTTTTGAGTTGAGCAGGGTCAGCTCCATCTGCAGGAGTTCGTTCTGGGGGATGATGTTTTCCTCGTAACGGCTTTGGGCCAGTTTGTAAAGCGTGTCGTTGTTGGCCACGTTCTTCTCGGCTATCTGTAGGCTGATCTGGCTCAATAGCAAGTTAAAGAAGTGCTTGGTGGCCTCACTCGAGATTTCCTCCATTTCCTCCCGGTAGTCGCGTTTGGCCTCCTCGTAGCGCAGCGGCGATATCTTGCGGTCCCAAGAGCGCCAGTTAAACCCGAAAATAGGCTGGTTCAGCGTGATGGTGGCCGGTATGGAAGAGTAGCGCGTTTGGTTTTCAGTTGCCTGAAAATCATCCAGGCGCTTGAGTTGGGAGTTGATGGAAATATAGCCACCCGTCAGGCCGATCTCCTGGCCCAGCGAGAGCTGCAGGTATGAACTGGAGTTGTGGGTGTTGATGAAGACCAGGCTTCCTTTGTCGGTGATGCGGGGATCAATGGTACGGTTATACTCCGGCAGCACGCCGCTCAGGCTAAGTTGCGGGTAAAAGTTAGAACGGAACGTCTTGTACTGCCACTGCCTGTTCTCGAGCAGCACCGAGGCGCTGCGGTAACTTGGCGATTGCAGCTTCGCCAAATCTACGGCACCGTAAAGGGTGAGCTGTTGGGTATAGGTTGCCTTTTCCTTCGGTTGGGAAAGGGCAGTAACAGATGCAAGTACTACTAACTGCAGGAAGGCAAGAACAAACTTAATCATCATCAGGAAACTGTAAAAATCTCCGGCGCAGGCAAAATCCTTTAAAGTACCCTGCCTGTGTGCGGCGTACCTGGCGTATCTGGAAAGCGACGGAGGTGAAAGGTTGGCGGAGAGTATGCTTTCCCCTGCACAACGTTGCCTACTAAATTAGCGCATCAAACCGTCCGAAGCAAATAAAAGGTGTTGCCACGGTGAATTTAGCCGCCGCCTTTTTCGAAAGGAATGCAATTTATAGCTAAAACGTTTAAGCCCTAAGCCTTTTTAAGTCGCCTTCAGCCAAAAGCCAGTCCTGTTTTTTTCTTGAACTTCGGGGGATAAAGCAATAAAAGCTCACTACTGCTTCTAAAAAAAACATCGCCAGCTGTTATGGCTGGCGATGCAAGAGGGAGGTTGCCTAGGCTCTTTTCAACTCAAACACAGTAATTTCCGGCAAGAAACCCACCCTACCCGGATACCCTAAAAAGCCAAGGCCGGTGTTCACGTAGAGGTGTTGGCGGCCTTTTTTATAAAGCCCGGCCCACTGTTCGTACACGTACTGCACCGGGCTCCATTTCCAGCCCGGTATGTTCACGCCGAACTGCATGCCGTGCGTATGCCCCGAAAGCGTCAGGTCGATGTCGTCATACTTGGGGTTCACTTCTCCATCCCAGTGCGAAGGGTCGTGGGAGAGCAGCACCTTAAACGGTGAATCCTCGGTGCCGGCATAGGCTTCCTCCAGGCGGCCGTACTTCGGGAAACCCACCCGGTTGCCCCAGTTCTCTACGCCTAGCACTGCTATCTTCTCGCCGTCTTTCTCAATGATGCGGTGCTCGTTCATCAGGATCTGCCAGCCCATTTTGCCGTGGCTATCGATGAGGCTGCGCAGGTTCTCCTGCTTTGCCGCCGGGCTCGGCCAACTGACATAGTCGCCATAATCATGGTTGCCCAGCACGGAGTATACCGCTGTTTTAGCTTTGATCTCTTTCAGGGTATCGATATGCTCCTGCACCTCTATGGCCATGTTGTTCACCAGGTCGCCAGTGAATAGTACCAAGTCAGCCTCTTGCTTGTTAATGAGTTTCACAGCTTCGCGCAATGGCTCAGTAGAGTTGAAGCTTCCGGTATGGAGGTCGGATATCTGAAGCAATTTATACCCATCAAAGGCAGGGGGCAGGTTCGGGAACCGCAGCGTCACGCGCTTTACCTGGTAATCGTAGGCGCCCTTCACCATACCATAGATAAAGGCCGAAAAAGGCACCGCGGCGGCAATCAGCCCCAACTGGCTCAGGAACTTGCTGCGCGAGGCGTCAAAAGGCGTATCGTTGGTGGCATGGTGGTACACAATTTTGCCCACCCGAACAGTATCGTCCATCAGCAGAAACAGCACCACCACCAGCTTAGAGGCGAAAATGATGAACAGGGTACTCGCCAGGTAGGTTTTGAAGGCGCTTGGCGGGGTGCCACGCGTAGCAGCCGCCATCAAAAAGGTGCCTGCCGTGATGGCAAATACCAGCCAATGCAGAAAGTAGATGATTCGCTGGGCCATAGGGTCCAGGTTTTGGGAGACGGTTTTGATGGCCTGGTATACATACAGGTCTATCAGGAAAAGGAACAAAACGATTGTTCCGGAGGATATCAGGTTTCGCATATAAGAGTCGGAACTGCCAACTGCCTTGTTTGTTGCGGTTGCAGTTTCATAAATTGCTGTAGTAGGATTAAAATAACACTTGTCTGGACTGAACTTATTTCACCTGAAATAAATTGCTCAATCATCATTTACCCTTCAAAATCTATACCGCAAGTGGAAGAGAACCTGACTGCCCCTGCTACTCCTGTGGGAGTGACGTACCAGCCTGCCCTAAACATCAAGACCTGGGCCGAAGAGGACAGGCCGCGCGAGAAGCTTTTGCTCAAAGGCAGAGCCGCCCTGAGCGATGCAGAGCTCATTGCCATCCTCATCGGCTCCGGCACAACCAAACTGACGGCCGTGGACGTGGGCAAGATTATTCTGGCGGCGGTAGGCAACGACCTGAACGAGCTGGCCAGGCTGTCAGTAAAAGACCTGACAAAGCATCAGGGGATAGGCGAGGCAAAGGCTATCTCGATTGTGAGTGCCCTGGAACTGGGTCGCCGCCGGAAAGAGACTGCCGCTACGGCAAAAACGCGCATCACCTGCTCTACCGATATCTACAATTACATCAAACCGCAGCTGCTGGACCTGCCGCACGAGGAGTTCTGGATCATTTTGCTGAACCGGGCCAATGTTGTGATGAAGAAGGAGAGCATCAGCGCTGGGGGCGTGGCGGGCACTGTGGCCGACCCGAAACTGATCTTTAAGAAGGCGCTGGAGCATCTGGCCAGCTCGGTCATACTGGTGCACAACCACCCCAGCGGCAACACCAAGCCCAGCGCCGCCGATATCGCCCTAACCAAGAAAATGAAAGAGGCAGGCCAGTTCCTAGACCTGCCTGTGCTCGACCACATCATCTTCACCGACAGCGACTACTACAGCTTTGCCGATGAAGGAATCTTATAAGGTATAGCGTTAATGAGTGCCATGAATTGGGATTAGCGCGGCTTAAGACAGTGCTAGCCTCCTGCGAGTGTGCAGTATAGTGCGGCCTCTGGCCGCTTTGTTAAGCTGTATAATTTACAAACGGCGGGACGCCACCAAATAGCTCACACTCGCCGGAGGCGAGCGAGGGCATTAAAAAATTAATGAAATCAAAGCAGATTAGCGCTTCAGAGCAAGGGTAGGCAAAACCGCGATTCTAGTTGGTAGAGGGTGCAGATGCCTTTTGAACTTCTAAAATGCCTCGAAAAATACCTGAGTGGGGCTGTAACTGCTGTTTCGTCACAATGTTAAGGAAGGCGGGGGCAAGGCTCCAGCGTGTGGGGGAGAGCGGGTCGAAAGCGGTTACCTCTACTTTTTCAATCTGGCGGAGATCAGCCAACAGCTGCTCCGGGTTGCGCACATGCTGCCCGTTGATGGCCAGGCTCAGTTGCTGCTGCTGTGCGGTCACCTGAAAAGCCTCGAACAGTTCCGGCAGCCTTGCCAAGGGTGTGGCTGGCTTCAGCGTCACGGCTATCGCACCCGCCTTGCCCTTTAGCCCGAACTTCCGGCGGGCTTTTTTCCCTTTGTACATATCAAAGCTTATAACATCCTCTGGGTCCGAAATGAATGCGTGAACCCTCGTTTCGTGGTCACCGACCATGAGTATCGGTTCAGGGTATCTGGCCAGGGAAACAGACGCACGAGCTGGATCTGAAGAAGAGAAAAGCGGCACCGCTTGCTGTGCCTGGGCAGCGATGCAGTAGAAAATCCCGAAGCAAAGGAGGGAAGGCATTTTGCTCATAGCGGTAGCGTTTTGTACTCTGATAACTGTGCTCGGGACATATTTCTTCTCAAGGAAAGGGCAGCCAACTTCCGCTTAATCCTCTGGCAGTATTTCTTTCACCCGGCCTACCTCGCCGGTTTCCAGCCTTACCTTGATGCCGTGGGGGTGGGTGGGGGAGTTGGTCAGTATTTTGTCTACATATCCCTCCGTGAGGTCGCCGGTGCGCTGGTCTTCCTTCAGCACGATGTTCACGTGCAAGCCCGGTTTGATGTTAGCGCGTTTTCTGCCGTCCATAAGAATTTGAAATATGTTTGGCTGCAAGTTAAGCAAATTATAAAGCCTGTATCGCTGGTAGTCGCACTTGGGGTATGGCTTCTTTCAGCATTACCACCATCACTTCATGTGCACCTTTATTACCCTTGTACAGGTCAAACCAGAAGCCTTTGCGGTCTGAGGAGTAGGTAAGCCGTGCGTATTCCCATTGGCCTCTATGGAGCAGCGATTTCGGTACATGGGTAATGGGAATAGTTGCAGGCTGCGCTCTAAGGTCGAAAAGGACAAACTCCATCCACAGTACCCGCACGGTGCCCATAGACAGGAATTATCGGTTCAACGCTAGAATCGTGGGGCACTAGGGCTTGTGCAGGTGTTTCGATTCAAGGTCTGCGTGCTGCTGTTCAGACTCATTCACCCGTTTCATGTGCATCAGAATAGCCACCACCCCGGCTAACAGCCCGGAAAGGATGAGGTGAAGGCCTAGTTGGTTTTCTGAAAGGGCAAGGATACGTATAACCACTCCACTTACCACCAGCAGTGCCGCTATGGCGTAAAATAGTTTTTCCAGGTTTTCGTCTTTCATCACACAAGCAATTTAGTTTCAGATGAGTGCTGCTTCCCACAGCGCAGTGCGGCAACAACACCAACTTTAAGCTGTTGTTAACTAGCGAATTATACTTACAACGCTGGTTGAAGATCGAAAGGTATAAAACTTTAGTGAAAATGTACAGTAACTGTGTGGCAAACCCCGAATTGTCCGGCAAAAGCACATGCTATGCGACTTGTGGCGGGCAAGCGTGACCTATTGCAAGGCCTCCAAATCCGAGACGTGCAGGCTGCGCAGCATAGAGGTTTTTTTATGCTGATGCTCCTGCATGCGCACCAGTATATCGTGCAGCAGTTCGATGGCCTGCACCACATGGGGGCCTTTGTTCAGCATCACGCAGTCGGCACGCTGGGCCATGGCCGCATCAGTTATCTCGGCCCTGGACGGACGGCCTTTTTTTGCCAGCGTTTCCAGCACCTGGGTTGCCCATACCACCGGCATGTGCGCCGCTTCGCAAAGCCACAGAATCTCTTCCTGCACCTCGGCCAGCCGTAGCCAGCCGCACTCCACGGCCAGGTCGCCGCGGGCAATCATAATGCCTGCCGGGTGGCTTCGCATGGTGGCCAGCAAAAGCCGGGGCAGGTTCCGGAAGCCCTCTTTTGTTTCAATCTTCAGCATGATGCTGAGGCGCCTGGCCTTGAGCTTTTTCAGTTCTGCCTGCAGCGCCTCCACATCCTCCACGTTGTTCACGAACGAGAGGTTTACGATGTCAGCGTGTTTGGCAACGAACTTCAGGTCCTGCTTGTCTTTCTGTGTCAGGCCGTTCAAACCCAGTTTGCTTTCAGGCAGGTTAATGCCGTTGTCGGCCCGCAGCTTACTGCCGGTGGGGCTGGCATAGGTTATCTTCACCAGCAGCGTGTCTGCGGTCACGTTCATGATCACCCCTTCTATCTTGCCGTCATCAAACAAAATAGGCTGGCCCTCTTTTACCTGGGCAAACACCTCGGGCAGGGTGCAGGAGATATGCGCAGGTTGCACCACATGCCCGTGCGCATCGTAAAGGGCCGGCTCTCCTGGTGTCAGTTCCTTTGTCAGGAGCAGCAGGTCGTCTTTGCGCAGGATGATAGGAGCGAATGTAGGGGGCAACTCTCCGACAGAGGTATGCTCAGTAGCCGTTTTGGTCTTGAGGCGAAGTTTAGTACCCGTGGTAATGTAAGACGACTTGAAAAGGTGTGCTAAAACGCCCCGGCCTTCCTTGCGCATTACCTGGAATGAACGCTTGCGGCCACGCGTGTCAGTGAACACGACTTTATCGTTTTCCTGCACGTGGGCCAGCCACTCAGGGGGCACCGGCAGCCAGGCATGCGTGTTTTTGGGTGGCGGTTCATCGGGAGGGGCCAGCCATACGCTGGCGGCCTCGGTTGTTTGGCCCAGGTTATTTTGGGTGGGGCGGATGGTGATGAGCTTAGGACCTTCCTTCAGGGGGCCGGTGCGGAGTTTGGGGCCCATCAGGTCCATGAGTATTTTGCAGGAGGTATGGGTTTCGCTTGTCGCCTGTTGCACCTGCTGTACCATCCGCAGCCATACCACTTCATCGTCGTGGGCACAGTTGATGCGGGCGCAATTCATCCCTGCCTTCAGCAGGCGCGGCAACAGTTCCTGGTTTTCGGCAGCCTCGCTGGGCAGCGTCACCATAATGCGGGTGCTGCGCTTTTGGGGTTGCGGGCCGAGCAGGGCTTTGGTGTTGGCCTCTAAAAGTTCGGTGTTCTCATGAAACGAGACAGCAAGCGGCCATACGGTGGGCTTGCAGTTCATCAGGTTGCAGAGTTGGGTGCGCACTGCCTGCAAACTGGCCTGCACATGGCCCTCGGCCCGCCCTAATGAAGAAAGCCCGAGTTGCGCAAGGCTCTCCTGCAGTTCGCGGATATCATGTTTCCGGAGCGAGAGGTAATGCAGCAGGTTACGGGCGCTTTTCCTGAAAGTGGGGTGCACCTTTTCGATGGCTGGCTCGAAGCGCTGCTCCAGGGCAGTCGCCTCCTGATGCAGGGTATCAAGCTGCTTGATTAGTTGCTTTAGTTTAGTCTTGGCTGGCTGCATACGTCTCTGGCGGAAGGATACTTCAGTAAACTAACGCTTTGCGCCAAAGGTTATACCTTGCCTTACAATAAGTTAACACAGCTCTTGTGTAGCATGGGCCATACCCAACAACAGGTAAAATACTGACTAGCCAAGCGTCGCACGAGGCGCAAGCATCCAAAGGCAGCTCAGGCAAACCCCAAAACCCCTCTCAGGGCTTTACATAGAATGGGATATTGGCTGTGGCAACGTTTTCGTGGCCATCGTAGGCGTATACAAACAGGCGGTAGGCGCCTTGCTGCGCAGGGGCTTTAAGGGTGGCAGTTCCTGGGCGCTGCGGCGTTACCAACTCCGTAATGGCAGCGGGCCTGTTCTCGCGGTCACCGCCCTCTTTCAGGTCGGTACTCTCGTGCAGCAGTTCATAGCGGTATGTCAGCGGGTCTTTGTCAGGGTCGCTGACATCAGCTGTAACCTGGAAGGATTTGTTTGGGGGAAGGTAAATGTTGTCGGTGGCACTCTTGCCATCGATGGTGAACTTGCGGAGGTGTGGTGCACGGTTCTCGGGCCAGTTGCCCGTCCAGAGGTATTGCATCACATCCACCACTTCCGACTCTTTGCCGTCTTCGGTAAAAAGGCCATACCAGGTAGGGGTGCGTTCCTGCTTCTGCCCCCACAGAAACACATAGGAACCGATGCACTGCGCTTTGTCCTGCCCCATCGAAGCCTGGTAGCGCTGCTGGTACACAGCAGCTTTCTGGGCACTCGTTTCCTCCACCGACGCGCCCCATGGCGTTTGTGGTCCTTCCCAATGTCCTGTCGGTCCCCACTCCGTGATCATGTAAGGGGCCGTCCAGCCGAATTCACGCACCCGGGCAGGCACTTTGGGCAGGTCGCCGTAAGCGTTCACGGCCAGTATATCCAGATCAGGCACTTTCTCCCGGATGTAGTCCATCTCCATTTTATTAATGCCGGCCAACATGGTGCTGGTCGGGTGGTTTGGGTCTACCTCATGGATCATTTTGACGATATCGTTCACCGCATCCCATACCAGGGGATTTGTGTAGCTCAGGTTCAGTTCGTTGCCGATGCCCCAGATGAGCAGGGCCGGGTGGTCTTTATACTTCAGCACCTCTTTGCGCAGTTCGCTTAGCTGCTGCTGCACAGCCTCCGGGTCGTCGTAGTCGAAGCCATGGCGCTCGCGGCCTACTTCCAGCCCCATCGTCACGGTTAAGCCGTTCCGGTAGGCTTCGTCCAGTATCTCCTGGGCATTATCGGTGCTCCAGGTGCGCACGGAGTTTCCGCCATACGCCGCCAGGCGGTCCAGGAAGTGGCTGCCTCCCGCCCCCTTGATGTAGTAGGGCGCTCCGCCCCGATACAGTTGGTATTGCCCGTTTTCCTGCCGTATTTCTACTGGCACTGGCTCCGCATCGATTGGCAAAAGCGCACCAGCGGTTTGGTTAGCTTCCGTGGAAGTTTCGTTCTGGCCTGCGCAGGCCTGTGCAAGTGCCGCAATGCAGCTCCATAGAAGTACTTTCGAGAAAACGTGTTTCAAGCGCATGTATACTCAGGGGTTAGAGGTTTCCGATGTTGTACTGACAGCCCGGCAGAAGGTTATGCCAGGTCCGATTGCTAGCCGGGGGGTATGGGAATAAGTGCTTCAGTCCTCGTAAAACTCAATCAGGGCACCAAAGTAACTTTCGTCCCAGCCTTCCACCATGTCCTCGTAGGCCTCATCCGGTATGTTGGTATGACGAAGCTCGGCGGAGGTGCCGTATTTGTGCGGGTGCAGCTTGATGGTAACAATAGATGCTTCTTCCTGCTCGCCGAAGTACCACTGCTGCACAATCATTTTCCCCTCTTCAAACTCCAGGTTCTTGCCGACAATGCTGCCATCCCAAAGCGAAAACTCAGTGCCCGGCTCAGCGGACATTTCAGCCTTTTCGCCCGTCCAGGCCTGTACGGTAAGCGGGTGTGTCAGGGCCAGGTATACTTCCTCAGGGGCAGCTGGTATGATGTAGTATTTTTTGTAGTCTTTCATTTTAGTGCTCTAAGCGTTCAGCGCAAAGGTAAGCCTTTGTAGAATTTGTATGCGCTCATACAAAGGATAAACTTGGTTGCGGCGGTACTATATTTAGGCGGATTTGACATTTCTGGCCCCCGGATGGAATTTAGAGCGGCCTATGCAGTGTTTAGGTGATTAGTGCGCTTTTAAGTTGCAAAGCAATGGTTTTGGCAGCAGGCAGGTGCGCAAATTATGATTAAAATTTGCACAAGTTTGCGCAAGTTCAGGAATTTTCTAAAATTAGAAGCCAGGAGCTAATTAAACGACACCGCATGAATTGGCTTTACGCATTTGTACATGCGGCACATCACATAAAGAAAGAATGTTTATCGAAAGTAGTTTAACTCATGCTTAAATCAGTTTTTTACGTCACCTTCTTTCTTAGTCTGGTCGGGTTTAGCGCTTGCAAGCAGGTCACCCCGGAAGAGTATAACCTGCAGGCATCCGACCCTAAGATCTTTCATGACGCCTCTGAGCAGCTGACGCAGTATATCATTCATGATATCTTCAAGCCTCCGGTAGCCAGCCGCATCTACGCCTATACCAACCTGGCCGCCTACGAGACGTTACGGCAGCAGCACCCAGAGCACGAAACAATGGCCGGGAAACTGAACGGCTTTAACCAGGTGCCCGCGCCTGCCGAGGGAGTGGAGTACTGCTTCCCGCTAGCCAGCGTGGCCTCTTACACGGAAGTAGGCAAGGCATTGATCGTGTCGGCTATCGAGATGGAGGATTACCAGAAAAAGGTATACCAGCAATATGCCCAGATGGGGATTCCGGAGGAAGTGCGGGAACGCTCTATTGCCTATGGCCAGGAAGTGGCGAAGCACGTGCTGGCTTATGCCGGTGCCGACAATTATAAAGAAACAAGGGCGCTGATGCGTTATACCTTCACCGACGAGCCGGGCTCTTACCAGCCGACACCGCCAAACTACGCCTCTGCCTGCGAGCCCCAATGGAACGCTATTCGGGTGCTTACCCTGGATTCCTGCAACCAGTTCACGCCAAAGCCCGCTGCCAAATACAGCCTCGACCCAAAAAGCGACTTCTATAAGATGGTGCAGCAGGTCTATGATTTCTCGCAAAACATGACGCAGGAGCAAAAGGAGATCGCCTACTTCTGGGACGACAACGCTGTGGTGACGAACGTGAAAGGCCATGTGTCTTACATGGACAAGAAAATGACGCCTCCGGGACACTGGCTGGCCATTGTGCAGACGCTGGCAAAAAAGCAGGACCTCGACCTAATGAAGGCCGTGCAGGCCTATACCTTTACTTCCATCGCCCTTTACGATGGCTTTATCGCCTGCTGGGATGAGAAATACCGCAGTGCCCGCGTCCGTCCGGTGACCGTTATCAACGAGCACATCGACCCGGACTGGCAGCCTTTCCTCGAGACGCCTCCATTCCCGGAGTATGTGAGCGGGCATAGCGCTATTTCGGCTGCGGCCGGCACCGTGCTGATTCACCTGTTTGGCGAGAATGTTGCCTTCACTGACTCTACGGAGTATGCCTACGGCCACGGGGTGCGTTCTTTTAAATCCATCAAGGATGCTTACATGGAAACCTCTATCAGCCGCGTGTATGGGGGGATTCACTACTGGGACGGCTCTTTTGAGGGGACTGCCCAGGGCGAGCAGGTAGGTGAGTGGGTATGGTCTAAGATAGGAAAGGACAGTAAGAAGGCCGCCGCCGTAGCCCAGAAGTAACTTTTAAGAGACGATTGATTTACTCCTGAAGCTGAAGCCACCCAGAGATTGGGTGGCTTCGGCTTTTCTGCGCATGGCGATGTACGCCTAGGGGTATAAATTTTCCGCAGCGGCCTCCCCGAAAATTTACGACCTTTGCCTAAACGACTATCTGAACCTATGCAACGACCACTTCGGCTGATCATATTTGCAGGCATCGCGCTGGTGCTTTTCTACTTCGTGAACGAGACGTTCTTTAACGACGACAACTACATCAAGCCCCTGCAGCAGGAGCGCGAGCAGAAAGACCTTTCTTTCCGGAGCCGTGCCAACAGCCCCTTCCCGGACGAGGAGCGCCGAACCTTCAAGAACCTCGTGTACTTTGAGCCGAGCCTGGACTACCGCATCACCGCAACACTGGAAAAGCCGCAGCAGCAGGACACCTTGCAAATACCCCTTACCGACGGCACCACCGAGGCCTACCTGCGCTACGCCATTGCCAAGTTTAACCTGGAAGGCCAGCCACAGCAGCTAACCCTGTATAAGAAAGTGAAACAGGAGGCCGATGAGGAAGAGCAGCTGTTTCTGCCCTTCACCGACAAAACCAACGGCTTCGAGACGTATGGCGGTGGCCGCTACCTGGATATCCCGTTTGAGCAGGGCGCTGAAACGGTGGTGCTGGACTTTAACCGCGCCTATAGCCCTTACTGCGCCTTCAACCCGGATTATGTTTGCCCGGTGCCGCCGAAAGCCAACCATCTGAAGGTGGCCATACCGGCAGGCGAGAAGGCCTATGAGGGGACGCATTAAGCAGCCCCAGTCCCATACCTATTGCCACAGGCTTTTAATTCGGAGTTCTTAATTCGTAATTAGAAGAAGTATCCTTAATTTTGAACAATGTAGCCTCCCGGTGTGGGGGCTTTAGTTTTAAAGCGACATAAACGATATGCTGATTTCATTCGACTGGCTGAAACAACTGATTCAAATAGATAAGAACGTAGAAGAGGTGGGTGCTTTACTGACGGGCGCAGGCCTGGAGGTGGAGGGAATCGAGACTTTTGACTTGGTGCAGGGCGGCCTGGAGGGCATCGTGCTGGGCGAAGTCCTGACCTGCGAGCGCCACCCTGATGCGGACCGTCTGAACATCACGACCGTGGATATCGGCACGGGTACTCCAAGCCAGATTGTGTGCGGGGCGCCCAACGTGGCTGCCGGCCAGCGGGTGGTGGTGGCCACTGTCAACAGCACGTTATACCCCACCGGCGGCGAAGCCTTCAAGATCAAGAAGTCCAAGATCCGGGGCGCTGCGTCGGAGGGTATGATCTGTGCCGAGGATGAGATTGGGATTGGGCAGTCGCATGCCGGCATCATGGTGCTCGACACAGACCTGCCAAACGGCACGCCTGCCGCCGAGTTCTTTGGTCTGGGCTCTGATAAAGTATTTGAGATTGGCCTGACGCCGAACCGTGCTGATGCCGCCTCGCATTACGGTGTGGCCCGCGACCTGCAGGCCCTGACCAATGCCAAAGCCGTACTGCCTTCCGTTGCCGATTTCAAGGTAAGCAATACCTCCCGCCCGATTGCGGTGGAGATAGAGAACACCGAGGCATGCCCACGCTATGCCGGCGTAACGGTTTCCGGGCTGAAGGTAGGCCCGTCGCCGGAGTGGATGCAGAAACGCCTGCGCGCTATTGGCCTCTCTCCGATCAACAACGTGGTAGATGTAACTAACTATGTGCTGCATGAGTTGGGGCAGCCGCTGCACGCGTTCGATGCCGACAAGATCCGCGGTAATAAGATCGTGGTGAAGACAGCAGCAGAGAATGCGTTGTTCAAAACGCTTGACAGTGTGGAGCGCAAGCTGCAGGCCACCGACCTGATGATCTGCGATGCGGAAGGACCGATGGCCATTGGCGGGGTGTTTGGCGGCGAGGAGTCAGGCGTGTCCGACGAAACGACCAGCATCTTCATCGAGAGTGCTTATTTCTCTCCGGCCTGGGTACGCCGCACTGGCACCGCCCACGGCCTGAAGACCGATGCCTCTTTCCGGTTTGAGCGTGGCACAGACCCGAACATGGTGCTGACGGCCCTGAAGCGCGCTGCTTTGCTGGTGCAGGAAGTGGCCGGCGGGGAGGTGTCCTCTGAGATTGTGGATATTTACCCGGCTCCAGTGCAAAACCACCAGGTGGACCTAAGCATTGCCCATGCGCATACCCTGATCGGGCAGCACATCGGTGCCGAGCGCATCAAAACCATCCTGACGGATCTGGGTATCGAGGTAACCAATGACACAGGCACGCACCTGCAACTGTCTGTGCCGCCATATAAGGTGGACGTGACACGCGAGGCCGATGTGGTGGAGGAGATTCTGCGCATCTACGGCTTCAACAACATCGAGATGAGCGAGAGCCTCTCGACAACTTACCTGGCGAAGTTCCCGCGGCCTTACGCCGAGAACGTAACCGAGGCGATCTCGAATTATATTGCCGACAACGGCTTCCACGAGATCATCACCAATTCCATCACCAACTCCAACTATTATACCCCTGTCGGTGAGGCGGAGGTGGCCAGTCTGGTAAGGGTGGTGAACTATAACTCCGAGGACCTGGACGTGTTGCGCAAGAGCATGGTGTTTTCCGGACTGGAAGTGCTGCGCCGCAACATCAATCGCCGCCAGCGCGACCTGAAGCTGTTTGAGCTGGGCAAGGTATACGAAAGGCTGGAGGACGGCAGCACCAAGGAAAGCCGCAAACTGGCCCTTTACATGGCCGGTAACGTAACAGCGGAGAGTTGGAAGCAGCCAAGCAACAAATCCACGTTCCATGACCTGGCAAGCGTGGTGCAGAACGTGCTGCGCAAGCTGAACGCAGGAGACTTTGAGGTGCAGCCGCTACAGCCTGGCCCGTATTTGCGGCAAGGGGTGGCTTACGTAAAGAACGGCACCGTGGTGGGCCAACTCGGACCGCTGGATGCCGCCCTGGCCCGCTTCATGGAAGTGAAAGAGCAGGTATGGTATGCCGAACTGAACTGGGATTACCTGCTGAAGAAGTACAAAGACAACCTGGTGGCCGGGGAACTCCCTAAATTCCCGGAAGTTCGCCGCGACCTGTCGTTAGTGCTGGATAAAAATGTTACCTTCGATCAGGTGCGGCACATGGCCTTCCGGACAGAGCGCAAGCTGCTGCAGGAGGTGAACGTGTTCGACGTGTATGAGGGCGACAAGATTGAGGCGGGAAAGAAGGCTTACGCCATCAGCTTCACACTGCAGGACAAGCAGCAGACCCTGACCGACAAGGTGATTGAAAGCACGATGAGCCGTCTGATGCAGCAATTTGAGAAACAACTAGGAGCCTTTATCCGCAAATAGGACTGTTATGGCAAAGGAAAAACAGGTACAGCAACTCCGGCACATCGAGGACAAAGTGCGCAAGCTCGTGACACGGTACACGGAGCTGCAACAGAAACTGGTCCAGGCCCAGGAAGAAATAAAGTTTCTGGAAGGGCTAGTGGAAGAGAAGGATGAGCAAATAAAAAATTTTAAAAATCAGGAGAATATCGTTAAAATTGTAGACACGATAGCAGGAAACCCTGCGAATTCGACGGAGTTAAAGCTTAAGCTAAACGAATATATCAGAGAAATTGATAAGTGTATCGCTTATCTACAGGACTAAAGATCAGCATGTAAAGAGCGCCGCGAGGCCCTCTCGCTATGAAAGCACCTGAGTAAGCATAACCCTTAAAAACGCAACGGATGGGTGAATTAGCCATTAAGATTCGCATCGCGGAACGCGAGTATCCGATGCGGGTAAAGGAAGAGGAAGAAGAAAGAATACGTGTTGTCGGAAAGATTCTGAATGAGCGCCTGCGTTATTTCAAGGATCAGTTCGGGTTACAGGACAAGCAGGACCTGCTGGCCATGGTAGCCTTCGAGACGATGGTGGACAAGGTAAAACTGGAGGAGGAGAAAGACTCCCTCAGCACCGACATCACCCAGCAACTCACGGTTCTGGAGGACCTCTTATCAACCACAAACCTGAAGTAGAAACCAGCTTTACTGGTTGTACTCGCAGTTTTCGTAAGGCATCAAGCCAAACCTGTCTTTTTGCAGGCACTGCTATGTGTTTTTATTCATCATAAAAGCTAATAGTTATGCCCGATATCTTATCTATTTTAATAACTGCCGTTGTCGCGCTCGGAGTGGGCGTGTTCATAGGGCGCTCGCTGTTGCAGAAAATGTACAAGCAGCAGGAGGAAGACGCGCGCCAGCGTGCTAAAAGCATTGTGCGCGAGGCGGAAATAAACGCCGAGAGCATCAAGAAAGACCGCATCCTGGAAGCCAAGGAGAAATACCTGAAGCTGAAGTCTGATTTCGATGAGGAGATGAACAAGAAGAAAAGCATCATCATCCAAAACGAAAACAAGGTGAAGCAGCGCGAGCAGCAAGCCAACAAGCAGATTGAGCAGGCCAAGCGCCTGGAGGCCGATCTGCAGAAGGAAAAGGATGGCCTGGCCGCCCAGTTCGACAAAGAGAAAGACCAGTTGCACGTGCAGCAGGAACAGCTGAAAAGGCGCCGGGAAGAAGTTGAGGCCAAGCACAACGAGATTGTAGGCCAGTTGGAGAAGATTGCCGGGCTAACCGCCTCTGAGGCGCGCGAGCAGCTGGTAGAAGCCCTGAAGAGCGAGGCGCAGACACAGGCGTCTTCGCATGTGAAGGACATTGTGGCGCAAGCCAAACTCACGGCTACCAAGGAAGCCAAGAAGATTGTGATCGAGACCATACAGCGCACTGCTGCGGAACATGCCATCGAGAACTGCGTGTCGGTGTTCAACATCGAGAGCGACGACATCAAAGGTAAGATTATTGGCCGTGAAGGCCGTAACATCCGTGCACTCGAAGCCGCTACGGGTGTGGAGATCATCGTGGACGATACCCCGGAAGCCATCATTATCTCTGGTTTTGACCCGGTTCGCCGCGAGATTGCAAGGCTTTCACTGCACCGCCTGGTAGCCGACGGACGTATCCACCCGGCCCGCATTGAAGAGGTGGTTTCGAAAACCCGCAAGAACATTGAGGAGGAGATCGTGGAGATCGGGGAGCGCACTGCCATTGACCTGGGTATCCACGGTTTGCATCCGGAGTTGATTAAGATGGTGGGCCGCATGCGTTTCCGCTCGTCTTACGGACAGAACCTGCTGCAGCACTCCCGCGAGGTAGCGAACCTTTGCGCCACCATGGCCGCAGAGCTTGGCCTGAACGTGAAGCACGCCAAACGCGCCGGTCTGTTGCACGATATTGGAAAGGTAACGCCAGACGAGCCGGAATTGCCGCACGCGATCATCGGTATGGAGCTTGCCAAGAAGTATAAGGAGCATCCGGACGTGTGCAACGCCATCGGTGCCCACCACGATGAGGTGGAGATGACAGCGATGGTATCGCCACTGGTGCAGGCCTGCGACGCTATTTCAGGTTCCAGACCAGGCGCCCGCCGCGAGATCATGGAGTCATACATCAAGCGCTTGAAGGAGCTGGAGGAAACAGCCGTCTCGTTTGAAGGTGTAAACCAGTGCTACGCCATCCAGGCTGGCCGCGAGCTGCGCGTGATGGTGGATGCCGACAACGTATCCGACGAAAAAGCATCGCAGCTGTCGTATGACATCTCGCAGAAAATAGAGAAGGAGATGCAGTACCCGGGCCAGATCAAGATCACCGTGATCCGGGAGATGCGCGCCATCAGCTACGCCAAGTAACAACTGGTATATAAATTAAGGTGAAGCCGCCTGCTGCGTTTGTGGCAGGCGGCTTTTTTATACCCCCCTTCCTAAGCTGAGGCTACGTGCCATCGGCTTGCTTTATACCTGATCAAAATTGCACCTGCATGTGCTGCTGTTTTAAGGTTTTAGCTTTAACTTGTAATGCATTAACAAATTGATAGTTTATGGCCTTAAACTATAAGAAAATAGTAATTAAGATCGGCTCTAACGTGCTTACGCTGGATAATGGCATGCCTGACCTTGCCCGGATAAAGCACCTGGTAGACCAGATGGCGGAGATCAAACGGCAAGGCAGGGAAGTAATCCTGGTATCGTCGGGGGCGGTGGCTTCGGGGAGGAGTATGGTGCGTGTGTCTGAGAAGGCGGACGCTGTGGCAAGCCGGCAACTGCTGGCCGCGGTAGGGCAAGTGAAGCTGATCAACACCTACTCAGAGTTGTTTGCCAAGCATGACCTGACCTGCGCGCAAGTACTGGTTACGAAAGAGGATTTCCGTGACCGACTGCACTACCAGAACATGAAAAACTGCTTCCGGATACTCTTGCAGCACGACATCATCCCGGTGATTAATGAAAATGATGTGGTATCGGTTACCGAGTTGATGTTTACGGACAACGACGAACTGGCCGGCCTGGTGGCCTCGATGCTGGATGCGGATGCCCTGTTGATTCTCTCGAATGTAGACGGCATTTACAACGGCAACCCGAAAGACGAAGGCACCGAGGTGATTCAGGAGATAGACCACAATGCAACCGGCCTGGCTTCCTTCATCAGCACCCAGCGCTCGCAGTTTGGCCGTGGCGGCATGTTGACTAAAAGCCATATGGCCCGTCGGGTGGCGCAACTGGGCATTGCCGTGCACATTGCCAACGGCAAAACGGAGAATATTCTTTTGAAGCTGCTGGATAGCACAGTGGTGAACACCCGCTTTATACCCAAGCAGGCGGCTTCCGGTAAAAAGAAGTGGCTGGCGCACAACGAGAATTACGCCAAGGGCATCGTCCGGATAAACCAGGGGGCCCGGGAGGCGCTCTATTCTTCTAAGGCGGTAAGTGTGCTGCCGGTAGGGGTGACCGGTGTGAGCGGCGAATTTTTGAAAGGCGATGTGGTGAAACTGCTGGATGAAGCCGGTGAGTTGCTGGGGCTTGGCATTGCAGAGTATGGGGCTGATAAAGCGCAGGAGCGCATCGGGCAGAAGAAGCAGCGCCCTCTGGTGCATTACGACTACTTGTTCCTATACCCTGAGCCCGCTAAAACCACTGCAAACTAACTGAGGCACGGGAATAGGCTAAAAAAGTGCCTGCGGAAACCACAGGCACTTAAAAATATACATAGTTGCATTATACTCGCGCTGTTTTAACTCCGGAAGGCCCTCAGCACTCAAAGCGGTTTGTCGTTATGCAGCAGCTGAGTAGGCCCAATGTGTTCTCGTTCCTGCCTCGGCGGTGATGAGGCAGATCTCGCATACCCCCAGCAGTAGCGGGCTTAGAGTCTGGTGTGTGCTCCGCATTGCCATCTGTCATTCGTCAATTTCCTTGTCACAAAGATTCAAATCCAAGGATGATAAATCAAATTGATTAAAACTATACCGCTATACCTAAAATCTATTTTGTAGCTTTGGATGGACAGGAAAACTCTCTGACCGCTCACCCCTACGACCCGACACACATGACCCTTGTACAGCTAGAATACTTGGTGGCCGTCGATACGTTCCGCCATTTTGCCATGGCCGCGGAACACTGCTCTGTCACGCAGCCTACCCTGAGCATGCAGTTGCAAAAGCTGGAGGAAGAGATAGGTGTGCAGCTATTCGACAGGAGCCGGGTGCCCGTGCGTCCTACCGAGATCGGCAAGGAGATAATTGCCCAGGCGCGTGTGGTGTTAACTGAGGCCAAGAAAGTGCACGAGATCATTCAGGACCAAAAGCAGGAACTGAACGGCGAACTGCGCATTGGCGTAATCCCGACTTTGGCACCTTACCTGATTCCGCTGTTCATTACCAGTTTCATGGAGAAGCACCCGGAGGTGCATGTGGTGGTGCAGGAGTTGATGACCGATGAGATAGTAGAACGCCTGAACCACGAGTTGCTGGATGTAGGGTTGCTGGTAACGCCGCTCGAGAACAAGACCATCAAGGAAATACCGCTTTTTTACGAAGCCTTCGTGGCCTACGTCAACCCAGCGCATATGCTGGCAAAGACAGCCGCCATTAACCCTGCCCAACTGGACCTGAAGGAGCTTTGGGTGCTCAACGAAGGGCACTGTTTCAGGAGCCAGGTGCTCAATATTTGTAACCGGGGCAGCTTAAGCAGCTCAGAAAGTAAAGGGCACCTCGATTACAAGAGCGGATCCCTGGAAACGCTAAAGCGCATCGTGGAAACCCAGTATGGCCTGACGCTGCTGCCGGAACTGTCTGTGCAGGAACTGCCCGCGGAGAAGCAACAGTTGGTGCACCTGTTTGAGGAGCCGCAACCCATGCGTGAGGTCAGCCTGGCTGTGCATCGAAGCTTCCTGAAAAAGAAGTTGGTGGAGGCGCTGCGGCGTGAAATCGTACAGGCCATACCCCCAAGTATCCGCGACCGTAAAAAAGAGCACATCGTGTCGCTGAGATAGACCCGCGGTACCAGGATTTCATCTCCCTTCGACCCAGCTATCAAATGGAGCTATACCTCAGCTGTCCAGTTTCATGAACAGGTTATTCAGCGACTCCAGGTAAGTTGGGTGCGCAAATACGCCTTCTTTTAGTTGCTTGTAAGTTAAGTTGCCCATCATAGCCAGCTGCACAGCGGTCATGAGTTCGCCGCCTTCCTCGGCTAGCATGGCCGCGCCCAGAATTTTACCGCTTTCTGTAGCGACCAGCACTTTCAGGAAGCCCTGAGTATGGCCGGTTTCCTTGCCCCGGGCAACTTTGGACATCGGCAGCTTGGCCACCCGATAGGAAATGTTTTGCGCCTTCGCCTCCTTCTCTGATAGCCCCACGCGGCCCAGTTGTGGCTCCGTAAAAACGCAATAGGGTACAGGGCGCTCGTCGGTGGAGCGGTGCTTGTCGTGGAGCAGGCTGTCGCGGAGAATGCGGTAGTCGTCGTAGGAGATGTGCGTGAATTGCGGCCCGCCTTTCACATCGCCGATGGCGTATACCCCTTCTACAGAAGTTTGGAGGTGCTTGTCGGTTTTGATGTTTCCCTTTTCATCCGTTTCGATACCGGCTTTATCAAAATTCAGGTCTGCGGTGCTGGCCTGCACCCCAACCGCGAGCAGCAGGTGTGTACCTTTTATTTCTTCGCTGGCGCCGTCGGCGATTTTAACAGTAAGCACAATGCCCCCTTCTTGCTTCACCTCCTGCGGTTCTGCTTTAAGCAGCACCCGGATCCCATCCTCCTCCAGTATTTGCTTTAACTCATCGGCTACGTCGGCATCCTCGCGGCCCATCAACTGCTCGCCGCGCTGCACCAGCGTTACTTGGCTGCCAAACCTCCGGAACATCTGCCCGAATTCCAGCCCGATATAGCCTCCGCCAATCACCAGCAAATGCTCCGGCACTTCCGTCAGGTTCTGGATGGTTTTGTAGTTCAGGAAATCTACTTCATTTAGCCCGCTTATATCGGGTACAATTGGCGTGGTGCCGGTGTTGATGATGATTTTGTCGGCGGTTAGGGTTTGGGTGCTGCCGTCTGTCGCCTTCAATTGCAGCTTCTTTTGGTCGAGGAAGGAAGCCGTGCCGCGAAGCAGCGCGACCTGGGAGTTTTCCAGGCTTTTCTCGATGCCTTCCCTGGATTGTTGCACCAGGCCGTCGCGTCGTTGCTTCACCTTTTGCAGGTTCACCTGCACTTCCGATACTTCCACACCGTAGTCACCTGCCCGGCGGGCGGTATGAGCGGCATGGGCACTGGCGATGAGGGTTTTGGTAGGCGTGCAGCCATAGTTCACGCAGGAACCGCCCACGTGCTCCCGCTCAATTAGCGCCACTTTCTGGCCTGCTGCGGCCAGGTCTTTGGCAAGCGGTATGCCGCCTTGCCCTGCGCCGATGATGATACTGTCGAAATGCTGCGGTTGCTGCGCCATAGTTGCGTTGTTTGCTGCGGTGAAGGTATGAACGTACTCATGCAGAACGGCGATATCTTGCGACGGTTACAGAAAGCAGGGGAGGCAAAAAGAAAAGGCTACCCCGAAGAGTAGCCTTTTCTAAAGCATGAGCAAGAATGCCTATGCGTATGGTATAGCAATTACGCGTTGATACCTGCTTCCTGCAGTGCCTTTACCATCTCGTCGCCGATCTCGGCTGGAGACTCCACTACACGGATTCCGTTTTCACGCATGATCTTCATCTTTGCAGCAGCCGTGTCGTCAGCGCCACCTACAATCGCACCGGCGTGGCCCATACGGCGACCTGCCGGAGCTGTCTGGCCCGCAATGAAACCCACAACAGGCTTCTTGTTGCCAGACTCGCTGATGTACTGCGCAGCCATCGCCTCGTAGTTACCACCGATCTCACCGATCATCACGATCGCATCCGTCTCAGGGTCTTCCATCAACAGCTGCACCGCGTCTTTCGTTGGCGTGCCGATGATCGGGTCGCCACCGATACCGATAGCCGTAGAGATACCCAAACCAGCCTTTACGATCTGGTCAGCAGCCTCATACGTTAAGGTACCAGACTTAGACACGATACCGATGCGGCCTGGCTTGAACACGAAACCTGGCATGATACCAACTTTCGCCTCGCCGGGTGTGATAACACCCGGGCAGTTTGGCCCGATCAGGGTGATGTCTTTTCCTTTCAGGTAGTTTTTAGCGGCAACCATGTCCTTCACCGGGATGCCTTCTGTAATCGCCACAATCACTTTGATACCAGCGTCAGCAGCTTCCATGATCGCGTCAGCGGCGAAAGCCGGCGGCACGAAGATGATAGACACGTCAGCGCCTGTTCTCTTAACTGCCTCCTCCACGGTGTTGTACACAGGCAGGTCGAGATGGTTGGCACCACCTTTGCCTGGTGTAACGCCACCCACCACGTTTGTGCCGTACTCAATCATCTGAGATGCGTGGAATGAACCCTCTGAGCCAGTGAAGCCCTGCACGATCACTTTAGAATCTTTATTTACTAAAACACTCATGTGTATCTTGTTTAGTTTGTGTATTGACGGTCGAACTATAAGCTAGTGCAAAAATAGGCTTTTTTATGGCCAGTGCAAAAAATAGTTAACCCTAATACATAGGTTGCCCGCGTGCCTTGCCGGAACGACTTTTGCCTGTTATGCTGTTCTTTAGGGGGTATGGCCCAATGCGCGGCGCGGCGGCTACCCCCTCTTAATCCGAAGGATGCGCTGGCAGTTGCCCGGATAAGGACAGATCTGGCCGGAAGGGCGGCTCAGCGGCTAAATCATTTAAATTCTTACCTTTGCACCGAAACCCAAAACCAAACCAGATGAAGTATCTGAACCATATAACCGAGGCAATCGGTAACACCCCGCTAGTGAAGCTCAACAACGTAACGGATGGCGTAAAAGCGACGATCCTGGCCAAAGTAGAGTACCTTAACCCGGGCAACTCGATCAAAGACCGCATGGCTGTTAAGATGATTGAGGATGCCGAGGCCGCCGGTATACTAAAGCCGGGCGGCACGATCATCGAAGGAACCTCCGGCAACACCGGTATGGGCCTGGCCCTCACAGCCATTGCCAAAGGGTATAAGTGCATCTTCACAATGTCGGATAAGCAGAGCCAGGAGAAGATTGACATCCTGAAGGCCGTAGGCGCTGAGGTGCAGGTATGCCCGACCAATGTGCCCCCGGAGCATCCGGACTCTTATTATTCTGTCGCAAAGCGCCTGAACCAGGAAATCCCGAACTCGTTTTACCCCAACCAGTACGACAACACCTCTAACACGCAGGCGCACTACGAGTCTACCGGCCCCGAGATCTGGGAGCAGACCGATGGCACGATCACGCATTTCGTGACAGGCGTAGGCACAGGTGGCACGGTGTCAGGCACTTCCAAATACCTGAAAGAGCAAAACCCGGATATCATCACCGTGGGTGTGGATACGTATGGCTCCGTTTTCAAGAAATATAAGGAAACAGGAATATTTGACGAGAAGGAGATCTACCCGTATGCCACGGAAGGCATCGGCGAAGATATCCTGCCAAAGAACGTAAACTTTGATCTGATCGATACTTTTATCAAAGTAACCGACAAAGACGGCGCTTTGATGACAAGAAGGCTGGCCAAAGAAGAAGGACTTTTTGTGGGTTGGTCTTGTGGCTCGGCCGTGCACGGCGCACTGGAGTATGCCCGCGAAAACAACTTAACGGCGGATGATGTGATGGTGGTGATTCTGCCTGACCATGGTTCGCGTTACCTTGCCAAGCTGTATAACGACGACTGGATGCGCGCACAGGGCTATTTAGACTAGAATTGCAGTTGTAACACTTAAATTATGATAAATCCCGGGCCTCGTTTGGTCCGGGATTTTGTTACTCCTTTCCGTAGTGCAGCAGTACTAAGCCACCCGCGCAAGAACTGCAAATTATTTATATTCAACTTTTCATATATACTTTTTTGATATAAATAATAATCCTATTATTGAATAAGATTCAATACATTTGTTTCCGCATTAGATAAATCATGCCTGGAGCTTACATAATCTGGGTTTTGTAATTGATTTAAAATGAGTGTGAAAACATTTGTTCCCTTTTGCTGTTACCTCGTATTTAATTAGAATTATTTGAGTTTAGATTTAAAAATGAAGAAGCTGTCAGGTGTCCTCCTTATTGACGACGACGATACTACCAATTTCCTGAACCAGCGCCTGCTTGATCGGATGAATGTGACCAGCCACATCCGTACATTCGTTAACGGTAAGCAAGCGTTTGATTACTTGTATAATGTTAGCAATAACCATTACGAGCCAGAAAACAAGGACTATTTCAAGCCAGAGCTTATTTTCCTGGACATCAACATGCCCGTAATGGATGGGTTCGAGATGCTGGACCTGTATGAGCGCCTGAACGCTGATTTCCGGAAGAACATCACCATGGCGGTGCTAACCACCTCCACGCACCCCCAGGATACCACTAACTCGCAAAAGTATAAAGCGCAGTACCTGACCAAGCCACTGACAGTCGAGAAAGTGAACGCGCTGCTCGAGAAGCACTATGCCGACCTGGAAGAAGAAAACTAAACGACAAGCTATACTTATTTAGAAAGGGCCTTGCAATGTACTTGCAAGGCCCTTTTGTGTTTTTCCGGAAGAAAAGCCTGTTTATTCGGCCACTGGCACAAACGCAAACTTGTCGCCGTTAAACAAGCCCTTATCGCTTAGTTTGAGGGATGGGATCACGAGCAGGGCCATGAAAGAGAGCGTCATGAAAGGCGACTGCAGTTTGCTGCCCATGTCCTTGCTCATCCGGTCGATGGCTGAGTAGAGTCCGGCAACCTTATACCCATCCTCAGCCGACATGATGCCCGCCACGGGCAGGGGCAACAGCAGCTCTTTGCCTAGCCCAACCGCAGCCACGCCACCTTTTGCCTCGATGATCAGGTTAACGGCCCGGGCGATGCTCTCGTCGTCCACCCCCACCGCAATGATGTTGTGGGAGTCGTGGCCCACCGAAGAGGCAATAGCGCCTTCCTGCAAACCGATGTGCTTGATAAAGGCCACCGCCGGCAGCGTGTTCTCATAGCGGTTGACTACTGCCAGTTTCAGCACGTCCTGCGCTACATCTGCTTCGATAAACCCATTAGCTATGTTAGCGTCTGCCCATACCTCTTTGGTGATCAGCTGGCCGTCGAATGCCTCAATGACGCGGATCCGGGTGGTATCGGCCGCGGCTACTTTAAACTGTTCGGGTGCCTTGGCGTCGGTATCGAAGTTATTGATGATCTCGCTCTCTGTGAAGGCGATGTTCGACTTGCCCTTCTCGGCTACCAGCTGTCCGTTAATGTAAGTGGCCTGCACGTTAAAGTCGTCGAGGTTGTCAACCAGTATAAAATCAGCGGGGTCGCCTTCACGCAGCAGGCCTACTTCCAGTTTATAATGCTCTACGGGGTTCACGCAGGCCGCCTGCAGCACATGGAACAGGTCGTTGCCCTTGGCCAGTGCGCGCTTTACCAGCAGGTTAATGTGGCCTTCCACCAGGTTGTCGGGGTGCTTGTCGTCGGAGCAGAACATGAGGTTGCAGTAATGCTGCGGCAGTAACGGAATCAGGGCCTCGAAGTTCTTGGCGGCACTTCCTTCGCGAATCAGGATTTTCATACCCACAGCCAGTTTGTCCTCAGCTTCTTCGGCTGTAAAGCACTCGTGGTCGGTAGTGATGCCGGCGGCGGCATACTGCCTGGCCTGCTCGCCGCGCAGGCCGGGGGCGTGCCCATCCACTGCTTTGCCGTACTTCCTGGCCAGTTCGATCTTCTCCATCACCTGCGGATCGCGGTGCAGGGTGCCGGGCCAGTTCATCATCTCGGCCAGGTACTTGATCTCCTCGCGCTGGAAAAGCTTTTCGATGTCGGCCGCCGTGATCTCGGCACCGGCAGTCTCAAAAGGGGTGGCCGGCACACAGGAAGGCGCCCCGAAATAGAATTTGAACGGTACCTTTTTGCCGTTCTCCACCATATACTCGACACCCTCCAAACCGAGCACGTTGCCAATCTCGTGTGGGTCGGATACAGTGGCCACAGTGCCGTGCGGCACCGCCAAGCGGGCGAACTCGCAGGGCACCAGCATGGAGCTTTCTACGTGCACATGGGCATCTACGAAGCCAGGCAGGATGTATTGAGAGGCTCTGGTGGCTTCACGAACTATTTTAGAAATGTGTCCGTTTGTCACATGAACGGTTCCGGGGTATATCTCCTGGCTGTGCAGGTCAACGATGCGCCCGCTGAGCGTAAAATCTATCGGCATGGGTACAGGTAAGTTGGTCTGATAATTGCCTTTTTCAAGGCGGAAAACGGTAAATTACTGTATATTTGCATAAAATTCAGGTGTTTTGAGAAAGATAATTTCATATTTCCTAGTAGCGGGTTTTCTGGCAGCAGGCCCTTTGGCGGGTTGTACCGCTAAAACCCCGCAGCAGAAAAAAACAGCCTCTCTCAAACGGAAAAGCAAGTTAGGCAAGCTGCCCTGTCCTTGCGACTCAAATTAATTTCGTATTAGTTTCCCTTTATGAAGAAAATCGTAATCGCACTCGACGGATATTCCTCATGCGGTAAAAGTACCACGGCCAAGTTAGTAGCCGCCGAACTCGGATACGCTTACATTGATACCGGCGCCATGTACAGGGCGGTTACATTATATTTCCTGCAACACCACGTTTCCCTGACTAACCCGAAAGAAGTGAAGGACGCGCTGGACCACATCGAGATCGAGTTCCATTACAATCCCAAGACATCCCGCAACGAGGTTTTCCTGAACGGACTGAACGTGGAGGATGAGATACGCAAGATGTATATCTCGAACCAGGTGAGCGAGGTGAGTGTGGTGGCAGCCGTGCGCCACGCCATGGTGGCCCAGCAGCAGAAGATGGGCCGAAAAAGGGGGGTAGTGATGGACGGCCGCGACATTGGCACCGCCGTGTTCCCGGATGCAGAGGTGAAGATATTCATGACGGCGGATGTGGACACCCGCGCCCGTCGGCGGCAGGATGAACTGCTGGCGAAGAAGCAACTGGTGAATCTGGGCGAGATCAGGGAGAACCTGCAGAAGCGCGACCACATAGATTCCACCCGCCAAGAGAGCCCGCTGCGCCGTGCCGAAGACGCGCATTTGCTCGATACCTCGCACATGACGATTGACGAGCAGGTAGAGTTTGTGCTCGAAAAAGCAGCATCCAACATATTAAGCAATCAGGTTTCATTGCAACACAACTGATAAAGCACGCATGAACGTAACTATAGACAAAAACTCCGGCTATTGCTTTGGGGTAGAGTTTGCGATACAGATGGCCGAGGACGAGATGGAGCACAGCCAGGAGCTTTACTGCCTCGGGGATATTGTGCACAACGGCATGGAGGTGCAGCGCCTTTATAACAAAGGCCTCCGCATCATCGACCGCGACCAGTTACAGGAGTTGCGTGACTGCAAAGTGCTGATCCGGGCGCACGGCGAGCCACCGGAAACCTATAAACTGGCTCTGGAAAACAACATCGAGCTGATTGATGCCTCGTGCCCGGTGGTGCTGAAGCTCCAGAACCGCGTGAAACACGCCTACGACAGCGGCAAGGCGAACCAGACTCAGATTGTGCTGTACGGCCAGGTAGGCCACGCCGAGGTGATCGGTCTGGCAGGCCAGACCGGCGATGAGGCAATTATTGTTACGACGGCGGAGGATCTGGACAAGATCGACTTTACCCGCCCGGTTACCTTGTTCAGTCAGACCACCAAAAGCACCAAAGGCTTTTACCACATCAAGGCGCTAATTGAGGAACGCCTGCAGCAGGCAAACGAGGACAGCACAGCGGTGCCCTTGTTCAATGCCAACGACAGCATCTGCCGGCAGGTGTCTAACCGTGAGCCGCAACTGGCCCGCTTTGCTACCGAGCATGACGTGATTGTGTTTGTGAGCGGCAAAAAAAGCTCGAACGGCAAAGCGCTTTACAGCGTATGCAAGCAGCATAACTCAAACAGCTATTTTATAGAAAACGAAAGCGAACTGCAGGAAGAGTGGTTTGCCCAGTCTAGCAGCGTGGGGATATGCGGGGCTACTTCTACGCCCATGTGGCTGATGGAGCAAGTAGCCAACAGCATCCGCACGCTGGAAGAAACACAGGTCTGAAGATATTAAACCCAAGCGATATTAGCATTTTTGCTACATTTAGGCTTTGCTTCGGCAAAGCCTTTTTTTTGAGTAACACCATACAAACCCTTATTACCCGAATCTCATCCGAATGAAAAAACTAATCCGTTACTTCATCAACGGCCTTTTAATCATTGCGCCCATCGCCCTTACCGTGTTCATTGTAGTCGGGATTATAGACTGGCTCGACAGCATGTTCGACCTAGGCGTGCCTGGATTGGGTATTCTGCTGATGGTGGTGCTTCTGACCGTGGTCGGGTTCATCGGCTCCTCCTTCTTTGTGAAGCCTTTCTTGATCGCAACGGAGCGCATCCTGCACAAAGTGCCGCTCATCAGCATCATTTACTCCAGCATCAAAGACCTGTTTGATGCCTTTGTGGGCGACAACCAGAAGTTTAATAAGCCAGTAATGGTGAAAATGACCGAAGACACCGAGAACCACAAACTCGGCTTTGTAACACAGGAGTCGCTGCTGACGGTTAACATAGAGGATATGGTGGCGGTTTATTTTCCGCACTCCTATAACTTCTCGGGCGAGTTGTTTCTGGTGCCGAAGCGTAATGTCACATATATAGACGCCCCAAGCAGCGAAGTCATGAAGTTCATTGTTTCCGGCGGCGTGTCGAAGCTCTGATTGCTGATTGTTAATTGTTGAATGGCTGCCTTGTTGTTTGGAGGGGCAGGCACACAGCAGCAGCAGAAGAAGAAGAAGAAAATAGAGCAGCGCTGTTGTAACCATTCCACCCTCTGACAATTATACTTTAAACAACCAACAACCAACAACCAACAACCAACAACCAACTTGCCCTACATTCTCCACCAGAACTCTAAATTATACTACCGCGTGATCGGGCACGGGAGCCGTGCCTTGGTGGCATTCCATGGGTATGGGCAGAGCAGCGAGTACTACAAGCCAATGGCACAGGCCCTGGGCGAGGATTATACCATCTATGCTTTCGACATGTTTTTCCATGGCAAGAGTCAGCTGAACAAACAGCATATGCCCCTCAGCAAAGAATTATTGAAAGAGATGGTCGAGCGTTTTCTGCACAAGAACCAACTGGAGCGTTTTTCGCTGATGGGCTTTAGCATGGGCGGAAAGTTTGCCCTGACATTGGTGGAGTGCATGCCCGAGCGCATCCTGGAGCTTTTCCTGATCGCACCGGATGGCATCAAGACGAGTTTCTGGTATAACGTGGCAACATACCCCGGGTGGTTGCAGCAGCTGTTTAAGCGCACAGTCGTGAAACCCAACCTCTTTTTCGGCTTGCTGCGTATGCTGGACAGGTATAACATGGTGCACCGAAGCATCCTGCGCTTTGCCCAGTACCAGATGGACAGCACCTCCAAGCGCCTGCGCGTGTACCGCAGTTGGGTTGGCTTCCGGGAGTTGAACTTTGATATCCGGCAGATTGTGCGGCAACTGAACAAGCACCAGGTAGAGGTAACCATGTTCCTGGGCGAGTACGACCAGATTATTGCGCCTAAGCGTGTAGCGGTGTTTGTGGAGGCCATAGATAAAGGGGAACTGGTGGTGTTGAAAGCCGGGCACTCGCTGCTGCTACAGCACGTAGCGACCTTGCTGCACCAAAAGCGGCAGGCAAGCCAAAACAACATCAACAGAAAGGTATAAAACAGCCCACGGCTACCAGGCAATTGGTGGCAGGCTAAACATTGTACCCCTTTCTGAGTATAGGTATTTTAGATTAAGCTTCGCTGCTAAAGCTGTTGTTACTTATCGCTAGTATGCGCAACTTTGGCAATCAATCAAAACCTATCCCCTCAAAGCATGAAAAAAGCACTACACCTTGCGCTCTCAGCCTGTGTCATGGCTGCACTCAGCGTAAGCTGCACTTCCGACAACAAAACTGCAGAAACCACCAAAACCGGCCCTACTGAGCAGGAGCAGGCCACTGGTGAAGTCGCCTACCCATCCGGCCCCATCGACAAAGACCTGGAGCGGATTAAACTGCCAGCAGGCTTCCGGATAGACTACTACGCCAAAGACGTGGACAATGCCCGCTCGATGGCGCTGAGCGAGTCTGGGATTTTGTTTGTGGGCACACGTGAGCAGGACAAGGTATACGCCATTGTAGACGAGAACAAAGACGGCAAAGCCGACGAGGTAGTGGTGGTGGCCTCGGGCCTGACCATGCCGAACGGGGTGGCTGTGCGCAACGGCAGCCTGTACGTAGCCGAAGTGAACCGCGTGATCCGCTTTGATAACATCGAGGAGACTTTCCGAAACAACCCAAAGTTTGAGGTCGTGAATGACAAGTTCCCGAGCGATGCCCACCACGGTTGGAAGTACATTGCCTTTGGCCCGGATGACAAGCTGTACGTGCCGGTAGGCGCGCCCTGCAACATCTGCAAATCAGAAAAACCGATCTATGCCACTATTACGCGCATGAACCCCGATGGCTCTGGCCTGGAGGTTTACGCCGAGGGTGTGCGCAATAGCGTGGGCTTCGACTGGCACCCGGAAACCAAGCACCTTTACTTTACCGATAATGGCCGCGACATGATGGGCGACAACACGCCCGCCGATGAGTTAAACCGTGCCACCGAAAAAGGCCAGCATTTCGGCTACCCTTACTGCCACGCCGGCGAGGTGCTGGACCCTGAGTTTGGCAAGAACCGTAATTGCAGCGAGTTTGTAGCGCCTGTGCAGAAAATGCACCCGCACGGTGGTACCCTGGGTATGAAGTTCTATACCGGCACCATGTTCCCGAAGGAGTATAAGAACCAGATTTTTGTGGCACAGCACGGCTCCTGGAACCGCACCGAAAAGATCGGGTACAGCCTTGCCACCGTTACCCTCGATGCCGATGGCAAGGCTACCCATACCCCCTTTGCCGAAGGCTGGCTGCAAGGCCAGGAAGACTGGGGCCGCCCCGTGGATGTGATCCTGATGGCGGATGGCTCAATGTTGGTTTCGGATGATAAGAACGATGCTATTTACCGCATTACTTACCGGAAATAGAGTTCTGAATTGCAGATGATAAATTCAGAATGAGGAATCTGATTCGTGGTTAGGGGGCAAACCGAAACTGTGCATCAGCCTGCCATTCGTCATTCGCAGTTATTAACTCGAAATTGAAGAAGCGTGAAAAATAAGGTGAATCCAAAACTAGCCAAGGAGACTATCGGGAGACGCGAGCTTGTATCTTTCCCGGAGTTGGATATTGAGGAGATTGAGGCGAAGATCGATACGGGAGCTTATACCTCGGCTATCCATTGCTCTGACATACACGAGGAAACGCGGCCTGACGGCTCCAAGGTGATTGCCCTGGACCTGCTGGACCCCTCGCATCCCAAGTATAACCACAAAAAGCTGGAGTTCTCGGAGTATGAGCTGCGTGAAATCAAGAGTTCTTTTGGGGAAGTGCAGGAACGCTACGTTATCAAAACCACCATCAAGTTTTTTGACAAGGAATTCGAGGCGGAGTTCTCGCTCTCAGACCGCAGCGACATGAAGTACCCGGTGCTGATCGGCCGTAAGCTACTTAAAAACCGCTTTATTGTGGATGTGGCGCGCAAAAACCTGGCGCATAAATCAAAGATCAAACAAAAACAGAAATAACAGCGCATTTATGAAAATTGCTATTCTCTCCCGAAACTCAAAGCTATACTCTACCCGCCGCCTGGTAGAGGCGGCACAGCAGCGGGGGCATGAGGTGGTGGTGCTCGACCACTTACGTTGCGACCTCGTGATGGAGCAGGGCGACCCGCATATCCTGTACAAGGGCGAGCGCCTGCGGGATATAGATGTGGTGATTCCGCGCATAGGTGCCTCCGTTACGTTTTACGGTGCAGCCGTAGTGCGGCAGTTCCAGATGATGAAAGCTAAAAGTGCTGTGAGTTCTCAGGCTATCCTGCGCTCGCGCGACAAATTGCGCAGCCTGCAGATCCTGTCGCGGGCAGGCTTGGGTATGCCGAAAACCGCGTTTACCAACTACTCCAAGCAAACCGCTGAACTGGTGAAGGAAGTAGGGGGTGCCCCACTCGTGATCAAGCTGCTGGAAGGCACGCAGGGCTTGGGTGTGGTGCTGGCCGAAACGAAGAAAGCCGCAGAATCGGTGATCGAGGCATTCCATAACCTGAAGGCCCGCATCATTGTGCAGGAGTTCATTAAGGAAGCCGGCGGTGCCGACATCCGGGCTTTTGTGGTGAACGGCGAAGTGGTGGGTGCGATGAAGCGACAAGGCAAGGAGGGGGAGTTCCGCTCTAACCTGCACCGTGGCGGAAACGCAAGCCTCATTAAACTGTCGCGCAAAGAGAAAGCTGCCGCCTTGCTGGCCGCCAAGTCCCTGGGCCTCGACATCGCAGGCGTGGACATGCTGCAGTCAGAGCGCGGCCCCCTAATCCTGGAGGTGAATTCATCGCCGGGCCTGGAGGGCATCGAGAAAGCCACCCAAACGGATATTGCTGCCAAAATTATCGAATACACCGAGAAAATGGTGCAGAAAAGGCCATTCAAACGAAAAGGAGTAGAAGAATAAACGCCAATGCCTGAAACAATTGTTATTAACGGCAGAAGCATAGACCGTGGCGAGAAAGTGCTGACCAAAATAGCGATCAGCAAACTGCCAAGCGGCACTGTGATTGAAATCCCGATTTACGTTTTCCGGTCGGTGCACGATGGCCCGGTGGTGCTGCTGATGGCGGGCATGCACGGCGACGAGGTGAACGGAACGGAGATTATCCGGCGCATGCTCAGCAAAAAGATGCTGTATCCGCTCAAAGGGACTATCATTGCGGTGCCCGTGCTCAACATCTACGGCTTCCTGAACTTCTCGAGGGAGGTGCCGGATGGCAAAGACGTGAACCGCAGCTTTCCGGGCAACCGCGACGGCTCGCTGGCTAGTCGGGTAGCACACCGCTTCATGAAGGAGATCATCCCATACGTGGATTATGGCCTCGACTTCCATACAGGCGGTTCGAGTCGCGCTAACTACCCGCAAATACGGTGTGTGCTCGAGGATTTCCGGAATGAGGAGCTGGCCAAGGCGTTTGGGGCACCCTTCATCATGAACTCCTCTTACCGCCAGGGTTCTCTGCGCAAAGAGGCTGCCAAGCATGGCAAGTCTATCCTGGTATATGAGACGGGTGAGGCACTGCGCTTCGACGAGAAGGGGATTGCAGTAGGCGTGGATGGTACCTGCCGCGTGCTGCACCACCTGGGGATGATGCCCAGCCACCCCACGCCGCATGAGCAGAGCATCATTTGCCAGAAAGACTCTTGGATAAGGGCCAAAAACGCCGGGCTGTGGCGCAGTTTTGTACGCCTGGGCGAGTTTATCAAGAAAAACCAGTGCATCGGCAGCATCACCGATCCCTACGGGGAGATGGAGGTGAAGCTGAACGCCTCTGCCGGTGGCTATGTGGTGGGGCTCAACAACATGCCTGTGGTAAACCAGGGCGACGCCTTGTTACACCTTGCTTTTTAGCCACCCAAAGCATACAAACAAAACAGGCTGCCCGGTTTCGAGCAGCCTGTTTTGTTTGTAGTATACCTTTTTTAAGGTTAGAACACGTACCGCACATGCAGCGCCGTGTCCCAGAAGCCGCCGCCAACCGGCAGGTTCAGGTAGGGCTTGATATCGGCACCGATGGTAAAGGGGATGTCTTTAATATAGTATTCCAGGCCAAGGATACCGTCTATACCCACGCCCATCACGTTATCGCCGTAGTGTTTGTGGTCTCTGTCGTAGTAGTGGCGACCGTCGTAAAAGCCGATGTGCCCACCGAGGCCGTAGTACCATAGCAGGCCATCTGCGTTAAAAGCCTGCGCATGCTTCTCATACAGTACCGTAATCACGGTGCCTCTGTACTTAAAGCTAGTACTCACGATGCCCTCGATAGCAGCGTCGCGCTGTATGAAGTGCTTGATGGTAAGCCCAGAGGCAGCGCCGCCCCTTAAGCCTATACCGGTTGTATACCCACTCTGGGCCTGCGCGCCCAGAGCCGTGCACAGCACCAGGGCCAGGCAAAACGAAATGCGATAAATAAGCTTCATATAGTAATTAAAAGTGAATGAATAAATGTGTTGGGCAGGTGCCGCAACGGCTGCAAAATTAAACAACTTAACGTTGCAGGAAAGATATATTGCCCGCCGGAGGGGAGTTAATTTTCATCCTCTTTATAGTCCTGCAGGTAAGCGGTTTTGCTGGTGCGCCGCCCAACCAGTTTGAAAAACGAGATAAGCTGCTCTTTGTCGTGCTTCAGGGCCTTGGCAAAAGGGTCAGGCTTATCCTGTTCCTCAAAGTCCCGGACATACTGCTCGCGGACATGCTGCTTTTCTTCCAACTCTTTGGCCACTTCTAACTTCATCAACCCTGTTTTCTCCCATAGCTTTTTCCACCAGCCAATGGAGTGGATGAAGTACCAGTAGTTCTGGTAGTCCTCTTGCAGGAAGTCAGGCACCTGGTCCAGCGTCTCGATCTCTTTGGTGAAGCATACGTCCACAATGGCCAGGAAGCCTTCAGGCTTCAGGAAGCGGGCAATGTAGGGGAGGTACTTTTCGTCGGTGCCAAAGTAGGTATAAGAATCCACGACCACCACCGCGTCGAAATACTCCTCAGCAAACGGGAGTGAGCGGGCGTTTCCTTCCAGCGGAATCACTTTTTCCTGGCAGCCTGCGTCCAGTATGCGCTGGTAATTGTCGCTGGCAGGTATGGCTTCGTCCACGGCCCAAACCGTTACGCCAAACTCCTTGGCCAGGAAAATCGAACTGATGGCCTTGCCGCAACCCAGGTCCAATACCCGCAAGCCGGGCTTCAGGTCCAGTGAATTGGTCAGGCTTTCGAGGTTAAAAAGCACGTTCTCGCCCATTGAGTGTTTGCGTACCCAGTTGGGGTCATAGCGCGAAGCTTTCGGGAAAGCGTGTTGAAGCAGTTTTTCAGAAGGCATATAGGAAAATGGTTGAGGTGGTGGCTGGTTGCTGATCGTTATTGGATGGTTAAATGGTTGCGAAATAGGTATAGTTGCGTCGCATATCTAACGATTCAACACCCAACAATTCAATGCTTAGCGCCTAGGATGGCAATGTCGTCAGACGGGTGCACATGTATACCCTTCTGGTCCTGGGAAGCGGCAAACAGCATGGCCTTGGCTACAGCCTCTGCCTCAATCGGCTTATATTTCTCCAATGGCCCGATCATCAGCCCGCTCAGGGGCTTCATAATTTTAGAAGCCAATTCCTCGCCGGCGCGGTGCTCGTCGCGCTCGCCCAATAGCAGCGAGGGCCGAAAGAGGTGCACGGTGCTAAAGTCCTGCTGTTTCACGTGGTCCTCCATCTCGCCTTTCACCTTGTTGTAGTAGAAAAGAGAGCTGGCATCGGCTCCCATCGCCGAAACCACCAGAAATTGGCTAGCGCCTTTGCTGGCCGTGATCTCTGCCAACTGTGCCACATAGGTATAATCCACTTTGTAGAAAGCCTCTTTGGAGCCGGCCTTTTTAATGGTAGTGCCCAGGCAGCAGAAGATGTCGTCCGCTTTCAGGTCGGCAGCAAACTCCTTCATCCTGTCGAAGTCGATGACGCGCTGCTCCAGGTTAGGGTGTATAAGCGGCAACTCGCGCCTGCCCACCGCAATTACTTCGCTGTAGCGGGGGCTTTGGAGGAGAAGGTGCAAGAGGTGCGAGCCGACCAATCCGCTGGCACCCACAATAAGGGCATTTCGTACTTTTTGCATAAGGAGAATTACTTACGCAATCAGTACGTTCTTTCTAACTTTATAGTCTAAAAATAGGGGCACATTAAGCAAGAAAGGCTTTGCCGCAGCCCCGGTTATGAGGAGAGCGGCAAAGCCTTTCGTTAGAACAGGATTACTGTGAGCGCGCCGGCTTAGCGTAGCCGGATGCTGTCTTCTGCGATATTGATTTTTCCGGCTTTGTAGAGACCACCGATGGCTCGTTTAAATGTTTTTTTGCTCATACCCAACGTCTTGTAAATGTCCTCGGGCGTGCTGCCATCGGAGATGGGCAGCCAGCCGTTGCCTTGCTGCAGCAGTCGCATGATCTTGTCCGACGCACCCTCCGACTCACTTTTGATAGTAGCATCTGGCTTGCGCAGGGTCACATCTATCTTGTTGTCCGGTCGGATGGCTTTGATATACCCTATGGCCTTGTCGCCGATATGCAAATCCTGGAACACCTCGTTGCGGTACAGCATGCCCATGTAGGCATTGTTGATGATTACTTTTACGCCAATGTCGGAGAAGTTTGCAACCAGCAGCTGTACTTCCTCGCCCTCTGTCAGCTGGATGTCGTCGTTGTGCAGGAACTTGCCGAGTTTAGAAGTAGCCACCACGCGGTCAGAGGCATCATCCAAGTAAAGGTACACGCAGTACTTGCGGCCTACCTCCATCTTGTTCTTCTGGTTGTTGAGTGGCACCAGCAGGTCCTTCTCCAAGCCCCAGTCTAGGAACGCGCCGAACGGGGAGGTGTCGTTGCAGGTAAGGCAGGCAAACTCGCCCACCGTCGCGTAAGGGATGAGGTTGGTGGCGATCACGCGGTCCTCGGAGTCGCGGTACACAAACACACGCACAAAGTCGCCTACCTTGGCGCCTTCTGGTATATACTTGTTTGGCAAAAGGATATCGCCGTCCTCCGACGTCAGGTATACGCCAAAGTCCACTTCGCGCGCAATCTCCAGTTCGTTGTAATTGCCCAGGTCAACCATAATATGTTCTTGTAGGTGTGTTTATCTTATACGAGGCCAAAGCCCCTGCAAAGCTAGTAAAAAGCGCAGTGTGCTGAAAGCGGGGATTGGATTAACGTGACAGGCAGGTAGCAGGCGAGGAGCTTTGTAGACCAGAAGGGGTATAACAGCATAAAAAAAGCAGCCTGAAACAAATCAGGCTGCTTTAGATAGTTTACTAGAGTTTTATACTGGCTTAGGCTTTCGCTTTCGAGCCGGACTTTTTAGTGCCGGTACTGGTGCGCAGGCCCTTGGTGCCTTTAGAGGCTTCTGTTTCGCCCTCCATAATATCTTCCGGCTTGTGCAGCATGCCAATCGTCAGGCCGTCCTCGCCCAGGAAGTGCTCGATATGGTGGCAACGGTCCTCGGTTTTGAACGGGATGCCCTCGAGCAGGTTCTTAGTGCCGAAGTCGTCATGCTCAAAAGCCAGCTTGATGGACTTGCGTAACTCCACGGCGATGGTTTTCTCATCCTCCATGTCTTTCTGCAGCATTTCCCGAATGCGGAACTCGCCCTCCTCCTCATGCTTGATGTAGGACAGCTCAATCTGTTTGGCCGGATGGCAGGTCGGGACTACACCCATCACGGTCAGGCGCTCAGCAATGGCGTCGTACTGCTCATGGATCTCAGTGTAATGGTCCTCGAAGAACAGGTGCAAGTCGCGGAACTGCGGGCCTTCCACCAGCCAATGGTGCTTGTGGTACTGGTTGTATAGGATGATGAAGGAGGACAGGTGGCGGTCCAGCTCGGCGGCCATTTTAGTGGCCGTGGTTTTTGACAAGCCTACCGGATTTCCTTCATACGCTGATTTCTCTCTTACTTTGTCCATAGTCGCTTTTGGTGTGTCTTATTAAGTTTGTACCTCTTAAACAGGCAAAACGGCCAAAAGGATACGGGCCAGGCTAATTAAATTCGGCCACTCCCGGGCGGCTGAACTGGAAGTCGCGGAAATCGTAATAGGGCCGCGACGACTCGAAGACTTTGAAGCCGTTGATGTTTTCGTTGGGCGGCAACTTGGGGTAATAGCTGATCAGGAACTGTATGGTGCTGAACGACAGGTACTCGTTGCGGAACCGGAAGCCGATGCCATACCCCCGGTAGGGTTTGTCGCGGAACGGGATGCTGTTGTTACCCTTGGAGAGCCAGGCCACATCGGCAAAAAAAACAGTGGCCAGCTTAAAGCCAAAGAGGGAGAAAGGCGTGTACAGGTTGGCCTCGTAGTTAAACGTGACCCGCCGCGAGCCACGCAGCAGGCTGGAGCGGAAGCCCCGAATGCCATTCTCGTTGTTGATGGAAAGCAGCTCCTCGGGGTTGCGATTGATGCCCCAGGTGCCGCGGCCCCACAGGAAATGGCGCAGCTTCCAGTTATTCCACTCCGACAGCTTGGTAAAGTATAGCGACTCCAGCTGCATAACGCCCTGCTCCCATTGGCCTTCCCGCAAAAAGGAATCATAAGAGAGCTTGCCATACAGGTACCCAAAACTAGGGGTATACTTGGCAAAAGAAAGGGCAGCGCCCAGGTACTTTCGGCTATCGAACTCCCGGTGCTCATAGCCCCCGGTCAGGGAGAGCAGCGTGCCCGCCGGTATGTCCTCCGTCCGGCCAAAGCCAAACAGGAAGCGGTCCTTGTAGTATTTCCGGATGCTGTAACCCAGACTGGCCATGATCAGGGTGTTGTCCTGGAAGTTCTCGGTGGCTTTTACAGAGTAATTGGTGTTGATGAAGCGCGCCCCCAGGATCAGCCGCCCACGTGGCTCATAGCCTAGGTTGTAGGTCTTGAACTTGAAAGAGCGCCCCAGCCAGGCGTCCTGCCGGGTATAGGCCAGGTTGCTGTAGCGGGGGATGGTGTCTTCGGCCGTGGGGGAGAGCATGATGCGTTCCCCAATCGAGCTGACGCCCACGGCTCCGGCATACTTGGTGTTAGTGGCAAAGAAGTCGCGGCGCAGCAAGGCACTTTTCTCCTGGTAGAAGTTTTTGTCCACATAAGCCACATCGGCGGTGATGTAAGTACGGCCGATGTTCTCGACGGTATAGTAACCAGCCGCCTCCCAGGGGCGCGGGGCATTGGGGTTAAACCGGTAGGAGCCCTCCACCTGGTGGCCCTGCCCCAGAAAGTTGAGCTCGCGCAGCGTGATGCGGCCCCTGCCCGAAGAAGGGGAATAGGAACCAGAACCGCCCAGGCTAAAGATGTCCTTGGTGATCACCAGCACATCCACGCTGTCCTGCGTGGTCGTTTCCTCATTCACGATGATGCGCGCGTCCAGCAGGTAAGCCGTTTGGCGCAGCAAACGCTCCGACTCTACCAGGGCCAGTGGCTCCAGCGGGGCCAGCTTCTCGAACAGCAATTTGTTGCGGATAAGCCCGCGTCCCGTTTTCACGTGGAGCGAGTTGCCGAGCTTCTCAAAAATGTTGCGGGGCACCCGGGCAGTATCGTGTATAGAGTAGCCAAAAGCGTCGAGCGACATGATGTCGATGCGACGCACGATCTTATAGGTGTGCTTTTCATACTCCCGCTGAATCAGCTCGGCATCCAGCCCATATACTTCCTCTTCTTTCCTGTCAAACACCAGCACAGATTTCAGCAGTTTGCCCATGATTGTCTTGCGCTCCGACATTTTCCTGAGGTTCTGGATCATGCGCTCGTCGAAGCGCATGTGGGTGGTGTCAGCGGTAACTGTGTCTTGGGGTGCAGTAGTCGGCACTGCCTGAGCCTCACACACAGGCGACCACACAAGCAGCAACAAGCCTAGCAGCAAGGCAAGCAGTACAGGGTGAGGTTTATGGTGCGGGTGTGGCATAAAGGCAGGTAAAGGCACAGAAACAAGGATGCAAATGCCTACTAAGATAACGCATTATAGAGGTATAGTGGTACTCTGATGTCAGAATTAAGGTTTCCGGCCTTGTTGATACCGGTTTCAGAGGAGGAAGTCATACATGTGTATGCTAATGAATTTAGTTTATCCACATCTGTTGATAAAGATGTTCATAATATTTGCTAAAAATGTTAGGTGTTTTGTGAAGCTATTCGTACCTTTAACCTATTAACAGCGATGTAAATACGGAGTATGGATGATAAGATTATAGGTAAACTAAAAATATTAGCAGATGCTGCGAAATATGATGTTTCCTGTTCGTCTAGTGGTGGAAAGCGGAAGAATGAGAATAAAGGCCTCGGCAACGCTGAAGGCATGGGGATATGCCACAGCTATACCGAAGACGGTCGCTGTGTCTCGTTGCTAAAGATTTTGCTGACCAATGTCTGCATTTACGACTGCGCCTATTGCGTAACGCGCAAAAGCAACGATGTGCAGCGGGCTGCCTTTACCGTGCAGGAGGTGGTAGACCTGACCATTAATTTTTACCGACGCAATTACATCGAAGGACTATTCCTGAGCTCAGGAATTTTCAAAGACTCGGATTATACCATGGAGCGCCTGGTGCGGGTAGCCAAAAAGCTGCGCCAGGAACATAAGTTCAACGGTTATATCCACCTGAAGACCATACCGGGTGCTAGCGAGGAATTGATAAAGGAAGCGGGGCTGTATGCCGACCGGCTAAGCGTGAACATCGAACTGCCGTCTGATGCGAGCTTGCAGCAACTGGCCCCGGAGAAGAACTATGCTGAGATCCTGTTGCCGATGGGCGCTATCAGTCAGCAATTGGTGCAATCGAAGGAAGAGAGAAAGCTGTTTAAGTCTGCGCCGAGCTTTGCGCCAGCCGGGCAAAGCACGCAGCTTATCGTAGGCGCGTCGGCTGAGACAGACCATCAAATACTGCAGCTGTCGGACCAGCTGTACAAGAACTTCAGCCTGAAGCGAGTATACTATTCGGGGTACGTGCCGGTGAGCAGCGACAACCGCCTGCCCATCATTTCGGAGCCACCCATTATTCGTGAGAACCGCATTTACCAGGCCGACTGGCTGATGCGCTTCTATGGCTTCGATGCGAAGGAGATTCTGGATGAGCAGCACCCGAACCTGGAGCTGGATATAGACCCGAAACTGGCGTGGGCATTGCGTAACCGCTTTGCTTTTCCGGTGGAAGTGAACACTGCCGAATACGAGATGATCTTGCGGGTGCCGGGAATCGGCGTGAAATCAGCTAAGAAAATCGTGTCAGCGCGCCGGTTCACGACACTTAACTTCGAGCACCTGCGCCAAATGGGGGTCGTGCTAAAAAGGGCTAAATACTTTATCACCTGCCAGACCAGGAGCCTGCAAAAGCAGGATTTCGACTCAGACCTGATCCGGCGCAAGATCTTGTTCGGCGATGGTTCGGTGAGAAGCGCTCTGCTGACGCAGCAACTCGACCTGTTTCGGCAGGTAGGCTAGTCCTGGTTCTGCATAATCCTGGCGGCTTAAGCGCACGGCAGGCAAAAGCTGGGATAAGATAACTTATGAATACTATCTTTTTGATTCAAGAGGGGGAGGCAAGATGGCTACAGCCAAAAAGAAATCAGTTGTATCAACTCAAACTTCAAAATCTATACCTACTAAAAAAGTAATCGTCATGAGAAAGAACCAAAAAGTTGCCCGGGTATCGCTTTGCTGCAAACTGAATATGCTAGTGCCGCAATTGCAACGCCTTTCTGCCCGCTCGCAGTCAGATGCTTCCGAGAAAGGGCGCAACGGCTTCCCGGGGTCCAAATAACACTCGCTTACCCCCATGCACCTCTATACCTACGACGGTACCTTTGAAGGCTTGCTGACCGTGGTGTTTGAAGCCTACGAACGCAAAGCCTGGCCCACCAGCATCGAGCAGGAGCACCTGGCGCAGCCCAGTATGTTCGGCGAAACGGTTGCTGTAGTGTCTGATGAAGAGAAGGCGGAGCGGGTGTGGCAGGGGTTGCAGAAGAAACTGTCGGCAGGCGCGCTGAAAGAACTTTACCATACCTGTCTCTGGGAGCAACCTGGCTTCGAGCGAGCGATATTTGACTTTATCCGGCTCGCCTTTGGCACGAAAGAGAACATCGAGGGAAATTATGCGGTCCCTTGTGTGCTGCAGGTGCAGCAGGCTGCCAAGCAAGTGCACCGCGAGAAACACAGGATGGAGGCCTTTGTGCGCTTCCAGAAAACCGCAGATGGCCTGTTTTACGCCACAATCTCCCCGGACTTTAACGTGCTGCCGCTAATCATCACGCACTTTCAGAAGCGATATGCCGACCAGCGCTGGGCCATTTACGATACCCGACGTCGTTACGGCGCTTACTACGACTTGCACACCACCTCGCTGGTAAACCTGGAACTACCGTCCCGGCAAAGCAGTGCCGCAATGCCGTCGGCTGTGATGGCAGACGAGGAAGACAAATACAAGCAACTGTGGCAGGTATACTTTGACCACGTAAACATTCCGGAGCGGAGGAACCCCAAACTCCATCTACGCCATGTGCCTAAGCGGTACTGGAAATACCTCTCCGAAAAGCAGCCCCGATTGCATTAATCAAACGTTTGGGTGCGGTCTTTAAAATAGTTGTATTTCTGAAAGATAATAATTGCCTGAAAGCGAAACTATATCCCCTAAAATACGTTTAAAACAATATATATCGGTTTGATTGTACAGTCTAGAGGAGGCTAGCTTGTTAAGAAGGCTATGCTTCCATCATTATTTAAAGCCATCACAACATATGAACACACGGGTAAGAAAAAAACTGATTCAAGTCGCTCGGGGTCGTGCGCACCTGATGAGTTTCCAGAACCTTATATATGAGGCGGAACTCGGTCTTAACCTGGATAATTCTTCTGAAAAGTCGATGCTGACAGAGGTTATCGATGAAATTTCGGAGAAAGAGCATGCGGCCGGCCGGCCATTGCTGAGTGCGTTGGTCCGCGTAAAAGGCCAGAAAAACCAAGGAGACAACTTTTTCAGATTATGCGAACGCCTGGGCTTTGGTAACTGGAAAGACCTGAAACGGAACCACAAATTTATTGAAGAGCAACGCGAGGCTTGCCGCGAGTTCTGGCAAGACCGCAATAACTTCACGTCTTATCTGTAAATAGCACATTCAGAAGGCTGGTATTTTCTTTGTTAGGCCTTTTATTTTTTTGTTACCGGAGGCTTTGTGTAAGTCTCCTTAACGCTGAAAAAGCAGAAGCAGCACCCCGACTTTGAGGTGCTGCTTCTGTTTTTTTATAGCTGAATGTCATCACACAAAATAAGCTGTTGTCGAAAGCTTCCTGTGCTGATGATACCACACTGCCGCTGATCGCTTTTCCTCATAAACCTATCTGCAAGGCATACACCTTTTGATCCATAAGCGCACACAGTACAGGGCTGAGTTTGTACGCATAGCCTGTAGGGTTATGTTAGGCGCCGGTGTTAGTAATTTGGGCCAAAGGCACTGCGTGATTTAATAAGGATGAGAAAGAATTTAAGGATGAGAGAGCTTGATAATAGGCTTATGCAATGAAGTAGCACTTAATCAATAATTCTGTATGAAAAGTCTTGTTTATATATATTAAAAGTTATTTATTTATAAAAAAGTAATTTCAGCACATCTGTTGCGCATATTAACGGAGCGTATGGCATCCCGTGTGCTATCTTTTCTGCTGCTGATCTATTGCACGAAATATAACTTAACTTTTAAAGCTGTCTATGAAAACAAAGACTTTTACAAAACTCATTATTCTTGCTTTAATTTTATGCAGTGCTGCCGCACAGGCGCAGGATGGGGAACCGAAATTCGGGAAAATAGAAAAAGCCGAGCTGGAGATGCGTGCCTATCCGCAGGATACCAGTGCGGCCGCCCTCATCCTGGGGGATTATGGTGCCACCCGGTTTAATTTGTCTGGCGGCTTAACCGTGGTGACCGAACGTCACATGCGCATCAAAATCCTGAAAAAATCCGGGTATGACTGGGCCAATATCTCCATCCCTTACTACTCCAACGGCAGCACCCGTGATAAGGTGATGGGCATTAAGGGGTATACCTATAACCTGGAAGGGGGCGAGATCACGAAAGACAAGTTGGAAACGAAAACGGTGTTCGACGAGAAGCGCAGCGAGTATTGGCGCCTTAAAAAGTTTACCATGCCGAATGTGAAGGAGGGTTCTGTAATCGAGGTGGTCTATACCTTGTCGTCAGAGCGTGTGTACAGCCTTGATGACTGGGAGTTTCAGAAATCGATCCCGACAGCGTGGAGCGAATACCGGTTAAAAATCCCAGAGTACTTCAACTATAAGTTTCTGTTAGAAGGCTACCACAGTCTGGTGAAAAATGAGAAAGAGCAGACCTCAGGAGGCCCCAAATTGCTGGACAATGCTTATGTGTGGGCTATGAAAGATGTACCTGCCCTGCAGGAAGAAAAGTACATCACCTCCCTTACCGACTACCAGGCCAAAATAGCCTTTGAGTTACAGCAAGTGAACTTTCCAGGCGAACCAACCCGCATTATGACGGGTACCTGGGACAAAGTGAACGAAGACCTGATGGAGTCCGCTTATTTTGGGGTGCAGCTCAATCGCAACAGTTTCTTTAAGGAGGAACTGGCGGCCATCACGGCGAAGCACAAAACGCCGGAGCAGCAAATGCGGGCGATTTACGACCTGGTGAAGACACGGATGACCTGGAATGGGTATAACGGCTTGTACACAGACAATACGATCCGGAAAGCCTTCGACTTGCGGCAGGGCAACGTAGCTGAGATCAACTTGCTGCTAACGTCTATGCTGCTGGAGGCCGGGCTGGAGGCAAACCCGGTGGTGCTGAGCACCCGCAACAATGGCCGCGTCCACACCAATATGTCGCCGATGAAAAGCAAGTTCAACTACGTGATCGCGCATGTGAAAGTAGGTGAGCAGGAGTATTTGCTGGATGCCACGGAACCACTTTTGCCCGCCGGCATGCTGCCTTTCCGCTGCCTGAATGGCCAGGGCCGCCTTATTGCAAAGCAAAACCATCGTTGGGTACCGCTCGAAACGGCACACTCCGATTCGAAACTGTTCAATGCCACCGTCTCGATCAACAGCAAAGGTGAAATGACAGGAACAGGGGAGGAGTCGGCTGCCGGCATGAAAGCGCTATACCTGCGCAAGACCATCCTGGAAGAAGGGGAAAGCAAGTATGCCGAGCGCATCGCCAAAGAGGTGGGTGATTATAAGATGGCAGAGCCCATCATCAAAAACCTGAGGGAGGTGGAGCAGTCCCTGAACATTTCCTATAAAATCAGTGCAAACGGAAGCGGACAGGAAAGCGACATCATTTATCTGAACCCGATGCTGGGGCAGGGTGAAAAGGAGAATCCGTTTAAGTTAGAGCAGCGCCTGTACCCCGTGGATTTTGGCAGCCCTGTGGACGAGGTTTATGTGGCTAACTTCACAATTCCGGCGGGGTATATATTAGATGAAATGCCGCAAAGCGTGATCATGAACTTGCCTGAGCAGGGAGGCCGTTTTACCTACATGGTGCAGCAACAGGGTAGCCTGGTGCAGGTTATGAGCAAAGTAAGCATCAGCAAGCCCTTGTTTTACGCCTCAGAATACAGCATGCTGAAGGAATTCTACAACCGAATCATCGCGAAGCACGCCGAGCAGATCGTACTGAAAAAAGCCATCTGAATCATGCTGTGGCCTTTTGCCAATTACTTTAACGGTATGGGCAAAAGGGCTGCGGTATATTGATGCACGTCATTCCATTTTGACAACACGCTTACTAGCTTTCTATGTATAAACCGCTTACTTTTTTATGGCTATTGGTATGCCTGATGACATCCCAACTGCAGGCACAGGCCACAGGCCCAGTGGCGCTAGCCAAAGATGCCAATATCATCATACATAACGAGGAAACCGTTTTTCGGGTGAACTCGATCAGCAGCGGCACCACTACATACACCGTGAAGCTCACTATCCTGAACAAGCACGGCAACCACCGGGCAAAGCTGCCGGTGTACTATAACAAGCTGACCAAGGTAAACCGCCTGGAAGGGACCTCTTACGATCAGTCCGGTAAGAAAATCAAAGCGCTCAAGAATAAGGATGTGCTGGACATCAGCGCCGTGGATGGCGGCTCGCTGTTCACCGATCACCGCGTGAAGGTTGCCAACCTGCAGCACACGGTATACCCTTACACGGTAGAGTTTGCCTATGAACTGACGACCGAGAACATGCTTTTTTACCCCGGCTTCACACCCCTGGATGAAGAACGCCTAGCGGTTGAGAAGGCCTCTTTCGAGGTGCAGCTGCCAAAAGGGGCGCCCCTGCGCTACTTGGAGAGCAACATGCCCACCGGCGTAAAGCGCGGAGGCACCGCCGCCCACGATACTTACACCTGGCAGGTGCAGAACCTGAAGCCCATGGAAACAGAACCTTACGGGCCTGAGCTGCATGAACTGGTGCCACAGGTACGCACAGCACCCGCCGACTTTGAGGTAGAGGGGTATAAAGGCAACATGGAGAGCTGGGAAAGCTTCGGGCGCTGGATTCACCAACTGAACCAGGGCCGCGATGCCCTGCCGGAAGAAACGAAGCAGCAGCTGGTTGCACTGACCGCCAAGGCCAAAACGCAGGAAGAGAAAGTGCGCACCGTCTACGATTACCTGCAGGGCAAAACGCGTTACGTATCCATCCAGCTTGGTATTGGCGGCTGGCAGCCTTTCGAGGCCAACTTCGTAGACAGCAAAGGTTACGGCGACTGCAAGGCCCTGACCAACTATACCCAAGCCATGCTAACCGCAGTAGGGGTAAACTCCTTCCATGCCCTGATCCGGGCCGGAGACGATGCGTCCGAAATCAAAGCTGATTTTCCGAGCGCCCAGTTTAACCACGACATCCTGTGCGTGCCGATGGCCCAAGACACGCTTTGGCTAGAGTGCACCAGCCAGACAGAGGCGGCAGGTTATTCAGGCAGTTTCACCGGCGGGCGCCATGCCTTGCTGATTACGCCGGAGGGTGGCAAACTGGTGAAGACCACTGCCTATAAGGCTCCTGACAACGCCCAGATTCGCCACATCAGGGTAAAGCTGGACGAGCAGGGCAACGGCAACGCCAACATCACCACCCGCTATACCGGGCAGCAGCAGGAGGCAAGGCACCAGGTTATACACAGCATGCAACCCGATGAACAGCGCAAGTGGCTGTACAAGCAGGTGAAGCTGCCTTCGTTCGAGATCAACACGTATGCCCTCGAGCAAAAGAAAGACCGCCTGCCTGTGGTAACCGAGCAATTAGACCTGAGCCTGCGGCAGTGTGCCACCATCAGCGGAAAGCGCCTGTTCATCACCCCTAACTTGATGAACAAATGGACGTATGCGCCTAGCCAGAAAGCGGAAAGGCTGACGGAGGTGGTGCGCGATATGGCATTCCTGGATGTGGACACGGTAGTGTTTGATTTACCTGCGGGATATGCCGTGGAGTTTCTGCCAAAGGCGGCGGTGCATACCACTCCCTTCGGTGAGTACAAGGCTTCGGTGGAGGTAAAAGGGCAGCAGGTGATCTACCTCCGCAGCCTGCAAATGGCAAAGGGACGTTACAGCCCTGCGTCTTATTCCCAAATGGTTGAGTTCATGAACAACATCATCAAAGCGGATGCCCAGCAGGTTGTTTTTGTGAAGAACATCCCCTAAAAAAGATTTAAAATTGTTTTCGGAACCTGCGTCTTTTCAACCAGCGCTCCGTCTTCAGGGTGTATTTAAAAAAAACCTTAAAGACCGAAGCCATGAAAAGATTCCATGTGAATGTCCGTGTAAAGAACTTAGAAGAGTCCACCGCCTTTTATACCGCGCTGTTTAACACTGTTCCAACGGTACTGAAGGAAGACTATGCCAAATGGATGCTGGAGGACCCGCGCATAAACTTCGCCATCTCGCTGCACCCCGAGAACGCCGGTATCGAGCACCTGGGCATTCAGGCAGAAAGCGAAGCAGAGCTGGCGGAGGTATACGGCAATCTGAAAAAGGCCAAAGGCACTATCCGGGAAGAGGGGAAATGCACTTGCTGCTATGCCAAGTCCCAGAAGTCGTGGATAACTGACCCGCAAGGTGTGGACTGGGAGGCGTTTTATACCTTCGGCGAAGCCACCATCTACGGCGAAGGAGCCAATGCCCGACAGCCTGGAGCGGCAGCGGAAAACATACCTGCATAGTATCATACCTATCGGGGGCTTCTCTGTTTTTGAGGGGCCACCGATAGTTGTTTTAAAAGAAAATCAGTTAATTTAGGTATGGGAAAGTACGCTGCACCGGCCACGCAAATCGTTCCGATGCTACCTGAGCATTACGGGCAGGTGCGTGAGATTTATACCCTAGGCATCGCCACCATGCAAGCGACTTTCGAGACAGATGCCCCAGCCTGGGAAACCTGGGACAGCACACACCTGGCAAGCTGCCGATTTGTGTTGCTGGCAGCGGGGCGCATAGCGGGCTGGGCCGCCCTTACCCCGGTTTCGGGGAGGTGTGTTTACCGGGGCGTGGCAGAGGATAGTGTGTACGTGCACCCCGATTTTAAAGGCCTGGGCTTTGGTAAGTCGCTGCTGCACCAGTTAGTAACTGCCTCGGAGCAGGAAGGGATCTGGACCATGCAAGCCAGCATTTTCCGGGAAAACACTGTGAGCCTGCGGCTGCATAAAAGCTGCAGTTTCCGGCTGGTGGGAGTGCGCGAGCACATTGGCCAAATGAACGGGCAGTGGCGCGATACCTGCCTGCTGGAAAGAAGAAGTAACAACATAGGGATATGAACAATGGAAAACTGCTGCAACACACCGGAACGAAACAACGCTACACCCGACTCCTGCGCTGCCGTGGCGCCGGTGTTTCTGGCTTATGAGGCCCAACTCAGGGGCTTTATCCGCAAGCGCATCCAGGATCAGGAGGAAGCCGATGACCTGCTGCAGCAGCTCTACCTGAAACTCTATAAAAACTGTGAGCAGTTACAGGAAGTGCAGAACCTGAAGGCCTGGCTTTATCAGGTTACGCGTAATGCCATCTATGATTCCTTTCGGGAGAACAACCGCTGCCAATCCCTGGGGGAGAGCACGGAGTTGCCTGCCGAGGAGTTGCCTGAGCAGTCGCGGCAGGAGGTAGAAGCCTTGATAGAGCCGCTTATTGACCTGCTTCCCCCGCTTTATGCCGAGGCGCTGCGCCTGAGCGAATTGGAGGGCATCAGCCAAAAGGAAGTGGCCGCCCACCTGAACATCTCTTATTCCGGGGCCAAATCTCGGATACAGCGGGGCCGCGACATGCTGAAGCAACTGTTCTTTGAGTGCTGCCACCTGGAGCTGAGCCACGACGGACAGGTGATCGGGGCGCAGGTGAAGCCGGGGTGCAAGCCGTTGGCGCAACAGCAGAAAGAAATCCTGTAAACGCCCTTTCTACAACCTGCCTGTTTCTAAAACTTATACCGCACCTGTGCTTTCACGTCTGACCTTCTGGGGCCATCAATCATGTCAAGTCCGGAGCCGACGGTCTTCTGGTTGCGGTAATGCGTCAGGGCATAGCGGAGCCAGATATCCAATTTTTGGTGTGGCCTGAATTGTAAGAGGGTATAAAACCGGGTGCCCCTGCCGCTGAAGGCCGGGATGGAGAAAGCATACAGCACATCGCGCTCATAGGCATACTGACGGGTGTTGTAGTCGTCGGTGTCGAAGAGGGCGTAGCGGGTGCTCAGCCGGATCCTGTCGAAGGTGAAGTTGACGTCCTGCGCAATCAGGTAACCGGTGGTTTGCGGGGCCTCGTGGCTGTAAGTGCTCAACTGCACCCGCGATTTAAACATGACAGCCTTCGTAGGAGCCGTCTCGAAATACAGCAGGTAATTGCGCCTGTCCGCCTGCGCCACATAATCCAGAGGCGTAGTGTTTTCTGCCACATTAAGCCCTTTGCGCTCATAACGCATTTGGGCATACAAGCTGCTCTGCCGGTTAGGCCTGTAATAAAGGCGCACCAGATACTCCTGCCCGGCAGAAGGCGCGTCCACGCGGTAGCGCAGCCACGGAAACCGGAACCTGTCGTAATACGCCGTGATCTCCCATTTGCTGAAAGGCTTGATTTTAACCCCAGTATAAAACCCCTGCTCGTTTATGTTGCGGGTGCCCTCTCCGAAAGCGCTGCCATAAAACGTGTGGAAATTACGGGCATAGTAGCGGTAGAGTAAGGCCAGCTCAACGTTGCGGGCTAAACTAGCGACAAGGCCATTCACCGTGCCCATACCCCCGCTTTTGCTCATCGCCGACTCCCCGAACAGGTAAACGTTCTGCCAGGTATAGCTGTAGGTGGTCCCGATATTATAATGGCTGGTGCCGCTAAACTCAAAGCGCTGGTACGGGGCACCGGCCTTCTGGATTGGGGCGCTATAATGCGTGCCGAGCGCTGTGATGCCTAGCCTTAGGTTTTTACCCGCAGATTGATAACTGAGGTTCGCGCCATATAGCTGTTCCTGCACTTGCTTCCTGCTCGCCAATTCAGAAACGGTGCGGTGGAAACCGGATATTTGAATACCTGAAAAGAAGCTGCTGATGCCATTGAGGGTGTCTTGCTGTGGACGCAGGTTAGCATCCACATGTTTGTTGGAGTAAAACCCGGTAACTTCCACCCGGCCAAGGGTGTAGGTTGCCGCAGCCCCGCGCATAAAAGCGTATTCCAGCACCGAGTTATAAGGCCGGATGCCCAGGTTTGGCCTGCTGACGGTGGCAATCGTTTCGCTGCCTTTGCCCACGCTGTACCCCGATGAGAGCAGCAGGCCCTGCCCGAACTGTAACTGGTAATCGCCGAGGGCGATGGCCTTAAAGCGGCCTTTGTTGTAGAGCTGCAGGTGCGCCGTATAATAATCGAAGCCGTAGCGGCGGGTGGCGGGGCTCCAGGCAAGCTGCTCCCCGGCATCTTTCTCCGCGGCAAACCCAAAGCTGTAATCATGCGCGTGACTGGTGCGGTAGCGCATGTATAATTTGTCGGGCGAGCCCAGGTAGCGGCTGGTAGCGCGGCTGTTGGTGTCTGGTGGAGCATAGCCGCGGCGTTCCTGCAACGTGCGTTCATACCGCAGCACGAGGGCGTTGTTGTCTTCGCCGACTACCCGCTGCCAAAGTGGGCGCTGGTCGGCCTGTAATCCCGCATCCTGCACCCGCACAAACGGCAGCAGACGCTGTATGGCCAGCAAGTCGAAATCCGGAATGGCCTGCAGCTCATAGATGCTCAGTAGTTTGCCGTTTTCCTGCAGGTAGCCAAAGAAGGAGGTGATCTGCGGGCGCGACAGAATGTAGAGCGAGGCAAGTTCTTCGGGCGTGGTGCGATTCAGGTCTATAGGGCGCTGGTAGTACTGGAAAAGCGTCTCGTAAAAGTCTTCGTATGGCACGTTGGCATCATCCTGCTCGGCAAACAGCTCCTGCACCAGCAGGTCCAGGTCGATGTTCTGGCGCGGATATTCTTGGGCATGCAGGGGCCCGGCAAAACAAAAAACCAGCCAGCATAGCAGTAAGCCTCGTACCATAGGCATTATGAATGTTAATGGTTAGATTGCTGTATGGTTAAATGCTATTAGAATAAGGTTTCAATATGATTTATGCCTCTAGCAGCACCTTCTGAGGCAGCATGCAGCATGCTATTGACGCATGGGGGGCTACCGGGGCGAATCTAAAATCCTGATAAAACCTTATTTCAACAATTTAATAGTTTAACCATTTAGCAGTTAACATTACTATACTAAAGCTAAAAATAGTTACATGGAGTTTTTTCACATCTTCTCGGTCATACTGGTTATATCCGCCATTTTCGCCTACATCAATCAGCAATACATCAAATTGCCTACTGCCATCGCGTTGCTATTGGCGGGTTTGATGGTGTCGGTGCTGGTGCAAGTAGCAGGGGCAGTGTCGCCGGTGTTCGAAGAATTTGTAGAATCCACACTGCGGGAAGTTGACTTCTCGGAGGTACTGCTGGAGTTCATGCTGAGCTTCCTGCTGTTTGCCGGGGCCCTGCACACGGACCTCGAGAAGCTGAAGAAATCCAAGTGGTCGATTATGGTGTTTGCCACCGTAGGGGTCGCCATCTCGACTTTCATGACCGGCACTGCATTTTACTACCTGCTGCAAGCGGTAGGCCAGCCAATAGAATACATTTACTGCCTGCTGTTTGGTGCGCTCATCTCACCCACCGACCCCATCGCGGTGCTGGGTATCCTGAAAAAGGCCAATATCCCCAAGTCGCTGGAGGTAAGCATTACCGGTGAGTCGCTGTTTAACGACGGTGTGGGTGTAGTGGTGTTTCTGTCGCTTTTCCAGATTGCCAAGTTGGGGATGGACAATGTCGAGGGAGCCTTTATCGCCGAGCTTTTCATTGCGGAAGTAGGCGGTGGCATCGGGCTGGGGCTGTTGATCGGCTACATCGCCTTTTACTTTATGCGGCGCATCGACCATTACCAGACAGAGGTTCTGATTTCGCTGGCTGTGGTGACAGGGGGGTATAGCATTGCGCATTTTCTGCATTTCTCCGGCCCCTTGGCCATGGTGGCGGCAGGTCTGCTGATCGGTAACCAGGGAACAAAGCTGGCCATGAGCCAGCAAACCGCCGATTACCTGACCAAGTTCTGGGAAATGGTGGATGAGGTGCTGAACGCCGTGCTGTTTGTGCTGATCGGGCTGGAGCTGATGATTGTGCCGTTTAGGTGGGAGTATGCGCTCGTTGGTCTGATCTCCACCGTAATCGTGCTGGTGGTGCGTTACATTGCCCTGGCAATCCCGTCGTATACCCTGCAACTTCACCGCACCTTCACGCCAGGCACTTTGCCCATCATGACGTGGGGCGGCCTGCGGGGCGGTATTTCCATTGCCCTGGCACTCTCACTGACCCCTGAAATGCACCGAGATGTGATTGTGGCCATAACCTATGCCGTGGTGCTGCTGTCTCTGGTGGTGCAGGGGCTCACCATCGAGCCGTTTATCAGACGGCTGTCCAGAAAGCGCGTGGCGGTATAGGCTTATTTGGCTGTGGCCCTCTCGAATGGGTAGGATACCGACAGGTGGTGGCTACTGCCGAGCGGCGTGAAGGAGCCAAAGGCGTAGTCTACCTGCAGTTGCCGCGCCCGGAAGCCGGCCCCAAAGCTTAACTGGTGGGTGAGGGTGCCAAAGCCGCTGCGGAGCAGGAACTTCCGCGCGAGCAGGGCATACTCCACCCCAGCCCTGAGGTCAGCTGCGTGATCTATGTGCTTCTCTGTTTCGGCAACAAGGGTGAGGCGGGGCGTTGGCTGATAGGCCATTCCTGCTTTCATAACGGTGGGCAGGCGCTCGTCCTCAAAGGAGCTTAGGCGGGCCTGGTTCAGGTTGTACGCAAAGGTGCCAAAGAACAACTGCGGGGCCAGTTGGCCATACACGCCCGCCGAAAGCGCCACCGCCTTTTGGCTGCCGTATCCCGCCGCCTGCACCTGCCATACATCGGCTTTGGCCCCCAGGCTAAAGGTGCCGATGCTGTGGGCAGCCCCAAGCCCCACATGCTGCTGGCTAAAAAGCGCATCGCCAAAACGACTGAGGCTCAGGCCGAAGGTGCCATACCCATGGGTAGGGTATACCCCTTGCAGCGCCACCGTGCTAAAGGCGCGCTCCCCGAACCTGTTTTCCACATACACCCCCACTTGCGGCTGCTGCAACCCGGCCATGGCCGCGGGGTTGTTGCCCAGCGCCCACAGGTCTGGCAGTGCGGCAGCGGCATTGGCCATACCCGCCGCACGCGCGCCAAAGTTGCTCAGTTGCTGGGCGTAGGTCCGCTGGTGCCCGAGCAGCAGCGCCGCGCACAGGAGTAGCCAATAAAGAGCCGGTGGCTGGTGCTGTCTCAAAGCAGGTACGGCATGTTGTGACACAGTAAATGCAAGGCTGGTGAAATTGTGCTGAGGTACGCAATCAGGCGATAAACGGTCAGGCAGCAGCGCGCCTCCCTTAGCCGGTATTGCACCATTTTATAGAAAGATATTGACGGCGAATGCTTTGTATAGGCTACGATTTTGCACCGCAGTATCTTGTGTTAAGGTTCATGGCTTAAGTTGTTGTGGTGTAACTTTCTGATATATAGTGTGTTATAGAATTAATCACTCTATGCGTTTTGACTAAAGTCAGGTAGGGGGTGGCGTGCATACTTTCATTAAAACTTATACTAAAAAATAGCTGCGATTTACACTCATTAGCCTGAGGTTTATTCATTATTGGTATTCACTTGCATTTTACCATGTCTGTTGCTTTCAGGCGCACTCGTACATATTATCTAAGTAAGTTTTGTTGGAATAAAATGTGCGCGTATGAAAAAGATGCTACTATTGAGCCTGCTGTTGGTTTTCCTGATGCCAACGATGGGCTTTGCACAGGCAACCAAAACAGTGACCGGTAAAGTGGTTACTGCTGCCGACGCGATGCCATTGCCAGGGGTTTCGGTAATCGTTAAAGGAACTACAACAGGAGTAACAACTGACGTCGACGGAAACTTCTCCATCAATGTGCCTGCCGGAAACGACGTGTTGGTTTTCCGCTTTGTGGGCTACCGCCCGATGGAGCGCAGCATAGGAAACCAAAGCGTGATCAATGTGGCCATGCAGGAAGACACCAGGCGGCTGGAAGAGGTTGTGGTGACGGCGATAGGGATAGAGCGGGAAACCAAGGCCCTGGGGTACTCCGTGCAGGAGATCAGCACCGACCAGATTGCCAGAAGCACTCAGCCCAGTATCGCAAATGCCATCAACGGTAAGGTGGCGGGCGTCAACATCACCAGCGCCTCCGGGGCGCCGGGTGCGGGCTCGCGGATTGTGATCCGGGGGGCTACCTCGGTGCTGGGCAACAACCAGCCGCTTTTTGTGGTGGACGGCGTGCCGATCGACAACAGCACGGTGGCCGCCGGTAACCCGAACGATGGTGCCAACGCGGTGCTGTCGGGGGTCTCCAACTCCAACAGGGCCGTGGATATCAACCCCGAGGACATTGAGTCGGTGACGGTGCTGAAGGGACCGGCGGCAACGGCGCTGTACGGTATCCGGGCAGGTAGCGGCGCTATCGTGATCACGACCAAAAAGGGTACGAAGGGCAGGGCCGTCATCAACTACAGCACCTCCTTCACGCTGGATTATGTGAACAAGCTGCCCGAGATACAGCAGAGCTTCTCGCAGGGAACCGGCGGGGTGTTTACCGGTACAACCCGCTTCTTCAGCAGTACACAGTCGTGGGGCGCCCCCCTCGACCAGCTGCGCTTCAACAACCAGCCCTACCGCTACGACCCGAACGGATTCCTGGTGCCGGTAGGCTCTCCGGGCGCCACCGACCAACGGGCCATCGCCTACGACAACCTCGACAATTTCTTTGAGACCGGAACCACCTGGACCAATACGCTCAGCATCTCCGGGGGAACGGAGAAAGCAGACTACTACGTGTCGCTGGGGCGCACCGAACAGGAGGGGGTGGTGCCTAACAGCGACTTCGAGCGGAACTCCGTCCGGATAAACGGTTCGGTGCAGCTCACCCCCAAGTTCAACACCTTCGGCTCAGCCAATTACATCAAGTCGGGCGGTAACCGTATCCAGCAAGGGTCTAACACCTCCGGGGTGATGCTCGGGCTGCTGCGCGCGCCAGTCACCTTCGACCTCTCCGGCGGGTTTGGCGAGGATGGCGATGACAGCCCCGGTGCCTACGTGTTCCCGGATGGTACGCAGCGCACCTACCGCGAGGGGGCCGGGTACGACAATCCCTTCTGGACGGTGAACCGTAACCCCTTCTCGGATGATGTGAACCGGCTGATCGGGTATGTGGGGGCCAAGTATGACTTTACCGATTGGGCAAACGCGACTTTCAGGCTGGGAACAGACTGGTACTCCGACAGGCGTACCGGTGGGTTTGACATCCAGTCGAGGACGGCGCCGGCCGGAAGGGTGTATGAGGACCAGGTGTTTAACCGGGACCTGAACACTGACCTGCTGTTCAACTTCAACCGGGAACTAACCACTGATATCTCTGCTCGGCTGATTCTGGGGCACAACTACTACTCGTCTAACTTTCAGCGCCTCTACGTGCAGGGCGACGGGTTGTCTGTGCCTACCTTCTTTGACCTGAGTAACTCCTCCAGCGTTATTACCTCCGAAACGACGACGCGCATCGAGCGCGCGGCTGTGTTCGCAGACCTTTCACTCGACTATAAGGACTTTCTGTTCCTGGGCTTTACCGGGCGAAACGAGTGGTCGTCCACGCTGCCTTCCGATAATCAGTCCTTCTTTTACCCTTCCGTGAACCTCGGCTTTGTGTTCACGCAGGCCTTTGATGTGGGCGGCAATGCGCTGGAGTTCGGTAAGATCAGGGCTTCTTACGCCGTGGTGGGCAAGGATGCCCCGGCCTATGCCCTCACCACACCCTTTACCTTCTCGACCTGGGGCGACGGCTGGACAAACGGGATCACCTTCCCGTTCACGGGGGTGTCGGGCTTCAACCAGCTGACGCAGCTTGGTAACCCGGGCATCAGGCCCGAGAAGAACAAGTCTATTGAGGCTGGCGTTGACCTGCGCTTCTTCGACAACCGGCTGGGGCTGGATGCCACTTATTATAAGAACAACTCCGAGGACCAGATCATACCGGTTTCCATCTCCTCTGCATCGGGCTTCCTGTCTGCCATCCTGAACGCGGGAGAGATAGAGAACCGGGGCATTGAGGCCATCCTGCGCGGTACGCCTATTCAGGCCGTGGACTACTCCTGGGATGTGATCGTGAACTTCACCCGAAACCAGAGCGAGGTGGTGTCGCTATATCCCGGTGTGGAGACCGTCACCCTCAACGGCTTCACCAGCCCCTCGTCGCGCGCGGTGGTGGGAGAGCCCTACGGGGTGCTGTTTGGCGGCCGGTTTGCCCGAAACGACGCGGGCGAGCTGTTGATCGGCGATGACGGATTTCCCTTCCCGGCAGACGAGGACGGCATCATCGGCGACCCGAACCCCGACTGGACGGCGGGTATCACCAACACCTTCACCTGGAAGGGCCTCAGCCTGTCGGCGCTGCTCGACATCCGAAAGGGCGGCGACATCTGGAACGGCACTGTGGGGGTAATGACTTACTTCGGAACGGCTGCGCGTACCGCAAACCGGGGCGAGACCCAGGTGTTTGACGGCGTGCGGCTGGACGGTACGCGCAACACGCAGGAGGTGGTGCTGGACCAAGGCTGGTACCAGGCAAACGGAGGCGGGTTCGGGGCCATTGAGGAGCAGTTTGTGGAGGACGGCTCCTGGGTGAGGCTCCGCGAGCTCACGCTCTCGTACAACCTGCCGGCCACGCTGCTCTCCAACACCCCGGTGAAAGCCGCCAGCGTTGCCTTCAACGCCCGCAACCTGTGGCTCAACACAGATTACAGCGGCATAGACCCCGAGAACAACCTGACCGGTACCGGCAATGCCTTGGGCCTGGACTACTTCTCCATGCCAAACACCGAGGGCTACGGGCTTACCCTGCGTGTAACATTCTAGTATGACCTTAAAGAGCACAGTTATGAACGGATATTTATATATAAAGCTGAAATATGTCCTGACCGGGGTACTTGTCTTGATGATTGGGTCCTGTGACCTGGAGGAAACGAACATCAACCCGGACAACCCGGAGCAGGTGCCCAGCCAGGTACTGCTGTCGTCTGCTGAGGCGGGCTTGGCCTACGCGCTGGGCGGCGACCTGGGCCGGTATGCGAACGTGCTTACCCAGCACCTGGCCGGTGTAGGCCGGCAGCACCTGGTAATTGGCAGGAACCAGATAACCGAGAACGACGTGAACAACGCGTGGCGCTTCAACCTATACCCCATCATGCAGAACCTCCGGATTGTGATAGCGCAGGGGCAGGAGTCTAACTCGCCGCACTTTGTGGGTGCGGCCAAGGTGCTGCTGGCCGCCACGCTGGGCGTAACCACCGATGCCTGGGGAGACGTGCCTTACTCCGACGCCTTCCAGGGTATCGATGAGTTCAACCCCACCTACGACCCGCAGGAAGCCGTCTATGATTCCATTCAGTCCCTGCTGGACCAAGCCATTGTCGCCCTGCAGGCAGCGGAGAGCACCAACCGGCTGGGGAACACGGATTTCATTTACAGGGGCAATGTGGAGAACTGGATAAAGGCCGCTTATACCCTAAAGGCCCGCTACCACAACCACCTGAGCGGGGTAAACCCGCAGCAGTCGGCCCAGCTGGCGCTGCAGGCGCTGGAGAACGGCTTCGAGAGCAATGCGGAGAACATGGTGTTCGTGTTCGGGGGCGCCCAGACCGAGGCCAACCCCTACTTCCAGTTCAACGACCAGCGGGGCGACGTGCTGATGGGCAAGTTCTTCACCGACATCCTCATCTCGAGAGACGACCCACGGCTGGACGAATACGTTTCGCCGCAGCAGGGCAGCTTTGAGGGGGCAAACGCTGGCGTGGAGGAGGAAGGGTCTGACATGGGGCCCTACTATGCGTCCATCGACTCGCCCGTGCCCATCATCACCTACCCGGAGGCGCTGTTCATAAAAGCGGAGGCGCACCTGCGGCTTGGGGAGCGGGCAGAGGCGGCAGAGGCCTACAACGCCGCCGTGAAAGCCTCGCTGCGCAACGTGACGGGCACCGACGCCTACCCGCTCTACATCGCCCAGCACGCCAGCGCCACAGCCGCCACCATCAGCCTCGAGCAGATCATGACGCAGAAGTACATTACCATGTTCTCCACCTTCGAGACCTGGGTGGATGTGCGCAGAACTGGCTTGCCCAACATCCCGGCGCCAGCGAACGCGCTTGGGCCAAGGCCGCTGCGCTTTCCATACCCCCAGAGCGAGCGCACGTTCAATGCAGACAATGTGCCTGATGTTTCGCTGACGACACCGCTTTACTGGGATAGATAGCGCTATAAAGCTATACATGCCCGAAAAAAGAAGGCGCTGAGGATATCCCCAGCGCCTTTTGCTTTTTAGCTTTACGGAAGCTTAGTCTTTTATTTGCAGCTTCACCTTCGCGTCGCCTTTCTCTTTCTTGATCTTGAACTCCGTCTTGCCGGCACGAAGCTTCTCGTTGGCTTCCTCTATGGTTGCCTGCAGCAGTTCCGCCTGTGGGGTTTTGGCCTCCGCCTTGGCAGCGTCTCCGGCACCCGGGCTGTTGGTGTCCACAATCGTCATCTCGTTAATCAGGTTTTGGGCACCCGCAAACTTATCGATCAGGAACAGCAGGTAGCGCGAGTCCATGTTGATGCAGCGCTTGTAATCCGGGTCGTATACCAGGTCGCCGGTCATGGCCTCCCAGTTGCCGTCGAAGGCCAGGCCGATCAGCTCACCTTTGCCGTTGATCACCGGAGAACCGGAGTTACCGCCCGTGATGTCGTTGTCGGTGATGAAGTCGGTTACCAGCTCGCCTTTGGAGTTGGCATAGCGACCGTAGTCTTTGGCCTGGTACAGCTGCTTCAGTTTGGCAGGAACCACGAACTCCTCGTTGCTTGGGTCTTCCTTCGCCATCACACCATCCAGGGTAGTGTAGTAGTTGTATAGTACGCCGTCCTGTGGGCTGTAGTCCTTGACAGTACCGTAGCTCAGACGGATAGTAGAGTTGGCATCCGGGTAGTATACCTTGTCCGGGTTCATCAGGCGCAGGCCGGCAACGTACAGGCGGTTTGCCTTGTCCAGCTTCGCGTTGCTAGCAGCCAGCTTCGGAGAGATGTTGCTGCGGTAGTTGTCCACGATGGCATCCACAATCTGGTAAGCCGGGTCGTTTTCCAACACTTTCTTAGTTGGGTTCTGCAGGAAGCTGTTCAGTTTCTGCTCATCCACCACCACTGAATTGCTGTATACATAGTCGGCTAGCTTATCGAAGTTGTTATTATACTTCTTCACCAGGTTCTTGAAGTAAGCTGGCTGCTGGTCTTTGGCGATGTCCTCAGCGTAAGCTTTCATCATGGCGGCAAACACTTCTTTGTCAGCCTTCATGAAATAATCCTTGAAGAAAGCGTCTGCGCGTGGCTTCACATCCAGGGCAGCTTTCTTGGCAGCATCCTGGTTTCCTGATTTCAGCGCATTGTAAACCGGAGCGAGGCGGTAAGCCATCAGCAAGGACTCAGTGCCCAGCACGGCTTCGTTCAGGTATACAGCACCCAGGTTATATTGCTCGATGGTGTTATAAGCGTCTGCGATGTCGCGCATCACATTGCCGTAAGTGGCCTTGCGCTCCGGGTTGGCATCAGCCCAGTTCTGGAACTTGTCCTCGTCCACGATCTTGCCCTCGATGGTGCGCATGCGCTTGATGCCCTCGTTCTGGCCGATAGAGTACTTGTAGTAGTTAGAAGTGGAGGCGTACTTAGACGCATACTTGATGCGGGTAGCCGGATCCTGGTCCATGTACTGCTTCCAAAGGCCCAGCTTCTGCTCACGCAGTTTGATGCGCGACTTGTTCAGCTGATTCACTTCCAGTTTCAGGCCATGTGAGGTCATGAAGCGCTTGGTGCGGCCCGGGAAGCCGAATACCATCGAGAAGTCGCCCGGCTCCTTGTCACCGATGTTGATCGGCAAATGATGACCTGGCTTGTAAGGCACGTTTTTGTCAGAATAAGCAGCTGGTGAGCCGTCCGGGGCCATGTATACGCGGAACATAGAGAAATCGCCGGTATGGCGTGGCCACATCCAGTTGTCGGTGTCGCCACCAAACTTACCGATAGAGGAAGGGGGGGCACCCACCAGGCGCACGTCGTTGTAGCGGTTGTACACGAACAGGTAAAACTCGTTTCCGTTGTAGAAATCACGCACGTAAGTTACGTACTTGCCGTTCTCAGAAGCTGCCTTGGCAAGCTCTTGGGTGCGCTGCGCGATCAGTTGCGCGCGCTGCTCTTCAGTCGTGTTGCTGTCGATGCCTTCCAGCACTTTGCCGGTCACGTCGTCCATGTGGTGCAGGATGTCCACGAACAGGCCTTCATTTGGCAATTCCTGGTCTTTGGAAGTAGCCCAGAAACCGTCGGTCAGGTAATCGTGCTCGGTGGTGGAGTGCGACTGGATAGCGCCGTAACCGCAATGGTGGTTTGTGAGTAACAGGCCTTCCGGAGAAATGAACTCACCGGTACAAAAACCGCCGAACTGCACGATGGCGTCTTTCAGGCTGGAGTTGTTAACAGAGTAGATTTCTTCGGCAGTAAGCTGGAGGCCCTGCTTCTGCATATCGGTGTGATTGAGACGCTTGATCAGCATCGGAAGCCACATACCTTCGTCTGCCTTGGCCGTAAACGGCACGCTCAGCGAGACGAAAAGTAAGAGCGAAAGGATTCTTTTTAGCATATGAAATTGTTTAGGTTAATTAAACATTACAAATTTAATAAAAATCGCGACACCTAACAGCCGTTAGGCATTTAGGCAAGTCGCAAACACCAAGCCATGACCTGGATTTTCAAAAAGTTTGTGCTGGCCCTGCTTTGGGTATACCAGAAAATGATCTCGCCGTTTACGCCTGCCGCCTGCCGCTATGTGCCCACCTGCTCAAACTACGCAGTGCAGGCTGTAAACAAGTACGGGCCGTTTAAGGGCGCCTGGGTGGCGCTGAAGCGCATCAGCCGTTGCCACCCCTGGGGCGGCAGTGGGTATGATCCGGTGCCATAGCCTGTATGGCAGTCCCGGTTGGGGAAAATTTTGCTTGAGAGGGCTGATATGCCCTGCACACTTGGCCTTGCACTTAGGGGGATAGGGGAGGTTAGAACCGTTTAAATATGCTGAGTCTGAGTTGAGCGCCTTCTGCCAGTAGTTGCACATTCGTGCTTTCTACGTCGTCGAGTTCTATTTGAAAGCCATCTTCATACCCCCAACTGTTGGTCATACGCCAAGTAGCGCTGATCTTTTTGCGTTGATTAGAGATAGGGGTGCTACTGTAGCGCTGTGCTAGCTCCCCAAGGTCCAGGGCAGGAAGCAGGTTCAGGACAATCTCATCCGTAGCAGCATCTACCGCCACGGTAAGGTAAAGGTGTTCTACCTGAAATACCACCATTTGCAAAGCCCCTGTCTCGCGGTGATGCAGCGCAAAGGCTTGGTGGATCATTTTTCCGGTCAGCTCGTCCAGTTCTGTGGTATGCTTCATTTCAAACAAGGTAGCAAAATATCCTTTCACAACCCAAAAAGCAGGTTATGCGGAGCTTTACTATCTTTATGCCGGAAGTTGCCTGGTATATATTTTACATAGCTCTTCTATGGATGTGAAGCAATCCTAAGCAGGTATACCAGGGCACGTTTTAAACTGAATTGAATAGGATGATGAAGCACTTACTCGTTTTAGGCACTTTAGGAATCCTGCTGTTTGCCTGCTCGCAGCCACAGGAAAGCCCGCAAACCAATAAAGTACCTGCAGCAGCGGCGGAGTATGTGGAAACCGTTAACCAGTGGCATCATGAGCGGGAGGAAAGCTTACAGAAAGAAAATAGCTGGTTGGCCTTGGCCGGTTTGTATTGGCTTGAGCCGGGGCGCAACAGCTTTGGGAGTTCCGGGGCAAATGACATCGTGTTTCCGGAGGGGAAGATAGCGCCAAACGCCGGAGCGTTTATACTGCAGGGCAATGAGGTATGGTTAGAAGCGACACCTGAGGCCTCCGTGTTAGTGAACGGGCAGCCGCCTGAGGGAAAGGCGCTCGTCTTCAGGCCTGACATGGAGGCTCCACAAACCATGCAACATGGCGCGTTGAGCTGGGTGGTGATCAGCCGTGGAGACAAGTATGGGATTAGGTTGTGGGATGCTGAGCACCCCGCCAGGCAGGCTTTTAAAGGAATCGCGCGCTTTCCGGTAACGCCATCCTGGAAAGTGGAGGCCAGGCTGGAGCAGAATGCTTTGCCCAAGCAGATCGCCATCACCAATGTGCTAGGCCAAACTTCGCAGGAACCGTCGCCGGGGGCGGTTGTGTTTACGATAAACGGGAAGCAGCACCGCCTCGATGCGCTGGAGGAAGGCGAGGAGCTTTTCATCATCTTTGCCGATAAAACCAATGGCAATGAAACCTATGGGGCTGGCCGCTACCTCTACATCCCGAAGCCCGGGGCTGACGGCAAGACAGTGATCGATTTTAACAAAGCCTATAACCCGCCCTGTGCCTTCACAGGGTATGCAACCTGCCCCTTGCCACCCAAGCAGAACTTCTTGCCTCTAGCGATACCCGCAGGCGAGAAGAGTTATGCGCTGGCACAGTAAAACGTCATATCAACCAAAGTGACAAGGGCTCAATTAGCAGGAGGTATGGCACTTGTTTTGGCAACGGTAGGCTCTTGAGCAATGTCAGGGAACGCCAGGTGCCGCTTCCCCCTCCTGCTAAATTACAACCCGTGGTAGCATGCCATCCAAGCGTCAGTCTGGGCATTTGCAGGGGTAAAAGCAGCCTGTCGGTTTGCCTCGGATTGTTTTCTGCCCAATAGTATCACAGCACCCAATTGTAGCGGGGTACCGATGGTCTGGGGTAAAAGGCTATCCGGTGCCTGAAAACTTTTTGCTTGTGGAGGTGTTCCTTTTCAGTCCCTTATCCTGCTAAGGGAGTTAAAAACACGGTAGCCGGAACTATCTACAGGAAAGCGTTGTAATATATAGATAATAAAATATTTAAGTCGATACACGAACTAACCCAACCTACTTTATGGCTGATAACTTTATGGCACAAGCACCCATCACACACGAGCACATTGCAAAAGGAATTTCTTACATGCAATACCGCGATATGATTGACCAATTGTTGGCGGAAGGCAAAACCACAGGCACCAACCACTCGGAAGACATAATAGAGTATACCCGCATGAACACGCACCGCATGCGCCGCGTGGAAAAAACCACGGTACTGGAGGATGAACTGGTGCAGTTGCTGCTGAGCGTAGAGACAAAGATGCTGTGGGTGGTACTGACGGAGGCATGGTGCGGCGATGCGGCCCAAAGCCTGCCAGCTATCGTAAAGATTGCAGACGCCTCGCCACTTATTGAAGTAAAGCTGTTGCTGCGTGACGAAAACCCTGAATTGATGGATGCCTACCTGACCAACGGTGGCCGTTCTATTCCGAAACTGATTGCCCTGAACCCAGACACGCTGGAAGTACTGGGTACCTGGGGGCCGCGCCCGGAACCTGCCCAAGCCCTTTTCCTGGAGGCGAAGGCAAAGGAAGCCCCCTTCAAAGAATTTGCGGAGCAGTTGCATGCCTGGTATGCCAAAGACCGTAGCCGCACCCTGCAGCAGGAATTCAAAAAGCTGATCTGCAACTGGTCATCGCTCACGGCGCCACAGGACCAACTCGTAGCGCGCTGCTCATAAACAGAAATAGCTATAGAGCCCATTCATAAAAAAAGGCGACACCCACGTGTCGCCTTTTTTTATGAGATACCGGCGGAGGGCATCAGGACCAGTCGCCAGCCATCCGGGTCCTCTATCGTGATAGCGCCTTTCTCCTCCCAATATGGGTTTTCAGGGGCTACCACAGGATAGCCCAAGTGCCCGAGCCGCGATGCCACACGTTCAATTGCTGCGGCGTCCGGGATGTATAACACCAGGAGGTTATCCTGCGTAGGAGCGGGGCAGGGGCTGCCTGCCTCATGCTGTGTAAACTCCAGGTGGTAGGCAAAGCCTGGCAGTCCGAGCATGATGCCATCATACCCTTGATGGCTCTGAAACTGGCCCAGCTTTTTTAGCCCGAGGCCCTGGCAGTAAAAGCGCTCTATCTCCTGCAACTGGTCGGTGGGGCGCGCGATGCGTACCTGCGCTACCAACAGGTCGTTTGGCCAGGCCACAATCATTTCCGGGCTGCTTTGTGCAGGGTGGCCGGTTGCTTTAGCTCGATATCCAGGATGCGGTCGCCGACCTCCAGTTGGTGCACCACGAACATGCCACCGATCACCTTCGCGAAGATAGTGTAGCGGCCATCCAGGTGCGGGGTCGGGGAGTGGGTGATAAACCACTGGTTGCTCTCGGTGTCTTTGCCTGCCGAAGCCATGCCCACATAGCCCTCCATATAACGGAGTGGGGCAAACTCCGAGCGGATAGCGTAGTCGGAGCTTCCCCAGCCATCGCCGCGCTTGTCGCCGCCCTGTGCCACAAAGTTGGGCACTACCCGGTGGAAGTACAGGCTATCAAAGAAATCCTGCCGGGCAAGTGCCACAAAGTTAGCCACGGTGCCAGGGGCATCTTCCACAAAAAGCTGCAGGATAATTTCGCCTTTCTCGGTATGGAGCACCGCCTGCTGATCCGCAGGAATCGTTCGGACCAGTGACCAGTCAATGGGGTGCGTGAACGGGTTCTTGGGGAGGATGCTCTCAGGCCTGTTATTCAGGTAATCCAGTGTTTTCTGCAGTTCAATGTTAGTTTCCATGTCGCGGGGCAATTGTAGTTTCTGCTGTGCCTGCGCCAGAAAACCGAAGCTGCTGTAATGGGGCTTTAAGTTAAGCTTAGGGTCGCGGATGGCGGCGGCGGCCATACCCACCAGGGCCACATCGCCGGTGCTTACTGCCTGCTCCAGAATCTGGGCGAAGGCCTTTTCCAGACGCCGTGGGAAATCAGGCTGCTGGCGCATCAGGATCAGGGCATCCATGGCTGTGGTCGCCACTACAGGCTCCTTGGCAGCCAGCATCTCATCGGCAATGTATTGGTAATTGTCATAATCGCCGGAAAGGGCCTTGAGCAGGTGCGCGCGTTCGTAAGGGGTGCGCGCATTCTGGTACTGCTGCTTATAACGGCTGTTGAGGTAGCTGGTGCCTTGGGTCTGGCTGTTGTGCAGTATTACCCAGATGACGTTGCTTCGCACGCGGGCATCCTGCAGTTGCGGCAACAACTGCACCAACGCAGCCGGCTCCACCCCGGCAGGGTTGGCTACCAGAAACTCGGAGGTGGCCACTGCCGTGTTGATGTTCGGGTCTTGCAGCGCAGCCAGAAGGGCGAGTTTTATATCCGCATACTTCAGCCCGCCCATCGCGCGGATGGCACTCAGGCGTACTCGGTAGTCCTGGTCGAGCTGGGCGATTTGAGCCAGGAATTTTGCTTTGTCAGTTGCCCTTACCTTCGCCAGCGCTTGCACTGCTGCCATGCGTACCTCCGGGGCGCTGTCGGCGGTAGCTGCGGCCAAAAGCTCTTTTTTATAAGGCGTAAGGTCGAGTTTGGAGGTGCGGGCCAGATAGTGCGCCGCTGCCAGGCGCGCCTCGTAGGGATTTGGTGTGGCCAGTAAATTCACTGCCTCGGCGGTCCCCTGCTGAGTTACCTGCTGGCGCAGCCCGGACCGGTAAAGGCCCCAAGCCTGCCCAACCTTTGCTTGCGGGTTGGGAGGTATATAGGAGTTCAGGAATAGCGCACCCGTCGGAGAGGCCACTTTCCCGAGGGCCTCCATCAACTCAGCCTGTGCGGCAGGGTGCTGCTCCCGCTTTATCTGTTGGATCAGGGCTTGTTCGGTTGCCTGGCCACCCGTCTGGCCAAGTGCGTAAGAGGCTGCCTGGCGTACTGCCACCACGGAGTCGGAGAGCAGGGGCAGCAGGTGGGCGACAGCCAGTGTATCCTGCACAGAGGCAAAAGCCAGCGCGGCTTCGGCACGGTACTTTTTGTTGGCGTGACTGAGGTAAGGCAGCAGCGCTGTGGTGTTCCGCTCGTCCTGGAGGGTATAGATTTGCCGGAGCGTTTCGTCCGAGAACTTGTTGGGAGCTTTGGCCACCGCTTTTGGCTGGCGCTGCGGCAGTTGCTGGCAGGCCACCAGATAACATAGCGCCAGCGCAAGTGTAAATCCCGAGTTTAGATATCTTTTCATAGGCAGGCTCAAGTTAAATAAAAAGCAGCACAGCCCACAGTATTAGGCAATTCTAATTCAATTTTTGACATTTACAAAAATTTAGCTATTTTTAGACGAAACTACCCTCAGTAGCACATGAAGGAGATCAGTATCAGACTTTTTGAAGGTGCTTACACCATAAAACCCAGAGCGGAGCGGCGAATTTGGCTGCTGGCTGTGCTAGCGGTAGTGGTGCAACTGGGGCTGTTGGTATACCTGTCCGTCACGAAGATATTCACCATCGGCCTGGTGTTGGTGTTGCTGCTGAACCTGGTGGTGCCGGCGTATTTGTTCCTGAACGCTTGGCTAGACCGGAAGCCACGGTACCGCCGCCACCTGACGCTGACCGAGAAGGGGGTGCGCTATCGGGCCCGGTTCCGGCAGCAGTTGCAGGAGTTTGATTGGGAGGAGATTGACACGGTGCAAATCGGATTATACCAGGTAGTGTTCCTGCTGAAGAACGAGGAAGAGCACAGCATTAACCTGGAGCACATACGAAACGACGAAATACTAGCACAAGTGAAGGAGCAGATCAGGGAGATGGTGGCGCAGAAGGAAATAATACTCCGATAAACATTAGCATACCCAATACAACTTATATGTACATCAACCTTTACCCTGGCAAACAGCTCCGCAGCACCAAAAACTACCTACTAGCCACAGGGCTTTTCTCTGCCGCCGGCGGCTCTTATGCGTTGCTGCGCGAACTATTCATGTTAAACGATTTCAGGATAGGCTGGGCCACTTCCAGTGCTGCCGTCACCCTGGCGGGCTTTCTGATGATCCTTGTGGCCATGGACAAGATCCTGCTCAAGGATGCTTACGTGTCCATCACCCCGGAGCGGGTAGCCTACCGTTTAACGCTGACCGGGCGCGAGCACTTCCTGCTTTGGCACAACATCAAGGCGCTGCAAATTACAGAACACTATGTGGCATTTGAGCAGGGAGCGGGCAGTGTGATAAAGATGCGCCTGGGCCATGTGCAGCAGCTGGAGGTCGCCCACCACGTGTCGCGCAGCATTATGCTGGCCGCCATGGAGAAGGGAATCCCTGTGAACGGTACCACCACTGTGCCACAGCAGCCCACGCTACAGGTATAAAATAACCTGATCGCTGGGTTCTGTGCTGTATCTCCCTACCCAGTACGGGGACCCCGTTCTACATACTGTAGAGCCTTTCCCCTAACATTCACGCAGGGTCAAACATCCAGATGCAGTACATGTTTTATTGTAACATATTGATGTTCAATGATTTAAGTTGTTTTCTGTGATTTTGGCATGGTTCTGCCATATACCGGTTTAAATCATCTTTTAAACTGAAAACAACGCATTATGAAGAAGATCACTTTTGTAGCAGCAGCTTTGGTATTTGCAGGTTTCATTTCTAACGAGGCAAGTGCCCAGACAGCAGCTCCCGCACAGCAAGAGCAAGCGCCCGCACAGCAGCAGGAGGATAAAAGAGAGAAAGTAACACCAGAGCAACTACCTGCGCCTGTTACCACCACCCTGGCAAATGAGGTTTATAAAGACTGGACCGTGGGAGACATCTACAAGGTAACAGCAACCCCGGCAGGCAAGCCTTTGTACGAGGTAACCATGGTAAATGCAGCAGGCCAGAAAGGGCTCGTGCTGCTGGATGCAGAAGGCAAGGACGCTTCTGAGAAGGAGTAGCGGTATAAATAGAAGCAAGCATTAATAGGCAGCTACCTGACACAGGTGGCTGCCTATTTTTTATGGGGCGAATTTGTGTGCTCCGGGTTGGTGTACCAACCGCAGGTTTACGACCTTTGCACCTGGGACCAACCGATATGGCAAAACAGATAACGCGGGTGTATGGGGTGCAGTTTGGCTTGCTTTGCCTGAGCTCCTTTCTCTTCTTCTCAAGTTTCAACATGATCATCCCGGAGCTGCCCGATTACCTCAGCAGCCTGGGTGGTGCCGAGTACAAGGGCCTGATCATCTCGCTGTTCACTGTTACAGCTGGTTTGTCCCGGCCATTCAGCGGTAAGCTTGCCGACAAGATCGGACGTATTCCGGTGATGGTGGTAGGCGGCGCAGTGTGCATTGTGGCGGGCTTCTTATACCCCCTTACGGGCACAGTGTCGGCTTTCCTGCTGCTGCGCTTCCTGCATGGTTTCTCCACCGGCTTTACGCCAACGGGCAAATCGGCTTACGTGGCCGATGTGGTCCCAGCTGAAAGGCGCGGTGAGGCGATGGGACTGCTAGGCTTGGCGGGCAGCCTGGGTATGGCGGCGGGGCCTGCCGTTGGCGGTGCCCTGGCCACCTATTACCCCGTGGAGGTCGTGTTTTATGCCTCCTCGCTGGCTGCCTTCCTGTCGGTGGCCGTTATCTGGCACATGCAGGAAACCGTGCAGGACCCCAGCCGATTCCGGATGGGCCTGCTGCGCATTTCGCGGGCCGAGCTCTTTGAGCCGCGGGTGCTGGCGCCATCCATCGTGATGCTGTTTTCTACCTTCGCTTACGGCACCATTCTCACCATCATCCCTGACTTTAGCGAGCACCTCGGTATCCGCAACAAAGGGCTTTTCTTCACGAGCTTCACACTGGCCTCGCTGGCTATCCGTTTCCTGGCAGGCCGCGCCTCCGACCGGTATGGCCGTGTGCACGTGCTGCGCCTGAGCACCATGCTGCTGACAGTGTCGATGCTGCTGATCGGCCTGGTGACTACCCCGACGGAACTGCTGCTTGCCGGGGTGCTTTTTGGCGTGGCCACCGGTATGAACTCGCCCACTATCTATGCCTGGACAATAGACCTGAGCCACGATGCGCACCGGGGCAGGGCCATGGCCACCATGTACATCGCCTTGGAGGTTGGCATTGGGGTAGGGGCGTTCTTTTCGGGCTGGCTCTACAGCAATAAGGTCAGTAACTTCACACTGGTTTTCTGGCTTTCAGCAGCCTTCGCTCTCGTATCCTTTCTATACCTGGTGCTGTTTGTACGAGCGCGTCCACAAATGGCCTAACCTCGCTTTGCTGTTTGGTGAGCGATAAAATGTTCCTCGGGGCATTGTTATTTTAACAAAAACTAGCCGCTTCGAGTAAAACCTGAAAAACCGTTCGCCGCTTTTTTTGTTAATTGCAATATCATATCCTCCGCTATACGTTGTAACTCATAATGAACAGTCAGTTTATCAGTACACTCTTCAAGCAGCACCAGCAGGCAAGGCACCAGGTTCCGGCTTCGGCCATTTGCCACCTGGTAGAGGGAGTAATCCACCTGCTCTTTCCGGTATTGGCTGATGAGCGCTTCGAAACGGTGCGGGAACTGGAGGAATACGCCAGCAGCCTGCAGCAGAACCTGCTGCGCATCCTCTCGGGCATGGAGCAGCAACTGCCGATGGCGCCGGAGGAGGTTGCCCAGCAGATGATGCAGGAGTTGCCCCGCATCCATGAACTGTTGCTCTGCGACGCCGAGGCCATTGCCGCCGGCGACCCTGCCGCGCAAAGCATGGAGGAGGTGATCAGGACATACCCCGGGTTCAAGGCAGTGGCCGTGCACCGGTTAGCCCACGAGCTTTACCGCCTGCAGGTACCCCTGTTGCCGCGCGTACTGGCCGAGTATGCCCACGCCCGCACCGGCATCGACATTCACCCCGGCGCACAAATAGGCACGCACTTTTGTATCGACCACGGCACGGGCATCGTAATAGGGGAAACCTGCGTGATAGGCAACCATGTGAAGGTATACCAGGGCGTGACGCTCGGGGCACTGAGCGTGGACAAGAGCATGGCCAACATCAAGCGCCACCCCACCATCGAACACCATGTGGTAATTTATGCCGGGGCTACGATCCTGGGCGGCCATACCGTGGTGGGCGCTTACAGTACCATCGGAGGGAACGTGTGGCTCACCGAGAGCGTGCCCGCCTACTCCAGGGTATACCACAGGCCGCAGATAAACGTGCGCCGCTCCGCTGACCCGGAAGATGTGGTGAACTTTTCCATCTAACCATAAACAAAGCAAGATAAAACATGAAAGCTAAATCAGTACTCGAAATGATCGGTAATACGCCGCATGTGCGTATCAACAAGCTTTTTGGAGATAAGGCAGAGGTGTGGATGAAACAGGAGCGAAGCAACCCCGGTGGCAGTATAAAGGACCGCATTGCGCTGGCCATGATTGAGGATGCCGAGAAAAAAGGGGAATTGCATAAAAATAGTGTGATCATAGAGCCGACATCGGGCAACACCGGTGTGGGACTGGCCATGGTAGGGGCCGTGAAAGGCTACCAGGTGGTGTTGGTGATGCCGGAGTCGATGTCGATTGAGCGCCGCCGCCTGATGGCCGCCTATGGTGCCCGCCTGGAACTGACGCCACGCGAGAAGGGTATGAAAGGTGCCATTGAGCGGGCCAGGGAAATGGTGGCTGAAGACGACAATGCCTGGATGCCCATGCAGTTCGACAACCCAGCCAACGTGCAGGTGCACATCGACACTACCGTGGAGGAGATATTGGAGGACTTCCCGGATGGGCTGGACTACATCATTACCGGTGTAGGCACGGGCGGGCATATTACCGCTGCCGCCAAAGTGCTGAAGGGCCGCTTCCCGAACCTGAAAGTATACGCCGTGGAGCCATCGGCCTCGCCGATACTGAGCGGGGGGCAGCCAGGGCCGCACCCGATCCAGGGCGTGGGTGCCGGATTCATACCTACCATCCTGGACACTACTTTGCTGGACGGGGTGCTGACCGTAGAGGCAGAGGCGGCATTTGACTACACCCGGAGGGCTGCCCGCGAAGAAGGCCTGTTCATCGGGATTTCTTCAGGAGCCTCGCTCGCCGCTGTGGCTAAAAAGCTGGAGGAAAATGACATTCCGGAGGGCGCCAGAATACTGACGTTTTGCTACGATACCGGCGAGCGCTACCTTTCGGTAGAGGGCTTGTTTGTGTAAGCGCACATCCGGATCCAGATTTCAGCCGCCTCCTGTTAACACTAGCAGAAGGCGGTTTTTTTTTTGTAAAAAGCCGGTGAAGCGCGGCATCAACTTTTGCCCTTTCGCTGATTTATACCTAATATGGTACCGTGCAATTTCGTGCTCCTTTGTAAAGTGCCGGGTGGGTGGGTTCCTGCTGTTGTATGGCGCAATAAAGGAATTAGTTGGCAGCCCTCCATACCCTGAAAATCGCCGGATGGTGCGTATGACATGTTAAAAAAGAAAAAAGTATCGATACTGGACATCGCCAGGAAGCTGAATGTTTCGAAGTCTACCGTCTCTTTCATCGTGAACGGCAAGGCGAAGGAGCACCGCATCAGCGATGAATTAGCGGAGCGCGTGCTGAAGGTGGTGAAGGAGATGGGGTATAAACCGAACCACCTGGCGCAAAGCCTTGCCACGGGCAAAACCAACAGCATCGGCTTGATCGTGGAGAACATCTCCGACTCCTTTTTCGCCAACATCGCCTCCCTGATTGAGGAGCGCGCTTACAACAGCGGCTACGAGATCATCTACAGCAGCACCAACGACGATGTGACCAAGGCTAAGTCGGTGCTGAAAATGTTCCGGGAGCGGCAGGTGGATGGGTATATTATCTGCCCGCCGATTGGGGTGGAGGAGGAGATTCAGGCACTGATCGATGAGGGAACCCCGGTGGTGCTGTTCGACCGCCACCTGCCCACCGTGGCGGCGGATTACGTAGGGACAGATAATAAGGAAAGCACATTTGAGGCATGCAACTACCTGTACAAGCAGGGGTATAAGCACATCGCGTTCGTTACCCTGGACTCGGAGCAAAGCCAGATGAAAGAGCGCCTGGAAGGCTATCAGGAACTGGCAAAGGCCCACGACCTGGAGAGCTACGTGCTGGAAATCCCGTACCATCTCCGCGACAAATCCGCTATCGATAGTATAGAGGACTTTTTGAAAGCGCAGCCAGCGATTGAAGCGGTTTGCTTTGCCACCAACTACCTGGCCGTGCGGGGCCTCGAGGCCATCCAGCGGCTAGGCTTGCTTATACCCCAGGATATTGCGGTAGTCGCTTACGACGATATTGAGTTGTTTAAGCTGTATTCCCCGCCCATCACCTCGGTCGTGCAACCGATGGAGGAAATCAGCAACCGTTTGATCACGATGCTGCTCGAGCAATTACAGTCCACGCGTGAAATCAGCAAGGGAAGAAAAGTCATTATCCCGTCCAGCTTTACGATTCGTGCCTCTAGTAAAGAGGTGAAGGCCTGAATCTCAAGGTCTTAAAAATTAAATTTTAAACAGTCATTTTGCTAAACCGGTTTTTTATTTATACATTACAGCATCATTCAGCAGGTTAGGGAAAAAGACAAAGGATATATTTCAGCCTGTTTTTTTATTTATCAATCTGCTAAACCGGTTTTTCATGTAAAGGGAGGGCACGTTTTAGATGGGTTAACAAGGCAGTGAGAGATTCTACGATTGGTGTATAACGCATGATCTATTGCTAAACCGGTTTAGGTTAAATTTTAATCTGTTAATGGAGGAATGAATTATGAATACATGGCTGCTAAGGTATGCTGCTGCCTTTTAAAGAGAGTGATTGCTCACACATACTATTGGAAAGAAGTGCGGCAGCAGGAAACAGTCGGTAGCTCAGGGAAAAGGAAATTAAGCAAAGTACATACTATAATAACGTTATATGAAAAACTCTAAACATTCTTGGCGGCAAAAGGGCTGTCTGCTTGCATTGCTGATGGCCATGAGTGGAAGCGGCTACAGTGAGGCGCTTCCATCGGAGAAAAACGCTTTCATAAAACCTGTTGCCTGGACGGTGTCCGGAAAGGTAGTCTCTAAAAACGGAGAGCCCCTGCCGGGCGTGACGGTGCTGGAGAAAGGAACCTCCAACGGCACGGCTACCGCTGTCGATGGCTCCTTTTCGTTGAGCGTGGCCGAGAAGCCGGGCACGCTGGTGTTCTCGTTTGTCGGGTATGCCAACCAGCAGGTGCCTTATACCGGACCGGGGGCGTATAACGTGACCTTGCTGGAAGACGCCAAGGCGCTGCAGGAACTGGTAGTAGTAGGTTACTCGGCACAGAAAGAAGCCACTATTACAGGCGCCGTGGCCCCTGTGAGCATGAAAGACGTGGAAACACGCCGCGTGCCAACCGTGTCGCAGGCGCTGCAAGGTCAGGTGGCCGGTGTGCAGGTAACCCAGAGCACGGGGGCGCCGGGCGACGAGATAAACATCCGCATCCGGGGTACGGGCACAATCGGAAACAACGACCCCCTTTTTGTGATTGACGGCGTGCCTTCACGCGAACTGTCTTTCCTGAACCCGAACGACATTGCCTCGATGACAGTGCTGAAGGATGCCGCGGCAGCCTCGATGTATGGCTCTCGGGCAGCGGGTGGCGTGGTGGTGATCACGACCAAGAGCGGCACCAAAGGTAAATCCAGCATCGACGTAAACTACTTTAATGGGGTGCAGATGACGACTAACCTGCCCGACATGCTGAACGCCACCCAGTATATGAACAAAGTGGAGGAGGCCTGGAACAACGCCGGCTACCCGGGCACAAACCCATACACGGCTGACAAAGGCCGCGCCGATTTTGCCAACACCGACTGGCTGGACGAGTTGTTTGAGGTAGGCCGCACGCAGAACATACAGCTTTCCGCGAACGGTGGAACCGACAAGATCCAGTATTTCCTGTCGTCTAACTATTACGCTCAGGATGGTATCGTGGTGTATGGCAACGACAAGTTTCAGCGCTACAACGTACGTGCAAACGTGACTGCTGACCTGACCAACCGCCTGAAAGTGGGAACGAACATCCAGCTATCCTATACCTCCCAGGACAAGCTTTCCTCAAAGGGCGATGCGCCGGGTATCATCCGCCACGCCATGCTGCGCCCGCCGATCATGTCGGTGTTCAAGGACCCGAACGACCCAACCTATACCCAGCGGAACCCCTTCACAGACCTTCCGTTCTACAACGGCCCGGACGATCACCAGGCCAACAAGTATGAGTATACCTCTAACCCGATTGCCCTGGCGTTCTTCACCGACGACAAGCGGAAGCAGTTTAAGACCTTCGGCAACATGTTCGGCGAGTATGCCCTGCTGAAAGACAAGGCGCTGAAGTTCCGTACCAACGTGGGCATGGACCTGAATTTCTTCCATAACAAAGCCTTCGGCGAGAACTTCGGGGATGACAACGGCGGCGGATCGGATATTGACAAAGGCCAGGGCCGAAACAACAGACCGAACTCACTGGCCGAGAGCCGTGGCGAGGTGCTGACCCTGACCTGGAACAACACCCTGAACTATACCAAGGAAATCGGCCTGCACTCTATCAACGCGCTGGTTGGTACTGAGTACATCAAGAACCACGGCTCTACGATCAACGCATCCCGCACCCGCTATGATTTCACGAGCGATGCCTTCCGTTACATCGATTACGGTAGCACCGCACAGAACCTTTGGAACGGTGGCTCGGGCTCAGAGTGGGGCTTGTTCTCCCTGTTCGGCTCCGCGACCTACGTGTACAACGACCGCTACATGGTAACCACCAACCTGCGTGCGGATGCCTCTTCCCGCTTCGCGGAGAACAACCAGTGGGGTTACTTCCCGTCTGTTTCCGCCGGCTGGATGGTATCCGAGGAAAGCTTTATGAATGGCGTGGATTGGCTGTCGGACCTGAAGCTGCGCGCCAGCTGGGGCCAGTTGGGTAACCAGGAGATCGACAACTATGCCTACCTGACCCTGCTTCGCAGAGACGCGGACCGCTACCTGGTGTCGCGCTACGGCAACCCGGACCTGAAGTGGGAAACCACAACACAGTCTAACATAGGTATAGACTTGGGCGTGTTCAGCAACAAGCTGTATGTGTCTGCTGACTACTTCAACAAACTGACGTCTGACATCCTGTTGCCGATCTCGTTGCCTGCTTTGGTGGGTGAGGTGGCCCCGACGATCGTGAATGCCGGCGAGGTGAGCAACAAAGGCTTCGAGCTGGGTATAAACTTCCGCGACAGCGACCACGCCTTTAAGTACGGCGTGAACGCGAACATGGCCACCGTGATAAACGAAGTGCAGAAACTGCACCCGAACCTGCCCAACATCGCCGGGTCGGTGACGAAGACGCAGGTGGGCCAGCCCCTGAACGCCTACTACGGCTACGTGATGGACGGCATCTACCAGAACAACGAGGAAATCCTGTCGCATCTGCATGGCACCACCAACCCTTCGGCGCAGCCCGGTGACATTCGCTTCGCTGACCTGGACGGTAACGGTATCATCAACGACAAGGACAGAGGCTTTATCGGCAACCCGAACCCGAAGCTGAGCTACGGCCTGAACCTGCACGGCGAGTACAAAGGATTTGACCTTTCGATGTTCTTCCAGGGCGTTGAGGGCGTGGACCGCTACAACGACAGCAAGAAGATTGTCGATTATGATACGCGCCCGTTTAACTATACCACCCGCGTGCTGGACAGCTGGAACGGAGAGGGCTCGAGCAACACCATTCCGCGTGTGAGCTTCTCCGACAACGGCAGCAGCCGCGTGTCGAGCATCTATGTGGAGGACGCCTCGTACCTGCGTTTCAAGAACCTGGAGCTGGGCTATACCCTCAAGAACAAGTTCAACATCGGTATGGAGAGCCTGCGTTTCTATGTTTCGGCGCAGAACCTGTTCACGATCACGGACTATACCGGCCTGGACCCCGAGTCTGTTGACCTGATCGACTTTGGTACTTACCCTCAGTCACGGTCGTTCCTGATGGGCATCAACGCCAAGTTTTAACTAAGAAAGCATCCTATTTAAACTGTACAAATATGAACCGAATATATAAAATGCTTGCGGTAGCGGCCGTTATCTCGCTCACCGGCTGCGAGGACCACCTCGACCAGGCCCCGATCGGATTATTAACGCCAGAGCAGGTAAACACCGATCCGACGCTCGGAAGCGTGATCTCGTCTGTCAACTCCTCCTACCAGCCCCTCTCCAGCACCCTGAACATTCTGGGGAACTGGGACTGGAACGGCGGTAAGGTGCTGCGCAACGACTTTATCCTGCACGACATCGCCTCTGGCGACATGCAAAAAAAGTGGAACCCCGACGGCGACCAGGCCTGGATGGACCAGGTGGGCAGCTTTAACTTCACGGCCGCCAACGGTGCCTTCAACGGCATCTGGAGCTACGACTACGAGGGAATCTCGCGCACCAACTACGCCATCAGCTACCTCGAGGACGAGGCGGTTATCAAGAAGATCAACATCGACACACAGCTGAAGAACAGGTTGCTGGGCGAGGCGTACTTCCTGCGCGCGTTCTATTACTTCGACCTGGTGGTGAACTTTGGCGATGTGCCTTTGCTGCTGAAGCCTCTGCAAAGCTTTGGCGAGGCCTATAACGTGGCCACCCGCGTGGAGAAAGAGAAGGTATGGGAGCAAATCAGAGCGGACCTGGATAAGGCGAAAAACCTGTTCCCGGACAGCCGGTATGCCAGCGCATCGGAGCCCTGGAGAGCATCGAAGGGTGCGGCCATGGCCATGCAGGCCAAAGTGGCGCTATATAACCAGAACTGGCAGAAAGTGGAGGAAACCGTAACTGAAATGGAAAGCCTGGGCTACTACAGCCTCAACCAGAACTATTTCGACAGTTTCAGCACGGCCAAGGAGTTTAACGAGACGGAGGTGATCTTCGCCTTTAACCATGAAGAAGGACAGACCCCGCGCAAAGGCAACGGACTGGCGGCCCTGATGGGCTGGGGTTTTGTGGCCCCAAGCCAGAATTTTGTGAATGCGTTTGAGCCAAACGACCCGCGCCTGGGCCTGACGGTGAACGTGGCGGACCAGGCAGTGTATAAACTGCTCGGCGCAACAAACACCAGCAACAAAGGCAATGACGACTCGCCAGGCAACAAGGTGTTTATCCGTTGGGCCGATGTGCTGCTCTGGAAAGCCGAAGCCCTGAACGAACTGGGCCAGCAGCCTGCTGCCGTAGCGATTATCAACAAAGTGCGGGAAAGAGCAAGAACCAGCGCCACCGCCGATGGCAGCGTGGTACCGGCCGGCACCCTGCCTGACCGCGCCGCAACAGCTAGCAAGGAGCAGGTGAAGCAGTGGATCATGCACGAAAGAAGGGTGGAACTTGGCTTCGAGTCGCAGCGCTTCAACGACCTGAGAAGATGGAAAGTAGCCGAGCAGGTGCTGACCGGTATGGGCAAGAACTTCCAGGCGGTTAACTACCTGTACCCGATCCCGCAGGGCGAAATTGACAAGTCAGGTGGCCAGATTGGGCAAAACCCGGGTTATTAAAGAGCTAAAAGCTAGTGTGCTGCTGCCTTTCACTAGTAGTGAAGCGGCGGCACACTTTAGCTAAACTTCTTTAACTTAGAAGGAAAACTGTTGCGCTCGCGCGTGTGCGGTATAATTGGGCCTCTGGCCCAGCCGAGTTACAAACGCGACATCATTTTAAGACATCCCGAAAGCATTCGGGGCGCCAGTAAAATAGCGAATGAAAAGTACTCCTACCTCCTTCAAAGGGGGACAAAAAATAACTAGCAGAACTATTAACATATCGAACCTCAGATGATAAACAGCAAACGAATTATACTAGGCCTCGCGCTACTGGGCTTAACCGGAACGGCATCGGCGCAGCAGGCAACGCAGCAGGAAGCGCCATCTAAATACAAGGAGTGGATGCTGGGCCCTTTTGAAAGACCGAATGAGATCAACCCGATTATCACACCGAAAGAGAAGACCACTTTCAAGGACCCGATGAGCGGCAAGAAAGTGAATTGGGAAGCAATGGCGACCTTTAACCCCGCCTCGGTGGTGCGCGACGGCAAGATACACGTGCTTTACCGCGCCGAGGATAAACTGGGCGACATGATGATTGGCGGCCATACCTCCCGCCTGGGCATGGCAACCTCTGAGGACGGCAAAGCCTACAAGCGCGGCGACAAGCCCGTGTTGTTCCCGGATAACGACAGCCAGAAGCAGTATGAATGGCCTGGTGGTGTGGAAGACCCGCGTATTGTGGAGAAAGAGGATGGCACGTACGTGCTGACCTATACCCAATGGAACAAGGATATTCCGCGCCTGGCCGTGGCTACCTCTAAAGACCTGAAGACCTGGGAAAAGCACGGGCCGGCCTTCGCGAAAGCGCACGATGGCAAGTTCCGTGACCTCGATTCGAAGTCTGGCGCGATCCTGACACGCAAGGAAGGCGACAAACTCATCCCGACCAAGATTAACGGCAAATACTGGATGTATTTTGGCGTGCCCCATATCTGGATGGCCACGTCGGATGACCTGGTGAACTGGGATCCGGTATTGGATGACCGTAGTGAAATTGTGAAAGTGCTTAGCCCGCGGGTGGGTTATTTCGATGCGTGGTTAGTAGAAGCAGGACCTCCTGCGCTGGTCACAGACAAAGGCATTGTGGTGCTTTACAACGCCGGAAACAGCAAAGCCCTGGGCGATACCACGCTGGCCGACCGGATTTATACCGGCGGACAGGCACTGTATGACCTCAACAACCCGATGAAGCTTTTGTCGCGCTCGGATGAGCCGTTTATCAAGCCGGAGATGCCTTACGAGAAAACAGGCCAGTACGTGGACGGCACCACTTTTATGGAGGGCCTGACCTACTTTAAGGGCAAGTGGTACCTGTATTATGGCACCGCCGACTCCAGAGTGGCCGTAACCGTTTGGGACCCCACCAAAGCTGCCGCCAACACCAAAAAGTAGCCTCAGCCAACTCTTGATATTGTTTGCTCGCCTGTCCTTCTGCTTTGGAAGGACAGGTAGGGGTGAACTATGAAAACTTACGGAAATTATCAGCATGAAAGAAAAAGCGATGGACCCAGCTGTGATTGGAATTGATATAGGAGGCTCGCATATTACGGCTGCGTTGGTGGCGGATAATAGGGTAGATGCCGGTGCCATGGCCAGAAAGCACATCAACTCTGCCGGGTCGGCAGAAGAGATTCTGGATGGCTGGGTGGAGGTGATTGCCACCGTGCGCGACAGTGCCCCCGGCAAGCCCGTGAAGCTGGGTATCGCCATGCCCGGCCCGTTCGACTACGAAAACGGCATCTCGCGCATCCGGAACATGAACAAGTATGAATCCATTTATGGGCTGAATATCCGGGAGGCGCTGGCGGAGAAACTGAACATCAGCGGCACTGCCATCCGCTTCCGGAACGATGCGGAATCCTACCTGGCTGGCGAGGTCCTAAGCGGTGCCGGCAAGGGGTATAAAAAAGTGCTGGGGATAACCCTGGGCACAGGCCTGGGCTCGGCGGTATGCGACGAAGGAATTACGCGCGACGTAAACCTGGGCTCCTCCACGTTTAAGGATGGCATTGCCGAAGACTACCTTTCCACGCGGTGGTTCCTGAAAGCCTATGCCGAGCGATCCGGAGCGCAGGTGAAGAACGTGAAGGAGTTGACCAAACTGATCGACACAGACCCGAACGCCAGCGTAGTGATGCAGGAGTTTGAGCAGAACCTGTCGGATTTTCTACTGAATTTTATCACCAAGGAATCACCGGATGTAGTGGTGATTGGCGGGAACATTAGCAAAGCCCACAAACTGTTTCTGCCTGGTGTAAAAGACATCCTGCAGCAAAATAACGTCAGTACGGCGTTGGTGATCGCCACCCTCGGAGAAGCGGCAGCGCTGATTGGGGCCACGGCCTGCTGGCAAACGCAACAGGCACCTCTCCCAAAATAAAACAACAGCATTTAAGCACAGTGGCGCGCGGTTTATACCTGCTACTGTTGTGCCTTTACACTCCTCTAACTCACAAACAGCATGAATGGTAAATTAATAACGGCCGTGGTGGTGTCTGCCCTGGGCGGCCTGCTTTTCGGATTCGACACGGCGGTAATCTCCGGCGCAGAGCAGTCCATCAAAGCCATGTTCGGGCTCGACGGCTTTTGGCACGGGTTCACGAACGCCATTGCCCTGATCGGAACAATTTTCGGGGCCCTGGTAGCCGGTAACGCCGGCGACAGGTATGGCCGCCGGAATATCCTCATCCTGGTGGCGATCTTCTTTGCGGTTTCAGCGCTTGGCTGCGCCTTTACCGATTCCTGGTATGGCTTCCTGTTTTACCGCTTCCTCGGTGGCCTGGGCATCGGTGCCTCGTCTGTTATCGGCCCCTCTTATATCTCTGAGATCGCGCCGGCCAACCTGCGTGGGCGCCTGGTGGCCATCTTCCAGTTTAACATCGTGTTTGGTATCCTGCTTTCGTTCCTGTCCAACTACCTAATCAACCAGCTCATCGCGGTAGACGCGTGGCGCTGGATGCTGGGCGTGGAGGCAGTGCCAGCCGTGGCCTTTTTCGGCCTGCTCTTTCTGATACCGGAAAGCCCGCGTTGGCTGATCAAGATGAAGCGCGAGGCGGAGGGATTACAAGTATTACGCACCATGGGCAGCAAAAACCCGGAGCAGGAAAGTAGCGAGATCATTGCCTCGCTGGCGCAGGAGGGAGGCGGAGCAAACGAGCCGCTGTTCTCCCGTAAGTTCTCGTTCCCTATTTTCCTGGCGATCATGCTGGCTACTTTCAACCAGTTCTCAGGTATTAACGCCATTATGTACTATGCCCCGCGCATTTTCGAGATGACCGGCCTGGGCACCGACACCGCCCTGCTGCAGTCTGTCGCGATTGGCGTGACCAACATGCTCTTCACGGTACTGGCTATGACGTTAATTGATAAGTTCGGAAGAAAGACCCTGCTGCTGATCGGTTCGGTGGGTATGATCGTGTCGCTGGGGCTGACGGCCATGGCCTTCTATCAGCAGGACTTTAACGGCTACTCCGTCCTGATCTACCTGATTGGTTTTATCGCCAGCTTTGCCTTCTCGCAGGGCGCTGTTATCTGGGTTTTCCTGGCAGAAATATTCCCGAACTCGGTACGCGGCAAAGGGCAGTCGCTGGGCAGCCTCACGCACTGGGTATGGGCCGCCATCATGACCTGGACCTTCCCGGTGGTAGCAGAACTGAGTTACGGCGGTGTGCTGGCCTTCTCCTTCTTCGGCGGAGCCATGGTGCTGCACCTCATCTTCGTCTGGAAATACCTGCCCGAAACAAAAGGCAAGACACTGGAAGAACTGGAAGTCGTTATGGCCAGAGGGTATAAGCAGCAGCCTCTGGAGAAAGTTGTGAGCTAGATGCAGAGAACAGAGTAAAAGTAGCGGGCTTGTTGTGACCAAGGATGGTTGTGGCAAGCCCGCTTGATTTATGTGTAATTACCACTACTCGCCCTGACATCACTGCTTCTCTTCGTGGCAGAAGGCTTACAGGTTCATTTTTCTTTCGCAACCCTTCCATGGTCTAGTGAGAAGGGATTACGAAAGAAAAATGTCGAGATTGGAATGTCAGCTATTGTTCAAGGCTAGAGAATGTAAGCTTACATCTTGACTATTACATATATACTGTATTAGCTGTACTCTACCTTATTAAGCTAGAGAGATTAATAAGTTTTATGCTACCATAATAGTAAGATATACTTCCCTTGATTAGATGGCAAGCGAATAAGATAGGAGGATTTCTAAAGTTTAACATTTTTTATGAACAGGGTTGAGTCGTGCTTTCTAAAGTCAACTTCAAAGTTCCTATTTATATTTTCTGTAGTTAGTGTTACTGTTTTTCCATCATACAACTTAACCCTAATGCTTTGTATTGCTACTGTGTTTCTTGGTAGCTGTATCACTAAAGGTTCGTTGAAAACGAAAGGTTTTTCTTGTACTTCTTCGGAGTTAGTTATTGGGGTGATCTGCAGTTCAGTAAATTTTACAAGACTATGGACTTTACCACCTCCACCAAATGGTTCATTCTCACTTCGTGCATGTTGTATAACTGTAATACCCGCTGGTGTCGCACTCTGAACTGATGCTCCATAACCGTACCTGTTTTCCAAAGTTTCTAATCTTACAGATCTGACATCAATTATATTTGTAGCTATTGATGGACCTACTAAAAACGTTTGTCTAGATGTTCTTCTGCTACCAGTTCCACTTGTTCCTCCTGTTCTTGTTTCAGGAAATGTATGAGAACGGCTTATTCTTAGTGTATCATTTGTCGTTGTACTTACTTGTAAATCAACTGCACCGAACTCTAAGGGTACTACTTTAGTAAAGTAATTATATTTTGCAGTTTTTTGAAAAAGCTTCTTGAACAAACCTCCATATCTGAATTCTAAATTAAAATTTGCACGTTTACCCTCTAAGGCTTTTTCTAGTTGTTCTGCTTCAAGATGATATATAAGTCTATTTGTGCTTATCTCGGATGCCTTGATTTCTTCACCATTCACCGTAAATTTAGACTTTTGGTCAAGGAGGCTACCAGTAAATTGTATTTCGTATTCATTAAAATTGCTGCTTTTAATGAGGATAGGGAAATAGCTTTTTGAAATATACGGTTTTTTGGATGTGCCAGGAATTGTAATCATAACACTATGCAGATTAGCTACTGTATTATCTAATTCAGCAACAAAGTCTGTTGCACCACTTGAAATCTTATCTGTAGCTTTTTTTATATTGAGAAATATGTTATAAGCTTGTTGGTCTAGAACAGTATCCGAACTCTTTAGTACGTCCTTGTAAGTTTCTCGGAAGTTGTAGATAGTGGTATTTACCTGTAACGCCCCATTATTGATGACACTGTTTCCTGAATTCTCTGCATCTTCAATTACACCGCTCATGGTACTTTCCATCTTATCTAATGCAACTGCCGCAGCTACGCCTGTAATTTGGCAAAAAGAAGTTTGGGCCACTAAAATTAGAAATCCAATTAGTAGTGATTTTTTCATATCTATAATTTATTAAGTTATAGTCAAATAACGCTTGTTAAACCATGTTCTGCAATACCTACTTGTGAGTATTTATCTGTAATTGTCTCATTTTTAATTAATTATTTTACGTTTTTCTTTAGAGTCAGAATTTAAGAAGTTCAATGATCGTAGGAATTTTCACAAAAGAAAGAATAGGGTAGTAGCCAAACACGTGTCAAGGCATTATATTAGCAGAGATAGAGAGGAATTATGTACATATCTACATGCCCCCCCAAAAATTGTCCTTACGATATTAGTGTTAAGGGATGAATTATAAATGTGGAGAATATTGGAGTTGAAGCGATGATCCTCCCGAAACCATTCAGGGCAATCTAACTGGCTGAGTGAATCAGCCATTCGATGTACTTTCTGCTCTTCTTTTTCTTTATCTCCGATTCGCGGGTCTGGGCGGCAGAGCGGGTGTCAAAAGTCTCGGTCAGTTTGATTGCCCAGGGAGAGCCGCTTTTTGTGGATTTGTTCCTACCGGTATTGTGCTGCTCCAACCGCACCGTCATATCCTGACAACTTCCGATATAATAGCGGTTGAGTTTTTCCGAGAAGAGGATATAGGTATAGAATGGCATAAAAACAAAAAAGGCAAAGCTAAATGCTTTGCCTTTCGTGGAGAATATCGGAGTCGAACCGATGACCTCTTGCATGCCATGCAAGCGCTCTAGCCAGCTGAGCTAATCCCCCGTTTTAGTGTCACAAAATTAGAACAATTTTTGAATATGCAAAAACTGAAACGCTAGATTTTTAAAATAAAAAAGGCGGGACATTTGCCCCGCCTTTTTGTGTAGTTAAATAGACTAGTCTACTAGAAGCTATAGCGAAGGCCAAGCTGAAGTCTCCAGGTGCTGCTTGTAGTAATCACATCCTCGAAAGGCTCTGTTACAAGCTCACCGCTACGGTTTTGGAAGTTGTAAACCGGCTCGTTGTCAGCGTTGAATTTCTTAAATGTCAATGGGTTTGCAGTTACGAAACGCTTTTCGATACCCCAGTCCTTGTTAATCATGTTTGGCACGTTCAGGACGTCAGCACTGAACTGAAGTGTGTGCTTCGTGTTGTTCTTGCCAGTAGTGATGTAGAAGTCCTGAAGGAAACGAGCGTCCATTCTGTTGTACCAAGGAAGCAGTGCACCGCTTCTCTCTGCATACGCACCTCTGTTCTCGCTCAGGTAAGGAGAGTTGTTGATGAATTGCTCGAAGGCATCCTTCTGCTCATCTTCAGAGAAAGTTTTGTTCTGGCCGTCAATCTTAATAGTGTATGCTTCGAAGTTCATTTCGGCACGATCTCTTGGGATGTACATCAGGTCAGAAGAGCTGTTACCGTCAGCGTTCAGGTCACCGTTGATGATGAAGCTGTAGTTGCTCTGGTTTGCACCTTCGTAGAAGACAGAAAGAGTAGAGGCGAAGTGGTTCAGGTAAGATTTTCTGTATGAAAAGTTAGCAACCACACGGTGAGGGATTGCAAACGACTGGAAGCCCAGTTCCTGATCATTGGCAGTTCCTACGTTCGGGTTTTGTGACCATACAGAACCAGCCTGTGAACCTGGGTTTGCAGTGATGCCTTTCGCCTGAGTATAGTTGTAAGCCACAGAGCCATAGAAGCCGCTAGCAAATGACTTGCTTAACTGAGCAGTGAGGGAGGCAGAATAACCTTTGTTAGTGTTCTCCAGCACAATGGCTGTGTTTACACCTGGGTTAAGTCTTCTGTCATCATTGTTCAGTTTCTTGTCATTGTTTCTGTCAACAAAACGATCTCTGATGTTACCGCCTTCCGTGAAGGTGCCATTTGGCTCAAACAGGTTGGCATTGCGCATTTTGATACCGTTGAGTTCTTTGGTATACATACCTTCAAGCGTCAACGTGAAACCGCTGCCCAGGTCTTTGTCAGCAGCAAGGTTCGTTCTGAATACCTGTGGGAACTGGAAGTCTTCGTTCATGAACACCAAGTTTGGTGGAACTGAGGTGCCAGCTGTCCTTGGGAATAAGGAAGAATAAGTGCTTGGGTCAGCATTTAGCCTGATGTTAGCCAGTACGGTAGGATCTGTAACGCCGGCACCAAACTGGTACATACCTGAGTTTGTAGGCATGTTAGTCAACCAAACGAATGGGAAACGGCCAGTGAACAGACCCGTACCACCGCGAACGATAAGAGAGTTGTCGTTGCTCACATCCCAACGGAAACCTACTCTTGGCGACAACAGAATTTTGCTTTTTGCCCAAGAACCAGTAGTGTAAGTAGTTGTGTTGCCATCTTCATCGAAGAACTGCAATTCTTCTACTGCAGGGTTCGTGATTGGGTCTTCGTGGTAGATAGACTTGTCAGCGCGTATACCCGCAGTAATCGTCAGGCCTTTGTTCACTTGCATTTCGTCCTGAACATACACGCCAAGCTGACCAACTTTCAGTTCTGCAGAGTATACGGCGTCCTGACCCGGTACCAGTGAGTAGGTATAGGCATAGTAAGCAGGAGCTTTGTCATTCAGGAAGTCATCAAGGGAGTTGTATGCATAGTAGCCGTTAGAAGCTGCCATAAACATGTTACCTACCTTCTGATACTCATAGTTTACACCAGCTGTGAAAGTATGCTTGCCAGCGTAGTAAGAGAAGTTGTTGGTAATGCTGTACACATCGTTGATCACATCGTTGTTGTATGTGAACGGGTCCATACCAGCGTGGATGTAGTTGTTGCCTTTGCCATCGAAGATATCGATGGTTGGGAACAAGCCGCCAGGGTAGTCACGTGTCGTCTGGATCTTACTTACTGTTGCCAGGAACTGGTTAGACATTCTGCCGCCAAAGTTACTGTTAAGTTCAGCAGTACCTGTCTTCACAACGTCTTTGAAGATATACTTCGAGTTTTCGAAACCCATTGCGTTATTGCTGAAACGGCCAAATGGCAGGCGGCTCAATGTGCCTGAGCGACCAGTTACTGAGAAACCACCACCATTCGGGATACTGGTTGAGTTAATGATCTGGTCGTTTGTGTTTGTGAAGTCAGTGTATTTTACAGTCAGTTTGTGTATCTGGCTGATGTTCCAGTCGATCTTAGCCAGGAACTTGCGGTTGTCGTTCGCGAAGTTAGGGAAGTTGTCGTAACCGCCTGTGCTGTAACCGAACTTGTTTTGCAGGTAATCCGAAACAGATTGAAGGTCAGCTACTGGCGTAGTAGATACGGTTCCAAGGCCTGAACCACCCGTTGGAGAGAATGCGATACCTGGTCTGGATTCTTTCTCAATCTCGCCGTTTACAAAGAAGAACAGTTTGTTCTTGATGATCGGGCCACCAAGGCTAAAGCCATACGTGTTGCTTTTAGACTCCTGAATCGTTTCGCTGATGTCGTTATCACCTACTTTAGAACCGATAAAATTCTGATCTCTGAAGAAGGTATAGGCAGTTCCTTTAAATGTGTTAGTACCGCTCTTTGTAACCGCGTTGATACCGGCACCAGTAAAACCTGACTGTCTTACATCGTAAGGAGCAATGTTTACAGAGATTTCGTCATAAGCGTCAAGGGAGATCGGCTGTGCGCCACCGCCGGGCATTGGGCTTGAGTTAAGGCCAAAGTTGTTGTTCAGGTTGGCACCGTCTACCTGGATGCTGTTGAAGCGGGCATCACGGCCACCGAAGCTGTTACCGTTAGCTTGAGGCGTGGTACGGGTAAAGTCCTGAATACTTCTTGAAATAGTAGGAAGCGTTTCAATCTGGCGAGTGCTGATGTTTGTGGCAGCACCAGTTTTGCTGGAATTGAAAACAGAAGTTCTGTCTGCCGTCACGTTTACTTCCTGCAGAGACGTGCCAGATTCAGCAAGCTTAGCATTCAATACATAAGCCTGACCCAGTTTCAGGTCTATGCCATTATAGGTTTTTGGTGAAAAGCCTACGTAGCTAATCTCGATCTGGTAAGGGCCTCCAATACGTGCGTTTGGGATACTGAAGCGACCTTCGGTGTTAGTAGTGGTGCCGTAATTGGTGCCTGAGGGCTGGTGCGTTGCCCTAACAGTGGCTCCAATCAACGCCTCACCGTTCACACTCTGTATGGAACCGTTGATGCTGCTCGTAGTTACCTGTGCCTGCAATCCTGCGACACCCAGCAACATGAGAAGTGCTGACAATAAAAACTTTCTCATAAATAATGTTTGGGTTGGTTTTTTGCCCGCAAAAGTAGTTGGTGTTTTGGTTATTACAACCTTTTTGCGATGATTTATTTCACAGTAAAATTCTGATATTCGTGTAGGCGGGTATTTGGTGTTGAAACAGGCTTATTTACCTGACTAACAGGTATGAAACGATAGTACTAAAATATTGGCTTTAAGCAATAAGTAATCTGTTGGTAGGGATAAATTATGGCTGATTTCGTACCTCACTTGCCTTTCAATAATGCGACTGCAAACGGGTATTTATTTCGATGTTTTTAATAGACATGCTGTAAATGTGCCACAGCTTTATTCTTTCGTTCAATTCTATTTTCAATATGCAAAAGCCGGAGGAGTAGAATTGGAAGCGAATGATGTATTAATACTATTATTGAATATAATAATGAGTAAGTATTGTTTTTCTGATTAAATCTTAGCCTTGGTTATATAGTAAATTGGCTGTATTGTTTATGTTCAATTTTGTAAAATCCGGTGAGTGAGTAATAACCTGAACTTTTCAAATGAGCTAGGATAAAATTAAACTATATGCCTTCTATTGTTTAGAGAGGCTTCTGAATTTTTAAAAGGCCTTTTTTGGGCTTGAAATCGGTGTTTTAAGCAAGTAGGCGTCTATTTTGCCTGCTTTTATTAGGGCGTCTGGCACCAGGTTGTGTTAAGAAAAGATTATCTTCTTTCGTCTTTGGAAATGTTCCCATATCTTTGCGTCGAAATGGAAAATCAATAATTGCAATCATATTAATTATCCAATCAAACAACCAACCAAAACTAGTTACATGAAAAAGTGTTTACTTTTTGTTATTGCATTGGTAATTTCCGTTGCCAATGTGGGGAGTGCTTTTGCTCAGAGCACGGTAACGGGTAAAATTGTGGATGCCACAACCAAAGAACCCTTGCCTGGAGCAACAGTCATCCTGAAAGGAACCGAGCGCGCTGTGCCGGCTTCGTTAGATGGTTCTTTCCTGATGAAACTGGACAATGACGCTGCCACGACGCTCCTGGTGAACTATGTGGGCTACATCCAACGTGAGGTGAATGTAGCTGCTGGGCAGGGCACCCGCAAGCTGGGGACTGTGCTGCTGGAGCCGAATGTAACGTCCATCAACGAGGTGGTGATTACAGCCAACTCTTATGCCATCGACAGAGAGACGCCGGTGGCCATGTCCACCATCTCCAGCGAGATCATCTCGGAGAAAGCCTCTAACCAGGAATTCCCGGAGCTGCTGAAGTCTACACCTGGTGTTTATGCAACCAAGCAGGGCGGTGGTTTCGGTGACTCCCGCATCAACCTGCGCGGCTTCCAGAGCGAGAACGTGGCCGTGATGATCAACGGGGTGCCAGTAAACGACATGGAGAACGGACGCGTGTACTGGTCTAACTGGGCTGGCCTGACGGACGTAACCAAGTCGATGCAGGTGCAGCGTGGACTGGGCGCCTCTAAAGTGGCAGTGCCTTCCATCGGCGGTACGATCAACATCATCACCAAAACAACGGATGCCACGAAAGGCGGCTCACTTTACTATGGTATCGGTAACAACGGCTACAACAAAGTTGGCTTTTCTTTCGCCACTGGCCTGAACGAGAAAGGATGGGCATTTGCAACCTCTGCTTCTAAAACAGAAGGGAACGGTTGGGCTGAGGGCCTGCAGTTTGAGGGGTATAACTACTTCTTCAACGTTTCTAAGCTGATCAATGACAAGCATACGATTTCATTGACTGGATTCGGTGCCCCACAGTACCACGGGCAGCGCCAGTCGCGCCAGAGCATCCAGGAGTTCAGAAACGCGCCACAGGGCCTGCGCTGGAACCCGGACTGGGGCGTGAAGAACGGCGAGGTGGTGAACGTGGAGGATAACTTCTACCACAAGCCGCAGATCTCCCTGAACCATTACTGGAACATCAACAAGTCTTCCTTCCTTTCCACGGCTATCTATGTATCGAAAGGTACAGGCGGCGGCGGCGGTATCACGACAGACCGCAGCCTGAACGTGGACACCATCAGAACTGGCGATATGTACTCACCTTACGACCTGGACCAGATAGTGGACATCAACCAGAATTCTGTAGACGGCCACGCACGCGCTTACCGGTATGCTTCACGCAACGACCATACCTGGTTCGGGGCACTGTCTACGTACCAGAAGAGCCTGAACGAGAACTTCAACATACTGGGTGGTATTGACCTGCGTCATTACAAAGGCGAGCACTTCCGGGAAGTATATGACCTGCTGGGTGCTGACTACATGCTGGACAACTCCAACATAAACAACCCGAACAACAGAGCCCGTGTAGGCGACAAGATCAGCTACAACAACGACGGCGTGGTGCTTTGGGAAGGTGGCTTCCTGCAGGGTGAGTATACCGATGGCGTGCTTTCTGCCTTCGTATCCCTGGCGGCCTCCAACACCTCTTACAAGCGCATCGACTACTTCCAGTACACCGAGGGTAACCAGGAGACTGATTTCCAGAATTTCTTCGGATACCAGGTGAAAGGCGGTGCCAACTACAACCTGACGGAGAACCACAACGTGTTCGCTAACCTGGGTTACTTTGAGAAGGCGCCGTTCTTCAACGCGGTTTTCCTGAACAACGCGAATGTGATTAACAAAGACGCTGTAAACGAGAAGATCCTGAGCTACGAGCTGGGTTACGGTTACAGAAGCGCGAAACTGAACGGTAACATCAACCTGTACCGCACCGCCTGGAACGACCGCTCGTTCACGAGAGCCATCACGGGCCAGAGCGGCGAGCTGTTCTTTGCCAACCTGCTGGGCGTGGATGCCCTACACCAAGGTGTTGAACTGGACTTCGCGTACCAGCCTTCTTCTAAGCTAAACGTGCGAGGTATGGCCTCTGTGGGTGACTGGACATGGCAGAACAACATCGACGAGGTGACGGTGTTCAACGAAGACAGAACGGAGTCAGAAACCTTCGGCCCGATGTACATGAAAGGCATCAAAGTAGGTGACGCGGCACAGACAACGGCTGCCATCGGCGCAAGCTATAGAGTGGTGGACGAGCTGAAGATCGGCGTGGACTATAACTACTACACAGACTTCTTCGCGCAGTTTGACCCTACTACCCTGAGAGACCCGAACCTGAAGGTATGGGAAGTGCCGTCTTACTCGCTGCTGGATGTAAACGCCGTGTTCAGCTTTAAAGTAGCTGGCCTGAAGGCGTCGCTTTACGCCAACGTGAATAACCTGCTGGACACAGAGTACATCTCTGATGCGCAGAACGGCGATAGCAGGCTGGATGAAGACAAGAATGGTGATGCCCTTGGCTCAACTGTCTTCTACGGTATCGGCAGAACCTGGACAACTGGCCTGAAAATCAATTTCTAATCTAGTAGCAAAGCATTAACAACATGAAAAAGTATATATATGTAGTTGCTTCTGTGGCGGCCCTGTCCTTTACGGCTTGCGACCCGATGGAGGATGTGTACGAAGAACTGGATGCCCAGATATCTAACGAGTATGAGGCCGATATCAAAACCGAGCTGGCTGCAAAAGACTACGAGTTTTACAAAGGCAAGTCTTCAGCACCGGCTTATGTGGCCAAAAACCATTACTTCGGGAGCGAGGCAGAGGCAGGGGCACTTATCCCGGCTATCCTGGACAAGAACTTCCCGCAGGTAGGCAACGGCACCAAGGCGGCGATCGGCTACAATAAGCTGCTCTTCAAGTTTGGTGGCAACAAGATCAATGCGGTAGAGGAATATTCAGTAACCGAGCGTTCTGACTACCAGTTGGGCGGTGCCCGCTACTCTAACTTCGACAGAGAGTCGCAGGTGCTTACCTTCCTGGGCGAGAAGTTCCCGGAGGCGGTAGATGGCACCCTGGCGGTTCTGGATTATACCTGGTACAATGGCAGCGCCGAGCCACGAAACACCGACGTGACCGACTCTTACTACTTCACCAACGGTGCCTGGGTAGACGCTTACCATGTATCTGAGGCAGACTATGTGGCTGTTGGCCGTAACCGTTTCAACAACTTCACCTCCGCGGATGATGCCGTACTGGCGGACTACTTCAACAGGTTCCTGAACGCAAGCGTGGTAGGCAATAAGCCTGGTGATGTGAAGTATGTGAGCTATGCTTATTATAACGGCAAGTCTACGAAGCAGGAGGTAATGGCCATGAACTTCAATGGTACCCGCTGGGTCGAGTTGGAGGAAGACCTGACGGAAAATGCTGTTATCAAGTTCAAGAAGAAGAACGCAGCGTGGGTAGCTGACTTGAGCATTGCCTACAGCCTGGTGGCAGCAGACTATACCTGGATTTCAGAGCAGTCGAACATCAGCACCGAGGCAAACAGATCCAACCTGGCGAGGTACGGCAACTTCAACACCTTCTCTTGGAGCAACGACGATATCATCTTTGCAATGGCTGAGTTGCTGAAGAGCAAGTTCCCGGGCGCAGATGCAGGGCAGAAGTACACGGTTACGTATGATACCTACCCTACAGGTTTGATCCAGTCAACCTTAATTAAGCGTGACAACGGTAACTTCGAATTACTGGGCGAAGGCGAATAGTCCTACGTTAACTCTATAGAAAAGGCCTTCAGGATTTCCTGAAGGCCTTTTTGCTTTCCGTGGGGTATAGTTTACTCAAAGATATACCGTAGCCCTACCTGCCCCTGCCACCTGGAGTCGAACTGGTCGATGTTGTAGGCGGTGTTTCTGGGGTTGAAGTTATAAGTTGGTGCACCGCTGGCGTTTCGGCCCGCAAAACGCACTATTTCATTTGCTGAGTTACCTACAAAGTACTGCCGCCCCCAATCCTTGTTCAGGAGGTTGCCCACGTTAAAGACATCAAACGTAAGCTGCAAGGTGTGTTTCCTGTCGCCGGCGTTGATGTAAAAGTCCTGTAGCAGGCGGATGTCGAACCGGTGCGTCCAGGGCATGCGGGCTCCGTTTCGTTCAGCGTACTGGCCGCGGCGGCTGCTTAAATAGTCATCACTCGCGATAAACTCTTCCAAAGCGGCCCATTGCTCATCAGAGGTAAACGTGATGCCGCCCGATGTAAAGGGCACCAGGTTGATTTCGCCCTGGTTGCGCGGAACATATAAGAGGTCGTTGCTGCGGTTACCGTCGTTGTTCAGGTCCTGGGCATACAAGTAGGTAAATGGCAGCCCGGATTGCCCCTGGTAAAACAGTGACACGCTGGTAGAGAAATGATCCGCGTATGCGAAGGTATAGCCGCTGGAGGCAATAATGCGGTGGCGCACATCATACCGGGAAAATTCCAGCGGAGGATTATTCGGGTCGTTGACCACCTGGTTAAACTCCCAGTTAGAAAGCGCTGTGGAACTGGTGCCCGAGTTCACATCCTTTGCCTTGCCATAGGTATAGGCTACAGTGGTTTGCAGCCCGTTGATAAAGTCTTTGCGCAACTGGCCCGTCAGGCTATACCTATAGCCCTTGTCAGTGTTGTCCAGCAAAATAACGTTGGTGTAGTTCGGGTTGATGCGCCGGGCATTGGTGCTGGCTGGGTATACCTCGCGGTTGTCGGGGCCGGGCAGGGTGCCCACCGGGTCAGCCAGGTTCAGGTTGCGGTACACCACATCGTTCAGCGTCTTGGAGTAAATCCCCTCCACCGTGGCGGTCACATTCCAGGGCAGGGTATAATCAAAAGCCAGGTTGCTGCGCCATACCTGCGGCAGCTTAAAGTCCTCGTCTACCACGTTCACCTCAAACGTTGTGTTGCTGGCACCCGCGTTGCGCTGCTGGCCTATGTCTGTGATGAACTCGTCAGGGTTGTTCTGGAACACGGTTCCGAAAATAGTACCGGTATTGGTAAACTGGTTGGAGAGCCACACAAAAGGCACGCGGCCCGTAAACACGCCCGTTCCGCCCCGTATCTGGAAGGAGCGGTCGTCGGTAGGGGTATAGTTAAACCCGAAGCGCGGCGCCCACAGCACGTTACCGCCCGGTGTGCGGTCGGTCCGCAGGCCAGGGTATAGGCTGCCGAAGTCCTGCTCGAAGGCCATGTTGCGGGCAGGCTTATCCGGAAACACCGGAACATCGATGCGCAGCCCGAGGGTTAGGCGCAGCTGCTCGCCGGCAGTGTATTCATCCTGCGCGTAGAAACCAAGCTGCATGGCATTGAACTCGGCCGCTGGCCGCGGGTCCTCGCTGAGGGAGTAGGTGGCCTGCACCCGCGAAGGGTCGCCGGCATAAAAATCATCCAGGCTGTTAAAGTCCCAGCGGCCGTTGAAGTTGTTGATGAACAGGTTCCGGAACTTAAAGAACTCGTTGTGGGTGCCCAGCGTGAAGTTGTGGTTGCCCAGGATATAGGTGAAGTTGTTCGTGATCTCGAAGATGTCCTGGTCCAGCTCGTTGGCCGTGGACGAGCGCTGCGCCCCAAACTCAAACGTCCCGATCGGGTCGGAGATGGTTACCTGCGGGAAAAGCGCTCCCGCCGTGGCGCGTCTGTCCCGGATGCGGGAGTAACCCAGGATTAGCTTATTGGAAATCTCGTTGCCGAAGCGGCTGTTGAGCTCCAGCACTGAGCTGTTGGTGGAACTGGTGAACTGGTAGGCGTTGTTGCCGAAGCGCACATAGCTGCGGCTCCTGTTAAACTCATCCTGAAAGGCATCCACAAAGTTGTGGCGCACGGTAAGCTGGTGGCTGTCGTTGATGTTGAAGTCCAGGCGCCCAAAGAACTTGTCGCTGTTGGTCTCGCGGTCAAAGGCGCCGATGGTGCCCACATCATACCCATAGGTTTGCTGCACAAAGCTGGCCAGCTGCTGGGCCACGTTCAGCGGTATCTGCGACTCTGCCGAGCCCGGCGCAAAACGCACGGGCTCCGTGATGCGGGTGGCATCGTAGTTCACGAAAAAGAACAGCTTGTCGCGGATGATGGGACCGCCCAGGCGCACGCCATACTGGTAATTGCTGAACTCGTCGGCCCGCTCGCGCGGCCCCTCCACAGCCTTGCCAATCGTTTCCTCACTGCGGCCAAACACGTAGGCGGAGCCAGTAAAGCTGTTAGAGCCGGATCGGGTGACCGCATTGATACCCCCACCGGTAAAATTGCCCAGTTTCACATCGTAGGGGGCCACCACCACCTGAATCTGCTCGATGGCGTCGAGCGAGATGGGCTGCGTGCCCGCCTGCCCCCCCGGGGTGCCGCTGCCGGCAAGCCCAAACACGTCGTTGTTCACGGCACCATCAATGGTGATGTTGTTGTAGCGGTTGTTGGAGCCGGCAATGGAGTTGCCCGAGGCCTGCGGCGTGAGGCGCGTGAAGTCCTGCAAGCTTCTGCTCAAGGTGGGGAGGTTGGCCAGCTGCTCCCGCGAGATGTTGGTGGCGGCCCCGGTGCGGTCCTGGTTGAAAACATCGTTTTTCTCACCGATCACCTGTACCTCACTGAGTTGGCGGGTGTCCTCCGACAGGGTGATGTCAATCCGGGCGGTCTGGCCCAGGCTCAGCATCACGCCGCTCACCGCCCGCTCCTGATACCCGATATAGGACGACCGGATGGAGTAGGGGCCACCCACGCGCATGTTCTGGATATTGTACCGACCCTCGACGTCGGTGGTGGATACATATTGTGTATTGGTGGGGGTATGCACCGCGATGACGGTGGCACCGGGCAGCGGCGCCCCGCTTTGGTCAGCCACTTTGCCGATCAGGGAGGCTGTGGTAGCCCCCTGCGCCCACGCAGATTGCACTGTAAGACACAGCACAATACAAAGAAGGAATGGTTTGTAAAGTAATTTCATAGCACTTAATAACTAATTGAACAGCAGTTGTTTAAATAGTTCTTAAGTACGAGGTATAATCAGCTAGCGGTCAAAAATTACACTAATTTTATAGGACGAAAGCGTCCTGTGTTCTAGCTGTTAGAACACAGGTGGCCGCACGGCCTTGATGAAGATTTTCTGGTAGTGGTCGGCATAGAGGTTCGCCTCGATCACGCCGAGCGAGGAGGAGGCATGTATAAAACGCACCTCTTCCTTGCCGTTCACCTCGGTGACCATACCCACGTGGGTAATTTCGTTGCTGAACCTGTTCGCCCCGAAAAACACGAGGTCCCCCTCCTTGATGTTCTTTGGCTTCACTTTCTTGCCATAGCGGCTTTGTTCGTTGGAGGTGCGCGGCAGGGCCACGTCAATGCTTTGGAAGGAGGTGCAGAGCAAGCCCGAGCAGTCCATGCCTACGCGGGTGGTGCCGCCCCACTTGTAAGGCACACCGGTATAAGAGCGGGCCGCCTCGATCACGGTAGACACTTCACGGTCCAGGTTGCGTATGCGGGTTCGGCTGGTACGGTCTTTGGAGGTGCTGCTTGCCATGCTGCCGTCGCGGTTGCCGGAGCGCCGGGCCTGCCGTTTCTCTTCGGCTATCTCGCGGGCGGACTTGTACTGCTCACCGCGCTTGCTGAAAACGGGCTGCGAGCTTTGGCAGGAGGCCATCAGCAGCAGTAAAAAGACTATGAGGGCGGAAGTAGCAAAATGTGTTTTCAAAGCGTACCTTGGGATCAGAATTTAACAACAGTAATAATAAAAGGCTAAAATACAGATTTGCCTCCCCTTTTGAAAATGAAATTCAACGCAATCACACCTCAAACCCTCGATGCGCTGGTGGCCATGGTTGGCCCGGAGCATGCGCTCTTGCCAGCCGTTGCCGAAGAGATGGCCCCTTATACCCACGACGAAACCGAGGACCTGCGCTTTGAGCCGGAGGTGGTGCTTAAACCTGCTAACGCTGGCGAGGTGAGCCGTATTATGCGGTTCTGCCACGAAAACTTAATACCGGTAACACCCCGGGGCGCTGGCACTGGCCTGAGCGGCGGGGCATTGGCCGTGCACAGGGGCGTTGTCCTGTCGATGGAGCGCTTCAATCAGATCATTTCGATTGATGAGCGCAACCTGCAGGCCACCGTAGAGCCTGGCGTGATCACGCAGGTGTTTCAGGAGGCCGTGATCGCGAAGGGCCTGTTTTACCCACCGGACCCCTCTAGTCGGGGGAGCTGTTTTCTGGGCGGCAACCTGAGCCAGTCGAGCGGTGGGCCGCGCGCAGTGAAGTATGGCGTTACCAAGGACTATGTGCTGAACATGGAGGTGGTGCTGCCCACCGGCGAGATTACCTGGACAGGGGCCAATGTGCTCAAAAACGCCACGGGTTATAACCTGACGCAGCTGATGGTGGGGAGTGAGGGCACCCTGGGCATCATCACCAAAATCGTGTTCAGGCTCATCCCATACCCTCCCCAGAACCTGGTCATGTTGGTGCCTTTCCGGAAAGAGGAGGAAGCCTGCGAAGCCGTTTCCAAGATATTTATGGCCGGCATCGTGCCCTCTGCCCTGGAATTTATGGAGCGCGAGGCGATAGAGTGGGCCGACCGCTACCTGGGCTTCCATACCTCCCGGCCTGCCGACGAGCTGGCGCATCTGCTGATAGAGCTTGACGGCAACGAGATGGAGTTGCTGTATAAGGAGGCGGAGCACCTGTACAGCGTGTTAGAGCAATTTGACGTAGGTGAGATTCTGGTAGCTGACAACGAGAAGCAGAAGAATGAACTCTGGCAGTTACGGCGCAACGTGGCGCACGCTGTCAAAAGCAACTCTATCTATAAAGAAGAAGACACGGTGGTGCCACGGGCCGAATTGCCGAAGCTGCTGCGGGGGGTGAAGGAAATCGGGGAGAGGTATAACTTCAAATCGGTGTGCTACGGCCACGCCGGCGACGGAAACCTGCACGTGAACATTCTGAAGGCCGATATGAGCGATGAGGACTGGAACAGCAAACTGCCCGAGGGCATTCAGGAGATATTCAGGCTTTGCGTGAGCTTAGGCGGTACTATTTCCGGGGAGCACGGGATCGGGCTGGTGCAGCGGCAGTATGTGCACATTGCCCTCAACGAAATACAGCTCCGGTTGATGCGCGGGATCAAAGCGCTTTTCGACCCGCACGGCATCCTGAACCCCGGCAAGATATTTTAAGCAAAAAAGGCGTAGAACCAAGATTCTACGCCTTTTTTATGCGTTTGGGCTAGCCTGTCTTTTGTTTGAAAGGCTGTTTTACGGTTTATGCCTGAGGCCGCTCGGCTAAATCGTGGTACTTATCTTCGGCTAACTGGCAGTCCATTCCCCGCAGGTTCATCCAGGACTGCATCAGGTTATTGTGCGTTTCGATAAGTGGTGCATGGTGGGCGTTGTTCGTATAGTCGTGCAGTTCGGTGCCTTTTATATGTGGCACCACCTCTTGCCGTGAGTTATCTCTATCGTTAAGTGAATTTCTCGTTTTCATAAGTAGCGCTTTAGTTTAATGTTGATGAATAAGTTCTCTTTTCTTGTTTTCCTCTTTAATAAAGTTGTTGACGTAATTGGCGATTTCCTCCCCGCTCTCCTCCTGCAGGAAATGGCCACAGCTCTCAAACGGAATCACATAGGACTCATGGAAAAATTTCTTCCAACTCTGTAGGGCCTCTATATGGATCAGTTTGTCGCGCTCCCCCCAAAGAATCAAGGTGGGAATGTCCTGGATCTTACGGCGCTCTTTCCAGAGCTCGTCGTACCAGCGGGTTATACCCACCAGTTCGCGCGCGCAGCTAAGGCTCCGCACACTGTCCTCGGGGTTGCCCAGGGCCTTGATGTAGTGCTGCCGTATGGGTTCAGGCATTTTCTCCTGCCCCTCAAACAGGTCGTCTATCAGCGTGTGGGCCGACACGTTTAATTTAGAGTGCAGAAACTTGCCCAAGGGGCCGATCAGATACTTGCTGGTGCCCGTGAAGGTCTGGTGTTTAGACAAAGACCAGGTCCAGGAATTAAGCATCACGATGTTCTTTATTTTATCGGGGTGGTTAATGGCGTAGGATAACCCAATGGGAGTTCCAAAATCATGCACCAGCAGCGTAATATCCTCCAGTTGCAGGTGATCCATCAGCTTTTCGAAATTGGCAGCGTGGGCGCGTGGCTTGTAACTCCAGTCCTTGGGTTTGTCCGAGAGCCCAAAGCCTAGCATGTCCATGGCAATGCAGCGGTACTTCTTGCGCAGGATTTTGATGAGGTGGCGATACAGAAAAGACCAGGCAGGCGTGCCATGCACCATCACAATTGGTTGGCCCTTCCCCTCGTCCACGTAATGCATCCTTCCCGCCTCTAATTGCAAGTATTTGGACTTAAAAGGGTATTCCTTCCTGTCCAGCCAATCTGGTTTCATAATATCCTTGGGTGATCTGTCTAGTTTTTTATACTTGTAATGAGGATGCAAGTTGTAGAGAGACTCAAAAAAAGAAGCTTGCCTGGAAGAAAACTTACGTACTGGCCCTGATTAGACAGGTAAAGGGTTAATTTTACATTTCAGCTTTCAACTAGCAGGGATGTGTGGAATAACCGGAGTTTTTGCATTTACAGCCACAGGCCGGGCCGCCTTTGAGCGCCTCCCTGCCGCCGTTGCATCCTTGCAGCACCGTGGTCCTGATGCAGAGGGGCTGTTTTTCCGTGGCCCTGCAGGGCTCGGCCACCGCCGCCTGTCCCTGATAGCGCCCACTGTTGCCGCCAACCAGCCGTTTACCAGTGCCTGTGGCCGCTATACCATTGTTTTTAATGGGGAGATATTCAATTACCGCAAGCTCCGGCAGGACCTGGTAGGCAGGGGCATCGCTTTTCTTACTGATTCTGATACAGAAGTGCTTTTGCAGCTTTATAAACGTGAAAAGCAGGAGTGCCTGAAGAAGCTGACCGGCTTTTTCGCCTTGGCAATTTACGATGCGGAAGAGGAAAGCCTCTTTCTGGCCCGCGACCGGTATGGTGAAAAACCACTGCTATATTACAAAGGTGCTGACAGCTTTCTTTTTGGCTCTGAGATGGCCGCTCTCTTCAGGTTAGGCGTGCCGCGGGAGCTGGACTATACTTCCTTGTATCAGTACCTGCAACTGACGTATGTGCCTGCCCCTGCTTCTATGCTTAAAGGGGTACGGAAACTAATGGCAGGGCAAGCGCTATACATTAAAGGTGGCCGTGTGCAGGAACAGGTTTGGTACCGCTTGCCATTTGACGGAGAGAAGGCTGAGCAGAACCACATGCCTTATGCACAACAGCAAGCTAAGTTGAAAAAGCTATTACAACAGGCTGTGTCTGATCGGTTGGTTGCAGATGTTCCGGTGGGCGCTTTCCTAAGTGGCGGCATTGACTCATCGGTGGTGGTGTCCTTGGCTGCGCAGCAGGTTCCCAAGCTTCAAACGTTTTCGGTCGGTTTTCCGGAGCAGCCGCTTTATGATGAATCACGCTATGCGCGGCTGGTTGCAAGTAAGTACGACACTGCGCACACTGAATTGCAGCTGAATAACCACGAACTCTTCAAAAACATATCGAGCATGCTGCATACCCTCAGCGAGCCTTTTGCGGATTCTTCAGCCTTGGCCGTATACGCACTAAGCAAGCATGCGGGGCAGCAGGTCAAAGCCGTTTTGAGTGGTGACGGAGCAGATGAACTATTTGCAGGGTATAATAAGCACAAAGCCGAAAATAACTTGCTGCACGGTGGGATAGCGGCAGCGGCAGCCAGGCATTTAAAGTTTTTCTGGGATGTATTGCCAGATTCCAGAAACTCTTATGCGTTAAACAAAGTAAGGCAATTGCAACGGTATGCAGCAGGTGCCACTCTGCCCCCTGCCGAGCGCTACTGGCTTTGGGCCACGTGGCAAAAAGAAGAAGCTGCCTTATCCCTTATCGCGCCTGACAACCGGGGCACTGTACAGAGCAGACTATATCAAGCCAGAAAAAAAAGATTATTGGATTGTATTCATAAAAACCTTTACAATATTAACAACGTACTATGTGCCGACTGGTGTATGGTGCTAGCCAATGACATGCTTCCCAAAATAGACTTGATGGGGATGGCAAATAATTTAGAAATTCGCAGCCCCTACCTCGATCACCGGTTGGTCAAGTTTGCCTTTTCATTGCCTGCATCCTCAAAAATAGAGGGAAATGTGCAAAAGAAAATTCTAAGGGACACTTTTAAGGAGTTGTTGCCCGCAGAGTTATACAAACGGCCAAAGCAAGGTTTTGAAATCCCGTTGCAATCGTTCTTACAATCAGAAGGAAAATTTTTAGTGAATGAATTGCTAGGAGACGCCTTTATTTCCTCACAAGGCATTTTTGAATTGCAACAGGTTCAAAAAATGCGGGAGCAAGTTTTATCAGGAAAAGGTAAATCTGCGCAGCATGTCGTTTGGATGCTACTTGTGTTCCAAAGCTGGTGGAAAATGAATATGATCTGATTTATATTAAATTTATAATTATTTACAGTTATATTGCTTATTGCTTCGATAAAGAACCCTTATCATACTATACCTATTGTTAATTTAACCCTGACATTATTATGAGAATCGCAGTAGTTGGAACTGGATACGTTGGCCTGGTGACGGGCACGTGCTTTTCGGAGGTGGGCATCGACGTGACCTGCATCGACATCGACCAGAAGAAGATCGAGAACCTCAGGAAGGGCGTGCTGCCCATCTACGAGCCGGGCCTGGAGGAAATGGTGGAGCGCAACTTCCAGAAGGAGCGCCTTAGCTTCTCCACCGACCTTGCCGCCTCCATCCAGGGCTGCGACGCGGCCTTCATCGCCGTGGGCACGCCTCCCGGCGAGGACGGCTCGGCTGACCTCAAGTACGTGCTGGCCGTGGCCCGCGCCATCGGCCAGCACATGACGGACTACCTGGTGGTGGTGACCAAGAGCACCGTGCCGGTGGGCACGGCCCGGAAGGTGCGCCAGGCCATCGAGGAGGAGCTCGCCGCGCGGGGCGCCGACATCGCCTTCGACGTGGCCTCCAACCCCGAGTTTTTGAAGGAGGGCGCCGCCATCGACGACTTCCTCAAACCCGACCGCATCGTGGTGGGCGTTTCCTCGGAGCGCGCCCAGGAGGTGATGCGCAGGCTCTACAAGCCCTTTCTGATGAACGGCCACCCGCTCATCTTCATGGACATACCCTCGGCGGAGATGACCAAGTACGCGGCAAACGCGATGCTGGCGACCAAGATCTCGTTCATGAACGACATCGCCAACCTCTGCGAGATCATGGGCGCCGACGTGAACATGGTCCGCAAGGGCATCGGCTCGGACGCCCGCATCGGCAACAAGTTCATCTACCCGGGCATCGGCTACGGGGGCTCGTGCTTCCCCAAGGACGTGAAGGCGCTGATCCGCACGGCCTCGGAGAACAACTACCAGATGCGCGTGCTGCAGAGCGTGGAGGAGGTGAACGAGCACCAGAAGTCGGTGCTCTACAACAAGATCAGCAACCATTTCAGCGGGGAGCTGGCCGGCAAGACCTTCGCCATCTGGGGCCTCTCGTTCAAGCCCAAGACCGACGACATGCGCGAGGCGCCCTCGCTGGTGATCATCGAGAAGCTGCTGGCCCAGGGGGCGAAGGTGCGCGCCTACGACCCAGTGGCCATGGAGGAGGCCTCCCACACGCTCGGCGACACGATCGAGTACGGCAAGGACGAGTACGAGACGCTCATCGACGCCGACGCGCTGCTGCTGGTGACCGAGTGGCCCGAGTTCCGCTCGCCCAACTTCAACGTCGTGAGCAAGCTGATGAAGGAGAAGGTCATCTTCGACGGCCGCAACATCTACGACGGGGCCGAGATGGCCGAGCGCGGCTTCACCTACTACGGCATCGGCATCAAGCAGCAGGTTTCAAAGCACTTAGACGCAACTATTTAGCATGAACGGAAAAAGAGTACTGATCACGGGGGGAGCCGGTTTTCTCGGCTCCCACCTCTGCGACAGGTTTATCAAGGAGGGCTACAACGTGGTGGCCATGGACAACCTGATCACCGGGAGTCTGGACAACATCGAGCACCTTTTTAAGTTGCCTAACTTTGAGTTTTACCACCACGACGTGTCCAAGTTCGTGCACGTGTCGGGCGAGCTGGACTACATCCTGCACTTCGCCTCGCCGGCCAGCCCGATCGACTACCTCAAGATCCCGATCCAGACCCTGAAGGTGGGCTCGCTGGGCACCCACAACCTGCTGGGCCTGGCCAAGGCCAAGGGGGCGCGAATGCTGATCGCCTCCACCTCGGAGGTGTACGGCGACCCGCTGGTGCACCCGCAGCAAGAGGACTACTGGGGCAACGTGAACCCGGTGGGGCCTCGGGGCTGCTACGACGAGGCCAAGCGCTTCCAGGAGGCCATGACCATGGCCTACCACATGCACCACGGGCTGGAGACGCGCATCGTGCGGATCTTCAACACCTACGGCCCGCGCATGCGCCTCAACGACGGGCGCGTGCTGCCCGCTTTCCTGAGCCAGGCGCTCAGGGGCGAGCCGCTGAGCATCTTCGGCGACGGGAGCCAGACGCGCTCGTTCTGCTACGTGGACGACCTGGTGGAGGGCATCTACCGCCTGCTGCTCAGCGGCTACCACCTGCCGGTCAACATCGGCAACCCCTCAGAGATCACCATCCGGGAGTTTGCCGAGGAGATCTGCCGCTTCACGGGGGTGGAGTTGAAGCTGGAGTACCAGCCGCTGCCCAAGGACGACCCGCAGAAGCGCCAGCCCGACATCTCCAAGGCCAGGGAGGTGCTGGGCTGGGAGCCCCAAGTGGACCGCGCCGAGGGCCTGAGGAGAACACTGGAGTACTTCAAGGAGCACGTAGACACTGCACCGGCAGAGGCGAGGGTGTTCTAATATTGAATTCTTTATTTAATAGTAGAGGTGTAAAAAGACCCGACTTATTATTAATTTTGAAGAAGGGCTTAATGTAACCATTATACATTAAACCCTTCTTTTATTTTTTAATTTGCTTGAATATATAATGGGGTATGATAAACCAATTGTTGTAGCTGAGATTGGGTGTAATCATCAAGGAGACTTTAATACAGCCTTAGAGTTAATTAACCTTGCAAAAGATTGTGGAGCTAGCTATGCTAAATTCCAGAAAAGGCATATTACGGAACTACTGTCTCAAAAACAGTATAATATGCCTCACCCTAATTCATACAATGCTTTTGGAGTTACTTATGGAAAGCACAGAGAATATTTAGAGTTCAGTTTGGAGCAGCACGCAAAATTGAAGCAGCATTGTGAAAATCTAGAAATTGGCTACAGCGTTTCAGTTTGGGGTGAGACTTCAGCAAAAGAAATCATTCAGCTAAATCCCGACTATATTAAAGTTCCTTCTGCCTGCAATAATAATTTGAATCTTCTGAAAATCCTGCGGGATGAATATGAAGGAGAAATTCATATTTCTTTGGGAATGACTTTTGAAAATGAATTAGTTGATATCTTACAGCTTTTTGAAGAAGCAAGCACATTGCAACGGCTGGTTCTTTATGCTTGCACCTCAGGCTATCCAATACCATTTGAAGAAGTACATCTCCTAGAAATTTTAAAATTGAAAGGTCAGTTAATGAAGACTATCAATGCAATTGGCTTTTCAGGACACCATTTAGGAATTGCTATAGATGTGGCGGCTTATACTTTAGGAGCTACTTGGATTGAACGTCATTTTACCAAAGATAGGACTTGGAAGGGTACGGATCATGCTGCCTCATTAGAGCCGGAAGGTCTTCGTAAACTTGTCAGGGATCTTGATGCAACATACAGAGCCTTAACTTATAAACCTGCTGAAATGAGCAGCTTAGAACAAGAACAGCGCGAAAAGCTTAAATACAAAGCTAGATGACAATAAAGACAGTTGCTTTAGTGCCCGCTAGAGGCGGTAGCAAGTCGATTCCGCTGAAAAACATAAAAGAAATATGTGGACAGCCGTTGCTGTATTGGGGGCTTCTCGCGCTAGAGAAATCACAATACATAGACATTGTCTATGTAGCAACTGATTCCCGAGAGATAAAAGAGGTTGTACTTACATTCAATTTTAAGAAAGTAGTTATATATGATCGGTTGCCTGCCAATGCTCAAGACCATTCTTCTACAGAAGACCTTATGCTCGAGTTTTTGGAGTGGCTTGACTTACCTGATTATGATCAATTGATATTGTTGCAGGCTACAACACCTTACACGACACATAAGGATTTAGACAAAGCTCTTGAGCAATTTTGGCAAGAAGACTTTGATTCGCTTTTATCCTGCGGGAGAACTAAAAGATTTATTTGGAATGAAGAAGGGACTCCTCAAAATTATGATTATAAATGTAGACCTAGAAGGCAAGACTTTGATGGTACCCTAATTGAGAACGGTGCTTTTTACATAAGTACAGTGGGTGGTGTAAAAAAAACCAAGTGTAGACTTAATGGCCGTATTGGGATATACGAGATGGCAGAGTACACACTAACTGAATTAGACGAGCCAGAAGACTGGTACCTAGCAGAAATGTTGCTACAACGTAATAAGGCAATAGCAATACAGCAGAATCCTAACATGAAAAAGATAAAGCTCTTCTTGTCAGATATAGATGGTGTGCTAACTGATGCCGGAATGTATTATACTGAATTTGGAGATGAGTTGAAGAAGTTTTCGACGTATGATGGGAAAGCTTTCGAACTGCTTAGGGATAAAAATGTTATAACTGGTTTAATAACTTCAGAGAAAGTCCAGCTTAACGAACGTAGAGCGAAAAAAATAAAAATTGACCGTCTGTTCCAAGGTGTATGCGATAAGGTACAAGTAGCGCGGCAACTATGTTTTGAATATGGAGTCAGCTTTGAAGAAATTGCTTATATCGGTGATGATGTGGGAGACATTGAGTTGCTTAGCAAGGTAGGAGTTGCAGCCTGCCCTGCAAATGCTATGGCAGAGGTTAAGGGGTTATTGCAGATAATGGAGTTAAAGAGTAAAGGGGGAGAGGGAGCCGTAAGAGAATTTGTGAATTTTCTGATAGCTTCAAAGAGACTGTAATAATAATTTATTCAAGCGGATGCCTGCATTGCCATCTAATCTATAAAGCCACTTGGTAATAAAAGTGCTTTTATGTTTTACTTGCTCTTGATTAATTTGAGCGAGCTTAGGTACTAAGTTTTCAAACTCATGGACGTTTTCCAAGCTCTTGGCTACGCCAGCATTCGTTAGAAAGCTTGAGAGAGCGAAATTTCCAGCTGGATGATTTTCAAAAGTTAAAACTGTTGTAAAAGGCAAAGCCGCTAATCCTAAAAGTAGGGTCGAATAGAAGCCAGCTATAATGGTAGAGGTGCTAACGGCCACTTCAAAATCTTCATTACTAACTAGGCTGACATTATTACCTTCAAATGCTTCCCAAACCTTAGAATTTTCAAGTGGATGAGTTTTAATAACTAGTTTTATATTGTGGATTTTACAAGCCCTTACTAACTCCTCTACAAAAAGGACCTTGAGTTCTATTGTCCATCCTAGCAATTGCTGACTTACCAAAGCTTGGTCTATAAATAACAACTGAGTAACACCAGTATTTCTAAAATTGATATTTGTAAAATGATCAAAATATGGAATACCGAAGTAGTATACTTTTTGAGTGTCAGGTAAAGCGTCTAATTTTTGATGAGCAGCAAAAACACCAGCACTGAAAGACAAATAAACATCTGGCTTCCTCAGATTGTGCTGTAGTAACTGAGATGTTTGTAGGTAGTTATTGTGTTTTCGTATTTTGTAAAATTGCTTTAAAAATTGTTTATTCTCAGGAAGTAATTTTTGTGCGCTGTTATAAAAGAATATTCTATTCCTCACTCTGGCTAACAGAGGAAGACTTGAATTCAATTTGAAAAAATAATTCTTTGGTTGAACACTAGTTGCTGCATACGTGAAGTTGATATGTGTACTTCTAACTCCATGATCTAGCAAGCAAGTGGTGATACCTTTTTCTTTACACGCAATATTGAGCGCGACATGATTATAAGCCTCAATAAACAGGAAAATTACTTTATAAGGTTTTACTTTCTCTAACAAGTCAAAAGCATTATAATAATCCCCCCAAAAAATAGCCTCACCAAATTCTTTATAGTGCTTACTCGTGATTTCCCTTGGGGAGGCGAATTCTAAAAAAAAGAAATTAAAGTGCCCTTTGCTTTTCGAAAACATATCTAAATAGTCTTTGCGGTTATAGTTGCCGACAAATAGTATGTTAGGTTTAACTGGCATTATTGATAATTTTGGGAAACGATTCTTAGCAATGTAAGTGAAATTACGGATTCTTCATATCACAGAATCGCTCAATAGAGGTGGGGCGGAGGTACTGCTGTTGGGTACTCTAAATGCCCTACCCGATGAATTCGAGAATATAGTTGTTTATTTAGAAGAGCCTTCCACGCTGGCAACTGATTTCCATAAAGTAGCGTCTGTTGAGTATCTTAATTATAAGGGTAAAATCGATGTTGTAGCGGCTGCATATCGCCTTTCTAAAATCATACACAAGTACAAGGTTGATTTAGTGCATTCCCATCTATACTGGCCTACTATTATAGCCAGGATTGCTTTATGGGTAAAACCTATACCCCTAATATTTAGTGTACACAGCACCATGACAGACGATGCTTTTGGGCCGAATGTGCTGAGTAAATACCTGGAGAAACTGACTTATACAGCCAAGCAGACAGCAGTTTTTGTTTCTGAAACTGCTTTACAAGATTATGCGCAACATATCAGCCTCACAGGAAATCGAATAGTGTTGCATAACTTTGTAAGAGACGAGTTTTATGCCGAGCCAGCACAACGCAGGCAAAAGAAGCAAGGGAGCGGTATAAAACTGGTATCTGTCGGCAATTTAAGGCCTCAGAAAGGGCATCTGTTCTTGATGGAATGTGTCCATGCACTAGCGCAAGAAGGCGTGTCGTTGGATATATATGGCGAAGGGCATTTTAAAGCTACTTTGCAGGCTTTCATTTCTCAGAATAGGGTGACAAATGTAAGGCTTATGGGCAGCCATTCGCATCTGGAACATGCCCTAAAACAGTATGACGCTTTTGTTTATGCCTCTCGCTATGAGGGTTTCTGCCTTGCTATGGCAGAAGCGATGACAGTAGGGCTGCCTTGCATTGTTCCGGATTTAAAGGCCCTGGAAGAGGTTTCTGGTGGAGGGCAGTTATACTATCCCGCAGGCAATAAAGAAGCTTTTTCAGAGATTATCCTGAAATTACTATCTGGGCAAGAAGATTTAGAAACATACGCTAGGGCAGCGAGAGAAAAAGCGTTGGCTTATACTAGTCAGGAGTATATAGGTAAACTGGTGAGGTTGTATCATCATAAACTAAAGCCTGATGATGCTTGAAAAGACCGTTCTATTATTAAGCTACTGGGGTATAAATGATGTGCTCACGGTATCAACAGTGATAGTGCATGCACGAATTATCGCGCAACTGAGCAAGAGCCTTAGAATAATTCTGGTTACAGTAGAAAGAAGTCCTGTCAACTCAAGCGCGACGGCACAGTTTATAGAGGAACCAGGATTTATACACAGACCCGTTTACAGTAAAAACTATGCTGTCAACCTGGTAAATAAAATTTCTGACTTTTTAATATTTCCTGAGCAAATCCAGCAAATTGCTGTTGAGGAACACGCTTCGTCAATAATTTCGGTTGGTACACCAGCAGGCGCTCTGGCCTTGCAGGTTCACAAAAAATACAATATTCCATTTTATGTGGCCTTTTACGAGCCGCATGCTGCTTATATGCGCGATACAGGTGTATGGAAGCGATATGATCCGCGGTATGTCTTCCAACGGAAATGGGAGAAGGAACAGGCACATGCAGCGGCCGGTCTGATTGTCGTGTCTGACTTATATCTGGAGACGTTGGCCCTGCAGTTACAATTGCCGCTGCATAAAATAAAGCTGGCGCGGAATACTGTCACGGCTAAGGGCTTTCGGTTTTCAGCACCGGAAAGGGTAAAAAAAAGAACCCTTTTAGGGTTTTCAGAGGGCAGCGTCGTCGGTATTTACGTTGGCAAGTACGGTGACCTATACTACAAGGAAGAAGCATTCGTGATCTACAAATACTGTTTTGAAACTATTCCGGACTTCAGGCTGATCATCCTGTCCCCGCAGCCCAAGCAGGAAATAGAAGGATTTCTGCAGCAAGAGGATATTGACCTTCGCAAAGTGTTTGTTGCCACTGTGCCACATGCGGAGGTGCCGCAGTACCTCTCTGCTGCTGACTTTGCGTTTGCCACGATTAAATCATACCCGTCAGCGAGATTTTGCTCCCCTGTCAAAGTAGGCGAGTACTGGGCCAATGGCCTACCGGTGCTTTTAACGGAAGGCGTAGGCGATGACAGTGACATTATTCAAAAGGAAGGCGGCGGTGCCACGTTTAACCTGCAGCAGGAGGGAAGCCTGGAGCAGGCACTAAGCAAAATCCAGCAAATGCTAGAGGACCCCAGCCACCGCCAGAACATACCAAAATTAGCCGAAAAACACCGCTCGCCGGATCGGGTGCGGGAGGCGTATGCGTACTTTCTGGGGCAGGAGAAGGAGGCAGACGCGTGAGGGTGCTTTTTGTCGTGCCGTACCCACTAAACCAGGCAGCCTCGCAGCGGTATAGGGTGGAACAGTGGCTGCCTTTGTTGGATGCAAAAGGCATCCGGTACAAAGTCGCATATTTTTGGAGCGAGAATGCCTGGCAAGCATTATACAAACCGGGGCACTTGCCAAAGAAAGCCTATGGGCTTCTAATCGGGTTTGCAAAGCGTTTAGCGTTGCTGCCACAGCTTCGCCAATACGATTACGTAGTCATCCATCGCGAAGCCACACCGGTTGGGCCTCCCTGGTTTGAGTGGCTCGCCGCAAAGGTTCTCCGCCGAAAAATAATCTACGACTTTGACGATGCCATTTGGCTGACTAACCTATCCGCGGCCAATGAATGGGCAAACGCAATGAAGTGGCCATCCAAAACAGCTCAAATCTGCCGTTGGAGCCATAAAGTAAGTTGCGGCAACGGTTACCTGCAGCAATTTGCTCTACAGTATAACGCCTCTGCCGTACTGTTGCCTAGCGTGCTGGATACAGACCACTGCTACAGTGCACAAAAAGAACAGCACACGCAGGAAGTGGTAATAGGCTGGATTGGCTCGCACTCCACGTTGCCATACCTGCAGTTGATAGAACCTGTGCTGCAGCGACTGGAACAAAAATACAGCTTCCGGTTTGTGGTGATTGCCGACCAGCCTCCTATGTTACAGCTCAAGTCTTTGGTTTTCAAAAAATGGAAACGCGAAACGGAAGTGCAGGAGCTGCTACAGTTGCATATTGGCCTGATGCCTTTACCCGACACTGAATGGGCAAAAGGGAAATGTGGGTTTAAGGCGCTGCAATACATGGCTTTGGGAATCCCTGCGGTGGTCTCGGCGGTGGGAGCCAACGTAACTGTGGTGGCCGATGGCCATACAGGGTATACCTGCTCCACGGTGGAGGAGTGGCAGGAGCGATTAGAGCATTTGCTGCTTCACGCTGACAGCCGTGCCAGCATAGGGGCCGCAGGCAGGAAATGGGTGCGGGAGCGCTATTCGCTGCAAGCGCAACAGGATACCTTTCTTAGCCTTTTTGCTTCCTGATTTTCTTCTTGAGGACTTTCAGATAATCTTTCGCCTCTTTGTACGGCTCTGATTTCTTTTCGCTGATCTGCAGAACTAACTCGTGGTAATGCTTGGCGGCCACTAAATCTCCTTCTTGGTCAGCAATGCGGCCCAGGTTGAGGTATGAGTTGATGAAGTAACCGGAATCCCGCTCGTTCGTCATCTCGGCATACATAATCGAGTTCTTGTAATATTGGCTGGCCTTGTCCAGGTCGCGGTATTTGTGTTGGTTGATGTAGGCCAGGATATAGGATGCATAGCGTCCGCTCACGGCTTCATAGCCCGGCTGGTTCTGCTCAAGTTTGGCCAGAATGTCTTTCGATACGTGCTCAGCTTTCGTGAAATAGCCCTGTACAAACAGCAGGCGGGCATAAAAGCGCTCAAAGTAGGCGTTGTCCGGGTATTTCTTGGCCAATTGCTCCGAGATGGCCAGGGCCTCCTCCATTTTGTTCTCCTCGTTGGCATAAATCTTCATCAAGAAAAACTTAGACTCCGTGCCGGTATAGAAACCCGTATTGGCCACATAAGCCAGTTGCTTTAAGCCCAGGCGTTTGTCGCCATCCGGGAAGAAAAGCAAAACAGGGCGCAGCATCGGGTACGTTTCATGTATCCAGATGGAGTAATAGTTGAAAAGCGCTTCGCCAAACAAAAACTCCGGGCTCAGGCCATTTCCGGCTTTCGCCTTTTCCATAAAGTCGAGGGCGCGCTTGCTGGCCACCGTGGCTTTGCGCCAGTTGCTCCGCTCAGAGTGCAGCCGGGCCGAAAAACCGTAGGCGGCAGCCAGGAAGAAGGAGGCTTCGAAATTTTTCTCGCTTTTATCGTACATTACCTCTGCCTTCTGGATCGTTGTATCCATGTAAGCAAAGAAAAGGTCGTCGTATTGGAGTGTCTGGATGTTAGTCGGCACGATTTTCCACCACTGGCTCAGGCCCATCAGGAAGTAGGGAAGGGGATGCTCGGGGTAACGGCGGCGGAAAGACTTGAACTGCTTTTCGGCGCGTTCATACTTGAAGTTATACATGTTGTCCACAGCGCCCTCCAGTTCATACTGAATATCCTTATCGAGCAGCAGCATGCCCTTCACTTTGCCAGCCTCCGGTATCACCTCAATCTGATCGAAGGTGACGTGGCGCATGGCAGTCGTGTCGGTAGGGTTTGCGGTGCCCTGTGCAAAGGCAAAAGTCGGTAGCACAAAACTGAAGAGAACAAACAGTAACTTCTTCATGGAAAAATCAGAATATTCAGGGTTCAACAAGGCCGCAGGCAAATACAGGCACAGTGGATTCTAAAAGTACAACATATCTGCTACATTTGAATTCCATAAAATGAAAATTAATATGAAACTACTGGAACAGCTCTGTAAAATTCATGCCCCTTCGGGGAATGAGCAAAACATGTCTGCATTTCTTTTAAACTATATAAATGAGCACAAAGGCAGCTGGAAGGCCATGCCTCAGGTACTTCATGGCGATGCCTTCCAGGACTGCATCCTGCTGGTGTTTGGCCAGCCGCGCAGTGCAATTTTTGCACACATGGACTCCATTGGGTTCACGGTGCGCTACGGCAGGCAGCTCGTGAAGATCGGTGGCCCGGATGTCGAAAACGGCTATCAGTTAGTGGGCGAGGACAGTAAGGGTAAAATAGCGTGCACGCTACAGTATAACGAATCAGAGCATGAGCTGCAGTATGTCTATGACCGGGAAATTGAGCGGGGAACCGAACTGGTGTTCAAATGCGATTTCCGGGAAACAGCGGATACCGTGCAAAGCTGCTACCTCGACAACCGCCTGGGGGTATGGAGTGCCCTGCAGGTAGCCGAAACGCTAGAGAATGGCATCATTGCCTTCAGCAGTTGGGAAGAGCACGGCGGCGGTTCTGTGTCCTACCTCTCGCGCTATATCCATGAGCAGTTCGGCGTGAAGCAAGCGCTGGTTTCAGACATCACCTGGGTAACGGAGGGAGTTCACGCCGGGCAGGGGGTGGCCATTTCGATGCGCGACAGCCTCATTCCGCGCCGGGCCTATGTGCAGCGGATCATCCAAATTGCAAAGGAGTCGGGTATACCTTTCCAGCTAGAGGTAGAGGGCGCAGGCGGGAGCGATGCCAAAGAGTTACAGCGCAGTGACTACCCCTGGGATTGGTGCTTTATCGGGGCGCCCGAGGATAATGTGCATACGCCCAATGAAATCGTGCACAAAAAGGACATTGAAAGCATGGTGGCCCTTTACCGCGTGCTGATGGCAAAATTGTAATATAGTGCAGGAAAAACAAGGTCAGAAGCCGGCTCTCTCAGCGGTTCGGCTTTTGCTGTTACAGGCCCCTGGGGCATGTGCGACGAGTGAGTACACGGTGGGATTCAGTATGATGTTATAACAAGTTGTGAGATAGCCGTATAGGAGGCAGAAAGAGGGGCAGGAATAGCGTGTAAATATTTGGAAATGTGTTTGAAAAAGTATTCCTTTAATAATACTATATAAATATTTTTTAACCCTTAAATACGCTGCATGGAAAATATTCTATACGCTATTCCTGCCTTAGGTGTGGCGGCGCTTGTGTATACCTGGTTCAGATCTGCCTGGGTAACCAAACAGCCATCCGGAAACGACCGCATGAGTACGATTGCCCGACACATTGCCGAGGGCGCGATGGCCTTCCTGAAGGCAGAGTACAAAGTGCTGGGCTATTTCGCTGTGATTGCCTCTGTGTTTCTATTTTACCTGGGCTTTACCGGCGAAAAGTCTCACCCCCTGATTGTAGCAGCTTTTCTGATAGGTGCTTTTTTCTCGGCCCTGGCCGGTTTTATAGGGATGCGCATTGCCACCAAAGCCAACGTCCGGACCGCTGAGGCCGCCCGAACCAGCCTTTCCCGCGCCCTGAGTGTTTCGTTTGCCGGGGGCTCTGTCATGGGTATGGGCGTTGCCGGGTTGGCCGTGCTCGGCTTAGGGTCGCTCTTCATCATCTTCTATTACATGTTTGTGTATAGCACCGGCGCTGATGTAAATGGCATCGAGATGGAGCGCGCGCTGGAAGTATTAACCGGTTTCTCGCTTGGTGCCGAAAGCATTGCCCTTTTTGCACGCGTGGGTGGCGGTATCTATACCAAGGCCGCCGACGTGGGGGCTGACTTAGTGGGTAAAGTAGAGGCTGGCATCCCGGAAGACGATCCGCGCAACCCCGCCACCATCGCTGATAACGTGGGCGACAACGTTGGGGACGTGGCCGGTATGGGCGCCGACCTTTTCGGTTCTTACGTGGCCACCATTCTGGCAACCATGGTGTTGGGCCGGGAGGTAGCCGTGGAAGATAATTTCAGCGGGCTTTCTCCGGTAATTCTACCGATGCTGATTGCAGGACTGGGCATTGTATTCTCGCTGATCGGGATGCTGTTTGTACGCGTGAAAGAAGGGGGCGATGTGCAGGCAGCCCTTAACCGGGGCAACTGGATCTCAGTTATCCTGACAGCGGGTGTTTCTTACTTCGTTATCCATTGGCTGCTTCCCGAAAACCTGAGCCTGCGCAACTTCGACTTTACTAATAACGGCGTGTATATGGCCGTGTTGGTTGGGTTGGTGGTCGGCACCTTAATGAGCATCATCACAGAGTATTATACCGCGATGGGCAAAAAGCCCGTCAATTCTATTGTCCAGCAATCCTCCACGGGGCATGCAACCAACATCATCGCAGGCCTGGCTGTGGGCATGCACTCCACTGTGCTGCCTATTATCGTGTTGGCGGCGGGTATTGTGCTTTCTTATGCTGCTGCGGGCTTGTACGGAGTGGCCATCGCGGCGGCCGGTATGATGGCCACCACCGCCATGCAGCTTGCCATTGACGCCTTTGGCCCGATTGCCGACAATGCAGGGGGTATAGCCGAGATGAGCGAACTGCCTAAGGAAGTGCGTGAGCGCACCGATATCCTGGATGCCGTGGGCAATACGACCGCTGCCACCGGAAAGGGCTTTGCCATCGCCTCAGCAGCACTGACCTCCCTGGCTTTGTTTGCTGCCTTTGTGGGTATAGCAGGCATACCAAGCATCGACCTTTACAAAGCCCCTGTACTGGCAGGCTTGTTTATTGGTGCGATGATTCCGTTTGTGTTCTCGGCCCTGGCTATTGCGGCGGTGGGCCGTGCTGCCATGGCGATGGTGCATGAGGTGCGGCGGCAGTTCCGCGAGATACCGGGCATTATGGAGGGAACCGGGCAGCCAGAGTATGAGAAGTGCGTAGCTATTTCCACCAAAGCCGCGATCCGGGAGATGATGCTGCCAGGCGCGATTGCCCTGACGGTGCCGGTAATCGTAGGTTTCGGGTTTCAGGGGGTGTTCCCGGATACCTCTTCCGCCGAGGTGCTGGGCGGTTTGCTGGCCGGCGTGACCGTTTCGGGTGTGCTGATGGCGATGTTCCAGTCGAATGCCGGTGGTGCCTGGGACAATGCCAAGAAATCGTTTGAGAAGGGCGTGGAGATAAATGGCGTGATGGAGTACAAAGGCTCGGAGCCGCACAAAGCCTCCGTAACCGGCGACACCGTGGGAGATCCTTTCAAAGACACCTCTGGCCCGTCCATGAACATCCTCATCAAGCTGATGTCTATCGTTTCGTTGGTGATTGCCCCACACATTGCCCTGGACCAGGAGCCCGCCATACCGGAAGCGCCAATCGACCTGGAGCCGATTAATCTGAATGCAAAAGAGATGGCACCTGAAACAGCCAGCACGATCCCTACTCCCGAAAATACTACTACGGTATACTTCTCCGGGCCAGGCTGCTGACTAAAAACTCATCTCTTGATAGCCTTACGCTGCAGGGGAAACAGGTTAAGCAGGTAATATTTGGGGTGTCTAGCGTGTCTGCGCCCACTATTCTGCTACTTAGTTTACATTAGCCCAGCCTTTGGTTGGGCTAATTTTTTATTTATCCTTACCTTTGTACAAGCTTAAAAATACAATCCATGGATCCGCGTACCATTCAACTGCACGACTGCGAGTTTAGCACTTACATTTACGAAGAGGAAATTATTGCCCGTACCGTGATGTTGGCGGAGCAGATTGACAAGGACTATGCAGACAAGAAACCTTTGTTTCTGGCGGTTCTGAATGGCTCTTTTATGTTCGTGGCTGATTTGCTGAAGCGGATTTCCATACCGTGCGAAATCTCTTTTATCCGGCTTTCAAGCTACCAGAACACGCAAAGCACTGGCAAGGTAAAAGAGATCCTGGGGCTGACAGAAGACCTGCGCAACCGCCATGTGGTAGTGCTGGAGGATATTGTGGACACCGGCCATACCGTGCACGGACTGTTACAGCAGTTAGGAGAGCATCAGCCAGCCTCGGTAGAAGTGGCGACACTGCTGCTGAAGCCAGACTGCCTGCAGCACCCCCTGGATATCAAATATGTGGCAAAGCCTATCCCGAACGACTTTGTGGTAGGGTATGGCCTCGATTACAATGGCTTGGGCCGCAACCTGCGCGACATATATAAGATCGTTTCGTAACCTTGTTGGCAGGTCGTTGCGTTTAGCAGGCTCTAAGTCGCTGCCAGTGGCGCATTAGAAAGTACATAGATAAATCCATACATTTGCTTTTATTAGATAGCTAAGATATGCTCAACCTCGTTTTGTTTGGACCTCCAGGTGCTGGTAAAGGTACCCAAAGCCAAAAACTGATTGAAAAATATAACCTGATTCACCTTTCCACAGGTGATTTGCTTCGCTCCGAGATTGCCGCAGGCACAGAGCTGGGACTGGAAGCGAAAAAACAGATGGACGCCGGCCTGCTGGTTCCGGATGAGGTGGTGATCGGCATGATCGGTAACAAAGTGAAGGAGCGCCGTCATGCTGCAGGCTTTATCTTCGACGGCTTCCCGCGCACCGTGCCGCAGGCCCAGAGCCTCGACAAGCTGATGCAGGAGAACGGCACCGAGATATCGAGTATGATTGCATTGCGCGTGGATGACGAGGAGCTAACGCAGCGCTTGCTGCTGCGCGGACGAACCTCCGGGCGCCCAGACGACCAAAACGAAGAACTGATCCGCAAACGCGTGCTGGAGTATAACACCAAAACAGCACCCGTGGCAGACTATTACGCAGGACAAGGGAAATACCGGGCCGTAGATGGCATCGGGGAGATCGATGAGATCTTTAATGCCCTTTGCCAGCAGATAGATGCGATTAATGACAGTGAAGAAAAGAAATAAATATACCTAGGCCTACCTGATTTGGCATCAAGCAACTTTATAGATTACGTTAAGATTTGTTCGCGCTCCGGCCACGGAGGCGGCGGGTCTGCCCACTTACACCGCGATAAGCTGACTGCCAAAGGCGGGCCCGACGGAGGGGACGGAGGCCGCGGAGGCCATATTATCCTGCGGGGCAATGCCCAGCTATGGACGCTGCTGCACCTGCAGTACCGCAAACATGTCATTGCCGAGAACGGGCACAACGGCGGGCCTAATCACTCGTTTGGCGCCCAGGGCAAAGACGATGTGCTGGAGGTGCCTTTGGGTACCATCGCACGGGATTCGGAGACTGGCGAAATTAAGTGTGAGATCACTGAAGACGGCCAGGAGATCATCCTGACGCGTGGTGGACGCGGCGGCCTCGGCAACGCGCACTTCAAATCGCCTACCAACCAGACGCCACGCCATGCCCAGCCCGGCGAGCCCGGCATTGAGGAGTGGGTGATACTGGAGTTGAAACTACTGGCCGACGTGGGCTTGGTGGGCTTCCCGAATGCCGGCAAGTCTACACTCTTGTCGGTGGTGTCGGCTGCCAAGCCAAAGATCGCCAATTATCCCTTTACCACCCTGGCTCCCAATTTGGGCGTAGTGGCTTACCGCGACTACAAGTCCTTCGTGATTGCTGATATTCCGGGTATTATCGAAGGCGCATCGGAAGGCAAAGGCCTGGGGCTTCGCTTCTTACGGCACATCGAACGGAACTCCATGCTGCTTTTTATGGTTTCTTGCGAGAGTGCCGACATTGCAGAGGAGTACGAGGTGCTGCTGAATGAGCTGCGGAAGTTTAACCCGGAGCTACTCGACAAGCAGCGCATCCTGGCTGTCACGAAGTCTGATATGCTGGACGAGGAACTGGAAGCGGAGATGCGTGCGACGCTGCCAAAGGATTTGCCGACCGTGTTTATCTCCAGCATCTCCGGGAAAAACATTATGCAACTGAAAGACATGATCTGGAATGCGCTGAACAGCTAAGCCCAGGTTATCCATCATACAAACAGATCGGTAGCAGGTGTAAAAGCCGTCTACCGATTTTTTTATGAAGCCTGATGGACACTGGTAGTATAAACCACTGTGCAGGTAGCTGCCTTTGTGTTGCGTAAAAGCCACCATCAAGGCAGGAGTATACTCTTTGAATGTGCCAATCTGACACGACAGCATGTTTGGCAAGTTAATTGACAAAATGTAGAGGACCTATCAACCTAATTTTTTAAAGGCATTATGTCAGAGAAAGATATTAAGCAAGAGCAGGAGAACGAAGAAGTACAAGATAATACTGCCAATGCGGAAGCAGAAGCGGAGGACGAGCAGGCTACGCCAGAAGAGGCAGAGGCCGAAATTGGCCCGGCTGCAGAACTGGCAGAAATGAAAGACAAATATGTGCGCCTGATGGCTGAGTTTGAGAACTTCAGACGCAGAACAGCCAAAGAGCGCATTGAGCTTTCTAAAACCGCCACGCAGGACCTGATGGGCGATTTGCTGCCGGTACTGGATGACATGGAGCGCGCGCGTCAATCAATCGAAACGACGAAAGACGTGGATGCTATGCTGCAGGGCCTGGAGCTGGTGTTCCACAAGCTGAAGCACGTTACGCAGCTAAAAGGTTTGAAGCCAATGGATATCAAGGCGGGCGCTGACTTCGATAGCGACATGCACGAAGCCGTGACCCAGATACCTGCCCCATCAGAGGAACTGAAGGGTAAGATTGTAGATGTGATTGAGAAAGGGTATACCTTAAACGACAAGGTGATCCGTTTCGCAAAAGTGATAATAGGAGCGTAAGCTATGGCTAAGAGAGATTATTATGAGGTTTTGGGGGTAAGCAAAGGTGCTGCACAGGATGAGATCAAGAAAGCCTACCGCAAAATCGCCATTAAATTCCACCCGGACAAAAACCCGGATGACCCGACCGCTGAAGACAAGTTTAAAGAGGCTGCCGAGGCATACGAGGTACTAAGCGACCAGCAGAAGCGCCAGCGCTATGACCAGTTCGGTCATCAGGGTATGAACGGCGGCTTCGGCGGCGGCGGTGGCATGAACATGGAGGATATTTTCTCGCAGTTCGGCGATATTTTTGGCGGCGGAGGCGGAAGCCCATTCGAGAGCTTCTTCGGCGGCAGCGGCCGCTCAGGCGGTGGCCGGCGGACCCGCAAAGGCAGCAACCTGCGCATCAAGCTCAAGTTAAACCTGGAGGAGATTGCCAACGGGGTTGAAAAGAAGATAAAGGTAAAACGCTACGTAGCCTGTGCTACCTGTGGCGGAAATGGGGCCAAGAACGGCACCGATATGCAAACCTGTAATTCTTGCCAGGGCTCTGGCCAAGTGCGCAAAGTCGTGAACACCATGCTGGGCCAGATGGTATCCACAGCCACTTGCCCGACCTGTAACGGCGAGGGCCGTATTGTAACCCACAACTGCGAAGCCTGTAAAGGAAGCGGCCGTGAGTTGCAGGAAGAGGTCATTACGATCAATGTGCCAGCCGGTGTTATGGATGGCATGCAGCTGTCGATGGGGGGCAAGGGCAATGTGCCGGAGCGTGGCGGCGTGCCAGGCGACCTGTTGATCCAGATTGAGGAAGAGGCGCACCCAACGTTGAAACGCGATGGCAACAACGTGATTTATGACCAGTACATCAGCTTCGTAGACGCTGCATTAGGTGCTGAGATTGAAGTGCCGACCATCACCGGCAAGGTGAAAATCAGCATTAAACCAGGTACGCAGAGCGGTGAGATCTTCAGGCTGCGCGGCAAAGGCGTGCAGGATATAAACGGGTATGGCAAAGGCGATCAGCTCATCCATATCAACGTGTGGACGCCGAAATCAGTGACTACTGAGGAGCGTGCCGTACTGGAAGGGCTCCGTGCATCCAGTAACTTTGTACCGCACCCGGGCAAAAACGAGAAAGGCTTCTTCGAGAAAGTAAAGGACTATTTCCAATAGCGTTCACTCCCCGGGAAACCATCAGGCAGGCCCTGCTTTTCGAATAGAAAAGCAGGGCCTGCTGCTTTTTCAGAGCCTTAGCGGCTAGCTATGAAACTGCTCTTGGTCTTACAGATTACCCGGTTGGTCGATAAATATTGATAAAGCCTATACATAGTTGTTGTATATCCTGAATAAAGGTATTTTTGGTTAAATCAAATCAAGACTGACTTTGAGCATTCTGAAAATTGACAGCGTAACCAAGACCTACGCCAACTACACTGCCCTCGACCGCGTGAGCTTCGAGATTCCGGCAGGCTGCATATTCGGGTTATTGGGGCCAAACGGTGCGGGCAAGACCTCCCTCATCCGGATTATCACTCAAATTACTGGTGCCGACAGCGGTGAGATCTATTTTAAAGGGGAACGCCTAAAGCCCGCGCATATCCAGGACATTGGTTACTTGCCCGAGGAAAGGGGCTTGTATAAGAAGATGAAGGTAGGGGAGCAGTTGCTCTACCTTACCCAGCTAAAAGGGCTGAGCAAGGCCGAGGCCACTGCCCGCATCAAAACCTGGGTAGACCGCTTTGAGATTCGTGATTGGCTGGGCAAAAACATAGAGGACCTGTCTAAGGGGATGCAGCAGAAGGTACAGTTTATCGCTACGGTGCTGCACGAGCCTTCCCTGATTATACTGGATGAGCCGTTTTCAGGCTTTGACCCCATCAACGCCAACCTGATCAAGGACGAAATCCTGCGCTTGCGGGACAATGGGGCTACCATCATCTTCTCGACACACCGCATGGAGTCGGTAGAGGAACTGTGTGATTATATTGCGCTCATTAACCGGGCACAGAAAGTACTGGATGGGCCGGTGAAGGAGGTGAAGGACGCCTATAAAACAGATACGTTCCAGGTGATCGGAAACGGGCAGCTGCTGGTTACTTCGCCAGACTTCCAGGTAATCGAGCAGCACGACCACCATGGCATCTTCAGGGCCCACATCAAGCTCCTGAACGACACCACACCTAACGATCTGCTGCGTTACCTCATCCAGCGCGTAGAGGTGCACTCGTTCGTAGAACTGGTGCCAAGCATCAACGACATCTTCATCCAAAAAGTAAAGGAAACCCACCATGTCTAAAATCTGGTTGATTATACAGCGCGAGTACCTGACACGCGTGCGCAAGAAGAGCTTTATCATCATGACGCTGCTGACTCCCTTGCTGCTGGCCACGTTCATGATCCTGCCGGGTTTGCTGATCTCCATGTCCGGTGACACTGAGACGGTGATGGTGCTGGATGAAAGCGGCCTGTTTGAGGGAAAGCTCAAAAACCAGGAGGACCTGCAGTTTATCCCGCTGGCGGGGTCGCTGGAGCAGGCCAAGGCGGTATACCAGGAAACAGACTATACTGCGCTGTTATACATCCCGGCTATCTCTATAGACGCTCCTGACGACATCGTGCTGTACGGGCAGAAAAACACTAGCCTCCAAACGCAGATACGGCTGGAGAATGTGTTGGAGAAGGAGATAGAGAACCAGCGTTTCCTGGCTTCGGGCATCGACCGTGCGACCCTCGACAGAATCAAAGCCAAAATAGATCTGAGAACGATCAACCTCAGCGAGGAGGGTGAAAAGGGCAACAACGCCATCGTGACTTCGGCAGCGGGCGTCGTGAGCGCTGTGATCATCTACTTCTTTATCTTCCTGTATGGCGTACAGATTATGCGTGGCGTGATCGAGGAGAAGACCAGCCGCATTGTGGAGGTGATGATCTCGTCAGTGAAGCCTTTTCAGCTGATGATGGGCAAGATAGTGGGGATTGCCGCTGTGGGCCTTACACAGTTTCTGCTCTGGATTGTGCTTTCCTTTATAGCGGTTACAGGCGTGTCAGCTGTTTTTGGCGTGGATGCGGCACCGTCGCCAGCAGCCCAGTACGCTGCCGGGCAGATGGCTGCGCAAGGCCAGGAGCTGGAAGAAGAGGAAGCCGGTGAAGTGAAGAACCCGGAAGGGGAGAATGAGATCGCCAATACCATACTGGATATCAAGCAGAGCTTCTCTAACCTGAACATCGCCTTGATTTTCGGCTGCTTCCTGTTTTACTTCTTAGGCGGCTACCTGCTTTACGGCTCCTTGTTCGGGGCCATTGGTGCAGCTGTGGATAACGAAACGGATACCCAGCAGTTTATGATGCCGATTACTATTCCGTTGGTCATCTCGTTTATCATGTCTTACTCGGTGGTGCTCAAGAACCCGGATGGGCCTGTTGCGTTCTGGATGTCTGTTATACCCTTCACCTCGCCGATTGTGATGATGGTGCGGGTGCCTTTTGGGGTGCCTGCCTGGGAATTGCTCCTGTCGATGGGGCTGTTGGTGCTGGGCTTCATCTTTACCACTTGGATCGCCAGCCGCATTTACCGGGTCGGCATCCTGATGTATGGCAAAAAAATCAACTACAAAGAACTCTCGAAGTGGCTTTTTTATAGGGTATAACCATCAGCGGGGCTTTTATCATGTATAAGTAGCTAGCCTGAAAGGGCTGGCTGTTTGTTTGTATATTGAATTGTAAACTACTTGTAGATGAAAAAGGTGCTGTTACTTTCTATCCTGTTCCTGTTTGGGCTGCTACAACTAAGCTGGGCGCAGGGCAAGCCCGCCTACAGGTTGTTTACCAAAAAAGGGAAGCCGGTAGCATACAGCAAAATGCTGAAGGCGCTGCAGGAGGCTGATGTGGTACTGTTTGGCGAGCAGCACAACGACCCCATAGCCCATTGGCTGCAATTGGAAGTGGCAAAGGACTTGCACCAACAGCATCAAGGTACCATGGCCATTGGGGCAGAGATGTTTGAAGCGGACGTGCAGCTGGTGCTGAATGAATTTCTGGCTGACCAGTTGCCTGAAAGTACGCTGAAGGAAGAAGCACGGCCGTGGCCCAACTTTAAGACCGATTACCTGCCTGTGCTGCAGTTCGCGAAGCAAAACGGTATTCCCTTTATCGCAACCAATGTGCCGCGCCGCTATGCCCGCATGGTCTCGCGCGGAAGCCTCTCGGCCCTTGACTCGCTCTCTCAGGAGGCAAAAGACTATATGGCACCACTGCCTATTGAGGTGAACATGGAGTTGCCGGGGTATAAGCACATGCTCACGATGTTCGGCGGCAACACCCACGGTACAGCTACTAGTACCTATATAGTCGAGGCGCAAGCTCTAAAGGACGCAACGATGGCGCACTTTATATCAAAGCAGGCAGCACAGGGTAAGCGGGTACTGCACCTGAATGGCGCATACCATTCAGATAATTTCGAGGGAATAGGGTGGTACCTGAAGCAGGAACAGCCAAACATGGAAGTACTTACGATTACCACGGTGCTGCAGGATGACCTGATGCGACTAAAGAATGGCAACTGCGGAAAAGCAGATTATATCCTGGTCGTGCCGAAATCCATGACCAAAACCTATTAGGAGGTATAACTGATAAGCGAAGGGGTATAAAACAGGAGCGCCCGACTATTTGCTAGCCGGGCGCTCCTGTTCAAAGAGAATTTATACGTCTTTATGCAGAGAAAGAGCTGCCGCATCCGCAGGTACTCTTCGCCTGTGGGTTGCTAAAGGTAAAGCCACGCGCGTTCAGGCCATCCTGGAAGTCTACTTCCATACCCATTACGTACATGCCGTGCTTCTTGTCCATGATCAGTGTCAAACCGTCGATGTTAAACGTCTCGTCAGAATCCTTCGGTTTATCAAAGCCCAGGAGGTAAGACATACCAGAGCAGCCACCGCCTTGCACGCCTACGCGCAAACCGTATTCAGCTGGTACGTTTTTTTCTTGCATTATATTTCTAGCCTCGGCTAAGGCTCTTTCAGTCAGAGTGATAGGTGCAGTTTTAGTTTCTGTTGCCATATTGAGTCCGCTTTTATTTGTAGCCACAAACTTACACAATTCTAACGAATTATGCGAAAGCAGCTGTTGGTTGTACTTTTTAAACAGCCAAAGGGCTGAAATGATTCAGGTATCTTACGTTAAAATTTTACGATATTTAAGCCTTAAACAGTCAGCATCGCATGGATAATTTTCTTGTTTTTATCATAGACCTCTTAAAAATTGCCTTACCGGCCTTAATCGTCGCTTTGGCTATGTACTACCTGGTAAAGCAGCATTTTGAGCGTGATTATAAGATGCGCTTGCTGGAATTGCGGCAGAAGAGCGCCGAGGTGGTGTTGCCCATCAGGTTGCAGGCTTACGAGCGCATTGTACTGCTGCTGGAGCGGATTACCCCAAGCAATTTGCTGTTGCGTGTGGGAGGTTCCGGGCAAACGGCCACAGAGTACCACCGGGTATTGCTTAACGAGATCAGGAATGAGTTTAACCATAACCTGTCGCAGCAGGTGTATATGACGGAGCAGGCCTGGCAGCAGGTAAAGCATGCCCGCGAAGAGGTAGTGAACCTGGTGAACAAATCCTACAAAGAGCTGCCGGAAAACGCCCGCGGCCCGGAACTAGCCAAACGTATCCTCGAAACCGTTATCAGCAACGAGCACGACCCGACAAGCCCTGCCCTACACTATGTAAAGCAGGAGATAGGCCAGGTGCTGTAGAGAATACAATCAGTATACACAACGCCAAAGAGGCTCCCATGTCAATCTTCAGATGACACAGGAGCCTCTTTGCTTTAATAGCTGTGCGTTACCCGAACAGTTCCTGCAGCTTTACAATCAGGGTTTTCACGTGCGCGATGCTGTGTGCCGGGAAGTTCGCAATCCGGATCTGGCTTTCTTTGTACTTGCCATACCCACTACCCACAGCCATATTAAACGGGGCCAGGCGCTGGTTTACTTCGGAGGCAGCAACTGCGCTATTCGCCACAATGGTAGTAGGGGAGCGGTGTGCGGCGGTGGCTACGGCAGGCGTAAAGGTGCTGCTTTGCTCAAGGTAGGTATAAATAAGTTGGGCTTTTGCCGCAGTTTCCTCCCGGATTACTTCCACGCTCTTGGCATTCATGTCCTCCAGCACCTTCCCGAGCAGGTAGATGCCAAGCACGTTAGGCGTTTCAACCGTCTGGTTTGCCTTGGCCTTGCTGAGCATAGAGGGCAGGCTGTGATAGGACCCAATAACCTTCCCGCTGGCAGCCAGTGCTTCGGCCTTGGCAATACAACGGTCGTTTACCAGCCACACCCCTAAACCAGCAGGCAACCCAAAACACTTCTGTACCGAGAAGTATACCGAATCCACCTGGGCAAAGTCAAACGCGGGGTTTGGCAACGAAGACACGGCGTCCACATAAATCAGTGCGTCTGCAGCGGCCTTTTGGCGGAACTTGTTAATATTCGCCACAGGAATGCAGGCCCCGGAGCTGGTCTCGTTCTGGATAAGCGCAATCAGCTCGGCAGTGGCAGGCACCTCAATGGCATCGACATCAAACCCCTCGCTGAAAGGCACCTCGTGCTGCTGCGCATTGCAGCCCAGTTCCTGCGCTGTTTCAAAGAATCTGGCAGAGAAAGAGCCATTCACTAAGTGAAAGCTTTCCTGCTGCGCCGTGTTCTGAAGCGCGCGTTCCCATACCTCCGTTGCCGATGCCAGAAACAGCACCTGGTAGTTGTCCGGCAGCTGCAAAAGCGTGCGGAGCCCGGTTACGGCATGGTCAAAAATCTCTTGAAACTGCTTGCTGCGGTGTGAGATGCTCCCGATCTTCTCCTCCAATGCCGTTTGCATGTGCTGGGGCACGGTAGGGTATAACTCTGAAGGGCCGGGCGTGAAATAAATTTTGTTGTTCATGGTATGATCTGCTCGTTTGCAGGTGTTCCTGGTGAAAGGTGTTGAAGCCGATGGTAGCTGTACTGTTTAAGACGCAACAGCAACCATCGGCACTGCAATTAATACAGCATTCTAAACTTAATGGTGTTTGGCACGTGGCGCATGTCGTTCACCAACTGCTTGTCATACTTCTTGTCCACGTCTGTGATCACATAACCCACGTGCTCATTTGTTTTGAGGTACTGGCCCAAAATGTTCACCTGGTTTTTGGCAAGCACATTGTTGATGTTCGCTAATACGCCCGGCACGTTCTCGTGGATATGGATAAGGCGGTGCGCGTTCTTAAGCTCCGGCAACTGGATGTTGGGGAAGTTAACGCTTTGGTACGTGTTACCCGAGTTGATATAGTCCATGATGCGGTTCGGAACGAAATTAGCGATGTTCACCTGCGCCTCTGATGTGCTGCCGCCGATGTGCGGGGTCAGGATAACGTTTGGCAGGCCGCGCAACGCACTTTCGAACGGCTCGCTGTTGGTAGCGGGCTCGTGCGGGAACACATCCACCGCAGCTCCGTTCAACTTTCCGGATTTAAGGGCATCCACCAGTGCTTCGATATCCACCACATGCCCGCGACTTAGGTTCAGGAAAATAGCGCCCGGTTTCATGGCGGCAAATTCTTCAGCTCCAAATATATTCTTGTTATCTGGTCGTCCGTCCACGTGCAGCGTCACGAAATCGCATTTCTCCAGGAGTTCTTTCAGGGTATCGCACTTGCGGGCATTGCCCAACTGCAGCTTCTCCACTACATCGTAGTAGTACACTACCATGCCCATCGCCTCTGCCAGCACCGATAGTTGCGCCCCAATGTTGCCGTAGCCCACAATGCCCAGCTTTTTGTCGCGCACCTCAAAGCTGCCCGCCGCCGACTTGTCCCAGTTGCCCTCGTGCATTTTGTTGCTCTTACCCACAATGCCGCGGCTTAGCATGATAATCTCGCCGATGGCCATCTCCACCACGCTTCGGGTGTTGCTGTAGGGCGCGTTGAATACGGTAACCCCAGACTCAAGGCAGGCATCCAGGTCTATCTGGTTGGTGCCGATGCAGAAAGCGCCCACGCTCATAAGGCGGTTGGCGTGTGCCAGTACCTTTTTAGTAACATGGGTTTTGCTGCGGATGCCCAGAATCGAAACGTTCTGGATCTTTTCGCAGAGCTCCTCTTCGCTCAGTGCACCCGGTATAGTTTCTACCTGATAGCCCTCGTGGCGGAACATTTCCACGGCTCGTGGATGAATGTTCTCGAGCAGCAGCACGCTGATCCTGTTCTTGGGATAGGAGATGGCCATCGGTAGTTTGTTCTGGTATAAAAACTCATCGAGGCTAGGCGCGATATGCTCGGCTTTGGCTACCACGCTGTCGCGCACCACGTTCTCGGTGAAAGCGTAGAACTTGTTTGCCAGCCCGGCCTCTTTTATTTCATAATCGGTATAGCCGTCGCCAATCACATACACATCTCCGGTGAGGGCTAGTTGCTCCAGCAGCTTGATCTTGCCTTTGTCGAGGCTCAATACGTTCTCCTCGTCAAAACCGATGATGTTACCGTTCTCGTCCAACTTGAATGTGTTGGCATAGATGTTTTCTTCCTTTATGCCGTATTCCGTTACAATCGGGGTGATGAACTCCTTGAATCCGCTCGATACAATAAAGATCTGGTCAGAGTATTCCTTCAAAAACTCCTTGTTCCGGCGAACTGACTCGGAAACCTTGTCCTGGAGCCGGGAGATAAGTTGCGGGAGGTGCTTCTGGTGTGCCTGTAGCAGCGCCAGTCTCTTGGTCAGGCCTTTGGTAAAGGAGCTCTTTCCAGCCATGGCACTGTCGGTTAGTTCCTGCACTTGCTGCAGCACGCGCTCCTTTTCAGGGTCGCCGTCCAAAGAAATCTCGCCGAGTTCGTCAAGGGCTTCTACTTTGGTAAAGGTACTGTCAAAATCGATGATGAAGTATTTGTCTTTGCTCATAATCTGGTTACTGAAGAAGCGCATACATTTCTATGGCTTCGGGATTTAAGGCACCAAAATAAACAAAAAAGAACCGGTAACATACTGTCGGCCGGTTCTTTTTATGTAAATGCTTTTATTTAATTGCTGAGGCTATAGCAATGCAAGTTGTTCGTCAATCGTTTTTTGATAAAATTTCTCATAAAGTGGTACGATTTTGTCAACGTCGAATTGATGTGCGCGGCGTAGTGCATTGGCCTTAAACGTAGGCAGGTTCCTGTCGTCCAGAATGTGCAGCGCATGCTTCACCATCTCGTCAATAGCGCCCACAGGACTCGTAAAACCGGTATCCCCGTCGATGTTCAGCTCCGGAATACCGCCCGCATTGGTCGATACCACCGGCACCTCGCAGGCCATTGCCTCCAGCGCCGCCAGTCCGAAGCTCTCCTTCTCCGAAGGCATCAGGAACAGGTCGGCAATAGAGAGTACTTCTTCCACGGCATCCAGCTTGCCCAGGAAACGCACATCGTTGCAAATGCCTAGTTCGCGGCAAATTTTCTCTATGCGTGGCCGGTCCGGGCCGTCCCCTACCAACAGCAGCTTGCTGGAGATCTTCTCATGTACCTTGGCGAATATCCGGATCACGTCCTCCACGCGCTTCACCGCCCGGAAGTTGGAGGTATGGACCAGCAGCTTCTCCTCATTCGGGCTGATGGCCATCCGGAAATGCTCTTTTTTCTGCCGCTTAAACTTCTCGAGGTTGATAAAGTTAGGGATAACTTCGATGTCCTTCTCAATCTGGAAGTAGTCGTAGGTTTCGGAGCGCAGGCTGTCAGACACGGCTGTTACCCCATCCGACTGGTTGATGCTAAATGTCACAACCGGCTCAAAAGAGGCGTCTTTGCCGACCAGCGTGATGTCGGTGCCGTGCAGGGTGGTGATGATCGGGATGTTGATCCCCTTGGTGCGCAGGATCTGCTTGGCCATGAAGGCGGCAGAGGCATGCGGGATGGCATAGTGCACGTGCAGCAAATCCAATTTCTCGAACTTAACGATGTCTACCATCTTGCTGGCCAGCGCCAGCTCATAGGGCGGGTACTGAAAGAGCGGGTAAGTGGGTATAAAGACTTCGTGATAAAAGAGGTTCTCGTTAAAAAGGTCGAGGCGGGCGGGCTGGCTGTAGGTGATAAAGTGCACCTTGTGCCCCTTCAGTGCCAGTGCCTTACCGAGTTCTGTAGCTACCACGCCGCTGCCCCCGAAAGTAGGATAACAAACTATGCCGATTTTCATTATGCTATATCTATAAAAAAGAGAGGTGCAGCCAACTTTTGTTGCTGCACCTGCTAAACTACCAATAATCGTTTATGTTTTAGGAATGATGGCTTTGTATATAACATCATGTATTCTGGTCCGGATGTTATAGGTGACCAGTTTATTGTTCCCGGCATCCGGATATACCCTGTTCGACAGGAAGATATAAATCAGCTTGTTCTCGGGGTCTACCCAGGCCCCTGTTCCCGTAAATCCGGTATGACCGAAGGTGCTCATCGGAGCCAGGTCAGACGTTGGGCCGTGGCCTTCCGGTTCGGGCTTGTCCCAGCCAATGCCGCGGCGGCTGCTCTTGGACTGGCGCTTTGAGAACTCGGCTACCACGTTGGTGTTAAAGTAGTTTTGCCCGCCATAGTCACCGTTCTGCAGGTTCATTTGCAGCAGGATGGCCAGGTCGTTGGCGTTTGAGAACAGACCGGCATGGCCAGCCACGCCGCCCAGCATCGCGGCACCCTGGTCGTGCACACTGCCCCAAATAAGGTTATGCCGGAAATAGCGATCCTCCTCTGTCGGGGCGATTACTTCGCGGGTATGCTTCAGCAAGGGCTTATACGTCATGGTGGTCATACCCAATGGGGTATAGAAGTTCTGGTCCAGGAACTCATCAAGCGGCTGGTTTAGCATCCTCTCGGCTACGCGCTTCAGCACATAAAAATCCAAGTCACTGTACTTGTAAGGGTATCCCTTGCCGTCTTTGGCAGCAGGCAGCATCCTGGACTTCACGGTCCAGGTCCAGAGCGAGTCTTCCATGGTCTTGATAGAGTAGAAGCCCGGCGTTACCTCGTTCGGGTATCGGTCTGTTTTGATGCTGGCGTAGAACATCTGCTTCGTTTCCATGGTCGCCAGTGTCTTCTGCCAGTGCGGCAGCACCGGAAGCAGGCCCGCTTGGTGCGTCAGCACGTCGCGCAGTACCATGTGCTCTTTGTTGGTGCCCTTCAGCTCAGGGAGGTAGCTCGATACCTTGGCATCCAGCTGTATCTTGCCCTGGTCTTTCAGGAACATGATGGCCTGCAGGGTAGCAGCCACCTTGGTAATAGAGGCCACATCGTACACGGTGTTGCGCGTAACAGGCTTCGTCTTTTCGTAGGTATAATACCCATAGGCTTTGTCGTAAATCACGGTGCCATCTTTCACGACCAGCACCTGAGCCCCTGGGGTTGCGGCATAGGCGATCGCCTCCAGGGCAATGTTGTCGATCTGCTGCAGTACCTTCGAATCCATCCCCACACTTTCCGGAGAGCCATACTTCAGGCGGTTGACCGGTTGTATTGGCACGCCGGTGCCGGCCAGCAAGGTGCGGGAAGCCGTAACAGGCAGTTTGCCTTTGGCGGCACGGGCCCCAAACAGCGCCTGTGGCACCAACGCGCGTGCCATGGCATTGTCTTCGTAGCCGCACACCAGCCATTTGCTGTCTTCAAAAAACTTGAGGCTGTATGGGTTGCCCATCACCACCACAACTACTTTCTTATTGGTGCGCTCCTGCAGGTACTGTATAAAAGCCCGTGTACCCACCCCAACGCCGAAGTCTTTGGTAGGCGTGAAGTTCATGTTGTGAATGCTCACCACCACTAAGTCATTGTCCTTTAGCTTGGGTATGATGCGGGTGAAGGCGGAATCAGGGGCATAGCGGTCTGGTATGGCCAAACGGTTAACGGTGGCATAGTTTGCCAGCATGTCCTGGAAGGCGTTGCCCGCCGGAGCCCCGATGGCTACAGAGGCAATGCTCAGGGTATCGAGGTTGCGGAAGGGGATGAGGTTACTTTTGTTGCGGGCTACCGTAACAGAGTGCTCGTAGAGTTGTTCCTGCACGACTGCGCTAAGTGGTCTGTCAATCTCCTCTTGCAGGTTTTTCAGTTCCACAGGCTTGTACTTGACGGTGCCAGACCAATATTTGGCGTGCAAGATGCGCCGCACGTGCAGGTCAATTTCTTCCTGCTTCAACTGCCCTGAGGCAAGCGCCTCTTTAATTTTTCTAACCGCTGTAGGCACGTCCTCCGGAAACAGCAGCACATCGTTTCCGGCCAGCAATGCCTTCAAGTCCACTTCGCCAGGCTTGTGGTAGCTGCTTACCCCCTTCATGTTCAGGGCATCCGTAAAAATGAGGCCCTTGAATTTCATCTTCTCGCGCAGCAAACCACTTACCAGTGCCGGCGACAGCGTGGTTGCCAGGTTTTTGGTAGAGTCGATGCTCGGGATATAGAGGTGCGCCACCATCACACCCATCACGTCAGCCTCAAAGGCTTTCTTAAAAGGGTATAGTTCAATGTCGGTCAGGCGCTTCACGCTGTGCTTCACAACGGGCAAGGCATAATGCGAATCGGTATCAGTATCGCCGTGGCCGGGGAAGTGCTTGGCCACGGCCAGCACGCCATGGTCTTGCAGGCCCTGGATATAGGCAATGCCGCGGCGGGTCACCTCTTCCTTCGACTCACCGAAAGAGCGGCTACCGATCACCGGGTTGGCGGGGTTCACGTTCACGTCCATCACCGGCGAGAAGCTCACGTTCACGCCCAGTCGCTTCATCTTCAGGGCGATCTCGCGGCCCATCAGGTAAATGTACTTCTCATCGTCCAGGGCGCCCAAAGTCATCTGGCGGGCAAAGTGCATGCTGCTGTCCAGGCGCATGTCCAGGCCCCACTCGGCATCCATGGCAATCAGCATGGGTACCTTCGCCTGGCGCTGAAATCGATTGGTGAGGACTGCCTGGCGCTTGGGCCCGCCTTGCATAAACATGATGCCCCCCACGCCATACCTGCTCACCAGGGTATCTATCTCACGGAAATGCTTTTCGTTTTTGTTAGAGTAGGCGGCCACCATAAAAAGCTGGCCGATGCGCTGGTCAGGAGAGAGCGTCGCCATCACGCTGTCGACCCATAACTTTTCCTTAGCATCCACCACCACTTCCTCCGATGGCTTTAAAGACATCAGTGGCCCCATGCCGAGAAAAACAAGAATCAACAACCCTAAACTAAAACTCTTCAACATCCTCTACTGCTATTTTTTAATAATTGGAACAAGTCAAAATTAAGCCTAATTTTGCAAAAGGCGGTTCAGAAATCAGACTAATTTAAGCAGGGGTACCGTATTTGCCTTTTGCTCGTTTTGAGCGGGGAAAAGAGTCTGAACCCTGCCTTCAGCAAACGTGGCCCCCAAGTGTAGCCCTACCATACTACCGCCACCTGCCAGTGCATTTGTAAATGCAGCCCCGCCACAATTTTTAGACGGAATTAAAGGGCGAAAGTTAAAGCGGATACTTTTAGGCTTTTCCTGATTCCAGAAACAAATCAGTCTGTAAATTAATAATAAATTTAACTCTGAATAAGTTCTGATTTACATATTTAGCAAAGCAAAAATTTAGCCGCAATGGCTGTAATCAACTGATTTAGAGAATAAAATTTATATATATAAATAAGTAGCTAACGATCCGGATGCCTGACATCATACACTTACTGCCCGATTTTTTGGCCAACCAGATTGCCGCTGGCGAAGTAGTGCAACGCCCTGCCTCGGTGGTGAAGGAACTCCTGGAGAATGCCGTGGATGCCCGCGCATCCACCATACAGGTGATTGTGAAGGAGGCCGGGAAGCAGCTGGTGCAGGTGGTGGACAACGGCGTGGGTATGTCGGAGACGGATGCCCGCATGTGTTTTGAGCGCCACGCCACCTCCAAAATCAGCACCACCGAAGACCTGTTCCGAATCCGTACCATGGGGTTTCGGGGCGAGGCGATGGCCTCGATCGGTGCGGTGGCGCAGGTAGAGCTAAAAACCAAGACGCGCCACGCCGATACCGGCACCAAGCTGCTGGTAGAGGGTTCGACAATAGCTTTGCAGGAGCCGGTGGCAGTGCCGGAGGGTACTTCCATAGCGGTAAAGAACCTGTTTTACAATGTGCCTGCCCGGCGGAACTTCCTGAAATCCAACGCGGTGGAGATGCGCCATGTGCTGGATGAGTTTCAGCGCGTGGCCCTGGCATACCCCGAAATAAGCTTTGCGTTGCACCACAACGACACAGAGGTCTTCAACCTGCCAGCAGGCAAGTTGAGCCAGCGCATCGTCAGCCTGTTCGGGAGCAATTACAAAGAGCAAATGGCCTACTGCGAGGAAGACACCACCTTCCTGTCGGTAAAAGGCTATATCGGCAAGCCGGAGCACGCTAAAAAGTCCCGGGGCGAGCAGTTCTTCTTCGTGAACAACCGCTTTGTAAAGAGCGGTTACCTGAACCACGCTGTGATGACGGCCTTTGAGGGGTTGGTGCAAAAAGAGAATCACCCGTTCTATGTGCTCTTCATCGAGCTGGAGCCGGAGAAGATCGACATCAATGTGCACCCCACCAAAACGGAGATCAAGTTCGAGGACGAGAAGACGGTATATGCCATTGTGCACGCGGCCGTGAAGAAAGCCCTTGGCACCTACAACATTGCACCTTCACTTGATTTCGACCAGGACGTGAACTTCGCGCCTCTGCAGCCGATCCGGGTGCAGGGCGGTTATTACGAGTTCGACCCGGAGGGCAGCGCGAGGTCTGCGGGCGGAAGCACTGCCTTTCCGGGGTTTACGCCGCCTGCCACTTCCCGCAGGGCAACCTCCAAAGGATGGGAGCAGCTGTATGAGCCCATGAAAGAGCAGCCGGCACAACAGGAAAGTACCACCTCCGCCTTTTCGGGCATGGGACTGCTGGACGATGCTTTTGCCGCGCCTGACATGCCTACCGGTTCGTCGAACAAGGCGATCCAGATACACCAGAAATACTTGTTGGTGCAGGTAAAGTCAGGGGTGATGATCGTGGACCAGCAGGCGGCACAGGAGCGCATTCTGTATGAGAAGTACATGGCCTCGATGCAGAAGAAAATGGGAGCCTCACAGGCGCTGCTGTTCCCGCAGACACTGCAGCTTTCTCCCACAGACGCCGCTTTACTGTTAGAACTGGCAACCGAGTTCCGGGATATGGGCTTTCTGTTCGAGGACTTCGGCGGCAACACAATTGTTCTGAACGGTATACCGGCTGATGTGCAGGCGGCCAGCGAGAAAGAACTGTTGGAAGAACTGATCGAGCAATTCAAAAACAATTCGGCCACGCTGAAGCTTGATAAACGGGAGAACCTGGCACGGGCCATGGCCAAGCGCCTTGCCTCCCGGTCGCTTTCGCGTATGTCGGACCTGGAAATGAATTCACTCGTAGATAAGCTGTTTGCCTGCCAGGTGCCGAGTTACGCGCCCGGTGGCCAGAAAACACTGGTGATCATGGAGCTCGGTCAGTTACACGATCTTTTCCAGAAAGGCTAAGTTTAGTGACAGCTTTTGGCGGCAGGCAGGAGTAGACCAATTTGAAACAAGTACCGGCTTCGTAGAGAACGACTCTGGCCGGATGTATACGACAAAGAAAACGACAGATGTTCAATATCACCCCCATGGTCAGGAATCTCCTGATCATCAACGTGGTTGTATTCTTACTACAAAACGGCGGCATTGTCAGCATGGACAATTTCGCCCTTCATTATTTTGGCTCCGATTACTTCAGGCCGGTGCAGCTCTTTACGCACATGTTTATGCATGGCAGCTGGGGGCACCTGTTCAGTAACATGTTCAGCTTGTTTATTTTCGGGCCGATGCTGGAGCGCTTCTGGGGGCCACAGCGCCTGCTGGCTTTTTACCTGATCACAGGCCTAGGCGCCAGTTTGCTTTATACCGGGGTGCGCGCTTACGAACTCAACAACCTAGAGCAGGAAACCGCCGTGTACCTGGACAACCCCAACCCGGTGGCATTCAATAACTATATGGATGAGCATCTGCGGCCCGGAGCGGGCAGGGAGTTAGCAGTGGCTTACCTGCGCAACCCGAATGAGATGCAGTATGTGGAGGCCAGCCGCGACATGGTGCGCCAGGTCTACAGTGCCGTGTTCAATAGCCCATTGGTAGGGGCGTCTGGTGCTATTTTTGCTATATTGATGGCCTTCGGCATGCTGTTTCCGAATCTGGAGCTCATGCTGCTGTTCCTGCCCGTCCCGATCAAGGCGAAGTACTTTGTACTGTTTTATGGGGCATATGAATTATACGCCGGTTTCAACCGGACACCGGGTGATAACGTAGCACATTTTGCGCACCTTGGCGGCATGCTATTCGCGTATATACTCGTAAAGATGTGGCAGCGGAAGGATTATCAGGATAATTTTTAAAGGACAATGAGCATCATTGAAGATATAAAGTACGCTTTCCGGCAGCCTAACAATACGTTAAAGCAGCTTATTCTCATCAACGTGATCGTGTTTGTGGTGCTCATCATCACACGCACGATCCTCTACCTCACGGGGGCTTCGGGCTTTTATAGCCTGATGATGCAGTACTTGGCGCTCAACTCATACCCGCTAACCTTCATTACCCGCCCCTGGACACTGATTACCTATTTTTTCACCCACGAGGGCTTTCTGCACATCATCTTTAATATGCTGAACCTGTATTGGTTCGGGCAACTGGTGCGTGAGTATCTGGGGGAGAAGAAGTTGCTGAGCCTTTACCTGCTGGGTGGTATAGCCGGAGGGGTTTTATACCTGCTGAGCTATAACTTTATACCTTATTTTGCCGACCGGGCTGCTTTCTCGATGATGATCGGCGCCTCTGCCAGTGTATTGGCCATTGTGGTGGGTGCCGCCACGCTCCTGCCAGACTTCTCCTTCAACCTGATTCTGATCGGGCCTGTCAAGATCAAGTACATTGCGGCGTTTCTGGTGTTGCTGTCTATTTCGGGCGCAGTGGGCGATAACGCGGGTGGTAATATCGCGCACATTGGCGGTGCTATCATCGGCTGGGTGTTTATCAAGCAACTACAACGCGGCAACGACATGGGCCGGCCCATTCATGCCGTTCTCGATTTCTTCACAAACCTGTTCAAGCGGCGCCCGAAACTCAAAGTGTCGCACCGCAACAGTGCGCCTGTTTCGGCCACTGCATCTGCCCGCAGGGGAAACGCAACTGTGAACGGCAACAGCAAGCCCGATCAAAACGAGATAGACCGCATCCTGGACAAGATTTCCAGTTCGGGGTATGAGAGCCTGTCCAAGGAAGAGAAGCAGAAGTTGTTCCAGGCCAGCCAAAAAGACTGATCCAGGGGTATGGCGGTGTTCAGGAACGAACCGGAGGAGTGGCAACGGCTAGACTGGATGATCCTACAAAGCGGCTATACCTGCCTGTACTCCCGCCAGGAGTTTCTGGTAAGGGATATGCTGTGGTTTAGGCAGGAGCGTTACCGGGTATTGGAGTTTGACTGCACTACCTGGAAAAACGAAGCCACCCTGCACATGGACCTGAAGCAGAAACTGCGTTTCCCGGAACGACACAGCAGTAATTTCGATGCCTTGCACGACAGCCTGAAAGAGATCAGCATCACCGGGAAAGGCATGGTGTTGGTCCTGCATCATTTGGATGCGGTGCACTCAGAAACATCGCAAAAGCTTTTGAACACCCTGGTGGTGGCTTCGCAGTGGCATTTGCTGTTAGGGGAGCGGCTACTGACCCTCGTGCAGGTCGATGATTCGGAAAAGACTTTTGAGCCGGTAGGGGCAAGACCGGTTAACTGGAACCCGCATGAGTGGCTATCGCCTCCTGGTCCGTAACTCCCGCTAAAAACAGAGACAGCTGCGGCGCTTCCATTTAGGAGCGCCGCAGCTGTCTCTAAGAAAAATTTATAGGCGGTTACGCTTTGGCAGACATATTGTCTAGCGCATCCATTACTTCTTTTACGTGGCCGCGTGAGGTTTCGAGCAGTTGCTTCTCCTCGTCGTTCAGTTGCAGCTCGATCACTTTCTCGATACCGTTCTTGCCCAGGATTACCGGAACGCCCAGGTATACGCCGTCAATGCCATACTCGCCCTCCAGCTTCACGCAAACCGGGAACACACGGCGCTGGTCGCGCACGATGGCTTCCACCATTTGTGCCGCTGCCGAGCCCGGAGCATACCAGGCAGAAGTGCCCATTAGCTTCACCAACTCACCGCCGCCAGACTTGGTGCGCTCAATAATAGCGTTCAACTTGTCCTCTGCAATCAGCTCCGTCACCGGGATGCCGCCAACCGTGGTATAGCGTGGCAGTGGCACCATCGTGTCGCCGTGGCCACCCATCAAGACTGCCTGGATATCTTTTGGAGACACGTTCAGCTCCTCTGCCAGGAACGCTCTGTAGCGCGCTGTATCCAGAATACCGGCCATACCCATCACGCGGTTGCGCGGGAACTTGGAGGTCATGTGCGCCGCATAGGTCATCACATCCAGTGGGTTAGAAACCACGATGATGATGGCGTTTGGCGAGTGCTTTATCACATTCTCTGTCACAGACTTCACGATGCCGGCGTTTGTAGAGATCAGGTCATCGCGGGTCATGCCGGGCTTGCGTGGCAGGCCGGAGGTGATCACCACCACGTCAGAGTCCGCCGTGCGGCTGTAATCGTTGGTTACGCCAACAGTGCGGGTGTCATATAAGTTAATCGGGGATTTCTGCCAGATATCAAGCGCCTTGCCCTCGGCAAAACCCTCTTTAATATCCACTAAAACTACTTCGTTCGCGATTTCGCGGTAAGCCAGCACATCAGCGCATGTTGCGCCTACGTTACCCGCTCCAACTACTGTTACTTTCATTTCAGATATGTTTTATTTTGTTTGAGATTCAATTTACTTCAGTAAATCTAACAAAATCTACTATTAATCAGCGCTAAAGTTTTCGTTTCATCTCCGGCATCAGTGCGGGTATACCATAAAGCTCCCAGCAGTTACGAGATTTATAACAGATGCGCCATCCCTATCAAAAATAGCTTTCCCGATGCTGTCAGCCCTTCGAATTTTGCATCCGCCCTTGCTGACATAAAATCTTGTCAGGCGTTACGCGTCATCATAATCTCTACCACTTGCTCGGTCTTATCGGTTACCTTAAAGCGGTTATCGGGGCGGTGGCCCACCACCCAGGCAATGGACTGGTCTGAGACTAATACCAGCGTCTGGGGCTTTAGGTTAGCGGGCACTTTCTTCTCGATCAGCAGATCACTGATTTTCTTTTTCCCGTTCATGCCCAGCGGCACAAACCAGTCGCCTTCCTGCCAGGCACGCAGCTTCAAAGGGAATTTTAGTTGGCCCGCATCAAGCGCGGCAACATGGGCTTTGGTGTTCAGCTTATACTCCCCGGCGGCAACGTAGCGGATGCTAAAGCTCAAATTCCCGGCCTCCGTGCTGGTGTCGCCCTCGTTGATGAGGGTACAGCCGAAATTGCTGAGGTTGCGGGGCGTGATCACCAGCTGTTCGCGGTCCTTCACGAGGGTATGAGTAGGGGAGTCGAACTGCTTGCCCGAAATGCCCTCCAGCGCCTGTACCAGCTCCAGCACCACGCTATAGCTAAAATGGTAGGGGCGGAGCAATTCATGCAGCACCACCGGCAGTCCGGTGGCATTTTGCAGCGGCCCCAGCGATAGGTATACCGCATCCTCCTCCTCTTTCAAGCTTTGCGCCCCGAGCTGCCGGATGTAGGCCGCCACAATAGCCTCAGCATGGCTCACGCGCTCGGCGGTCTGCTGCATGGTTTCCTCCAGGCTCGGGTTGATTTCCTTCAGCACCGGAATCACCTCGTGCCGGATCTTGTTGCGCTGGTACTTGGTGGTTTCGTTCGAGCTGTCCTCGCGCCATACTATTTTCTGGGTTGTCACAAACTCGTAAATGTCGTCTTTGGTGATGGAGAGCAGCGGGCGGATGATGTGTCCGTTCTTTGGCGGGATGCCATGCAGGCCCGCAATGCCAGTGCCTTTGGTGAGGTGCAGCAATATGGTCTCGGTTGTGTCGTTGCTATGGTGCGCCGTGGCGATGTAGTCGTAGCCCTCCCGCTGGCGCACCGCCTCAAACCATTGGTAGCGCAGCGTGCGGGCAGCCATTTGTGTGGAAAGCTTCTCCTGTTCAGCGAAGGCGCTGGTGTTGAAATTTTCCGTAAAAAACGGCACCTCATACTTTTTGGCCAGCTTTTTGACAAACAGTTGATCGGCCTCCGCCTCTTCGGCACGCAAGCCGAAGTTACAGTGGGCAACCGCGAAGTCATACTTAAGCTGGTGCAGCACCTCGCAAAGTACGGTAGAGTCGATACCCCCGCTCACGGCGGCTAATATTCTGCTCTCTGGCTGGCAGAGGCGATGGGATTGTATGAAACCTGAAACTTTCTGTAGCATAAAGCAGCGGCTGGTGAAATTTTTCTAATTTTGATTTTTGAAGTACTGAGATAGTAGGCGTTAGGCATTGGACTTTAAGAAGCAGCGACGCTGTGAAAGCCCATCCGCCCAACCGTTAGTATCTAGCATCCGGATTTGTAAATGAAGCTCACAAAACTACTGTTTTCTCTTGTCTTTACGCTGTTTACGGTGGTGGTTTTCGCGCAGCAGCGGCCAACACCGCCGCCTAAACCAAAACTGCAGGACAGGCAACAGCAACCGCCACAGCCCAGGGTGCAGCAGGTCCCGACTGACAAGGTGCAGCTCCTGCCCGGCACCGACTCTCTGGTGGGTGGTGTTTTCAATGGCCAGCGCATCGACAAGCTCTATGGCAAGGTGAAGTTCAAGCAGAAAGACACCATGCTTTCGGCCGACTCGGTGTACCGTTACAAGGAAACCGGTCTGCTGGAAGCCTTCGGGAATGTGCGGATCAACCAAGGCGACACCGTGACCATTACGGGCAACCAAGCCTTCTACGATGGTACCCTGCGCACCGCCAAAATGACCGGCAACGTGGTGATGCAAGACCCCCGCATGACGCTCAACACGCCCAGCCTGGATTACGATCTGAACGCCAAGACAGCGGTTTATACTGAAGGCGGCGTGATTGTGGACCCGGAGAACCGCCTGGAGAGCCGGGTAGGCTCCTACGACGTGACCTCCAAGATGTACAACTTCCAGCAAAACGTGCGGGTCACTACCAAAGACTACAAAATCACCTCAGAGAACATGCGTTACAATACGCTGAGTAAGATTGTGTACTTTCAGGGGCCTACCATTATTAAGGGGCAGCAAGGCGATTTGTATGCAGAGGAAGGGGTATACAACACGATTACCAAGATATCGAACTTTGGCCGAAACGCTTACATCCTGACCAAGGAATACCGCTTGGGTGGCGATAAGCTGCACTACAACCAGAATACGGGGTATGGCTATGCCGAAAAGAATGTGACCTTGCGCTCGCTCAAAGACGATGTGACCATACGTGGGCAGGTTGGCCGTTACTGGCGCGAAAAAGGGGAGGCCAAGGTATATGGCGGTGGTGCCCTGATGGAAACCAAGCTCGATAACGATACGCTGTTTCTAGCTGCTGACACCCTCTACTCGCGAGAGGCGAAGCAGCCCGGTGCTGCCAGTATGGTGTTTGCCTACCCTAACGTCAAGATCTTTAAGTCTGATTTGCAGGGAAAGGCCGACTCGCTGAGCTATAATCGAACCGACTCGGTGATGCACCTGAACAAAAAGCCCATACTTTGGAGCGATAACAGCCAGTTGGCCTCCGATACGATCCATATGGTGCTGAAGAACAAGACCATCGACCGGATGGATATGTATAGCAATGCATTCATCACCTCCGAGGATACCTTGCAAAACTATAACCAGGTGAAGGGGCGGGATATGACAGCCTTTTTCGAGGAGGGTAAAATACTGCGCGTGAACGTGAACGGCAATGGCGAGAGCCTTTATTTTGCCTTGCAGGGCGATACCATCCTGACAGGTATGAACAAAGCGATTTGCAGCGACATGGTGCTTCGGTTTGATAACAGCAAGCTCAAAAGAATCTCCTTTCTGGTGCAGCCCGACGCCAGTTTTGTGCCACCGCACGAGCTAAAGCCCACCGACAAGGAGTTGGAGGGCTTTGCCTGGATGAAGGAGCTGCGGCCCACTAAGCGCGAGGTGCTGGCCAGGCGCACAGCCGGCACCACTACGGCGCCAAAGGCGAAAGCCAGTTCCAAACAGCCAAAAGCAAAGCCTAAAAAGGCGGCGCCACCTGCCAGACAGAAGCCCGAAGAACCTAAGAGAGGCCTCCTAAAGCAAAAAAACTAACGCTTTGAGCAGTTTCGGCAGCCAATACCATAGTATTCTTGTAAATCATTCGGATATTCCATAATTTTGCCTGTTCATGAATAAAGGCTTTTTACATACCGCAGTGCTTTTTTGCCTGTTACTGCTTGCCAGTGGCTGTAGCAACTATCAGAAGCTTCTGAAGAGCAACGACATCACCAAAAAGTACGAAGCAGCACTCAAGTTTTATGAGGAGGAGGACTTCTACCGGGCATCGCAGCTGTTCGACCAGATAACCCCTTTGCTGGCAGGTACCGACAAGGCTGAAAACGCCCTGTTCTATCAGGCGCAGGCGCATTATCAGCAGGGCAACTATATACTGGCAGATGCGTATTTCAGGAACTTTTATACCACCTACCCACGCAGCCCGCTAGCCGAGCAAGCCGCTTTCATGCAGGCGGAGTCGTTGTATGAGCAGTCGCCGGGCTATGAGGAGGACCAGACCCCGACCGTGACGGCCATCCAGGCGTATGAGGAGTTTGCCGTGCAGTACCCGAACAGCGAGTACGTGCCGCAGGCCAACCAGAAGATCGAGGAGCTGTACGTGAAGCTGGACAAGAAAGAGTTTTACCAGGCTCGTTTATACTACCAGTTGCGTTACTGGCGCTCAGCCGTGGTGGCCTTCAATAACTTTCAGCGTGAGCACGCTTCTTCTCCTTACAGCGAGGATGCCGCTTTCCTGAAGTTAGAGTCGCAGTACCGCTTTGGTATGGAGAGTGTGCTCAGCAAGCAGGAAGAGCGTTTGGAAGAAGCGATCGATTATTTTCAGGGCTTCGTGGACCAATACCCCGATAGCAAATACAAGCGCAATGCCGAGCAAATCTATGACCAGACACGGTCGGAGCTCGAAAAAATAAAGAAGAACAAAAAGCAGAATACCTAAAAGTATAGAGACATATGGCAGCAGTTTCATCATCAATCGTTACCCGCAACATGGCCGACTTTGCAGAGCAAACCGGCAACGTGTATAAGTCTGTGGCAGTAATTTCTAAAAGAGCAAACCAGATTTCGGTGAAGCTGAAGGAGGAATTGAACTCTAAGCTGGCTGAATTCGCCACCACTGTGGATAACCTGGAGGAGGTATTCGAGAACCGCGAGCAGATCGAGATCTCTAAGTACTACGAGCGCCTGCCAAAGCCAACTAACCTGGCGATAGAGGAATTCCTGGAAGGAAAGGTTTATGTAAGAACCCCAGACGAGGAGCCGCAGGAGGAAATCAACCTGTAAGGCAGGCGAATGCTCCAGGGCAAAAAAATCATATTGGGCGTTTGCGGCAGCATCGCGGCTTATAAAGCGGCGCTGTTGGTTCGCTTACTGATAAGAGCAGAAGCAGAAGTACAGGTGATCCTGACCACTTCTGCTTCTGCTTTTATAACCCCCCTCACTTTGGCCACGCTTTCCAAAAGGCCCGTGCTCACAGAGTTTGTGAAGGACGAGACCGGCGTTTGGAACAACCACGTGGACTTAGGGCTATGGGCCGATGCGTTAGTCGTGGCCCCGGCAAGCGCAAACACGGTCGCTAAAATGGCCAACGGTTTCTGCGATAACCTGCTTTCCGCTACTTATCTCTCGGCAAGATGTCCGGTGTTTTTCGCGCCTGCCATGGATTTGGATATGTACCAGCATCCGGCAGTGCAGAACAACTTTACGAAGCTGCTGGGGTATGGCAACCGCATCATCGAGGCAGGGTATGGCGAACTGGCCAGCGGCCTGGTAGGGCAGGGGCGCATGGCCGAGCCAGAGGAAATTGTACAGCTACTTCAGAACTTCTTCGCAGGTGATCCAAAGATCGTTTAAAGGCAAAACCGTGCTCCTGACCGCAGGGCCAACGCAAGAGCCTATTGACCCCGTTCGTTTTATCGGCAACCACTCTACCGGCAAAATGGGGTATGCTTTAGCGGAGTGCTTTGCCGCACATGGCGCTACCGTATACCTGGTATCCGGGCCTACGAGTCTCACTACTGACCATCCGAACATCACAGTGAAGCACGTAACCACTGCCGATGAAATGTATGCAGCTGTGCTGCAGCAGGCCGACGCCGCCGACATTTTAGTGTACGCCGCCGCTGTGGCCGACTACAAACCGAAAGCGGTGGCTGATAAAAAAATCAAAAAATCCGGGAACGAGCTGACGATTGAACTGGTTAAGAACGTTGATATAGCAGCGACACTGGGGCAGCGCAAAGGGGCGGGGCAGTTTTCGGTGGGTTTTGCTCTCGAAACGCACAACGAAAGCGCGAATGCCCGGGAAAAACTTCAGAAAAAGAACCTGGACATGATCGTGCTGAATTCCCTGAATGACCCAGGAGCAGGCTTCCGCCACGATACCAACAAGGTAACCATACTGGAGCCGGAAACGGTCACGACTTTCGAGTTGAAGCCGAAAGCCGAGGTCGCGCAGGACATCATCAACTTAATTTGGGAGAGAGTACATGGCTAAGAACGTATTTGTATTGCTGCTGCTGCTTTTTAGCACCGCGTGGGTAGCCCGGGCGCAGGAACTGCAGTGTGATGTAGTGGTAAACAGCGAACAAGTACAGTATACCGACCGGCAGCTGTTCACGGACATGCAGAACAGCATCTTCGAGTTTATGAACAACCGCCGCTGGACGGATCAGGCTTATGGCCCAGATGAGCGTATCAAGTGCCGCCTCCTGATTAACCTGACCAGTATGCCCGAGATTGGGACTTTCCAGGCAAACGTGCAGGTGGTTTCGGTACGCCCGGCCTACGGCACTGCCTACGAATCCACGCTATTCTCTTTTATTGACAAGGACTGGACCTTCCGGTTCAACACAGCCCAACCGCTTGATTTTGCGGAGAACAACTACACCTCCAACCTCTCCTCGATGCTGGCCTTTTATGCCTACATGATTGTGGGGATGGATAACGACAGCTTTGGGCGGCTTGGGGGCGCAGGTTCCTTCGACCGGGCAAGAAACATCCTTAACATTGCGGCCTCGCAGGGCGCGGGGTTTACGGGCTGGAAGGCTTTTGACGGTAACCGCAACCGCTACTGGCTAATTGATAACCTTCAGGACCCGCAATTTTTGCCGTTCCGCGAAGGACTCTACAACATGCACCGGCAGGGGCTTGACATCATGGCCGAAAACCCGGAGAAAGCGCGCGGCACTGTGCTAACCTTTTTAGAAACGCTCCCGGCCCTGCAGCGCCAAAAGCCGAACTCTGCTATCCTCCGCTCCTTCTTCGATGCCAAGACTGATGAGCTGGTGAACATGTTCAAGACGGCCACCCCGGCACAAAAGCAGCAGGCCTTCACCATTTTATCGCAGGTAGACCCCACCAACAATGCCAAGTACAACGATTTGCTAAAACGCTAATATTTTTAGATTTTCACGAATTCGGCGTATCTTCGCGCACCCGGCAGCAAAGCCGGCTTTATACCTCAAAGCTTATGGGCAAGCGGCAACAGCGCATTTTCCGAAAAGACATCTCGCAGCATTCACAGGAACTACTCGAACAAAAATCTGTTCAAGTGATTTTACGCAGCAAAGTAGTCATCAACGGGGAGCTTACCAGCTTGACTAGCGAGGAAATCCAACTAAAGGACCTGCGCTTTAATAAGCATACCTTGCCGCTTGATGACGTGGAAGAGATCATTTACGATGTTGAGGCCCCGTATTAGCCTCCCGTAACGCTGGCTGCTTTTTCCTAGAAAGGAGACAGAGATCACACGTGTATCTTGTGTCTTGCTTTTCTTACTTTATAATTCAATAGAATTTCCGAACTTTAGTCAGGCGAATAATCTAACATTTCGCGTCCAAAGTTATGTGTGCCTTCCTATATGCTGACAGATCTTAAAATAAAGAATTACGCCCTGATTGAGAAACTGGAGATGAACCCATCGCCGGTACTCAATATCATTACGGGTGAGACCGGTGCTGGTAAATCCATTATGCTAGGTGCGATTGGCCTGCTGCTGGGAAACCGTGCCGACTCCAAGCTCCTTTTTAAGCAGGACGAAAAGTGCGTGATAGAGGGCGTGTTCGACATTTCGAGCTATAACCTGAATGAGCTTTTCTTGAAAGAGGACCTGGACTACGATAACCAGTGCATTCTGCGCCGCGAGATCAGCCCAAGCGGTAAAAGCCGCGCCTTTGTGAACGACACCCCCGTCACGCTGGACGTGATCCGGAAGATTGGGGAGAACCTGATGGACGTGCACTCGCAGCACGACACGCTGCAACTCGGCGATACCAGCTACCAGCTCAACATCCTGGATATATATGCCGGCAACACAGCCGCCATGGGCAATACTACTTTCGATGTTTACGCGGGCAATTTATCATACCTGCGCAAGTACAACGAGGCTTATCGCCAGTATAAAAAGCTGGAAAGCGACTACAAAAAGCTAACCGACCAACTGGCCCAGGCCCAAAAGGAGCATGACTATCATGCCTTTTTGCTGAATGAGCTGGACGAGGCCGGACTTCAGGAAAAAGAGCAGGAAGAACTGGAGGAGGAACTGAAGCAACTGGAGAACGCAGAAGACATTAAACTGAAGCTGACGCAGGCCGTGCAAAGCCTCACCGAGTCGGAGTTTAACATTACCTCGGCGCTGAAAGACACCGTGCATCTTATCGGGCAGCTGGCGCAATTTTCCTCGAAATACGAGGAGCTGCGCACGCGCACCGAAAGCTGCATGATTGAGCTGAATGACATTGCCGGCGAACTGGAGGATGCTGACCGCAACACTGAAGCCGATCCGGAGCGAACCGTGGAAGTACAGGAGCGTCTCAACCTGATTTATACCCTCCAGCGCAAGCACCAGGTGCAGACCATTGCCGAATTGCTGAGCATAAAGCGCGAGCTGGAGGAGAAGGTAGGCAGCGTGCTGAACCTGGACACGGCCATCGCCAACACCGAAGCAGCTATGAAAAAGGCCGAGAAAGACGTGAAAGAAAAAGCCGCCGTGCTTTCGGAGCGTCGCCGTGCCTCATTCGATACCTTTGAGCAAGAGCTTTATACCCTGGTAGCTGATTTGGGTATGCCAAATGCCCGCATCGTCATCCAGCACAACGAAGTTGCCCCAACGCCAACGGGTACCGACGACATCAACATCCTGTTCAGTGCCAACAAAGGTGCCCAGCCACAAACCCTTATCAAAGCGGCTTCGGGTGGTGAATTCTCTCGCCTGATGCTGAGCATCAAGTATATGCTGGCAGATAAAACTGCTTTGCCAACCATCGTGTTTGACGAGATAGACACTGGTATATCGGGAGAGGTGGCCGTGAAAGTGGGCAAGATGATGCAGCAAATGGCGCAGAAACACCAGATCATCGCTATTTCGCATTTACCCCAGATTGCGGCGCAAGGCAACTCGCATTACTTCGTGTATAAGGAAGACACCGCCGAGCGTACCATTAGCCGCGTGCGCAAGCTGAACGAGGAGGAACGTGTGAACGAAATCGCGCACATGATTGCGGGTGCCAACCCAAGCGCCAATGCCTATCAAAGTGCGAAAGAGTTGCTTTCACTCTAAAGAGATATTGCTATATTGCTGCCTTAAACGTGGTAAATCATAAAAATACATAGAAGACATGTCTTATAACCTGCTAAAAGGAAAGAAAGGAATCATCTTTGGCGCCTTGGACGAAAAGTCGATTGCCTGGAAGGTAGCCAAGCGCGCCCACGAGGAAGGCGCTGAGTTCGTGCTGACAAATGCACCGCTTGCCATGCGTATGGGCGAGATAAAGAAGTTGGCAGAGGAGTGCAATGCGGAGATTATTCCGGCGGATGCTACGTCTGTTGAGGATTTAGAGAACCTGTTCACCAAGTCTCAGGAGATTCTGGGCGGCAAGATCGACTTCGTGCTGCACTCGATCGGTATGAGCCCGAACATCCGCAAAGGAAAGTCTTACGGCGACCTGAACTACGACTGGTTCATGAAAACGCTTGACGTGTCTGCGCTGTCTTTCCATAAGATGATGCAGGTAGCCGAGAAGCAGGATGCACTGAACGATTGGGGTTCTATCGTGGCGCTGTCCTACATCGCGGCACAGCGCGTGTTCCCGGATTATACCGATATGTCGCAGGCGAAAGCACTGCTGGAGTCTATTGCCCGTAACTACGGCTACCGTTTAGGCAAGCAGAAAAACGTGCGCGTAAACACCATCTCCCAGTCCCCGACCAAAACAACTGCCGGTACGGGCGTGGGCGGTTTCGACGTGTTCTATGACTATGCCGATAAGATGTCGCCGCTTGGCAACGCGTCTGCGGAGGCTTGCGCCGATTATACCATCACCCTTTTCTCTGACCTAACCAAAATGGTGACAATGCAGAACCTGATGCACGATGGTGGTTATAGCAGCATGGGTATCTCTGAGGATATCATTGAGGCGCTACAGAAGTAATTCAGCATACCGAATTTATAAAATAGAAGGGCCTCTGCTACAATAGCAGAGGCCCTTCTATTTTATTTTTTTGTTGATGCTATTTCAAAAAATACTTTTTATCGCCTATCAAATTTAGCACTTGGGTCTACATCAGGGCGTTGCAGGTTTTCTGAAACGGCCCAGCCGGTGGCATACATCCATTGGGTCATCTTGGTCAGCTTTTCCAGGTCAATACGTTCCGCTTCGTCGCGGGGGGTATGGTAATCGGGGTGGAGGAGTGTGGTGAAGAAAATGGCCGGGATACCCGCCTGGGCGTAAGGCAGGTGGTCACTGCGGAAGTACCAGTTCTCCGGGTGGGTGGCCTCGTCCCAGGATGTGTCAATCGTGAACCTGGTGTGTTGCTTATTCGCTTCCAGTGCTGCCTCCACTAACTTATTGGAGTTGCGATGGGGTGGTATAGAGCCAAGCAAAGCAGCAGAGTCCGGGGCGTTGCGTCCAATCATGTCGCCATTCAGCACCGCTACGATGCTGCCTTTATCCACGGTAGGGTGTTCCACGAACCACCGGGAGCCAAACAGACCGCGCTCCTCCGCGCCGTGCCACACAAACAAAGCCGAGCGTTTGCCTGGGTTTTTCACCCAACTGCGGCCAATGGCCAAAAGCGCTACTGTTACCGAGGCATTATCGTCAGCACCGTTATAGATGGAATCGCCATCTACAGGAGCACCAATGCCGTCATGGTCGTGGTGGCCGCTGAAAAGCACGTACTCATTCTTTAGGCTCGGGTCAGCGCCGGGTGCCTTCGCCACCACATTCATGGAAGGGTAGGTATAGCTATTCACTCTGATGTCGGCGGTGAGTTTGGCACCCGCTTGGCGCAGGCTGGGCGCGACAGAAGAGTGCGCCAGCAGCACGGGTGCACTGTTGTTTTGCCCCTTGGCGTCAGCTTCCATAGTATAGGTGCCGTCCTCAAACACATGGCCCATAAAGCCGAAATCTTCCTCTGCCTTTGCGTCTGTTACCAGCACGATTGCGGCTGCTTTCTGATTCCTCAAGGCCTTGGTTTGCTGGCGCAGGGCCGATGCCACATAGCGGTAATTCCAAAGGCTCATACCAGTAGCGGGTAATGGTTTCGGGGCCTGCAAGGTCATCGCGATCACTTTGCCCTTCAGGTTGTGTTTCGCGGTGTCGGCCAGCGCGTTCAGCCATACTACCGGGGCATCAAGGCGAATTTCAGCGGGGTTGGTAACCCATACCTGCTGCCACAGTTTCAAAGGTTTTTTACTAATGCTGATCGTGCTGTTGTCGGCTACCTGCATGCGGCTGATCGGGAAGAATTGGAAATAAGTGCCATCCTCGCCGGCTGGTTCTAAGCCGGCCTCGCGGGCCTGCTCCACCACCCAGGCCGCAGCCCGCAGCTCGTCTACCGTACCGGCTCGCTTGCCGCGCATCGCATCACCGGACAACTCAAAAAGATCCTTGCGTAGCTCTTCCGTGCGGATTGAATTTAGATCCAGCGCCTGTGAGTTTGTAGCCTCTGGTGCAGATTTACTTATGGGGGTTTGGGTGCAAGCCGCCGTGGCCAGTAAAGCGGCAAAAAGCCATGTGCTATAAAAATGTTTCATGTCCTTTTATTGGGAAGGTGAGTGTGTCTTTTTAGTGGGTTCTGTTATTCATCCTCCCGATGCACCGTGCTGATATCGAAGGCCGGGATGCAGACAGACCAGTACTCGGCCTCCTCGTCATAAGGATTGGCGTAGCGCACACGGGCACCGGCTTTGATCAGCAACGATTCTCCGGCTTTCACTTCCACTTCCTCGCCATCAATCTCAATGCGCTTTCGGCCACGGGTTACGATCGTTATCTCGTCGAATTCCGGTTTTTGGTGCGGCTCGCCCCAGTGCGGTGGTGCCACCATGTGGGCCACACTGAATCCGCCGGTTCGGGTAGAGGCGTGGCCAAAATGCTCCTCAATCAGTTTCCCGTCGTGGGTAGGCACCCGAAAAGGATTGGTCTGTTTAAAATATTTTTTATCGCTCATAGCTGTATTTGTTTAACTAATAGTTGGCTCTCATGGCTAAGGTTGGCTGTTGCAAGGGCCGGCAGTATAACCTGTGACCCCTGCTATATCGGCCATGCAGGCATTGCTGTAGGTCTTGCCATCGCAGCCGCACACAGGGTCATACTGCATGGTGCAAATGCCCTCCGGGTTAATTTTCTGGGGGTCGATGCAAGAGGACTGCACGTTTTTCTGGCTGGTGCAGGAGAGCAGGCTGGTGCATGCTAGTGTCAGAACAGCCCATGTCAAAATCTTCATGGAAACAGGTTGGTGGTGTGTACGGGCTTATACGCAGCTGTATGGGATATTGTGCAGGCATTAACCTAGTATGGCGATACCCGTATGTATTTCACGAAGTGCAAAACTATGGAATATATCCAGAGAAACGATTATTTCTGGGTATAGCTGAACTGCCGGTCCAAGCTTAAAAACAAAGAGAACCAGATCCCATGTACACCAAAACAAACAAAACGATGGATAATTTAAATAACGATAACAGTAAGATACTCCTGGCCTCGCTGGCAGGCTTGGGGGCCGGTATATTGGCGGGTGTGCTGCTCGCACCGGAAGACGGCCGCGCAGCCCGCGAAAATGTGCGCCAGAGCCTGACGGAGGCCGGCGATGAGATTAACCAGACCCTCAAGCGCTGGACAGCTAACCTGAAATCCAGAAAAGGCCAGCAGCAAGACGATGAGCTGGTGATGCATGGCTCTTGGGAGGATGTGAGAAGGCAACTCCGAAACAACTATGCAGAACTAACCGAGGATGACCTAGCCTATGAGCAGGGTGGTGAAAAAGACCTGCTGGACCGTTTGCAAATCAGGCTCGGCAAAACAAAAGACGAAATCGTGCACCTGATCTCGGAGCTGAAATTCTAGAGAATCCTTGCGCATTGCATTGATTTAGCAGATTTTAGGACCATCGGTATAGCTTTAAGCTTACTATAATTGAATTCTTCTGTATAGTTATAACTTAATGCTATATATGAACGTTACTAAATACATAGATAATCAACAGCTTTTAAATTAATTTAATAACAACCTAAAACTATGAAAGATAATAGCGGAAAGATATTGCTGGCTATGTTGGCCGGTGCAAGCGCAGGTGTAATTGCCGGTTTGATGATGGCTCCTGACACAGGCGAGGCTACCCGTACAAGTGTTAAAAAATGGGCTGGCAAAGTAAGCAAGGACTTAGAGAAGAACTTGCAGACCGGTTTGGACGAGATCAAGAACATGAGCAACGAGGCTTATGCGAAAGTAAATGAAACCATGAAGAAAGACGGCGCCAACACCACAGGTACTGGCCATACGTCTGCTTCTACGACAGGCTCAACCGGAAGCACCACGGGCACTTCTGCGACTGGCGCATCTGCCACCGGCTCAACCGGATCTGCTGCAGGTTCAACCGGAAGTAATGTATAAGGTTATTGGTTAGGTAACTGCAGCAACCGACAGGTTGCCTGTAGGCCTAAAGAAAGCGCCTGCTCTACGGAGCAGGCGCTTTTGTTTTTAGCGGGGCCGCTAACCAATTGCCTTGGCTCCCGTTTATATAGATGACGATTTGATAACAATCAGGTCAATTTTTTAAAACGAAGGCAATTATTTTTTTTAATTCAAACTAGACTATGAAAACTCATATGGAATGCAGATCCCTCGGTGAAAATCCATCAAACTACACTACGAATTCGTCTATCCGTCAAATAAAGCAAAAGCCCGACACCTCAACAAAGAAAAGCAGTGGAGGAGCAGGTATGGCAATAGGGCTTGTGGCCGGCGCAGCCGTTGGAGCATTGGCCGGGGTGTTGTTAGCGCCTGATAAGGGAAATGTTACCCGCAAAAAGGTAGCAGACTCAGCCACGAAACTCGGAGACAAAGTAAACAAAAGCTATGCCTCCGGCAAAGAAAAGGCCAGTGCCTGGACAGATAAACTGACGAAGAAGGACGGTACAACGAACGCCTATGTGAACAAGGCACCTAACTTATCAGCAACTGACAGTTCAGGCAAGCCCGCTACCACAGCTGCCGGCACCTGGAAGAAAAGCCCGTACACAGACCCTGACAAGTGGGATGATCAGGAAGTGAAGAACATGACTAATACGGCCAGAAACACACCGGGCGTGTAATAAATTTTAAGATAAAACAGAAAGCGCCTGCTATACTTTAGCAGGCGCTTTCTGTTTACAAGCTATTTATAGAGGTTACTTCTCCTCTTCTTTCTTAGCCTGTTTTTCCGGCTTCATCTGCGGGAAGAACAGTACATCCTGAATCGAGTGCGAGTTCGTCATGATCATGCTCAGGCGGTCGATACCGATACCCAGACCGGCTGTAGGCGGCATGCCGTACTCCAGGGCACGCAGGAAGTCCTCGTCCAGCACCATGGCCTCCGTATCGCCGCGCTTGCCCAGTTCCAGTTGCTCCTCGAAGCGGGCGCGCTGGTCAATCGGGTCGTTCAGCTCAGAGAAAGCGTTGCAGATTTCCTTGCCGTTGCAGATCGCCTCGAAGCGCTCTACCAGACCTGGCTTGCTGCGGTGCTTCTTCGCCAGCGGGCTCATCTCCACAGGGTAGTCCGTAATGAAGGTTGGCTGGATCAGGTATGGCTCACAGGTCTCCCCGAAAATCTCGTCGATGATCTTTCCTTTTCCTAAGCTAGGGTCGATCTTGATGCCAAGGCCTTCGGCTGTCTGGCGCAGTTCCGGCTCTTCCATCTCCGAGATATCGATCTTCGTGAAGTGCTCAATCGCCTCGAACATGGTGAAACGCTTCCAGGGGCGCTTGAAGTTGATGATGTTCTCACCCACCTGTACTTCCGTTTTCCCGTGCAGGTCCAGGGCTACTTTTTCCACCATAGCTTCCACCAGGTCCATCATCCAGTTATAGTCTTTGTAAGCCACGTATAGCTCCACCTGCGTAAACTCCGGGTTGTGGAAACGGCTCATACCCTCGTTACGGAAGTCCTTTGCAAACTCAAACACCCCGTCAAAACCACCCACGATCAGGCGCTTGAGGTATAACTCGTTGGCGATGCGCATGTACAGCGTCATGTCCAAGGTGTTGTGGTGCGTTTTGAAAGGACGGGCAGCGGCACCACCGTAAAGCGGCTGCAGGATTGGGGTTTCTACCTCTAAATAGCCTTTGTCGCCCAGGAAGCTGCGCATAGAGTTTACCAGCTGCGTGCGCTTCTTGAAAGTCTCACGCACATGCGGGTTCACGATCATGTCTACATAGCGCTGGCGGTAACGCAGTTCCGGGTCGCTGAAGGCGTCGTATACATGCTCCACACCGTTCTCGTCCACCTCACGCTTCACAATCGGAAGGGGCTTCAGTGATTTAGTGAGCACGGTCAGTTCTGTTACGTGCACCGACGTTTCGCCAACCTGTGTTACGAAAGCGTAGCCTTTTATCCCGATGAAGTCACCGATGTCCAGCATCTTCTTGAACACCGTGTTATACATATCCTTGTTCTCGCCCGGTGCAATGTCGTCGCGCGATACGTAGATCTGGATACGGCCTGTGCTATCCATCAGCTCTGCAAAAGAGGCTTTCCCCATCACGCGGCGGCTCATCAAGCGACCTGCCAGCGTCACTTCCTGAAAGTTATTCTGCTCTTTATCGAAATTCTCCTTTATCTCTTTGGCAGTGGCAGTAACTTCAAAGGTCTCAGAAGGGTATGGGTTGATACCCATTTTCTCCAACTCTTCGCGCTCGTGGCGTCTGCGTAGTTCCTGTTCGCTCAATTGCATGCTATTTCTAAGTAATAGTGGTCGTTTTAAACAATCTGCAAAATTCGTAAATAAATAGCAGCTTTGAAAAGTTTAATTGCTGATTTAACTGCGCAGATGCGATTGCCATGTTGCGGACCGACCAGGCGCAGACGGTTAGAGACAAGGCAGGGTGTATTGTGGGCGATTGTGAGTTCAGGCTTACATGGGGCAACAACAAAAAGCTCCCGCAGGATGAACCTACGGGAGCCAGGAATATGTACATGAAGAAGCCGCTTACGCCGCCTGCCCCAATCGGTAATCCTCTTCACCGAGCAGCGGCTTGATGCGCTCGTGCATACGGGCAGCCACAAAAGAATGCTGCAAGTGCTTGGGCAGTTCCTGTACGAAGGCCTCGTATTGGGTAATGCCCATGGCCTGCGCCACATAGCTCTCGTGCACGCCATTCAGGTAACTCACAATCTGCAACAGCGACTCATGAAACAGCTTAAAGTCGATGTCGGCTTGCACAAAACGCTCTATCTCGCGGTGCGACGATGAGATGCGAAGGCGCGCCATCAAATCAAAGATAGAGGTATAACCCAGGCGCCAGGTGAGCTGCTGCCAATGCTGCGGACCGAACTTCTGTAACACCTCGTTGGTGCGGCTGCTGCGGATGGCTGTTGCCGGATTTGTCTGCACCTGCTGCCGTACCTGTTTGGCCTTTTGGCGGCGGGTCGTACGCAAAAACTGCCCGATCTGCGCCTGTGCCTCTAGTTCCTTGCCCGCAATCTGCAAACCGGGCTTGTAGTGGGCCAATGGCAGGCGGTTGACGTTAAACTCATCGAAGTGACCGGAAGCGTAAAAGCCTATGGCACGCGGGTAAGCGTTTCTGACCACTAGCCGGCCCGCCTCGCGGAGCACCAAGCCTTCATGCCCTGATGTAACGCCACGCGTACGCAGGAAAGCCTGCAAGCCTGCAAACACAGTATAATAAGCCTGCGGGAAAGTCCAGTGCAGGGCATTGCGCATATAAGCCTCGTCACCCAGTTCTGCCGTTGCGCGCAGGGCATATTCAGTACTCCAGCAGCTCAACATCAGGCGTTTCACTTCCGCTAGGTCGTGTTCGCTCAGCTCGGGCTTCGCCTCTTTAAAGAAAGCCAGGTGGTCCAGGCCATTGTCGTTGAAGTGCTGGATATGATAATTTATAGCAAAAAAGTAGTTCAGAAATACCTGTGCCGGAATAGATTTCTGCCACTCTTTTTCGGTCGCTTTCTGCTCCTCCGGATACAGCGAAACAACGTTTTCCTCTTCTTTCTCTTTCATACATACACAACACTTCAGGGCTGCTATCAGTTGCATGAAATGCTAAAAATTATAGTATAAAACAGGCCTTTAGAGACTGTGAGAGGAGTTTTTGAAAATAATTTTAAGATGTCTCATGAGGAGTTTAACAAAGCGTTAAATATTGCTAATTAAATTAGTTTTATCGCGTAGGATGGTAAATACGTAAGAGGGCTATAGGGATTAAGCGTCGGGTATAAACAGCAGTAAGATGGATATATCATACATTATCAACGAACTAGGAGAGGAGCGGGAAAAGTATTTTGACGCCGTAGCGCCACCCATTATCCAGACCAGCAATTTCGCCAGCAGTTCTGTTGCCGAGATGCGGCAGAAGCTGCAGCAAGAATCCGAGGTTTACCTTTATACCCGCGGCAACAACCCCACCGTCCGGATACTGGAGCAGAAACTGGCGGCACTCGAAAAAGCGGAGGATGCGATTGCCTTTGGCAGTGGGATGGGGGCCGTGTCGGCGGCGGTACTCTCGCAGGTGAAGGCAGGCGACCATATTGTGTGCGTGCAGCAGGTGTATACCTGGACTAAAAATTTGCTGCGTAAATTTCTGCCGCGCTTTGGGATACAGGTTACGATGGTGAAAGGCAGTGAGGTCGAGTTGCTGGAGCAGGCCATCCGGCCAAACACTAGACTGCTCTACCTTGAGAGCCCGACTTCCTTTACCTTCGAACTGCAGGACCTGCAAGCGGTAGCGGCACTGGGCAGGCGGTATAATTGCACCACCATCGTAGACAACAGCTTTGCCAGCCCACTCTACCAGAACCCGCTTGCGTTTGGCATCGACCTGGTGGTGCATTCCTGCACCAAGTACATTGGCGGCCACTCTGACGTGATGGGCGGTATCGTTTGCGGATCCAGGGAGCAGATCACTAATATATTCAGGAATGAGTACATGACGCTGGGTGCCGTGATGTCGCCGCACGATGCCTGGCTGTTTATACGTGGCTTACGCACCCTGCCGGTGCGCATGGAGCGGGTGGCCGCCTCTACTCGCAAAGTTGTCGACTACCTGGCCAACCACCCCAAAGTAGCGCAGGTGCTGTTCCCGTTTCTGCCAGACCACCCGCAGTATGAACTGGCTAAAAAACAGATGCGTGACAATGCGGGCCAGTTTTCCATTATCCTTCGCACAGACAAACGCAGGAAAGTAGATGCCTTCTGCGACCACCTGCAGCATTTCCTGATGGCGGCTTCCTGGGGCGGGCACGAGTCGCTGATCTTCCCGATGTCGGCAGCCTACGCCTCCGACGACATGCAATTTGACCTGCCGCACAACCTCATCCGATTTTACATTGGTTTAGAAGATCCGGACTACCTGATACGTGATCTGGAACAGGCATTTGATGAAATGTAAACAATTGTTGGTCAAAGGTATAAATGCTGCCGTTGCTTGTTGGTGCGGATGGCAAAAGCGGGAGTCCGGGCAAACAGGTTTCGGTTAACTGCTCATTTCTGCTAAATTTGTAATGATAACCCGGTACGCCAGGTACCGCCGCAGTGCTTTTGCGGGTTAAATTTCTTTAGCCATTCGAGTCCTTACAATCCTTTCTAATAGCAATACAACAAGTCTATGGTGAAAAATTTACACAAGCTGACCGCTGTGGTGGTGGCTGGCCTATGCTTTTTTGCGGAGCTGCAGGTTAACGCACAGACAACGATTACGACATACCCTTACAAGCAGGATTTTAACACCTGCACCTACGGCAGCGAGACCCTGGCAGGGGGCTGGGCACAGGTGAGCCTGCAGGGCAACGGCACTTGGAGTTGCTCTGATTTTGGCCTGGACGGCACCGGCGCCATGCAGATGAACGGCTATGACAGCAGCGTGCGGAGCAGCGTTGAGAACGAAGACTGGCTGCTGTCTGAGGCATTTAACCTGGCAAGCCTGCCCAAACCCCAACTGTCATTCTGGAGCATCTCGAAATACCGGGGCCCGGGCCTCAAGCTGATGGTATCCACTACGTACGATAATTCCGGCACCATCAACCCTGCTGATTGGACTGAAGTTGAGGCGGCTTTTCCTGCTGTAGACTCTGATTCCTGGACGCAGGCGAAAGTGAGCATGGAAGCTTACAAGAACAGCACTGCTCTGTATGTTGCGTTCGTTTATACCTCCGGCGCCGGCTCGAACCAGGCATCGCGCTGGATGGTAGACAACGTGGAGGTGCGGGACGTAAGTCGCCAGTTGTTGACAGAGAACACAAGCTTAAACTTTGGCGATGTGGCTGTGGGGGCAGTCTCAGCTACCAGATCATTCCAGTTCAAGGCCGAAGGGTATGCGCAGGACGTGGTACTGACGGCACCGCAAAACTTTGAGATCTCGAAAGACAGCGAGGCTTTTGCCCAGGCGCTCACTTATACCCCTTCAGATGCCGCTACTGACCAAACAGTTTACGTGCGGTTTAAGCCTGCCACCAAAGCTGTTAAACTAACAGGTGCAATTTCGTTTACCAGCGGCACCGAACTAAACGAGCAGCGGGGCAGCCTGGCAGGTTCCTCTATTCTGCGGGACCAAACACTGGATATCGTCACCTGGAACATCGAGTGGTTCGGCTCTGCTGGTAACGGCCCTTCGGATGATGCCTTGCAGTTTGCCAACGCGAAGAAAGTGCTGCAAGGTTTGGAAGCCGACATCATTGGGGTACAGGAAATCTCGGACAGCGACGCTATCAGGAAACTGGCTGAGGAAATGGGGTATGGCTACGAGACAATGGAGACTGAGTGGCAGTCAGGTGACAATTCGCAGAAGCTTTACTTCCTGTACAATCCGGCGGTGGTGCGGGTCAAGAAAGAAAAGGTGCTGTTGTCTAAACTATACAGCGATATTGTAGCGGGCAATGCCACCCTGCCCAACTATCCGCACAGTAACAGCGCCACGTTCTGGGCCAGCGGCAGGCTTCCTTACCTGGTGCAGTTCGAGGTAAACCTGAACGGCATAACACAGACCGTAAACGTGGTGAACATCCACGCCAAAGCCAACAGCGGGGACGACATGCAGCAGTATGAGCGACGCAAATACGATGTGCAGGTATTAAAAGACTCGCTAGACGCGCAGTATGCCAACACGAACCTGGTGCTGCTTGGCGACTATAACGACGATGTGGATATTTCAGTGGTTGGTACTAACAACGCATCCACATACGAGGCTTTTGTTGTTGATGCAGGCTATGCAGCCCTAACCTACGAGCTTAGTGTGGCTGATGCAGCAACTTACCAATCTGGTTCGCTGCGGAGCTTCCTGGATCATATTATTATTTCGGAGCCCCTCACACAGGAGTACATCAGCAGTTCGGTGCAGGTGGAGGAAAAGTTTTTGAATACCATCACGGACTTTAGGGAAACCACGTCTGACCACGTGCCTGTTTCGGCCCGCTTTGATCTGAGCGTGACGCCTGTAGCGACCTTTGCGCAGAGCAGCCTGACTGTAGGGGAAGATGCTGGCAGTGTCATGGTAAACCTGGCCCTGTCTGAAGCCCAAGCTGCCGCCCAGACTATCACCATCACAACCCAGCCCGATGCAACGGCCACCGCCTCAGATTATACCATAGCAGGTATGGAAAGGGGCAAACTAACGCTTGCCGTGCCAGCGGGTGCCACCACGACCTCCTTCACCCTTGCCGTACTGGATGATAACGTGTTTGAGCCAACCAAGGAAGTGCAGTTCCAGATCAGTTTCACTAGCGCTAACCTGGCTGTAGGGGTACAGGCTGTATACAGCTTGCTTATCGAGGATAACGACAATACCACCGGCATAGCTGATGCCACCAAAGGGCAGTTCAAGGTTTATCCAAACCCAGCTGATGCGGCTGTACGCCTGATTTTGCCAGAGCGGGTAGCCAAACAGCAGACAATCCGCCTGGCTGTGCACGGGATGGATGGTAAGGCACATTTGATTGTGAATGGTACCCAAGAAAACGCGCAGCAGGTGCTGAACGCAGCGCTTGCCAAGTTGCCGAAGGGTATCTACCTCCTCCAGGTAATAGCTGGCGAAGAAGTATTCCAGAGCAGAATGCTGAAGCATTAATCCGTTAAAAACCTACGCCGAAAGGGGCCTGTTGTGTTCGCAACAGGCCCCTTTCGCTTGAATAGCAGGAAACATCAGAATCCGGCAGCGGCATCATCCCCACGTGGGTCGGCACCGGCCTCTAGCCTGCCATCGGGCAGTACCAGGATCGCATCAATCCGGCCATAGGGGTTTCTCTCCTTAAGCTTATACCCTTTGTTTTGCAGGATCTGCCGTACTTCCGGCGCAATGGCGCTTGGCTCGTGCTGAATCTCATCGGGGAGCCACTGATGGTGAAAGCGTGGTGCGGCCACTGCCTCCTGCATCGTCATGTTATGTGCTACCACATTCAGAATGGCTTGGTATACTGACGTAATAATAGTAGATCCTCCCGGTGAGCCCACAACCATATAGAGTTTGCCGTTTTTTTCGAGGATGGTGGGCGTCATGGAACTGAGCATGCGTTTGTTGGGGGAGATGGCGTTGGCTTTTCCTCCTACTAACCCAAACATGTTGGGCACCCCAGGCTTCACGCTGAAATCATCCATTTCATTGTTCAACAAAAACCCGGCACCTTCTACCACCACTTTCGAGCCATACCCACCATTCAACGTGGTTGTGGCAGACACAGCGTTGCCCTGGGGGTCTACGATGCTGAAATGGGTGGTTTGCTCTGTCTCATATACTGGCAAGTCGCCCGCTTTGATGGCGGAGGAGGGAGTGGCTTTAGCGAAATCAAAAGACGCCATGCGCTGTTTCAGGTAAGTTGGGTCCAACAGTTCCTGCAAAGGCACCTCCACAAAATCGGGGTCTCCCAGGTAAGTGGCCCGGTCGGCATACACGCGGCGTTCGGCTTCTGTCATGAGTTGCACGGCAGGGGCACTTTGCCAGCCATAGCTGCCCAGTTCGTAGGGTGCGGTAAGCTGCAGCAACTGCAGCAAGGCTACGCCGCCGCTGGATGGTGGTGCCATCGAAATCACCTGAAAGCCTTTGTAGGTTCCTTGCACCGGGTTGCGCCACACGGCGGTATAATGCTGCAAGTCCTCGTGCGTGATGATACCGTTGCTGCGCTGCATTTCGCGTACCAACAGGTCTGCCGTCTTGCCTGCATAGAAGCCTTCGCGGCCCTGGTCGCGGATACGCTCCAGGGTATGGCCGAGATCTGTGTGCCGGAGCGTATCGCCAGCCAGCCAGGTTCCTTCGGTTACCAGGTAGGGGCGGTGCTTGTTAAATTGGATGAAAGCGGCTTTGGTATAGTTCAGGCCATTGGCTTCTTTCTCTGTCAATACCACACCGTGCAGGGCCAGGTCAATGGCTGGTTGTACAAGCTCGGCCCAGGAGAGCGAGCCTAGTTTAGCATGCAACTGTACCATGCCGTCTACGGTGCCGGGTACGCCTGCTGCCAGGTGTCCGGCTGTGCTGAGCCCTTGCACTACATTGCCAGCAACGTCCTGGTACATGGTAGCTGTGGCAGCGCCTGGAGCCGTTTCGCGGTAATCAATAGTTCCGGTGGTGCCGTTGTGATGCCGGTATACCAGAAAGCCACCACCGCCAATGTTTCCGGCAGCAGGCAATACCACGGCCAGCGCAAACTGAGTGGCAACGGCGGCATCGTAGGCGTTACCCCCTTTTTTCAGAATCTCCATACCTATCCGCGACGCTTCAGGGTGTGCCGAAACCACCATGGCTTTATCTGTCACGAGTCCCCGCTGGAGGTCTTGCGAAGCTTTAGGCTGCGTTGCGCAGCTGCTGATCAAAAACGGTATAAGCAGGAGGAGCCCCAGGAAACTAGAGGGACAAGGGGTAGAAGATCGTCGGTTTAAGCAGAAGGAGTGTGGCATAATGGGAGGATTAGCGTAATCTAATATAAAAAACGCCAGCTATGAATCATAGCTGGCGTTTCTACTTGGTTATTTCCGGGTTGTTATTTCAGGTCTTTTTTGATGATTGCCACGGCTTCTTCCAGGTATACGTCCTGCTTCAGGCTCTTCATGAACTCCTTGTTACGCACCACCTTGGCTGTGTCGCTAGACAGTGCCTGCAGGTCCTGCTGCAAACGGGCAACATCCAACACTGGGATTTCCTTTTGGGCAGCCTCATAGCGTTTTGTTATGGCTTCGGCCTGCGCCTGCTCTGCTTTGTACTGCTCTAGCTGCAGCGAACGCTCCGTTTTATCGGACTGCTTTTTCAGGCGTTCAGCACTCTCTTTAATCAAGGCGAAGCTGTTGTTCTGCGCCACACGCGCCTTACTGTTTGCTTGTATTTGCTGCAGGTTCACGGCACCGTTTTTCCAGGTCTTATACTTAGCTGGGGCAATTTCATCAAACGGCAGCGGGTAGTCCTGCTCTTTCTCGCCAAGCTCCAAGAAGCTGTAGGCGTCTGGCAGAATTACGTCTGGCGTTACGCCGCGTAATTGTGTCGTGCCACCGTTAATGCGGTAGAACTTCTGTGTCGTTAGCTTAAGGGCACCAAATGGCTTAAAGCTGTTGAACTGCGCCGGCAGTGCATCATCCAGTTCAAAGAACTGCTGCACGGTGCCTTTGCCATACGTTGGGCTACCCACAATCACGGCACGCTTGTAATCCTGCATGGCGGCTGCCAAAATCTCGGAGGCGGATGCACTGTTAGAGTTCACCAACACTACAAGCGGACCATCATACTGCACTTTCGGGTCACGGTCGTCGAGCACCACGGCTTTGCCGGATGCCGTCTTCACCTGCACGATCGGGCCCTGGTCGATGAACAGACCGGCCATTTCCACAGCGTCAGACAGGGATCCACCGCCGTTATTGCGCAGGTCTAATACCAGGCCTTCCATACCGGCTGATTTTAATTTCTCTACTTCCTTCTTCACGTCAGCACCGCTAAAGCGGCCATCCTTGTTCTGGAAATCAGCATAAAAGCCAGGAAGCTTTATATATCCGATTTTTTTACCGTCGTTGATGATCGCTGACTGGGCATAGCCTTCATCAAGCACAATCACGTCACGCACAATCGGTATCACCTTGGTAGAACCATCGGGTTTCTTTACCGTCAGGCGCACTTCAGTTCCTTTCTTGCCACGGATCAGTTGGATGGCGTCGTCCAGGCGCATACCTTCTATCAGCACTGGTTCGCCATTGCCCTGGGCTACGCGCTGTATCGCATCGCCCGGTTTCAGGTCGCCTTGCAGGTAAGAGGGGCTGCCCGGTACGATCTCCATCACTTTAATCTCGCCGTCTTTTTCCTGTAACGAAGCACCTATACCCTCCAAACGGCCAGTGAACTCAATGTCAAAGTTGTCCTTGTCCTTCGGCGGGAAATAGCCCGTGTGCGGGTCATATACGTTCGTGATCGCATTGATATAAGTAGAGCGGCGATCCTCGTTATTTACTTTGGCAAGGCGGCTGTACAGGTCGTCGTAGGTTTTCTTTACCTTCTCGCGGGCTTCTTTTTCTAACGCCGTTACCGACTTCTTCTCCGTTTTCTCACCTTTTTCGATGGCTTTTTGCTGTTCTTCCTGCAGGTCTACCAAACGGACAAGCGTCTGGTACTTGAGCTGCTTGCGCCACGCCTCTTTCAAGGCTGCTTTGTCTTTGGCATACGCCAGCTTCTCACCGTCGGTCTCAATGGATTCGTTTACTGCAAAGTCAAATGGCTTCTCCAGGATTTCCTTGTAATAAGCTTCTGACTCTTTGATGCGCTGGGCAATCAGGTCTGCAGAAATATCGAAGAATTCCAGCGAGCCTTGGCGCAACTGTTCATCGAGCGATGTGCGGTACTTGCGCAGGTTCTGTACATCCGACGCAAGCAGGAACTTCTTGTTGAAGTCGAGCCTGTCGAGGTATAAATCGAAAACCTTCTGCGAGAAAGCGTCATCTATTTTCTCAGGCTGGTAATGGCCTGAGCTTAGGCCCTGCATCAGGGCTTTGATGAGAATCTGGTTCTTCCCTTCCGGAGCATTGTCCCGGCTATAGAAAATGAAGGAGCCTGTGAGCAGGATCACAACAAAAACTGATAGGAATATTTTAAAACGGGTTGTCAATGATAGCATCTATTTATGGATTGGACTTACAGTAATGTACTACGCAAAAGTGATGCCGCATATTATATGCGCATGTTGCCACATTTCTTTAACCTGTAATGTAACAGGAAAACTTCTCAATTCATAGAGGAGGTACGGGTTCTGTGCAGCACATTTACTTTTTTCTATACGGGTATAAAACCAGTAAAATATAACTCTAAAAGAGTTTTTTTCGTTTCCTGTAGCATAAGAACCAAATAAAATAAAGCTATGCAAGACCGTAATGAAAAAACAATAGAAGTTTTACAGGAACTGAACCAGTTCGTTAACGATAGAATAGAAGGCTACAAGCACGCCTCAGAACTCACCAAGAACCCGGCGCACAAGTCGTACTATGACAACCTGATCCAGGAAAGCAACAGCTTTTCGCGTGAGATCAATAGTACCATCAGCAGCTTCGGGGGTGAGAAGCAGGAAGGCACCACCATGAAAGGCAAGTTTTACCGTGGCTGGATGGATGTGAAAAACTCCGTTGCCGGACGCGACGAAGAGTCTATCATCAAGTCGAACCTGTACGGTGAGGAGTGGGCGCAGAAAGCCTATAACGATGCACTGGACCACAAGGCGGAATTACCGCAGAACATTGTGCAGATGGTAGAGAAGCAAAAGCAGTCTTCGTTAGAGACTTGCCAGAAACTGCACCAGATGAAAGAAAGTGTAGACTAACACTCACAAATTCAGAATAATCAGAAGGGGTTACCGGTATTTCGGTAGCCTCTTTTTTTATGCCTGTGATAAACAATTGTAAAAGAAAGCAGTACAGTTGAACCTACGTTTTGCCTATTAGCGATGAAGAACATTCTGTTTTTTGGGGACAGCCTGACGGCTGGCTACGGCCTGCCTGCGGCACAAGCATACCCTAGCTTGTTACAGGAACAGTTAAAGCAGGAAGGGTATGATGCCTATAAAGTAATAAACGCCGGCTTGAGCGGCGATACCTCTGCTGCCGGGGTGCACCGGTTGGACAGGTGGCTGCAGGAACCGATAGCGATCTTAGTTCTAGCCTTGGGCGCAAACGATGGGTTGCGTGGCATCCCTGCCCGCGAAACCAGCCAAAACCTACACGAGATCATCCGGCAGGTAAAGCACCGGTACCCGGATGTGAAGGTGATTGTCTCAGGTATGGAAATCCCGGACATCATACCTGGGCGCTACGCGGCAGAGTTCCGGAAAATTTTCCGGGAGCTGGCCCTAAAGGAGAATGCTTTGTTCATCCCGTTCCTGTTGGAAGGAGTGGTGGGTAACCGCTACCTAAACCTGCCTGACGGCCTGCATCCGAACGCAGAGGGGCAAAAAGTGCTGGCGCAACATACCTGGAATGTTCTAAAGGGTATCCTGTAAAAAAGGAGAGGAGCCTCTCTAAGAAAAGCTCCTCCTTCATGATCGGTACATATCAAGTAACTGTTTACAAGCTGTTTGAGATACCGCCTTCCGTATTTTCAGCTTCCAATTCCATTGCCTTCGCTTTTTCCATTTGTGCCTGCAGCTCTTTCTGCGTGCTACGGGCCCATAAGGTAAAGGCATTCATATTGGCTTCCTCCACATCGGCTAAGTTGTCCCTGTATTTTTCCAGGGCCTCTTGCTGCGCGTCTCCCATCGTGTCCCAGAATCCTTCCTCAAACTCATCGGCCTCCGTTTTCTGCAGTTCGTCAAGGTATTCTGTCTGCTTTTCCTCGAGGTTGGCAGGCAGCGTTATGTTATACTGCTGAGCCAGCTCCTGTAACTCCTGTTGCTTGGTTTCATACCAGGTAACCATCTGCTGGCTATACTGCTTCAGGTTGTCGGTGCTGGCTTTCTCGGCGCCAAGCTGCCCAAGTCTAATCAGGAGCATGTTGTTTCGGGCAGCAAATGCCAGCAGCTCTTCGTTTTCTTCTGTCAAGGCAGCATCGGCTCCGGCTACGGTGGCAGTGCCCTCAGCCTCTTGCTCGCCGTTGCCAGAGTTGCACGATGCCAAACTAAGCATCCCGAATAGGCAAACGGCTATAAATGCGGTACTTTTCATAGTTTCTGGTTGTTTAAGATTAGATTGAATTTTAGTATACTTGCTTACGTGTTCACCCTGAATTGTTTGCCTCCTATGCATCGCATTATAGCTTAAACCGATCATCTCGTTGGCAGCAATGAGGGGTATAAAACAGAACAGCCTGCCCGTTGAGGGGCAGGCTGTTCTGTTTGTCTTTTTGAGAGCGGTGCTTTAGTAATAAATGTGCTCTCCTCTGTTTTTGTTGAAATGAGTTTCAAAGTAACGGGCATCCTCAGCGTTGTGCGGACGGAAACCTAAGACAATGTTGCCTTCCTTTACACCGGACTCGTACACTTTCGCGCGTTCTTCCGGAATACCGGCACCTACTAAGGCGCCAATCAATCCACCGGTCAATCCACCGGCGCCGGCGCCGGCTAAGCCTGCTGCCAGTGGTCCTGCTACCACTAAGCCTAAGCCTGGTATGGCTACTGAGGTACCAATGGCGGCGACAGCACCGATAATGGCACCTAAGGTACCACCAATGGCTGAACCAGCCCCTGTGCCTTCCAGCGACTTGTTGCCTAATTCTGTTGTGTCGTCTTTATCGTCATCACCGAAGTGGCGCTTACGGGCGTCATCTGACATAACTACGTTAATGTCATCTTTATCATATCCGCGTGCTCTTAATTCATCATAGGCGCGTTCTGCGGCATCCCTGTCTGGAAACATTGCGGTCATCATTCCCGAATTATCTGTTCTATCTGTCATAGCTCTACTTTTAATTTATAGGTTAATTAGTATCTGAGGCAGGCGACAGCTTCATAATGCAAAACTGCCCTGCCTGCCTGTTTTAACGGCAACAGCAGCGTATAGTTACAACTTTAGCCATAGTTGGCTCAGCTGCGATGCTCATTTTGTCCTATTGGTGGGGAGGGACGAGCACTTTGTCAACAACGTGCACAATTCCGTTTGATGCCTGCACATCGGCTTCCAGAATGCGTGCCCCGCCCACCGTTAGCACCGAGCCGGTGCGTTTTACAATCACTTCCTGGCCTTGGGCTGTTAGCATGGGCATATCGGGTTTCATCTCAGCCGTGCTGATTCTATTGGGGAGCACATGGGCCTGCAGAATACGGGTCAGTTCCATTTTACTGGATGGGTTTTTCAGGGCCTCCAGGGTACCCGTAGGGAGGTCTGCAAAGGCCTCATTGGTAGGGGCGAACACTGTGTATGGGGCCGGGCTTTCTAAGATCACCACCATGTCGGCTGCCCGAACCAACTCGAAGAAGGTAGATAAGTTAGGGTTTTGCTGCACCAGTGCCACAATGTTCATGTTCCGGCCAATCTCGTTACTAGCCGAAACAGTTGGGTTGGTTTCGCCTTCCGCCGACATGTCTGTATCTGGGTCCATGGGGGCCTGAGGGTTTGCTTCGTTCTGGTCTGTCAAGGCGGGCTCGATGGAGATGTCTGACTGGTCTGTGCTGGTGTCTGAGCTGGCACAACCATAGTTAAACGTCAGGATCGCGGCAAAGGCCACTGCCAGTTTAAGTTTCTTTTTCATAGGTATAATTTGATAAGTATAATATCAGGCTTTAATAAACGACTATCCTGCTGAATCAGTTTAAATCGGGGGGAAGGGGTATGAGGGTGGCTAAAAGCAAAAGCGGTCTCCCCGAATTCAGGAAGACCGCTTTTAGTTGTAAGATGACAATTATGATATAAGGTTTGTCTGATTAGTAACCGGCGCCTTGCTCTACGGCAACCTGGTCAGGCATGATAACGGCATCCACTACATGGATAAAACCGTTGGAGCCTTCGATGTTATTCTGCACAATATTGGCGTTCCCAATCATCACGTTCGTACCGTTCAAGGTCGAAGAAATCGGGATATAGCGGTTCTCAGAAACCTGGATTCGCTGAGAGGTGTTAAATTGCATCGAGCTTACTTTGCTAGGCAGCACGTGGGCCTGTATAACCTGCATGAGCTTCGCCTGGTTTTCTGGCATCACCAACATTTCCAGTTTGCTTCGGTCTATTTTGGCAAAGGCCTCATTGGTAGGGGCAAAAAGCGTTGCTTCATTTAAGCGGTTAATATCCTCTACCAGATTAGCTTGTTCTATTAGCTTCACGAAAGTCGTTAGGTTAGGGCTTTTTCTAGCCAGATCCATAATGCTATACTGTTCCGTGTTATCAATGTCATCAAACATGTCACTTATTTCAACAGTATTGGTTAGCGGTAGCGTTGCCATAGTCACGGTAGCCAAAGGTGCCACGATCTCTCTTTCTATTACCAAAGCCTGCATTGTTGCTGCATCTGCGTCGGTGGTAGAGCCTGCCATGGTCTGGGTTTCGCTCATGGTCGTCGTTTCGTCCATAGCGGTTGCATCGGTCATGTTTTCATTCGAGCTGGCACAGCTAAACATAAATAGTGTTGAGGCAAGTGCCATCGGGATTATTGTTCTCTTTTTCATAGCTTTCAGGTTTAAAATTTAACGTCAGGGAATTATGTAATCTCCTGTAACACTATATTTTAACTGAAATTATCGGAAAATGTTAAGCTGAAGGGGTTCGTTAAGGAGGGTAAATTAAACGAAAAACGCCCTTTAACTTAAAGCTAAAGGGCGTTCACTTATTAATTATATACTTTGACTACAAAAACGTAATCTTTTAGCTTTTCAAGCTGCTGAGGCCTATTCTGACCGGAAAGTGCATTATTTTTAGGGATAGCTGTCTTTACCGGAGCCTCCTGAGAAGGCAGTTCGTTGATCATTTGCATCAGGTAAGCTGACTTGATGGCGAATGAAGCGCCCTCCTGGCCCGCTTGCTTACCACTAATTACCCCAATCAGGTTGCCTTTATCATCCAGCAAAGGTCCACCGCTGTTACCAGGGTTAAGCGGGATAGAGATCTGGTAAGCCGTCGTGTCGCCTTCAAAGCCTGTGGATGAACTGAGTGATCCTTCTCCGAATACAATATCCTCGCGAGGGTAACCCAATGTATAGACTTTCTCGCCTAGCTGCGACTCAGCCGTTTTAAAGGTGTAAGGCAAGTTACCGAAAGAGACGAAGGTTGGGTCAACCACCTTCAGGATAGACAAGTCATTGATTTGATCGCGGTATACCTCCGTGACTTTATACTTCTGGCCAGATTTATTTTCGATCAGCACAGAGTCAGCACCCTCTACCACATGCGAACTGGTAACCAAGTAGCCGTCAGCACTGATGGCAAAGCCGGTGCCGCTGAAGGCCGCAGCCCGTGGCGCAGGTTTAGAAGCGTCGTTTATGCCATTTATGATGGCTGTCTGCGTCTTTTTGAGGAGTTCTACCTCACGGCGAAGCTCTACATAACGGGCAGCTTGCTGGCGTACAGGAGCTTTCATTTGCTGTACGCTCCAGTGCGCGCCGAAAACAGAGAGCAGCGACACGCTGGCAGCCACGGCCATTGTCTGGGCATGACGATTGAAGAAGACTTTCCAGGCAGCAGGTGTAGCCGGAGCCTGTGTTGTCTCAGTCTCCATCTCCGCATGTATCAAGTTAAGCTGTTTGCGGAGCGTCTGGCGCTGGCCATAGCTCTTCATAGCCTGCAAAAGCTGTTTCTGCGAGCGTACCTGTTCCTGCAAGCGGCTATCCGTATGCAACAAGGCCTCGAAAGCGGCTTTTTCTTCAGCAGCCATCTCTCCCTTCAGGTAACTTTCTATTTGCTCGTAAGCGCGATACTCTAGCATGGTATTGTCCTCTTGGCCTGTACCCAGGCATGTTTCATCTCTTTCCTCTTACACCTCTGGCTTGTAGGTGGCAAAAAATATTTTTTTCAGGCGTTGCAGGCACTTGTACTTCTGGTTCTTGGCCGTGTCTGAGTTCGTGTAGCCGTACTTTGCTGTGATGTCCTGCATGTTTTGCGTGTTGATATAAAAATCTTCCAGCAAACTGCGGCAGGGTTCCCCCACTTGCGCCAGGGCATCGCCCATAATGTCAAATTGCCTTTCCTGTTCTTCGTGCTGCTGGGTGTCTTCCTCCACGGGTATAAAACCCTCCGAATCCTCCACCCTTGTGGCAAAACGGCCTTTTTCTGCCAACCTCTTCAGCCAAAGCCGCCGGCACACCGAGTACAGGTATGTCTTGATCTGGCAGTTCAGTTCCAGCGTATTGGCCCTGATCTTTTCGTAAAATACGATAACGCCTTCCTGGTAAATGTCCTTGGCTTCGTCATCAGTTCCACTGTTGCTCATAATAAAATGAGAGATCATGGGGAAATAAAGTTTGTACAGGTGGGCTAATGCGCGTTCATCGTCGCGTCGGATGCCTTCCATCACCGCCTCATCCGTCTCATACAAACTCTTCTTCATTCCTGTCAATTTTTAATACCTTTTGGGCCGCAATGTAACCCGTTGAAAAATAATTTTTATTTTTTTTAAAAAGCCGGGTTACCTATCGCCCGTTCCGGTATGAAGTTCAAAATCGAAACCAAAAAACTTAATCACAACACAAAATGAAAAATTTATTCGCTTTCGCCGTTATCGCTCTTGCTTTCTCTTTCACTGCTTGCAACGAAGAAGCTGCTACTGAAACTGAAGTTGTAGAGACTGAGGTTGTTGAGGAGACTCCAGTTGTTGAAGAGACTGTAGTTGAAGATTCTACTGCTATCGTAACTGACTCTGCTGCAACTGTAGTTGAGTAATTATATCTGAGCTTGGGCATTTCGCTTATAGTTCTGAAATAAATAAAGGGGCCCCGCATAACTGTGGGGCCCCTTTATTTTGCCCTGCTGATGATAAATAACGCATTTAGTATAATTCATATCGAGTTGATTGCCAGTTTGATGTGTGCTGTTCGTGGTGGTATGCTAAAGTTTTTCAATTATTTTTTAAAAAGCCGGGTTACCTATCGCCCGTTCCGGTATGAAGTTCAAAATCGAAACCAAAAAACTTAATCACAACACAAAATGAAAAATTTATTCGCTTTCGCCGTTATCGCTCTTGCTTTCTCTTTCACTGCTTGCAACGAAGAAGCCGCTACTGAATCTGAAGCTGTAGAAACAGAAGTTGTAGAGACTGAGGTTGTTGAAGAAGCTCCAGTTGTTGAAGAGGCTCCAGTTGTTGAGGAGACTGTAGTTGACTCTACTGCTACTGTGGTTGAGTAATTATATTAGGACTGGAGCGTTTCGCTTATAGTTCTGAAACACATAGAGGGGCCCTGCATAACTGTGGGGCCCTTTTATTTTGCCCCGCCGGGAAGGCCAACCTGCTAAGTATGGTTTGGAGGTATGGGCATGAAAAAAAGGAGTGAAGCCCGTCGGCTATCACTCCTTTTCTAATTATCTATGCTTCTCAGCTTTTCGTCTCTCTATTTCACTGTTGATCAGGCTGAACTCCCGGCTGCTTTGCCCGGCAATGGCCGTGTTCTCGTTGGCACGCCGCAGCAAGTAGGGCATTACCGCCTCTACAGGTCCATAGGGTACGTACTTGGCCACATTATACCCTGCCTTGGCCAGGTTATATGACAGGTTATCGCTCATGCCATACAGCTGTGAAAAGTAAACCCGTTTGTCTTCCGGCGCAATGTTATGGGCTGCCATCAGGTCCATCAGCAGGTATGAGCTTTGCTCGTTGTGCGTACCGGCGCAGAAATAAATCCGATCTAGGTGATCCATGCAAAAACGCAGCGCACTGTCGAACAGCTTATCAGACGCCTCCTTGGTCGGGTTGATTGGGTCGGGGTACCCCATGGCCTGCGCGCGTTTGCGCTCTTTTTCCATGTAGGCCCCGCGCACTAGTTTGGCCCCAAGGTAATAACCACCTTTCACGGCATCAGCGTAATCCCGCCGAATCACCTCCATCCGGTCGTGGCGGTACATCTGGTACGTGTTATACACAATGGCACGCTCCGTATTGTAACGGGCCATCATCTCATAGGCCAGCAGGTCAATAGTGTCCTGGATCCAGCTCTCTTCGGCATCCACAAAAACCGGCACGTTGGCCTGGTGGCATCGCCGGCACAGGGTATTCATGCGGTCGCGCCCGCGCTCAAAGGCGGCACGCTCCTCCACGCTTAGCTCCTGGCGGGTCTGCACCTTCTCCAGTAGATTAATATCAATCAGGCCGGTTACCTTGAACACAGAAAAAGGAATGAGTGCATGCCCGCGGGCTTTCTCTACGGTGCGCAGCAGTTCTGCCAAAGTGGCATCAAAGCTTTTCTCGTCGCCTTCCCCCTCCACAGAGTAGTCCAGGATGGTGCCGATATTGTATTGGCTCAGTTCACGAATCGCGCGTTCAGACTCTTCAATGGTCTCACCACCGCAGAAATGATTGAAAACGGTTTTCTTGATGATAAACTTAACGGGCAAGTGCAGATTGATGGCCGTGTTCAGCAGGGAACCGCCTACTTTCACGAGCGTGTTGCTGTTCATCATTTTAAATAGCAGGTAAAGCTTATATAACTCAGCGTCTGTTTTTGAGCCAAACGCTACGGCTGTGTCATCAAAAGACACGGTGGTACCAATGTTCATGTAAGTAAAATTAGTGCTGTAAAGATAGCGTTTCGGGCATCGTGCGCAATCACCTGTAGCAGGCACTTGAAGTACAATTTTCGGACCGATTCGCAGATGTTTTCAGGCTGATGCTAAGTTGATTTTTTTATAGTTTTCAAGCTGTCATTTTTATAAATTTAAGCGCAGTTTGTTGCTATTGTAGTAAGCAGGAGGCTTGTTGGCTTTCACTAAATATTTTTGCTCTCCCTCTTGTGCGTTTTGCCTTTTATGCCAGATAGTAGGGTAAAGTATACCGGTAGCTACTATATTGCAGAGGCAGCCTGCGTGAGCACTTGGTGCGCTGCGTTTTCTTATTGATGATCTTAAGCCGTACGAGAACTGTGACAGAAACTATACATATTGGCCAGCAGGCATTAGAAGAGCTGGCTGTGATGCTGCAAAACAGAGCTTTCAGCAAAGTGGTGGTACTGTTGGATGAGCATACGCTGGCCCACTGCTACCCGCAACTAAAGCCTCACCTGCCTGAGCACTCCGTCATCCAGATCAGCAGCGGCGAAGAGCACAAGACGCTGCAAACCTGCGAATACATCTGGCAGCAGATGACGGAACTGCACCTAGACCGCTGGGCGGTGCTGGTGAACCTGGGTGGCGGTGTGATCGGCGATATGGGCGGTTTCTGCGCTTCCGTTTTCAAGCGCGGGATATTCTTTGTGCAGGTGCCCACCACCTTACTGGCGCAGGTAGATGCCAGCGTAGGCGGCAAAACCGGCATCGATTTTCATGGCCTCAAAAACCACCTGGGGGTATACCAGGAGCCGCAGGCGGTATTTATCAACCCTGCTTTTTTGCAAACCCTGCCCCAGCGCCAGCTAAAATCGGGCTATGCCGAGATCATCAAGCACTGGCTGATTGCCGACAAGGCTAAGTTTGAAGAACAGCGCAATATCGGGCTGCTAACGGATAACTGGGAAGAACTTATCCGGCACTCGGTGGCCATCAAATCGGAGGTGGTAAACGCTGACCCACTGGAAGGCGGCTACCGCAAAGTGCTGAACTTCGGCCATACCGTAGGCCACGCCGTAGAGACCTATCTGATGAGCCAGGCGGATCGGCAATTGTTGCACGGCGAAGCCATTGCCGTGGGTATGATTTGTGAAACATACCTGTCGGTAAAGAAAGAACTGCTGTCTGAGGAGGACCTTGGGCGTGTGGAGGTTTTCCTGGAGATGGTATACGAGAAGGTGGTACTGAAGCCAGAGGACATTCAGGCGATCGCAGTCCTGGCGCTGCAGGATAAAAAGAACTCCGGCTCAGCCATCAACTGCACGCTGCTCAACGGCATCGGGCACGCCGTATACAACCAGCCCATCACACTCCCTGACATTGAGGAATCATTACGCTACTATCAATCCTTATGATATCATCCAAAAAATTACGCTCAGTAACGCTGTCGCATCCCACCGGCGTGCTGAACGGAAGTATAAAACTACCAGCCTCTAAAAGCGAGGCGAACCGTGCCTTGATCATCGCGGCACTGTCGGGAGAGGAGGCAGAACTGCTGAACCTGTCGGAGGCGAACGACACCCAACTGCTGCAACGCCTGCTCATAAGCGATGCAACTGAGATAAACGCAGAAGACGCAGGCACAGTAATGCGCTTCCTGACAGCCTATTACGCAGTGACCGGGCAACAGAAAACCTTAACCGGCACAGACCGCATGTGCCAGCGCCCAATCAAGGTGCTGGTGGAAGCCTTGCGCGAATTGGGTGCAGACATCAGCTATTTGGGTGAAGAAGGCTACCCGCCCCTGCAGATGAACGGCTTCAACGGCAACGGGAAAAGCAAACTGACTGTGCGCAGCGACATTAGCAGCCAGTATATCTCGGCGTTGCTGATGGTTGGGCCACTGTTGTCTGACGGCCTGGAACTCGAACTGGAGGGCAAGATCGGCTCGCGGCCCTACATCGAAATGACGCTTTCACTAATGGCGCATTTTGGCGTGAAGGCTACTTTTGAAGGCAATACCATTACTGTGGCTCACCAGTCGTATACCGCTACCTCGTTCAGTGTGGAGTCAGACTGGTCGGCGGCAAGTTACTGGTATAGCATGGTGGCGCTGGCCAGAGAGGCCGACATTACCCTGCTGGGCCTGAAAGAGAAATCATTCCAAGGCGACCGGGCCATTGTAGACATCATGGACCGGCTAGGGGTGCATACCACCTTTACACCGGAGGGTGTGCAACTATCAAAGAAAGCGCATAAGCACCACGCCTCCTTTGATTTCTCGGACTGCCCAGACCTGGCTCAAACCATTGTGGCGCTTGGAGCAGGCAAAGGAATCGAAATAGACATGACAGGCTTGGAGAGCCTTCGCATCAAGGAAACGGACCGTATTCAGGCGCTGCAACTGGAAGTCCTGAGCATGAAGGCCTCTGTAGAGGAAGTGACACCAGAGCTGTTTAAATTAAAGCCAGGTATCCTGCCGAAGCAGCAGCTGTCGTTCCGTACCTACGAAGACCACCGCATGGCTATGGCCTTTGCACCCATAGCGCTCCTGCAGCCCATTGAGATAAAGGAGCCGAGCGTTGTGCGTAAATCATACCCCCGGTTTTGGGAAGACCTGCAGCAGGTTGGCTTCGTGATAACGGAGAATGCCTGATGAAGGCGCGCCGGTTATATGGTGATGCCGGGCAAATTGCGGCACTCCTGCAGCAAATGGAGTTGCAGGAGACCGCTGCCGGCGGGTATGCCGCCGTATACCGCCACCCGGACACAGGTGCCTTTTGGTTACAGTGCTATGCCACGGCCGCCGTGCAGGGGGGCGGTTACCAACTCCTGATCAAACTGCCCTTGCCTTCTACCGATAAGTTGATTGAGGTTGCCTTGCAGAGTGCGCACACCGATGAGGCCGTTGCGGCACTTTTCCGGTTGCTGGACGAGGAGGCGCTGGAGAAAAAAGATTTCCGGCAGGAGTTGGTACAGCATTTGGAACGATTGGCTGAAGAACCGCTTAATGCCTTCACCCGCCAAAGAGTGGAGGAGGTGATTCGGTTAACAGCGCTGGACGACCCGATGAACAAGCGCGAGGTATTGCATAAGAGCCAAGCTGAGATTGCGCAGGATGCCGCCGAATTTGAGCAGATCGCGCAATGGGCAAAAGCATTACTGAGGCGTATCAGGGAGTAGGCTGCCTTATGCTGCCCACTAGCAGCTGCAAATAAGAAGATGCCTGTAATAACCGGCTGCCATACCAACTGAACATCTCCCCATCAACCACCACCACTGTGGCCTGCGGGCAAAGCTCCTGGAACTCCCGCACATGTTTTTCCTTGAAGGGGTATGGCTCCGATGAAAGCAGGATGAGCTGTGGATTCGCTTCTTTCAAGGCCTCTGGACTTATCTCCGGGTAGCGCGCCAAGGCTGCAAAAACATTTTGGAAGCCGTAGCGCTGCAGCATGTGGTCGATAAAGTTCTGGTTGCCGACAGCCATATAAGGTTTGCGCCAGATAAAATAAGCTGTGTTGATGGAAGGCTGCAAAGGCTCTATCACCTCAAAACCTTCTTTGATTTGAACTACTAATTCCTCCGCTCTAGTAGCAGTCCCTGTCAGTTGCCCTACCTGCTGTATCATGTGCAGCGCGTCTTCCAAGGTATAAATATCGCTTATCCATACCGGATACTTCTGCTGCAATGCTTCAATGCCTTCCTGATAATTTTCCTCTTTGTTGCCGATGATGAGGTCGGGCTGCAACTTCGCTATTGTATCGAGATGGAAGTTTTTGGTACCACCGATGATTGTTTTTTGCTGTGCGGCTTCTTTGGGGTGGATGCAAAATTTGGTTATACCCACAACCCTGTCTGCTAATCCTAAATCAAAAAGCAGCTCGGTTTGAGAGGGCACCAGCGATACAATGCGCTGCGGCAATTGTGGCAGCGTAATATGGTGGCCCATTTGGTCGGTGAAGTTCACGCTAAAGTATAGTTAAGCTGAAAGGTACAAACTACTAAGCTGCTTGCTGCCAGCAAAGGGTATAAACGCCAACAAAGTGGCTTTAAGACTTAGGTTGACTGTTTTACGCCGCTTGTTGAGTGTGATTGGGAATATAATAACCAACGGAAACACAACTATAAAGAGCTTAGAAGGCTCAGGCGCAAAAGCCATGGTAGCCAGTGCCGCAACAGTAAAAACTGTGACCAGGCAGAAGTTAGTACGGTTCATCGGTTACAAAAATGGGTTGATGAAATATACGAAAATGCATTAAAAGCAAAAACCTCCGAAGCACAGACTCCGGAGGTTTTGCCTGGTATGAAAAATGTTAGCTCAGGTAGCGGAAATCCTGCTTGTCCTGAATCTTGAGAATCGTCTCGTAAATCATCCTGATCACGCTGTCTACATCTTCTTTGTGCACCGTTTCCACGGTCGTGTGCATGTACTTAAGCGGAAGCGAGATCAGGGCCGAGGCCACACCGGCGCTTGAGTAAGCAAAGGCATCGGTATCAGTACCGGTTGCACGTGAAACAGCCGAGCGCTGGAACGGAATATCCTTTTCCTTGGCCGTGTTGATGATCAGGTCGCGCACGTTGTTCTGCACAGCCGGGCCATAGGCAATCACAGGGCCTTTGCCGCAATGAATGTCGCCACTGGTTTTCTTATCATACATCGGCGACTGCGTATCGTGAGTCACGTCGGTGATGATGGCCACGTCCGGCTTGATGCGGTGGGCAATCATCTCAGCACCCCGCAAGCCGATCTCCTCCTGCACGGCATTCACGATGTAAAGGCCAAAAGGCAGCTTGTTTTGGTTTTCTTTCAACATACGCGCCACCTCGGCAATCATAAAGCCTCCGATGCGGTTATCGAGGGCGCGGCCTACGTAGTAACGGTCGTTCATGACGGTAAACTCGTCCTCAAACGTAGCCACGCAGCCCACGTGTATGCCCATTTCCTCTACTTCCTCGCGGTTCTTGGCACCGCAGTCCAGGAAAACAGTCTCGATGGTTGGGGCTTTGTCCTGTTCCACTTTGCGCACATGGATCGCTGGCCAACCAAAAATCGCTTTCACTATACCTTTTGAGGTATAAATATTCACCCGCTTGGATGGCGCAATCAAGGCATCAGAACCACCGTTACGCTTCAGGTAAATATAACCTTCCGGGGTGATGTAGTTCACAAACCAGGAAATCTCGTCGGCATGCGCCTCAATGACCACTTTATAATCGGCCTCTGGGTTGATTACCCCCACTACGGTGCCGTAAGTATCCGTAAAGTAGCTGTCGATGTATGGTTTAACGTAGTCCAGCCACAGTTTCTGCCCTTCCACCTCAAAGCCGGTAGGAGAGGAGTTGTTGAGATATTTCTGTAAGAAATCAAACGATTCTTGACGCATATTTTTCGATTAAAAATTAAAGACTAATAACCATGAATAATTAGAACTAGCACACAACTAAGTGAGTAGGTTTCTAATTTTGAATTCATAATTAACTTACAGCGGTATGTTTCCGTGCTTCTTTCTTGGGAGCGTTACAGCTTTGTTTTCCAGCATTTTAAATGCTTTTATCAATTTTGCCCTTGTCTCAGACGGCAGGATCACCTCGTCGATAAAGCCACGGTGTGCTGCGCGGTATGGCGTGGCAAACTTCTCTTTGTACTCCTGCACTTTCTCAGCCAGTTTCGCGGCAGGGTCTTCGGCGGCAGCTATCTCGCGCTTGAAGATGATCTCCGCGGCTCCCTGTGCCCCCATTACGGCAATCTCGGCAGTTGGCCAGGCAAAGTTCATATCCGCACCAATGTGCTTGGAGTTCATTACGTCATAGGCACCGCCATAGGCTTTGCGCGTAATAACCGTGATGCGTGGCACAGTGGCCTCGCAAAAGGCGTAAAGTAATTTCGCGCCGTTGGTGATGATGCCGCGCCATTCCTGGTCGGTGCCCGGCAGGAAGCCTGGCACGTCTTCCAGTACCAGCAACGGCACGTTAAAGCTGTCGCAGAAGCGCACGAAGCGGGCTGCCTTGGTGCTGGCGTTAATGTCCAGTACACCAGCCAGTACCGCCGGCTGGTTGCCTACAATACCGATGCTGCGACCACCCAGGCGGGCAAACCCCACCACAATATTCTCCCCAAAGTTCTTATGCACCTCAAAGAAAGAGTCTGCATCGATGATGCCCTCAATCACTTCGCGCATATCGTAAGGCTGGTTCGGGTTTTCCGGTATAATGGTGTCGAGTACTTCCCGTGTCTCGTCGGCCTGCGCCTCATAAGGCAGCATTGGCGGAAGGTCCTCGCAGTTCTGCGGGACATAGCTGAGCAGCTTTTTGATATAAGTGATGCACTCCACCTCATTCGCGCAGGAGAAATGTGTTACGCCGCTTTTGGTGCTATGCGTGCTGGCGCCACCTAGTTCTTCGGATGTTACCTCTTCGTGCGTTACCGTTTTCACCACGTTAGGGCCGGTCACAAACATATAGGAGGTATCCTCCACCATCATAATAAAGTCTGTGATGGCAGGGGAGTAAACAGCGCCACCGGCGCATGGCCCCATGATAGCCGAGATCTGGGGAATGACACCTGAGGCCAGCGTGTTGCGGTAGAAAATATCCGCGTAACCACCCAAGGATACAACACCCTCTTGGATGCGGGCACCGCCAGAGTCGTTCAGGCCAATCACCGGGGCTCCATTTTCCATGGCCAGCTCCATGATTTTCACGATCTTCTCGGCATGGGTTTCAGAAAGAGAGCCACCCAGCACGGTAAAGTCCTGGGAGAACACATACACCAGTCGCCCGTTGATGGTACCATATCCGGTTACTACGCCATCGCCTAAGAAATACTGCTTGTCCAGTCCAAAATCTTTGGAGCGGTGCATCACAAATTTGCCGATTTCCTCGAAAGAGCCTTCGTCCATCAGTAAGTGGATGCGCTCGCGTGCCGTGAGCTTGCCTTTCTTGTGCTGTGCCTCAATGCGGTCTTGCCCACCTCCCAAAAGTGCTTCAGCGTTCTTGCGCGCCAGCGTCTCCAGTTGGCTTTGTCTGATTTCTCCTGCCATGTATGTGTCGTGTATCTAGTCTGGTGTTATGAAAGTGTTAATTTTTCAAATTTAAAAAAACTCTGCAGCTATCACTCGTGCCGGCTCATCTTTTTGCTGCCAGGGTATAAGGGTGCAACCGGTTCGAGCTGTGCAAAAAATAAGGGCTACCTATACAGGCAGCCCTTATTCACTTTATATAAACGCAATTATTCTTTTGTCTTGTCTAAGTCAGAAGACTTGGTAGGCTCTGTTTCCTCGGCTTCATCAGAAGCAGTCTTTGGCTTTTTGCCGGTGCTTTTCTTCGAAACAAAGGTCAGCTTCTCTTCGCCTTCCTTATGGCTCACCTGAATGACATCTCCCTGGTTCACCTCCGCTTTCAGGATTTCCTCTGCAATCGGGTCTTCGATATACTTCTGAATCGCGCGGTTCAACGGACGCGCCCCATACTTCGGATCGTATCCTTTCTCGGCCACATAGTCTTTCGCTTCTTTCGTCAGTTCGATGGTATAGCCCAATGTCTCTACGCGCTTGAACAACTTGCTGAGCGAGAGCTCGATGATCTTGTGCATGTCCTCACGGTTAAGCGAGTTGAACACGATCACATCGTCCAAACGGTTCAGGAACTCAGGCGAGAACGTTTTACGAAGGGCGCTGGCAATAGTGCCTTTCATGATATCGTCCACGTTTTCCTGCTTGCTCTTCGACATGAAACCGATACCGGCCCCAAAGTCCTGCAAGTCGCGGGCACCAATGTTAGAGGTCATGATGATGATGGTGTTCCGGAAGTCAACCTTGCGGCCCAATCCGTCTGTTAATATACCATCATCGAGCACCTGCAGCAACAGGTTGTACACATCCGGGTGCGCTTTCTCAATCTCATCCAGCAGTACCACAGAGTATGGCTTACGGCGGATCTTCTCCGTCAGCTGGCCACCTTCTTCGTAACCCACATATCCCGGAGGCGCTCCTACTAAGCGAGACACACTGAATTTCTCCATGTACTCACTCATGTCGATGCGCACCAACGAATCTTCTTTGTCGAACAGGTAAGTAGCTAGCACTTTGGCAAGCTCTGTTTTACCAACCCCAGTTGGGCCAAGGAACACGAACGAGCCGATTGGCTTCTTCGGGTCTTTCAGACCTACACGGGTGCGCTGGATAGCTTTCACTAACTGGCCGATCGCTTTGTCCTGGCCGATTACTTTGCCTTTCAGCTCTTCGCCCATGTTCAGGAGCTTCACACCCTCTTTCTGGGCAATACGCTTCACCGGAATACCTGTCATCATGGCAATAACCTCTGCCACATTTTCCTCTTTCACGGTATAGCGCTTCTTCTTGGTCTCCTCTTCCCAGTTTTTCTTTGCTGTTTCCAACTGGTCGATGAGTTTTTTCTCCTTGTCGCGCAGTTGGGCAGCCTCTTCGTATTTCTGGCTCTTGACCACGCGGTTCTTCTCTACCTTGATGTTCTCGATTTGCTCTTCGAGCTTCAGGATGTCATCCGGCACAATGATGTTGTTGATGTGCACCCGCGCACCCGCCTCATCCAGAATGTCAATGGCCTTATCTGGCAGGAAGCGATCGCTCATGTAGCGGTCCGAAAGTTTCACGCAGGCCTCAATGGCCTTGTCAGTATAGTTTACATGGTGATGGTCCTGGTACTTGTCTTTGATGTTGTGCAGAATTTCCATCGTCTCCTCCGGTGTGGTAGGGTCTACCATCACAATCTGGAAACGACGGGCCAAGGCACCATCTTTCTCAATGTACTGGCGGTACTCATCCAGGGTAGTGGCACCGATGCATTGAATCTCACCACGGGCAAGCGCAGGCTTGAACATGTTAGAGGCATCCAGGGAACCAGAAGCGCCACCAGCACCCACGATGGTATGGAGCTCATCAATGAACAGGATTACGTCCGGAGACTTCTCCAGCTCGTTCATCACGGCCTTCATACGCTCCTCAAACTGGCCACGGTATTTTGTACCGGCTACCAAAGAGGCTAGGTCCAGGGTTACTACGCGCTTGTTGAAAAGCACACGGCTTACCTTTTTCTGGATGATGCGCAGGGCCAGGCCTTCCGCAATCGCAGTTTTACCGACACCAGGCTCACCAATCAGGATCGGGTTGTTTTTCTTGCGGCGGCTCAGCACCTGTGCCACACGCTCAATCTCTTTTTCACGGCCAACAATCGGGTCCAGCTTATCGTCCTCGGCCAGTTTGGTCAGGTCGCGGCCAAAGTTGTCGAGCACCGGAGTGCGCGACTTTTCGCCGGCTTTTTTGCTGCTACTGCTGCCTGAACGGGAAGACGAGCTGCCGAATAATTTGTCAGAATCATCTGAATCGTCAGTGTCTGACGACGCGAGTGGATTATTGCTGTGATAATCCAGGGAATCTCTTATTGCTTCGTAGTTCACGTTGAATTTCGATAAAATTTGAGAAGATATATTGTCTTCATCCCGAAGGATGGATAATAAGAGGTGCTCCGTGCCGATGATGTCGCTTTTGAAGATCTTCGCCTCCAAATAGGTTATCTTCAGCACCTTCTCTGTCTGCTTCGTAAGCGGGATACTGCCGGTGATGTTGCTGCTCTGGGTAGCGGTATTTCGGGTAGCCTGCTCTAAAGCGTACTTTAACTCATCTATCGAAACGCCAAGCTTCTTCAGCAGGGCAATGGCAGTGCCTTCTCCCTCCCGAATCATGCCCAATACCAGGTGCTCTGTCCCGATATAATCATGACCGAGCCGAATAGCTTCCTCACGGCTGAGCGAGATCACCTCTTTTACTCGGTTTGAGAATTTTGCTTCCATGTATACTATAACTCCGTGTAATTCTTTAAAGACTAATTAATTGTAATTGTTTGAGGCTAACATTAGAAGCCAATTTCTAAACAAGCTATACGATGCAAATGTTTAGTACTCTGCCGCTTTACTGAAGGAAAGATAGAGCCGCGGGCCCCTGCGTAAACAACAAATCAATTATACTAAGGTCTGATACAAATTGTTTGCCAAATACTTGCGTATAAGGTTTTACGTGCAAATTGTCAGGATAGATTTTTGGGTGGACCCTGTTTCGCAGGTCTAGTACATTTTCGGGCTGCTCCACCTCAAATGATTCCGTAAAACCGAGCGGTCTGTTCAGTTTTAGTAATTTAAGATAAAGCTTTAACAAATCCGTATTCAGCTCAAATAAATATTGGGGCCTGCGCGCATATACATCCTGCAGGTAGTCGCTGTAAAACTCGAAGTAGGGGGCACGGCCATAGGCGGCCTGTAGGGTGCGCCAATGGATGTTGTACCATTTCTGGCTGTAGTCAATCTCAATTTCAGTGATCAGGGTTTTGTCTTTGCTGCTCCCGTGCAGCACCGGAACGCTGAGCGGCTGCATGCCCTGCGAAGTGAGCACATGGCAGCGGTTGCGGTAACTCTGCTTGGTATAATTTTCGTGTCGCTCCACCAAAAGGCTTTCTGCGCGAAGCGCATGCCAGAAGTAGGAGATAGGAGGGTTATAATGCGTTTCGGTTAAGAGAATCAAAAGGGTATAAATTACAATTAGCCAGTTATTAGATTATGACAGGTATAAATGCCGAGGCATTGTGACTGCGCCCGAAAGCTATGCCTGCCTTACGGCTAAAGTAGCATATTTATCTAATTTCATAATGCCGCCACAGGTTGTACCTTTGTAGCCTGCTGCTATTTCATGAGAAAACACGAATCCATACCCCCAGTTTCTATCCCGCTTTGGTATATGCTAACAGGCTTGTCGTTACTGCCTTGGGCAGTGTTGTATGCGCTGGCTGATGTAGTGTTTGTGCTCCTGTATTTCGTGATCGGATACCGCAAAAAAGTGGTGCAGCAGAATTTGCTGCATGCTTTCCCTGAGAAAAGCGCGCAGGAGATAAAGCAGATTACCAAAGCGACTTACAGGCAACTGGCCGATGTGATCGTGGAAACCCTGAAGCTGCGTACCATGAGCCCAGCCGAGATGAGGCGCCGCATCACGTTTACCAACCAGGAGCTGCTGGATAGCTACGTACGGCAGGGCAAGACGGTAATTACCATGGGCTCTCATTCCTGCAACTGGGAATGGGTGCTTTCTGCCGGTGCAGTGCAGTTCGGCTTTCCTGCCGACGGTATCTACAAGCCGCTTAACAACGCATTTTTTGAAGCGTACATGCTACGTACGCGCACGCAGTTGGGTGCGCGGCTTATCAAGATGAAAGACACGCTGCGCGACTTTGCCGCAAACCGCCATACCCCACGGGTGGTGGCCATGCTCTCCGACCAAACGCCGCTCCGGAGCGAGATTAACTTCTGGACCACTTTCCTGCACCAGGACACGCCATTTTATGTAGGGGCCGAGAAAATCGCGACTCGCTTTGGTTGCCCGGTCCTGTTCCTGGACATCAAGCGCAACCGGCGGGGGCATTATACCCTTACTTTTGAGGAAATATGGGATGGCGCCCAGCCGCTGGAGGCTGCTGCCTACCCCATCACGACAGGTTTCGCCCAAAAGCTGGAAGCAGCCATCCGCCTTAACCCCGCCGATTACCTCTGGACCCACAGGCGGTGGAAACATAAGCGGCCGCAGGCGGCTTAGTGCCGAGTTCCGAGTTTCAAATCACATAACCCGGAACTCGTAATTCGGAACTCTAAAGGTATTGCTTGATGTCTCCGGCTCCCTCGCGGAGTACTTCAAAGTTGTTGGTTACGTCTACCACGGTGGAGGCAATGTTCTGGCCGGGGCCGCCGTCTATCACGGCATCTACCAGGTTTTTATACTTTTCAAATATCAATTCCGGGTCGGTGCTGTATTCCAGCACCTCGTCTTCGTCGCGGATGGAAGTAGACAGGATCGGGTTGCCCAGTTCTTTTACCAGTTCCAGCGCGATGTTATTGTCCGGCACGCGTATTCCTACCGTTTTCTTGTTCCCGGCATACTTCGGCACGCGGCTGCTCGCGTCCAGCACAAAGGTAAAAGGGCCAGGGAGGGCTTTCTTCATCACCTTGTAAGTGGGCGTGTCGATTTTGGCATAGTCTGAGATGTGGGTGAGGTCCGAACAGATAAAAGACAGGTTCACTTTGTCCGGCTTCACCCCCTTAATCTGGCAGACGCGCTCCACGGCGCGGGCATTGTGTATATCGCAGCCAATGCCATAGATGGTATCGGTTGGGTAGATGATGACACCGCCTTTGCGCAGGATCTCGACGGCCTCCAGGATTTTGCGCTGCTGTGGGTTCTCGGGATGTATTTGTAGGAAAGATGCACTGCTCATAGTTCTAGCGTGTTTGGTTAATGGTGGGAAATGCCCGAAGGCACGATAAGGTAAACATACTTAATTATCCGGGCAAGCGTTGCACGGGCGGCAAAGCAGTCAGGGGAAGCTAAAAAGAATTCAGTTGCGCCAAAACCATACAGATAAGCTAGATTAGTATTATTTTTGAGGCCTGAAAATGAATGGGTACGGAACCTTATACCTTATTTCAAGCCTTTTATCAGCATTATGTCCAAAAATGTGAATACACCCAGACCGAAAAGAGTGAAGAAAGAGAAGAGTATGCTGGTGCCAGGCCTGGCCGTGCTGTTTCTGTTTCTGTTTGTGAGCTTTTCTTATTACGCTTACCAGATTGTGTACACAGCTAACGTGGACACCAAAGACCGCGAAACTTACGTGCTTATACCCACAGGAGCCACCTACAACCAGGCCATGGACTCCGTAGAGGCAACCGGCACGATCATCGACAGGCTCTCCTTGCGCTTTATGTCGAAGCTGATGGATTACGACAAGAAGGTGAAGCCCGGCCGTTACCAGATCCAAAATGGCTGGAGCAACCGCGAACTGATCGGGGCCCTGCGCCTGGGCAAGCAGACCCCCGTTAACTTAACGTTTAACAATATCCGGCTGCGCAGCCAATTAGCCAGCAAACTGGCCGCTAACCTCGAGGCAAACGAAACAGCGGTAGATAGCCTGTTGAACGATGAGGCTTACCTAAGCGCACTTGGCTTCGATACCACCAACATCGTAAGCATGTTCATCCCGAACACTTATGAAGTGTACTGGACCACATCGGCACCGGAACTAATGGAGCGCATGAAAAAGGAGTATGACACCTTCTGGACGCCGGAGCGAGAGGCAAAGGCAAAGGAGTTAGGCTTGTCGAAGCAGCAGGTATCTACACTGGCTTCTATTGTGCAGGCCGAAACCGTCAAGAACGACGAAAAGCCGCGGGTGGCTGGAGTATACCTAAACCGCCTGGAGAAAGGCATGCTGCTGCAAGCCGACCCTACCGTGGTGTTCGGGGTGGGTGATTTCACCATTCGCCGTGTGCTGAACGTGCACCTGCGCCACGACTCTCCTTATAACACTTATAAGTACAAGGGCCTCCCGCCGGGGCCGATCAATGTGCCGAATATCTCCAGCATCGATGCCGTGCTCAACCCGGAGCAGCACAAGTACATTTACTTTTGCGCGAAGGAAGACTTTTCTGGCTATCACAGCTTCGCCGAAACGCAGGCTGAGCATGTGGCCAATGCACGCCGCTACCAGCGCGCCCTCAATGCCCGTAACATTATGAAGTAATTTAATTGTTGATTGCTAATGGCTGATTGATTTTATGGTTTCAGCGTTTACCAATCAACAATTGACAATCAGCCGTTAAAATGTTTGAATCAGAAGTGCAAATACGCGTGCGGTACGCCGAAACCGACCAGATGGGATACGTGTACTACGGCAACTACGCCGCATACTATGAAGTAGCCCGTACCGAGGTTTTCAGGCGTTTAGGAATCCATTACAAAGAGATGGAGGCTACCGGAACCATGATGCCGGTAATGGAACTGAAGTGCAAATACATCCGCCCGGCCAAGTATGACGATTTGCTGACCATAAAGCTGTTGCTTCGGAATAAACCAAATGGCTCCCGCATTCTGTTTGAGTATGAGGTGTATAACGAAGCCGAAACCCTGCTGAATGTGGGCGAGACGACGATGGTGTTTGTGGACATGAAGACCGGAAGACCCACTGCGGTGCCGGAACTGATCCACCAAAAGATGGACGAATACTTTAGCGAATGAGGCTAAACCAGCAATATCTGAAGCGGCGCAGGTCGTACCGCAAATTCATCGTTTTCCTCAAGCGCTGGCGATTCAACGATGGCCAGTCTTCGGTATACGACGTGGCAGATGTGCTGATCGGCGAACTCCGGCTCGACTCCATTACGAAGCGGGCATCCTATATGGCCTTCAACTTCACGCTGGCTATTTTCCCTAGTATCATTTTCCTTTTCACGCTTATCCCCTATATCCCCAGTGTGCTGTCGCTGGACCTGAGCCAGAGCATCTTCAGCTTCATCGAGGACTTTATGCCTGAGGAGATGTATGCCGTGGCCTATAGCACCATCGAGGATATTGTGAATAAGCCGCGCGGTGGTTTGCTGTCCTTTGGTTTCCTGTTTGCGCTGGTGCTGTCTACCAATGGCATCATGTCGCTCATGGACGCTTTCGATAAGAAATACCATACCTTCTATAAGCGGCGCTACGTTAAAAAGCGATTGATTGCCACAGCCCTAACGGTAGTGCTGGCCTTTATCCTGTTCACAGCGGTAGCCACCATCTTCTTCGGGCAATGGATGCTGGACGTGCTGGTTTTCTATGAGGTCGTAACCGAGAGTTATACCTATACCCTAATCATCGTACTGAAGTACATTGCCATTGTGCTCCTGTTCCTACTGGCTACTTCGCTGATCTATTATTTTGTGCCTGCCATTGAGGACAAGTGGCCTTTCTTCTCGGCAGGGGCTGTGGTGGCCACCGGGCTGATCTTCCTGGTGTCAATGATATTCTCTTTCTACATCACCGCGTTTGACAGCTACAACAAGTTCTACGGCTCTATCGGGGCACTCATCGGTTTGATGATCTGGCTTGATTTCGTATCGATGATCCTTATACTGGGCTTTGAGATCAATGTGAGCATCGACACGGTAACCAAGCGCCTGGTGCGCAAAAGGAGCGGCCGCGCGGCCAGGGCAGGCGTTTAACCACGTGCTTCAGGCTGAAAAGAGTAGCCATTCAGCGGATTCAGGAGCCCATAAGCGTTTAGATCCTAAAAAAAACACGCTTCACAATCAGTAGGTTATAGAATAGAGGGCGATTGCCGTAAAAATTATTGAGGCAGGATTTTGATAATTCAACGGAGCCCCCTACTTTTGTACACGAAATAAGACAGAGAGTTGGCGGAGTGGTCGAACGCGGCGGTCTTGAAAACCGTTGACTGTAACAGGTCCGGGGGTTCGAATCCCTCACTCTCTGCTGGTAGCGATACCAAAAAGAGCAAAAATCCCGTAAATCAGCGATTTACGGGATTTTTTGTTTCTGCCCCCCTGCTAAATCATTCAGTTTTTCTCCAACCTAAGAGGTATACGGGGATCCGAAACTTGTCTGACTTTGGGTTCCCTAATTTGATGTATCAATTTGGTTTACAGCAAGATGTGTGGGGTTTGTGCATCTTGTTGAGCCTGAAAATGGCCCGTGGAAGCATGACGTCTGTGGAGGCAAGGACAGTAAACACATATCTGGACATACTCAGGTCCAAGGCATACACATGCCCGCAGGAACTTATGCAGGAAGGTAAGCCGGTGACAAAAGAGATACTCCGGGACAAGATAGGGGTGGAGGAGAGGTCCGTCATGCTAATGGAAGTATTCCAGAGGTACACCATGAGCAGGTAGAGAAGCTAGTGGAGAAAGTCTTTGCCCCGGGCACGCTGGAGCGCTACAGAACCTCCTTGCTGCACACACACACAAGTACAAGGCAGAGGACATTAACGTGAGGAAGCACGACTTTGGGTTTATGTCAGCCTATGTTGGCCCAATAGGGGCTGTGCGCAGAACACTACGATTCATTGCCTGGGAAATTTCAGGAAGGTGACCAACATCTGCCTGAAACAGTCTCCAGTAAAATAACGCAATTCCAAACGCTGCCTTTCGGGGCCATCAGCAGGCACCCCTACAAAGGAGCAGAAGAGGCACAGGAAGGCGCAGGCAGCCTTCCTGTGCCGGTGGCATACACGGACCGGCAGTGCTAAATCTTCGGCATCGTCAAGGACACCCACAGAGGAAAGCACAGAAACTATGGCCTGAACTGGAAGTTGGTATCGGTTAGCAACAGCCTGAAGATAGACTGCCGACCCCTTAGCCAGGCTACCCCTTGGAATTATTTGGAAAGATGTCTATTACCAAATAAATTAGTGTGGTTAAATTTTGCTTTTGAAGCGGCAAAATCCCTTTTCCCTAAAAGCCTGCCTATGAATAGCCCTAATACTCCTAACCGAATCATTGCGATTGGGGCCTCGGCAGGGGGCATCGACGCGTTGTATTCTTTTTTCGACCGCACCCCTTTAGACCAGGTAGCCTATGTGGTTATCCAGCACCTCTCTGCTGACTATCATAGCCGATTAGCAGAGCTGTTGAAAAAGCATAGCCAGCTCCAGATTTGCGTGGCCGAAGACCATATGCTGGTAGAAGCCAACCGCGTGTATGTCATTCCAAGTAATGCCTTCCTGACCATACACCAGGGAAGGCTTCAGCTAGCAGATAAGCTTGACCAGGAGCGACCCCATTTGACCATCGACACTTTCTTTAAGTCACTGGCTGCTGACCAGGGTGACAAAGCCATTGGCGTCATCCTTTCTGGAACAGGCCACGATGGCAGTGAAGGCATTGGGGCCATCCGAAAAGCTGGTGGCCTGGTTTTGGTGCAAGACCCACAGACAGCGCAGTACGACCAGATGCCAAAGAATGCCATTGCCACTGGTTGGGCAAGTGCGGTGCAGCCGCCGGAAGCGATGCCCCGCGTTATTCGGAACTACGTGCAAGGCACCGACTTAACCGGGCTTGATGCGCTCTCCGGTGAAGAGAAACAAACCTTGCAAGACACGAAGAAGCTAAGCAAAGCGGAGGAAACGGCCTTGGTTGCTATCGTGGATTTTCTCAACGGAGAGTTGCCCCTTGACTTTTCCGAGTACAAACGCCCTACTATTTTTCGGCGGATACGCCGGCGCATGGCCCTGTTGCAGATAAAAGATGCCACACATTACTTGCTTCACCTTAAAGAGGACCCAGCGGAACTGCAAGCCCTGGCCAAGGATTTTCTCATAAGTGTGACTTCTTTTTTCAGGGACAGCCAGGCTTTTGAAGCGCTCGAGCAGAAAATAATCCCCGCTATTCTGGGAAAAGGCCACGAGCACGTGAAAATATGGGTAGCCGGCTGTGCCACGGGAGAGGAAGCTTATTCTTTGGCGATGCTGGTAGCCGAATACATGGAGAAGACCCAACACCAAGCAGAGGTGAAGATATTCGCTACGGATCTAGACCAGGCCGCTCTTCGGGTCGCCTCCAAGGGGGTGTATCCGGCCAGTTCGGTCAGAAAGCTTTCGCCCGCCCGGCAGGAGCGCTTTTTCACACCGGTTGAAGAAGGTTTCAAAGTAAAAAAAAGCATTCGCCAGATGCTTATTTTTGCCTACCATGACCTGATCAGGAACCCGCCCTACTGCCATGTCGACCTCATCTCCTGCCGTAACCTGCTCATCTACCTCAATCCGGCCCTGCAAAAAAAGGTTTTCGGCCTGCTGCACTTTGGCCTCCGCCAAAATGGCTACTTGTTTTTGGGGTCCAGTGAGCAGACACCGATGCATGAGCTGCAGTTCTTAGAAATTGACAGAAAAGCAAAGATTTACCAGAAAACATCTCCCTCTCAGCCTATTCAGTTGGGGGGCTTTTCCCTGCCGCTTACCGGGGAAGGGCCTTCCCTGGAGCCTTACGAGTCCCTATTGCCGGCTGAGGGGCAGAACTTAGCTGCTTCGCAGGCAAAGCAGCCCGCTCCGCTTCTGGCTGGCAACTACCTAAGCGAGTCGGTTATCAGCGCCTTATTCGAACACTACCATCAGGTAGGCGTGTGCCTGGATGAAAACCGGCGTGTGGTGCAGGCTTATGGCGATTTATCGCCCTATCTTGTCTCGAAAGGGTTTAACTTCAACTTTAACCTGATGGAGTTAATGCCCCAATCGCTGCTGGTGGCGTTTGGCACAGCCTTCAGCCAGGCCTTACAAACACAGGCACCAGTAGCCATCGGGGGAGTCCGCAATGACTTGGACGATACCAGTAGCATTGATCTGCTGATAAAGCCCTTTGTAGCCGCCAGAAATAACCAAAAGTTAATGCTGCTGCTGCTAAGCCCGGCAGGGCCACCCCCAAACGGGTGGCAGAAAAGCAGTCCCTTCGATGCCGAGCAGCAAACCCGGGAATACATTAACCACTTAGAAGAGGAACTGCAGCAGAGCAAGGACAGCTTGCTGCTCGCCTCCGAGAAGTTGGCTGCTTACCAGGAGAATTTGCAGTCTTTCCATGAGGAAATGCTCTCAGCGGGGGAGGAAATGCAAAGTGGCAACGAGGAACTGCAATCCCTGAACGAAGAGCTGCAAACCATCAACGCCGAATACCACACTAAGATCAAAGAGCTCACCGAACTGAACGATGACCTCAACAACTATTTCCGCAGCAATGTGGGCGGGCAGCTATTCGTTGACAAAAACCTGCTCCTGAAAAAATTCTCTCCAGCGGCAGTGCAGCACATTAACCTGCAGGAAAGCGACATTGGCCGGCCGCTGCACCACCTGACCACCAACATCCGGTTTGATACGATAGCGGATGACATTGTCGAGGTGCTGCACAAAGGGGGGACGCTCACCAAAGAGCTGCAATCTACTTCTGGAAAGTGGTTCGAGGTTACGGTAATGCCTTACGTTCGGCAAGCCGACAACCAGTCGGATGGCGCGATGGTGACCTTCTACGACATCCACGAACTGGTGCTCGCCCGCCAGAAAATGGAGGAAAATGCGGCTGCAGTACTTGCAGTCCTGGAGGCAATGCCCCAGATTGCCTGTACCACCTTCCCGGATGGGAGGATAGATTACTTTAACCAGCATTGGTACACGTACTCCGGCATGAGCGTGGAGCAAACGAAAGAATCCGGCTGGCTGCCAGCGGTTCACCCTCATGACAAGAAGAAGCTGCTACGGCTCTGGCAACAATCCCTGGCTAGCGGAAAATCATTCCAAAACGAGTTTAGAATCCGGCGGGGAAAGGATAGGTCCTATCGCTGGCATCTGGCCCGGGCTGTTCCTATTCATAACGCCGCAGGGGAGATCATCAAGTGGGTAAGCACCGCTACCGATATAGATAATCAGCGAAAGCTGCTGGAAGAGCTGACGGTAACTAAAAATGCGTTGCTCAACACCAACGGGAAGCTAAGTAGAATCAATGTGGACTTGGATAACCTTGTCTATATCGCCTCCCACGATTTACGCTCGCCTGTTATTGCCTTACAGGAACTGCTGAAAATCGCCACCCCTAAACTAGAGGGCCTATTGGAAGGAGAGGACGCTGAGTTAGTGGGGATGATGCAAACGTCAGTAGCTAAATTGCAACAGGTAATAAACGACCTGACCCGGATTACGCAAGTGCAGAAAGAAACCGATTTAGAAAAAGAAGCCATTTCTTTCCAGGAAATGCTACAGGATGTGCTCACGGATCTTGAAAAGCCCATCCTGGAATCGGGTGCTCTGATTCACCAAGACCTCTTGTTGGATGAATTGGTGTATGCCAGAAAAAATTTGCGCAGTATTCTATACAACCTGTTAAGCAATGCGATTAAGTACCGTTCCGAGGAGCGGACGCTGCAAGTGCACCTTACCTTTAAAATGGACCCAGAGGGGCCCCTGCTCCAGGTTGTTGATAATGGATTGGGCATAAGCCCCACCCAATTGCCGAAGCTGTTTACGGCCTTTAAGCGTTTTCATTCCCATGTGGAAGGCACGGGTGTAGGTTTATATATAATTAAGCGGATGGTGGAGAACAATGGTGGTTGGATAGAAGTGGATAGCCAGGAAGAAGTCGGAACTACCTTTAAAGTGTATTTTGGGCAGAAAGCAGTCAGTAAGAAAGAAGCTGAAGGAAAAGAAAAGAGGTGACTCCCGCGGCAGGCAAGCTAAACCAACTGGTGGCGGAGCAGAATACTATTACAAGGTTAGTAAACATAAGCCGTTGAAGAACGGTATGAGATCTTGTATGTACAAGAGATAGAATAGAGCGCCTGGTCAGGCCTGCCTTTCAACCCCGGCAAAGCTGACCAGGTAGTTTATCTGGTCATTGGTGAGCGGCTTGGTCAGCAACCCCTTTATCATCGGGTTCTGAGTGACATGCTCACTTCCTTCATATTTCTCAGAGGTGGTCATCAAGACAACGGTAGGGGGAGTAAGGCCTGTCGTTTCCACAAGCTTTTTAAGCGCCTCCAAAAATTCATACCCATTCATAACCGGCATATTCACATCCAGCAGGATGAGGTCCATTGCCTCACTCAGAAGCAGTTCAAGCGCCCTGCTTCCGTCTTCCGCTTTAAATACCTGCTTTATCGCGTTTGCCTGGCACAATGCACGCGCACTTAAGAAAGTATGTGCCGCATCGTCGTCAACCAGTAAGACTTTGCCTAATTCATGCATACACTTCAATCAGTTTAATGAGTACAAGGAGAGATTGACAGTGCCCATCAACTAACCTAGAGTGGAGGCCATGTAATACAATGTACGGATAATTTAAGATGTTAATTGTATAATGAACATCTTGGTTAGTGCTAAAACGAGATAAATTGAGCTAGCAACCATATATAAGGTGTATAGAAGTAAACTTTTCAGGTATGGCGCGCTCAAATACTGCTCCATCTTGACAAGGGCAAGCAGTCTGAGGTCGTAACCGAGGCAGTGTGTGTGTGCCTGGCCACGTTTTACAACGTGCATGGCCGCTTTCTGAAGGACAGGCTTGGGGCCCTGGAGGAGAAGCCGCGCCCGGGCCAGCCCCGCAAGGTGACCCCGGAGATGAAGGTGGCCGTCACGCGCATCACCTGCAGCGCAGGTGGAGCTGTTGCAAGACAACCTCACTACCCAAAGCCGCGGCTCGTTCTACGAAAACCTGCCTGCCGCACAGGCCAGGGAGCTTGCCCGCGCTCCACTTCCATTTCACCCCAAAGCACGGGAGTTGGCTCCATATGGCAGAGATAGAGCTTTCTGTGTTGGTATGGGAAAGCCTGAACAGGAGGATTGGCAACATGGAGGGGCTGGAAAGGGAGGTGCTGCGCTGTGTGAGAAGCGTAACAGAAAGGCTGCTAAAGTACATTGGAGCTTTCCGGTCAACTCTGCCAGGGAAAAGCTGGCAAAACAGTGCCAGAAAGTAAATACAGATAATGCTTTATCTAATAATTGAATTGGAGGAGCACTAGTTTTCCTTCTCATCCATGATGTTTCATTTAGTGGAAATTGCCTTTTCGTTCAAATGAGGCCATTGTGTTACACAATCACAAAGATTTGTTACATGTATTTTTACTCATGTAACACGGCTTGATACACGTGTTACGTGAACACGATTACTTCACCTTTTCGCAAAATATATTTGCTCACATATAAGTGAGCCGCTGCTTTGATGAGGAAGCGTCAGTTTCCGGACAAGATGCATTCGCGAAAAGAGCCAATAGAAGTTGTTGCTCCCCAAAAGAAAGCTTCGGGTACTGGAGGTATTTATTCCAGACGGTGATAGAAGTACAATCGCTAGTAATAAAGATAGCTTAAAAGGTAGGGATGACATATCAAGGAGAAAGCCTATTCAACAAGGAGTACAAAGACAAGTGGTACACCAACTATCGCAAGTTGAAGCCCTATGTTAGCAGCAACGAACTTCCTGCTGGTACTATTGACATAGAGCTTGCGAAGTGGGTAAGCATTCAGCGGCGCATCAGGCATATGCTTTCGGGTGAGTTAAAGGAGAAGCTGGAGGAGTTGAATAGTATAGTAGATGAATCAACAAGCTCCTGGAATGCCATGTACAGGCAGCTGGTCCTCTTCGTGCAGGAAACCGGCCATACCTCCATTCCAGATGATGAAAAACATGAGCAGCTTAAAGACTGGCTGATGCGGCAAATCATCCATAAAAGGCTCCTGTCGGAAACCCAGCTACAGCAGTTAGACAGGCTAGAGGTGGATTGGGACATATCCATTAGCAGGGAGCACCGCTGGAATCAGATGTACTGGAGGTTAAAGGATTTTTATGCAGCCTTTGGCCATAGCCGCGTACCCAGACGGTGGGAAAAGGACAAGCAGCTTGCCCTGTGGGTGACGATGCAGCGAAAGATGCACAGGGAGGGCAAGTTGAGTGAGGACCGGGAACTCAGGCTCAACGAACTGAAGTTTACCTGGAGCATTCTTGATGTGTATGATGCCCAGTGGGAGATGTATTTCCAAAAAATGGTCGCCTTCAACAAGAGACATGGCCACTGCCGGGTACCCTGCAAGCACACAAAGCTGGTAAGCTGGATAGAACGACAGAGGCTTTCTAAGCAAAAGGGTCAGCTCCCACAGGACAGGTATAAGCGGCTTGAAGAGATCGGGTTTACCTGGAGCTGTGAGGATATGAAAAGGAGTAGCTGGGAGGAAAGGTATGAACAACTGAAGGTATACAGAAAAAACAAAGGCGATTGCTTTGTACCTACTAATTATAGAGAGAACAAGAGCCTTGGCAATTGGGTAGCTACGCAAAGGAGACTTGAGGCGAAAGGTAGGTTACAGGCCACAAAGAAGAAGAGGTTGAATCAGTTGGGCTTTGTGTGGGGAAAGGATGTGAAGCACAAACTGCAGGCGATTTATGATAAGCAGTGGAGCGACAGCTTTGAGCAGCTAAAGGCTTACAGGGAGGAGCATGGTAGTTGTCAGGTATCACTGAAGATAAACCCGGTGCTTCAGCAATGGACCAACTGGCAACGCAAGCTTTTCTGCCAGGGCAAGCTCTCGCTTGCGCGCATCAATCGTCTGAATGAAATACACTTTCCGTGGAGCGTGCAGGAGGAGTATTGGATGAAGATGTACGAGGCGTTAGTTGATTTTAGGAATCAGTTTGGCCACACCTGTGTCCCTTTTCGGTGGGAGCCGAATCCACAGCTATCAGCTTGGGTGTACAGAATGAGGTTAAACAAGTTGACCTTGGGTACACCAAAGGTAGAGTTGTTAGAGCAGATTGATTTTGAATGGACTCTCAACCGCCGAAGCATCCTGCCGTGGGAAACAATGTATAAGCGCTTAACTGAGTTCAAAGAGGTTCATGGGCATACATGTGTGCCAGTTAAGTGGCACGAAGACCAAAAGCTGGGCAAGTGGGTAAGTAGGATGCGGCATGAGAGGGAAAAGCTGGATCCGGAACGGCTGTTTCTCCTGGAGGCAATAGGTTTTGAGTGGAAACACCGATTTGATTGCAAAAAGAACAGCGGTACTAGCAACTGATTTGCTTTATATATACGTACGCTTGTGTCTGCTTCAGGGATATTTCCCTTTGGTATAAAATACAATGGCTTGATCCATTAAATGCTCAAACTGGTGCATGAATAACATAGGGTGTATGGGTTAAGTGCTGCTTGCTGTTTCAAACTGATTTAAGTGCGTTTCCATGTAAGTTGTTGGAGGTACTCCATAAAGTTCTTTGAAGGCAGTTGAAAAAGAGGCTAGGCTTGTAAACCCAACCGCAAAGGCTACTTCAGAAATATTTATATGCTTGCTTGAAAGTAAGCCTGCTGCTTGCTGCAAGCGGATGTTTCGAACAAAATCCCGTGTTGTCTGGTTTGTTAGCTGCTTCATTTTCCGGTGTAAGTGTACACGACTTATACCAGCCTCATTGGCAAGCATTTCAACACTTAGAGCAGGGTTGTTGATATTCTGGTTGATAATATCCAAGAGTTTGGCTAACAGCTTTTCATCTGCAGACTTTAAAGCAACCCTCTGTACTTTATCAGCGTGGTGCTGATTGCCGCTAAAATTGTTTTTTAGCATTTCCCGGTTCCTGATGATATTTTGAACGGTCTTTCTTAAAATTTCAATGTTGAATGGTTTTACAAGATAAGCGTCAGCCCCCATGCCCAAACCTTCTAAATTGTCTTCTTCTTCAGATTTAGCGGTCAATAGTACGACTGGGATATGGTTTATATTGACGTTTTGTTTGATTTTCCGGCAAAGGGTGATACCGTCCATTTCAGGCATCATCACATCACTGATAATCAGATCGGGTGTTTCGCTTAACAAAATAGAAAGTGCTTCTTTCCCATTAGCGCTCTCCATCATGTGGTAGTCTGCGGCAAACTCCTGGCAGATATACCTCCTGATTTCTTCGTCATCGTCTACAACGAGCACATGGCTTTTGGGCTTAGATTTGATTTTTACTTCATCTGTATCATCTGCTGGTATGGGTAAGGCATGTATGGCAGGCGCAGATTTTTGCACTAGAGTTGTTTGTTCCTGCAGGTCTTCTGCCTTTAGGTGTTCCTTCCCTAAAGGTAGGCGCATGACAAAGCGGCACCCACGGCCTTCCGGTTTGTTTTCTACCCAGATGTTGCCGTGGTGAAGCGCTACAATTGAGCGGGTTAGGTTCAGGCCAATGCCTGTGCCTCCCACGAAATGGTTGTGGGGTGTTTGGACCTGGTAAAAGCACTCAAAGACTTTTTCCCGCTCACTTTCCTCAATGCCGATGCCGTTATCTGATACAATTATCTCCACATACTGGCGCAGCTCATTTTGCTTGTTTTCGTCTTCTCCGGAATGGAGGTAAATACTTATTTCTCCGTTCTTGGGTGTAAACTTAAACGCATTGGAAAGCACATTCAATATAGCCATGTCGAAATGTTTGGGGTCCACCCACACCGGTAGCTGTTGTACATTGTGGAGGAAGTGGAACTTTATACTTTTGGCCTGCGCCTGTTCGTCGAATATGGTGCAAAGCTCCTTGACGAATCCTACAATTTCTGTTTCCTGGAATTTCAACTGCATTTTTCCCTTATCGATCTTCCGGATATCCATGAGCTGGTTAATGAGAAGCAAGATGCGCTCAGCGTTACGCTGCATGGTGGCATAGGATTTCTGGCGCTCCCTGTCTTTGTCTGTTGCCATCAGCTTTTTCAAGGGGCTAATGATAAGGGTCATAGGTGTGCGGATCTCGTGCGAGATATTGATGAAGAACTGCAGCTTGGCATCGTTAATCTGCCTGGCATGCAAGTGCTCCTGCATTTTCTGGCGGGTGCGCTGCCGATGGCGAATCTGCATCGTCACCAATACGAAAACGACTGCCAGTATAAGCCCATAAGCGGCTTTAGCCAGGGGAGAAAAATACCAGGCAGGGGAAACAAGAATTGAAATTTCCCTGGCAGGTGAATAATGACTGTAGTCTTTTGCCCTGAACCTGAAGCGATACGTTCCAGGTGCCAGATCAGTGAAGTTGACGGTGTTCGTTCCCGGGCGCAGGTTAATCCAATCGCCATCCTGCAGGGAGTACTGGTATGTAATACGCTCTGGATTAGCAAAGTCCATGGCCGATAACTCTATGCTGAAGGAGTTGTCTTTGTTGGAGAGGTGGAATCTGTCGGCATCCATCACAGCGGTGTCGACAATAGCATACTTGCCGGATTTCATTCCTTTCTTTACCGCCTGGTTGTGCAAATAAAAGCCTGTGATACGAACATCCAGCTTATTTTCGGAAGCGGAAATCACCTCTGGTATTTCTGAGGGGTGGAAGTAGGTGACACCATTGATTCCCCCAAAAATGATTTGCCCTTTTCCTGTTACAAATGCTGCTCCCTTGCTAAACTCGTTTCCTTGTAAGCCGTCGTTTGCATAATAATTGATAAAGCTACTTCGCTGGGAATTCAGCTTTGAGATACCATAATTCGTACTGATCCAAATATTGCCGGCATCATCTCCTTTTATCGCACTTATCACATTGCTGGGCAACCCATCATCCATCGTATAGGGCCTTATTTTACCTGATTTGCTGTCCAGGTGCATCAGGCCCTGTGAGGTGCCAACCCAGATGTTCCCTTTTGGGTCTTCGTATAGGGAGTATACAATAGACCCATGCAGCAAGCGATTGGTACCATGTGTAGAAACGAAACTTTTGGTCTTTAAGTCGAGGCAGCCAATGCCATCATAAGTGCCGATATAAAGCTTGTCTTTGCTTGTCAGCAGTAGGCAGTTAATCCAGCGGTTATGGAGGGTATTTTCCGTGCCTTTGTTCTCGGAACCCGAAATGGCATCGTAGTGTGTGACCTGGTGCGATTGTAAGTCCATGGAAAACAACCCGGCGCCCATACTGGCAATCCAGAGTGTCTTGTGCCGGTCTTCCACCAGGCTGTAAATCCGCTCCACCCGATTGGAGTTTTCATCCCTTATTTCAGGTATGTATTCACTCTTTCCTGTTTTCCGGTTCACTTTCGCCAAGCCGTGATGGTACGAGCCCAGCCAGAGGGTATGATTAGAGTCTTCGTAAATGCTCATGATAGAGGAAGACACGGAGGCGGGGTCCGAGGTATGGCTGAAATGGGCTTTTTGCTTTCCATCCGGGCCGATCCCATAGAGGCCGTCGCTGTCTGTGCCAATCCAGAGCGTGCCCTCATGGTCTTCGAAAACAGAGAGAATGGCATTAGAGCCGATTGTGTTGTTATGAACTGACTTATAACCGATGTACTTAAAGTTACTGGCACTGGCAGGTAGTAGCATCACTCCTTTCTGATAGATGCCTAACCAAAGGTTGCCCACCTTATCCTCCAGAATGGAGTGGACCTTTGACTTTTTGAAATCGAAGGTCGCTACATTGAAATTTCCATCCGTTATGATCTTTTTACTCAGGTCATAGATTTTCACTCCTTCGCCATCGGTCCCCAGGTATAGCTTGCTCTCCTGCTTGCTCTGGTGCATAGAACTGATGGATAAGTTCGGAGAAGGCGAATAGGGAATCAGGCTAAGGACATCGGTCGCTTTGTTATGGACAAAAAGCCCATTGCTGCCTGTGCTAATATAAATATTGCCCTCCTTATCCTGGCAGATGCCAGTGATGGGGCTCCTGGGCATTTCAGCTTCGCTAAAGCGCTTGATACGCCCACTCTTTCCGATTCGAAAGAGCCCTTTGTCCTGGGTGGCTACCCACAGGTTCTGATTTGTGTCCTCAAAAAGGTAATCGATGATGCCGGCCGGGAGCTGAAATTTAGCTTGCTGTACTTTGGGTTCTGTGCCCTCAAATTTCAATGAAAATACCCCGTAACCAGAAGTGCCTATTAATACTTCCCCATTTTGACGTTCAGTTATACTCAGCACATGTGCATCCAGCTTGCCGTTTCCTTCCCACAGCATTGGGATTTGCCTGAATGAGTCTGTTGCATGGTCGTATAGCTGCAGGCCATTATAATACCCTACCAGCAGATGACCCTTCCTGTCCTCGAACAGGAAACTGACATAATTATTCAAGATAGAATGAGGGTCCTGCTGCTCATGCTTGTAGATAGTGAATTTAGACCCGTCGTACCGATTCAACCCATCTTCAGTGGCAACCCATATGATACCCTTACTATCCTGATAGACCTGATGTATTAAACTGTTGGAAAGCTCCATGTCAGCGGAAAACATTTTTCCGGCTTGTGCAAATGCACCATCGAACATCCAAAAGAGTATAAAAAGTAGCTTAATTTTTTTATGCACAGTACTAGAGTCATTAATGTAAACCAAGAGTTTAACCACACCGCTTAGCAAAATAGCTTATAAGAGAAACAATACTCTGTTTTCAGGGTGCGTCAGCTTCCACATGTTATAAAGCTTTCCCATCTTACGGGTTATGAGTTTAAACAATTTTGAAGAAAGTCTGTGATATTTTTGAAAACTTCTACTATAAAGTAAGTCTTCAGTTTAACCCGGCAGCTGCACATCCTTTGACTTTATGATGGAGAGACTGGGCCATCCTGTATGATGATAACCAGCGACAGCAGCTCCCTTTTACTTGTTTCCTGACTGATAGGGCCTAACCTATTGCTTTGGCTCCTGTTGATTTAGGAAGTTTGGCGCTTGCATTAATTAAAGCAGGTGCAGTTGAATTGAATTATCAAGCATGGACAAAGGAATTTCGCTTTTCGTTCGCTTAAAAGGATACTTTCTAGTTAAATAAGCTAATCAGTTGCCTTCCCGCTGACATCAAACTGACATATAACATGAACATATAAATATGTTATATGAGTTCTTGTTCATGTAACATGGCCTGAAGCACGTGTTATATCAATCTGATTAATTTTTCCTGTAAAACATTATATTTGTTTAAACATGTGGTTTCTTTACATGTGCACATAAGCTTTAAAGCAATTTACAGGGTGATCCGATAGGTATAAGGGAGTATTTGGTATTGAAAATAGGCTAAGAACAGAGAAAAACCAGAGAGCAAGCAAGACAGAACGCTTCCATAGCACGCCCTGCTGGGGTTTTACTTCACAGTCCGTCTGGCCTGGATGCCGCTCACTGCCTTTGCCCTGCCCCGCTCTTAGCCACCAGTCAGGTATTGGTAAATGATGGATTGTGGCATTCAGCCTTTAAGATACTTTGCAGGATGCACGCTTTTAACGGTATTTCTATTCACTACAAAATGTCAATGAGATAATGAGGTTTGCACTTACAATTCTTAATGTTTTGCTGTTCGCATCACTTTCCTGGGCACAGCACCTGGACAAAAGGGCTCCAATAGGATTTGACCAGTTCCAGACAAGTATCCCGCATGGGCAAGTCGACACGGTAGAGTACCATTCAAAAACAGTTGGTACAAAGCGAAAGGCGTTGGTGTATACGCCTCCGGGATTTACGGAGAAGGAGAAATACCCGGTCTTATACCTTTTGCATGGGATTGGCGGTGATGAATATGAGTGGTTAAGGAACGGGCAACCCCAAGTTATCCTGGACAATCTTTATGCACAAGGCAAATTGAAACCCATGGTAGTGGTGCTTCCGAATGGCCGGGCAATGAAAGATGATCGGGCGGTGGGGAATGTCTTCGATAGCGTGAAGGTACAGGCGTTTGCCACCTTTGAAAGGGATTTGCTGGATGATCTACTCCCTTTCATTGAACGGGAATACCCTGTTTATAAGGATCGGAAGCGCCGGGCTATAGCAGGCTTATCTATGGGAGGTGGCCAATCCCTTAATTTTGGCTTAGGAAACCTGAACAAATTTGCATGGGTTGGAGGGTTCTCGTCTGCACCTAACACGAAAGCACCGGAAAAATTATTGCCTGAACCGAAAAAGGCAAAAGAGAAATTAAAGCTGCTTTGGATCTCCTGTGGAGAGGATGATAACCTCATGAGCTTCAGTAAGCGCACCCACGATTACCTGGACAGGCATAATGTTCCGCATGTCTTTTATGTGGAACCAGGCGGACATGACTTTGAGGTTTGGAAAAATGACCTGTATATGTTTTCTCAGCTGTTGTTCAAGAACGGGGATATGTACAGAACTTTCTAAATCACTGGAAGGACGCAAAGGCGAAGCTTTCACGCAGCCTTTGCGTCAAGTAGCCAATGTGAGAACGCTGCAGGTTCGCCTTCGCAGGATTACGTTTCGAGGTTGATGCTTGCTTGTTCAGCCTGTACCAACCCACCGTATTGTTATAGCAGGCAGCAACTGTTACTGTTGTCCTAAGCGTGTACTCTCCAACTCAACTTTCTGGGCTGAAAAGCCTATTCCAGGTAAAATATGGCTCAATGTTACATGATCGAAAGTGTTTGTTACACTCATTTCTGGTGATGTAACATGGTCTAAAAGGCCTGCACCACACAGAAGTTCTTTCTTCCACTGATTAGATATATTTGTTTAAGGGTTTTGATACTGATGTAGGTATAGGGTTGGAGGCGCCAGGTGAATAAGACGCGGTGGCCGAACAAACCGGAATGGCATAGAACCAGATACAGATAGTGCAGCTATATTTCTGCACACTCTCAAGAGGCGAAAAATTTAGGAATGATGATAAAATGATGATAAGAGGAATATTAAATAAATCAATAGTAGCTATTCTTGGAGTTGCGCTTCTCTGTGGCGGCTGTAAGGTCGCTAACCCAGGTGCATCTGAAACCAATACCGCAGAACTATCGCTCAAGGAAGCCTACAAAAACAAGTTTTACATTGGTACAGCGCTCAACACCCAGCAGATTACAGGCCAGGACACGGCAGCCATCAGGGTGGTGAAGCAACATTTCAATGCGATTGTTGCCGAGAACATCATGAAGAGCGGGTTGATCCAACCAAGAGAGGGTGAATTCCGATTTGACCTGGCAGACCAGTTTGTGGCATTTGGTGAGCAGAACAACATGTACATCAACGGACACACGCTCATCTGGCACTCGCAGCCGCCACGTTGGTTCTTCACCGACAGCCTTGGCAATGATGTATCGCGTGACGTGCTGATCCAGCGCATGAAAGACCACATCCATACGGTTGTCGGCCGTTACAAAGGGCGGGTGAATACCTGGGATGTGGTGAATGAGGCTATCATGGACGACGGCTCCTGGAGGATAACGAAGTTCTATGAAATCATCGGTAAGGATTTCGTAAAGCTCGCCTTCCAGTTTGCCCATGAGGCCGACCCTGCTGCAAAGTTGATGTACAACGACTACTCCATGGCCCTGCCTGGCAGAAGAAACGGTGTAGTGGCCATGGTAAAGGAGCTGCAGCAGCAGGGGATGCGGATAGACGGAATCGGCATGCAGGGGCATATAGGCTTAGACCACCCCTCCCTCGAGGAGTTTGAAAAGAGTCTTCTTGCCTTTTCTGACCTGGGGCTGGAAGTTTCTATTACCGAGCTGGACCTCTCTGCGCTTCCTTCTCCAAGACGGGATGTAGGGGCCGATGTGGCTACCAGTTTTGAATACCAGCAAAGCTTGAACCCCTATACCGAAGGGCTTCCTGATTCCGTGACGGAGGCATTCAACGCACGTTATGTGGATTTCTTCAGGCTCTTTTTAAAGCACCAGGATAAAATTTCCAGAGTGACACTGTGGGGCGTAAACGATGGGCAATCCTGGAAAAACAACTTCCCTGTCAGGGGCAGGACAGACTACCCATTGCTTTTTGACAGAGAGAATCAACCAAAGTCCGTCGTTAAGGCTCTTATTCAGGCTGCTCAATAAAAGATGATCATGCGTTTAGAGGGTATAAAAAGATCAGTTCAGCTTTTAGTTTATTTGGTTGCGGTAGTTCCATGCCTGGCACAGGCACAAACCGGCACCGTCAAAAGTCCTGACGGTCAGCTTAAGATAGAGGTGTTCCTGCAGGGTGGTCAGCCATTTTACCGGGTAGCGTATAGAGGAGAGGCAGTTCTGGAGGATTCTCCCTTAGGGCTGGTCACCAATCTTGTTGATTACTCCAAAGAATTGACCTGGGTTGGTACTGAGCAGGAAACGATTGAGAAAACTTACCGGCAGGATAAGATAAAGCAATCCGAAATTCATTACCAGGCCAACAAACTGGTTTGCGCTTTAAAAAGCAAAGACGGCAAACCGCTGAAGATTGAGTTTAGGGTCAGCAACAATGACATCGCCTTTCGATACGACATCCCGGCATCCGGAGACCCGCTGGCTCTTGTTGTGGAAAGGGAGGTGACAGGGTTCAATCTACCTCAGGGTGCGAAGGGGTTTCTAACACCGCAGTCGAAGAGCATGGTTGGTTTTGCACGGACAAAACCGAGCTATGAAGAAGGGTATCAGGTAGAGCAGGACATTGCTGCCCAATCACCAAACGGCAAGGGCTATACCTTTCCGTGTCTCTTCCGGATTGGCGAAAAATGGACGCTGATTTCTGAAACCGGGGTGCGGGGACTTTACTGCGGTTCCCATTTAAGCGATCCCACGCCTGATGGGACGTATACCATTGCGTATCCTGACGAGACGGAGAACAACGGATTCGGAAGCACTGGCGCAGCCATCGGCTTGCCGGCCACGACTCCCTGGCGAACCATTACGGTAGGCCAGGGCCTGAAGCCCATTGTAGAAACAACCATTCCGTTTGATGTGGTAGAACCGCTTTACGAGCCTTCTATCGATTATGCGTACGGTAAGGGAACGTGGAGCTGGATTATGTGGCAGGACCAGAGCATGAACTATGAGGACCAGGTGAAGTACATCGATCTGGCGGCGCAGTTAGGCTACGAGTTTATATTAATAGACGCGTGGTGGGACCAGCGTATTGGCTACAAGCGCATGGAAGAGTTGATCGATTATGCCCGTTCCAAAAATGTTGGCGTTTTCCTCTGGTACAACTCCAACGGTGTAGTCAATGATGCTCCCCAAACTCCCATCAATAAAATGAGTACGGCCATCGCCCGGAAAAAGGAAATGCAGTGGATGCAGAAAAATGGTGTAAAGGGGATTAAGGTGGATTTCTTCGGAGGCGACAAGCAGGAGACCATGCGCTTGTATGAGGATATCCTGTCGGATGCCAATGATTACGGATTGATGGCGGTTTTTCATGGTACGACGCTGCCGCGCGGATGGGAGCGCATGTTTCCTAATTACGTGGGAAGTGAAGCCGTTCTGGCATCTGAGAACCTGATGTTCAGCCAGCGTGCCAATGATATGGAAGCTTATCATGCCACCCTGCATCCCTTTATCAGAAATGCCGTGGGCAGTATGGAGTTTGGTGGTGTGGTTTTAAACGAGCGGTACAACCGGACCAATGACGGGGGGAATTACAGAAAAACCACCGACGTATTTCAGCTGGCTACTGCAGTTCTTTTTCAGAACCCGGTACAGTTTTTTGCCCTGACGCCCAATAACCTGAACGACGCGCCTGATTACGCAATTGATTTTATGAAGCAGGTACCTACCACATGGGAGGAGACTATGTTCCTCGACGGGTATCCTGGTAAGTATTGTGTCCTGGCCCGAAAGCACGGAGACAAATGGTATGTAGCAGGGGTGAATGCCCTCTCAGAACCTGTTAAATTGAAGTTACGTGTGCCGATGCTCTCGGGGAAAGAGGTGAAGTTCTATGGAGACAAAAAAGACGGAACCAGCATTATGAAACGGGTGAAGGTAAATAAGAAAGGTGAGCTTGAAGTTACTATTCAGCCGCAGGGTGGAGTGGTTTTAGAACAATAACTACTTCTGGAGAGGTAACTACTTGATATTAATGCCTGCCATACAGTAACCATCCTAAGGGGAGACCTATCTGACGATGGTATTTAGTGAAGATACTTGTAGCGTGTCGCTGTTGAAAATTAAATCTATGAGAACATGAAATTTAAAATCAGCTTTTCCCTTCTTATCGCGTTGTTTTTAGTGCAATTACCCGCTTTTTCGCAGGGCAAGAATTTTTACGTCTTCCTAAGCTTTGGGCAATCTAATATGGAGGGCCATGCCAGGTTTGAACCGCAGGACACAACAGGGGTGGGTGATCGGTTTAAGGTCTTGGAAGCGGTAGACTGTGAAAATTTAGGGAGGAAAAAAGGAGAGTGGTATACCGCTGTTCCGCCTTTAGCCAGATGCAATACTGGCCTTACGCCCGCCGACTATTTTGGTAGAACTTTAATCGCAAACCTGCCCGACAGCATTAAAGTTGGGATTATCAATGTTTCTGTTGGAGGTTGCAAAATAGAACTGTTTGAAAAAGAAGGTTACAAGTCCTATGTTGCTACAGCTCCCGATTGGATGACGGCTGCCCTGAAGCCCTATGACAAAAACCCTTACGGGCGCCTGGTGGAGATGGCAAAGCTGGCTCAGAAAGACGGGGTGATAAAGGGAATCCTGCTGCATCAGGGAGAGTCAAACACAGGAGATACGGAGTGGCCCGTAAAGGTTAAAGGGGTGTATGATAACCTGGTGAAGGATTTGGGGCTCAACGCTGCTGCAGTCCCTTTGTTAGCCGGGGAAATGGTAAGCAAGGAGCAGGGAGGTGCCTGTGCCAGTATGAATGCCATCATCGCGAAGCTACCCGAAACAATTCCGAATGCACACATCATTTCTTCAGAAGGCTGCCCTGCCGTTGATGATCACCTGCACTTCAGTGCGGAAGGCTACAGAATGCTGGGCAGACGTTACGGAGAGAAGATGCTGTCACTGATGGGGTATGGCAAGGTTCAGCCTAAATAGTTAGGCTAAGATTTTAAATATTAGTAAGCTTATGCAATTGAAAAGAACCATTTAGGCGGGAACTACCGCATCATCACTCCTGAAATAACTTATAACACACCACCACAACATTAAATAATATGAGAGAATCTGTGAATAAATGGTTTTTATTGGTTGCTGCACTGTTAGTAACATTTGCTTCTCATGCGCAATCCAACTTCAGTAGCAAGTTAATTGGGTTAGGTGTGGTGGTGTCTGACCTGGACCGCTCTTTAGACTTTTATGTAAATGGAATTGGTATGGTGAAGGTCAACAGCTTTACGATCAATGAGGAATTTTCAAAGCGTTCGGGTCTTTCAAACGGCTTTCCGGCTTCTGTAACAGTCCTGAAGCTAGAGAATAGTTCGGATGCCAACGAATGGAAACTCATGAGCTTTGGGAAAAAAGCAACGCATCCGAAACAAACCTTCATTCAGGATGACACAGGGGTGCAGTACATTACCATCAATGTGAAAGCATTAAAGCCTGTAATCGAAAGGCTGAAGCAGCGGGATGTTGCATTCCTGGGAAGTTCTCCTACGCCTCTGAACCAGAATACGCATTTTGTGCTGGTGCAGGATCCGGATGGGACTTTTGTCGAATTGATAGGACCTATGGAATAAGTAGTCACTTGAAACTTTCATACCCGTTCAGTATGAAAGCAAGAGGCGAACAATCTTTTAACGGTAGTTATACCTTACAGAAAGCGAATAATACCCATGATAAAAAAGCTTTTCCAAGTAGTTTTTCTGACCCTCGTATACCTGTGCGTGGCCTTGCCTTCGCGCGGGCAAGGTGCCCAGAACCCCATCCTTCATGCTGACGTGCCCGACATGGCCATGATTCGGGTTAGGGACACATACTATATGAGCAGTACCACCATGCACATGAGCCCGGGCTTGCCTATCATGAAGTCCAAAGACCTGGTTAACTGGGAGCTGGTGAATTATGCTTATGACGTTCTGGGTGACGTGGATGCTCTGAATTTAGTCAATGGGAAAGATGCCTACGGGAGGGGTTCCTGGGCCAGCAGCCTGCGGTATCATGACAACACCTACTATGTGACCACCTTCGCCCAGACTACCGGGAAAACCTACATTTACTCGACAAAGGACATTGAGAACGGCCCCTGGAAGGTCCGGTCCTTTGAGCCCTCTCTCCATGACCATACCTTGTTTTTCGACGATGACGGCCGCGCTTACATGATCTGGGGCGGTGGACAGTTAAGGCTGGTTGAGTTGAAAGAGGATCTCTCGGGAATAAAGCCAGGTACGGAAAGCGTGCTGATTGAGAACGCAACGGCTCCCGCCGGCCATGACATTATGCTACCTGCTGAGGGGGCCCAGCTTTTCAAGGTGAACGGGAAATATTACCTCTTTAACATTGCCTGGCCTAAAGGCGGTATGCGCACGGTTATCGTGCACCGGGCCGATAGGCTGACAGGCCCCTACGAAGGCCGGGTGGCCTTGCAGGACAAAGGCGTGGCGCAGGGTGGGCTGATTGATACACCCAACGGCGATTGGTACGCCTACCTGTTCCGCGATTATGGTGCGGTCGGGCGCACCCCATACCTGGTACCGGTAAAATGGGAGACTGGCTGGCCCGTCATCGGTGTGGATGGCAAAGTGCCGGATGAACTAAGCCTTCCTGCCAGCAAGGGCCTGATGCCAGGTATTGTGGCATCCGATGAGTTTACGCGCAAAAAAGGGGAGCCTGCATTCCCCTTGGTTTGGCAATGGAATCACAATCCTGTTAATGAGCTTTGGTCCGTTAATGAGCGGAAAGGCCATCTGCGGCTAAAAACCGGGCGCGTTGACAAAGGCTTTTTGCAGGCAAGAAATACCTTAACGCAACGCACCATCGGGCCTGAAAGCGCTGGTTCAACAGTAATTGATGTATCGAACATGAAGGAGGGGGATTTTGCCGGTCTTGCCCTTCTGCAGAAACGCTACGGCTTGGTTGGGGTCCAATATGAGAAGGGCGCTAAATCCATTGTGATGGTCAGTGCCGAATCAGATAGCTCGGTTGTAGCGGAAAGTGTGCCGCTCAAACAGAAAAAGGTATACCTGAAAGCGGAAGCAGACTTCAATGAGCGCAGGGATGTAGCCACTTTCTATTACAGCCTGGATGGCAAAACCTGGAAGAAGATAGGTTCACAGCTGAAAATGGCTTACACCCTGCCACACTTTATGGGGTATCGTTTCGGGCTGTTTAACTATGCCACTAAAACGCCGGGCGGCTATGCAGACTTTGACTATTTCCACATCGAAGACCGGGTTTCCAGCGCTAGCAAAGCTCAAAACCCAGAACGAAAAAATCAACAGTAAAAATTAAAGATGAATAGAATGAAATTTAGATTTACTCCACCCATAAACAGGCGGTTTGTGCTACGATGTGTTTTCATGGCTTTGTTTTCTTTTATAGGATTAGAGGGGTATAGCCAGGCAAAGGGGAAGATGGCAAAGAACGCGCCCGTGTTTTCCAATTTTGTGTATGAAGGAAAAGACGAGGTATACAAAAACCACCCCTTAAAGGCGGGGGAATTTTACAATCCCATTTTGCAGGGCGCGTACCCCGACCCGGCCATTACCCGCAAGGGCGGGGACTACTACATGGTGCATTCCTCGTTTGCCATGTTTCCCGGGGTGCCCCTTTTCCATTCCAAGGATTTGGTGAACTGGACGCAGATTGGGCATGTGTTGGACCGTACCTCGCAGTTGGATGTGCACGATACTGGAATCAGTGCTGGGGTGTATGCCCCGGATATAGAGTACAATCCGAATAATGACACCTTTTACATGATCACGACAGCATTTGCCGGAGGGCTCGGCAATATTGTCGTCAAAACCAAAAATCCCTTAAAGGGCTGGAGCGAGCCGAACAAGCTACAGTTCGAAGGTATAGACCCTTCTTTATTCTTTGATGATAACGGGAAAGCCTATGTGGTGCACAACGATGCGCCGGATAAAGGAACAGAACTCTATGAAGGGCACCGCGTGATTAAGGTTTGGGAGTATGACCTTGAAAAGGACCAAGTCATAACCGGAACTGATAAGATTATTGTAAACGGCGGCGTTGATATCGAAAAAAAGCCGATCTGGATCGAGGCTCCCCATATCTACAAAAAGAACGGGCGGTATTATTTAATGTGTGCCGAAGGCGGTACGGGCGGTAACCATAGCGAAGTAGTTTTTATTAGCGATAATCCGATGGGGCCCTATACGCCTGCACCGAACAATCCCATCCTGTCACAAAGACATCTTCATCCAAACAGGGCAAACAAGGTGGACTGGGCCGGGCATGCCGATTTAGTGGAGGGGCCTGATGGCAAACATTATGGGGTGTTCCTGGCTATCCGGCCAAACGAAAAGGGCAGGGTCAACATCGGTCGGGAGACCTTTATCCTGCCTGTCGATTGGTCCGGGGAGTTTCCTGTTTTTGTAAACGGGCTTGTGCCTCTAGAGCCGAAGCTGAAAACGCCTGAAGGAGTAGAAAACAAAACAGGAAAAGAAGGTTTCTTCCCCAATGGTAACTTTACCTTCACCGATAACTTTGCTTCTGACAAACTGGACTACCGGTGGATAGGTTTGAGAGGACCACGTGAGGCGTTTGTTGCATCAACAAAGAAGGGGTTGAAAATAAACCCTTTCCCGGTAAATATCAAGGAGGTTAAACCTACCTCAACACTCTTTCACCGGCAACAGCACAGCAGCTTCTCCTATACCACCACACTGGATTACAGGCCGGCATCCGAAAAGGATTTGGCCGGTATCGTGGCTTTGCAGAGCGAAAAATTCAACTATGTTTTTGGTGTTACCAAAAAAGGTAAGGACGACTATATCGTGTTGCAAAGAACAGAAAAGGGGCAATCAGAAATTATTGCCAGCAGCAAGATAGATGTCAGAAAGCCCATACGACTGCAGGTAAAGGCAGATGGAGATAACTACCAGTTCAGCTATGCAACAAATGGGACCGACTTCGTGAATTTGGGTGGCACTGTCTCAGGTGACATCCTTTCGACCAATGTGGCGGGAGGTTTTACAGGGACACTGCTTGGCTTGTACGCCACTTCAGCAAATGATGCCTCACCCCAATAATAGGGTACTATGAATTCCTAATGCTGCATCACCACCTAACAGGCACATTGAAGCTACTACTTCAATGTGCCTGTTAGGTGGTGATGCCATAGTTCGTATAAAATCAAAAAGGCTGTTTTGATTTCATTAAAATAAATTTTTAGGTATGATGTCTATCATGGTAATCTGTATCATGGTCTCGGCAGACTTGGTGCAGCATTCATAGTCTTTGGAAAGCCTTCGGTAGAGGTTGAACCAGCCAAAGGTTCTCTCTCTGATCCACCGCTTGGGCAAAGCCACGAAGGCCTTTTTGTGAATCTTGTTGAAAATCTGCACCTTCCAGCCCAGGTGCCGGAAGGTATTGCTCACCCAGTCCCTCATCCGCTGCCCGCCATATCCCTGGTCTGCGAAAAAGACCCTGAGCCTGCTGAAATCCGCTATCCTGGAGGCTATGTCCAGCTACTGGAGAGGCGTTCATTGCGCTTTCTGTCTGCTCCGTACCCCTGCACTTCCAATAACTCTGCCATTTTGTGGGTATGAAACAAGGAGTATATCAGCTTTAGCTTGTCTGTCTCTTCCTCTAGCATGAGGTTCTCTTCATCTGCATTAGCTGTTAACAGAAAACGGAGTGGGTAAGCCCCTATAATTAACACTTGCTGCTGTGATGGGTGCGTTCCAGCAGGGCAGCTCACAGACGCCTGTCTCCCGCACCTGGTCTGCTCCCCTGGCTCACGGTCACATCATGCAAACGGCTGCTGTATCAGCACCTACTACGTGAGAGTTCATAATCTGTCCCCTTCTTTATACCTTAAACTGTAACGGATGCGATCAAAAAAACATGTGCTGTTGGTCTCAAAAGCATCCTGAGCGCGGTCTTCCACCCAGAAAAGTTGCATCTCCACCTATCTTCTACTCCCATAAATATTCTGTACAGAAGCATAATTTCGCTTGCCTATGATAATATGTCTTAATGGTTGGATAGTATATAGCATCGAAATAGGCATTTAAATTTATTCCTTTGAATACCATATGAGTGAGGGGTCACTCCAGAGGAAAAGCTATTGCTTTTGATTTCTAATAGGTGAGACAGGCTGTAATGGGTTTCGGCTTGTTGTGTAACTGAAAACCATGCATAAGAGGTATGCCAAAAGCTTGCTTTTGCTGGTGAAGCCATATCACTTCAGTGCCCGCAGCTTTAGGATCTGCCTTCATCGGCAGGTTGCCGGCACTCTGTTTTGTATGAACATCTTTTATTATAGATATATGGAAAAAGAACTACACCACAAGACAAGAACTTTAGAAGTTCTATCCTGTATTAAGAAAAGCAGGGTAAGGCTATCTTTGCTGCTATTGGGGACATGTGCCACATACTATCCAGTTCATGCCCAGAATTATGCAGATGTTGGTACGACAAAAACTACTGTTCCCATTCCCCTCATAAGAGCTGTTGACGAAACCAATCTGCTGGCGCTAGACAAAAAAGCTGGATTTGCGAAAAACATCGCTTTACAGACGGCTACTGTTTCCGGTAAAATTACCGATGAGAATGGCGAAGGGTTACCAGGAGTAACGGTATTGATCAAGGGGACCACGATTGGTACGGCCACAAGTGCAGATGGTAGCTATTCCTTAGCTGCCCCTGATGGTAATGCAACCTTAGTTATCTCCTTTATCGGTTATCAGACACAGGAGGTGCTGATTAAAAACAGGTCTACCGTAAATGTGTCGCTGAACGTAGACACTAAGGCTTTACAGGAAGTCGTGGTAGTGGGTTACGGTACGCAGAAAAAAGAAACCTTGACTGGGTCGGTTTCGCAGGTGGAGGGTGATGCAATCGCCAAAAGCCCTTCTGCGAATGTAACGGCTTCTTTACAAGGCCGGTTGCCAGGATTGACTGCTAGCCAGAGAAACGGCCAGCCAGGCAGAGACGACCCTGCTATTTTAATTAGAGGCTTAGGTACCCTAAATGACAATTCACCACTCGTGATTATTGATGGGGTGCAGAGAAGCCAACTAGGCAGATTGAATCCAGAGGACATTGAAAGTATATCTGTATTGAAGGATGCATCTGCGGCTATTTATGGTGCTCGTGCCGCTAACGGTGTAATCTTGGTCACCACTAAAAGTGGCTCCAAAGGAAAAGCGGATTTTACTTTAACCTATAGATACGCACTTGCCAGCCCTACTAAAATTCCCGACGTGCTGGATGCAGCAACATTTGCAGAAGTTTATAATGAAGGAGTGTTCTACCGCTCAAACCGTGATCCCAACTATACTCCTGCGTTTCTGCCTGATGCTATCCAAAGGTATAGGGATGGTTCTGACCCTGTATTGTACCCCAACACAGACTGGGTGGATGAGGTGCTGAAACCTTCCTCGTATCAGCAGAACCTAAACCTTCAGGTCAATGGAGGAAGCGAAAATGTCCGTTACCTGCTTTCTTTTGGTGCTTTGGAACAGGATGGCAATTTTAGAAATGACCCAACTTTTTACAGGCAATACAATATCCGAACGAAAGTGGATATCGACCTGACTAAGAACCTTACTGTTGGGGCCAATATTTATGCCATCCTGAACAGGCGGACATACTCCTCCACGATCCAGGGCGATAATTTCGTCAACATTTTACAGGCTAATCCAACCATTGTTTCCCGTTATCCTAACGGATTAATTGGTCCTGGCAGGCTGGGTGAAAACCCTCTCCTCATTGACCAGCGGGGTTATAATGAAATTGATGATAACCCCATCTATTCCACTTTTACAGCAAGTTATCAGGTTCCTTTTGTTCAGGGGCTTAAGCTGGATGCTTCCTTTAACTATGATTTGAGCAACCAGACTGAAAAAGTGTGGAGCCTCCCTTATTTCTTCCACGAGTACAACACAGTGACAGGCGAGTATGACCAAAAGCAGGGGACCGGGCAGGCGGCTGCTTCTTTGAATAATATTTCACGTAAGTGGACCACCATGCTTTACAACTTCAGGGTTTCGTATGATAAGACCTTCCTGGAGCATCACCATGTAGGAGCAATGGTGGGGCGGGAGCAACAGCAAAATACGTCCTCGTTTGTCAGCGCTTTCAGAAGGAATTATCTGAGTACCGCCATTGATCAGATCAATGTGGGAAGTACGGCTGCGGAGGACAAGGACAATAGTGGGTCAGCTTCAGAGAGTGCTTATGATAATTATTTAGGCCGCTTGAACTATGATTTCAAATCAAAGTACCTTTTTGAGTTTTTGTTTCGGTATGACGGCTCGCAAATATTTCCTGAAGACAAACGCTATGGTTTTTTCCCAGGCGTTTCGGCAGGATGGCGCTTGTCTGAAGAAGATTTCTTCCGAAATTCGGTTCCTTTTGTAAACCAACTGAAACTCAGGGCTTCTTATGGTGAGCTCGGTAATGATCGCGTAGGTGCGTTTCAATACCTGCAATCGTTTTTATTTGGCAACAACTATGTTTTCGGGACCAATGACGCTCCGGGCATTTATCCTGGCGTGATGCCGAATCCTTATATTACCTGGGAGCGGGCCAGGAAAACGGATGTTGGCCTGGAGGCGCAACTTTGGAATGGAAAGATTGGCGTCGACTTCACCTACTGGAGGCAGAATAGGAACAACATTCTGGTTACACGCAACTTATCAGTAAGCAACATATTTGGTTTCTCCGGTCTGCCATCGGAAAACTTCGGAGAAGTTAACTCCCATGGTTTTGAGCTTATTCTATCACATGGGAACACTATTGGCGATTTTACCTATAACCTGAGCGGCAATGGTGCTTACCAGAGGAGCGAGGTTGTTGAATTGGATGAAGTGCCGCCTGCAGAGTCTTACCAGCGCTATACAGGAAACCCTGTAGGTTCGCAATTATATTACAAAGCAGATGGCATATTTAATACGCAGGAAGAACTAGACAATTATCCGCATCATGATAATACACAGGTAGGGGATATAAAAGTTGTGGACCTGAATGGGGATGGGGTAATTGATGATAAGGACCGGTATCGGGTACCTTACACTGCCGTTCCGAGGTATGTATTTGGCCTGAACACAGATTTCCAGTATAAAAACTTTGATTTAAATATCTTTTTTCAGGGACAAACCGGGGCGTATAATTATGATGGTACTGCTGCGGCCCTCGGAGGTACTGACTTTGCAAACGCTTCCGTGTGGAGAGCGACTGATCGCTGGACAGCAGATAACCCTAATGGCACTAAGCCAAGGGCAGATGCATGGCAGCCCGGCAACACCACTTTCTTCCTGTTTGATGCGACCTTTGTGAGATTGAAAACGGTTGAGTTAGGGTATACTTTTCCGGAGTCGATCTTAGCAAAGACCAATTTCCTTAAGAGTTTTCGCGTGTTCGCCAGTGCATTCAACCTGGCAACTTGGTCTAAAGAAATTACTTGGGCAGATCCTGAGTTCAGTGGCGGCTTTCTTACCTACCCTCCACAGCGTTTAATCAACTTCGGAGCCAGTGTTAAATTTTAATACTTTACATATGAAAAAGATAATAGGAATATTCATACTACTGTCTGGCTTTCTCTTTTCATGTGAGAAAAACATTCTAGACATCGCACCTCTGGATCGTGTTGCAGAAAATGCAGTTTGGTCTGACGAAAACCTCATCAGGGCTTATCACAATGAGTTATACAATGCCATCCCACATGGGTTTTATATTCACATGTACTCTAAGTACACAGATGAAGCATACAATAGTGCACCGTGCTGTGGGGCCGATCTTTTCAGGCTCAATAATTATACGCCGGACAATATTGGGGGTGCCAGTGGCGGAGACTTTTGGGGAGGATACATGGCTTACTGGAGCCGAGGATACCAGTACGTTAGAAAGATAAATGTTTTTCTGGAGAAGATGTCTGCTGCAGATGCGCTGCAATTCGAAAACAAGGAGCAACTCATAGCCGAGGCCAAGTTCCTGAGGGCGTTTGTCTATTTCAATCTAATAGAAAGATACGGAGGCGTACCCATTGTTTCACAATCTTATAATTTAGAAGACGCAGGCGCTGTTTCTTTTACCAGAAATTCATTTGATGAAGTCGTTGCTTTTATAGAACAAGACCTGGATGAAGCGACACCTGGTCTGCCGGAACGATATGCGTCAGGTAACGCAAACTATGGCAGGGCTACACAAGACGCGAGCCATGCCCTGCGTTCCAGGGTTCTGCTGTATGCAGCCTCTCCTTTATTTAACCCTTCGAACGATAAGCAAAAATGGCAAAAAGCTGCCGATGCAGCAGCTGTGTTCATCAATGATAATGATAGAGGATATACGCTTTATCCTGAATACGGTGAACTATTTAACAGGCCCAGCGGCGCTCCGCAAAATGAGTTTATTTTTACCAGGAACTTTACTGTCACGAGCGGTCATCAGGCACCCATGCATAACATTGGCAGGCGCTACGGTGGATACGGTGGATGGTGGGCAAGCAATGGGCCTTCTCAAAACCTGGTGGATGATTATGATATGATAAATGGCGAGCCTGCATTTACCTGGTCCGGTGATGTGCAATCCATAAACTCCGCTTCAGGGTATAATCCCAACCATCCCTATAAGAACAGAGACCCTCGATTTGAAGCAACCATCATTCACGATTCCTCTTTGTTTCGAGGTGATCTGCATGAAATGTGGGTAGCGGCGAATGTAGACCAATGGGGGTTTGACTCCTGGAAGCAAAGCAGTGATAATCCACGCGGGGGTTATATTTTGAGAAAATTTATGCCAAATGACGGTGCCCTTAACTGGCAGGAAATATACACTATTCCATGGCCGCACTTCCGCCTGGCAGAGATATACTTAAATTATGCAGAAGCAAAGTTTGAGTTGGGTGAGGGGGCAACCACCAGGGAATATATATCAAAAGTAAGGGCAAGGGCAGGGTTACCGCCTATACCTAGTACAATAACGGGAGAGGCCCTAAGGCAGCGGCTTTATAACGAAAGGAGAATTGAACTGGCTTTTGAATCACATAGGTACTTTGATATCAGGAGGTGGAAGATAGCAGGTGTTATCGAAAACAGACCAATACGTGGGATGGATATCGTTAAAAACCTAACCACAGGCTTCACAACCTATACCCCCGTGCAATTGTCGATAAAAAATCCTTATCAGGAGAAAATGAACCTTCTTCCGATAGAAACAGCTGAACTCAGAAGAAACGAGAAACTGACACAAACACCGGGTTGGTAAACCCCTGTTTCCGTTGGGCAATGCTACATGAGGGGCCCAAAAATCGCCTTGTGTATCATTTTTTTTATATCTTCTCAGGCAGCCCAGCGAAAACTACTTTTCTTTTGGCAAGAATAGCCAACTCTGGAGCCTCTCCTGCCTACGCCAAGCCAAGAGAGGCTCCGGAGTTTATGTCAGGCAGACCTTATACCAATAGCAGTTGGTTGGTGCGCAGAATATTTTAATACACTTACAGGGAATTTCCCTCCTCGGAGGGGTTAGAGGTGGGTTGAAGTTATAGGCATAGTATGGAACGGCTTTATTATGCGGTGTTTAGTTGATAATGGGATGAAGTAAAAGTAGTGATTTTGGAGAGTGCACGTATGGGCGTATAAGTTTTACGGGTTAAATGCGGTTTTAAGATAAGTTGTTGCCTGCTGATTCTTTTCCCTGCTCTTCTTCCGTTATAAGCTCAAAAAGTATTTTAAAAAGCGGGGAACAAGGCGATGGAGTTATGGGCCCACTTATTAGACTTCGACTTTCAGGTATTCAAACTGATACAACTGTGGGGTTATCCCCATAATCTCTTTAAAATTCTTATGAAAACAGCTTAAGTTGTTGAACCCGCTTTCAAAGCACAGCTGCTTAATGCTCATCTTGTTGTCAATAATTAATTTGCAGGCAAAACCTATACGTACTTCGGTCAGAAACTGGAAGTAAGTTTTGCCGGTTATCGTCTTGAAGTAGCGGCAAAACGAATTAGGAGTCATGCCTGCAATATCAGCGATCTCCTCAAGGGAGATCTTCCTTTTAAAGTGAGTAAGGCTGTGCTCATATATGGCGTTAATCCGCTCACTCTGCGCATTAGAGAGATCAGCCTGAAAACCTATGGAGGAAAGTATCGTCATCTGTTCTTCCTCTGAAATGGCCAAAAGGCACTCTAACAAGGTGATTATCCGGTTTACATTTGATGAGTGGTATGACTTTTCTATAAGTTTACCCACTTTGTGACTAGCCTCACCCCGTATCATCACTCCTCTTCTTGCCCTTTCAAGTAACACTTTGAGCTGTTTGTTTTCGGGCAGGTGTAGAAACCTGTCTCCCCAGAAGTTCTCCAGAAAATGGATGGAGGTGGAAAAAGCAACCTCTTCGTTCGTATCGCAAAGAAATTCCTCATCCAGCCGCCAGTAATGCGGCAGGTTAGCACCAACCAAAACTATATCATCCGGCTGGAATCGCATGATGCTGTCTCCAACAAACTGTAACCCGCTTCCTTTATGGAAATGTATAAGCTCCACTTCTGGGTGAAAGTGCCACCTGTTATTCATGTAAGGGATTATGTTCTGGCGAACACTGAAAGAATTGGCTGGCCCTGTTGCAACTTTTAGGAACTGAGGTTTCATGTGGTATATGCTAGCTTAATCTGTGCTGAGAGAGAATATATGTTAAAATACCATAATGATAGGTTAATTAACGATTAGCAAGTTTTCTAAAATAAGCATTACTTTGAGAAGTAGCAACTGATTAAACACTTACTGCAACCACAGTTTTTGGTAGTAGTTTATATGAATGTATTATTTCTTGACTAATTTAAGCAGTCGCCCAAGGACAACAGTTGGCTTCAGGCATTTTCTCAACTTATAGTTCAGGGGAATGTCAGTAATTTGAAATACAGTGTGTATCTTAAAATATCCATAAAAAATGGCTGCAGTCACTAATAGAATTTCGCTGCTCAGAACAGGTAACGTTTGGCCGTTTATATTGATCACGAGCCTTTTCTTCCTGTGGGGGCTGGCCAATAACATGACCGACACGCTGCTTTCGGCCTTCAAGCGGATCATGAGCATGTCCGACTTCCAGACCTCCTGGATACAGATGGCCTTCTACGGGGCCTACTTCTGTCTGGCCCTTCCGGCGGCCATTCTCATCAAGAAATATACCTACAAGACCGGCATCCTGGTAGGGCTGGGGCTCTTTATCTTGGGCTCGCTGCTCTTCTACCCGGCCAGCGTCACCATGGCCTATGGGCATTTCCTGATTGCCTTGTATGTGTTGGCCGGGGGGCTGTCCATTCTCGAAACCACGGCCAACCCCTATATTGTGGCCATGGGACCGGAGGATACAGGCACCCGGCGGCTGAACCTGGCTCAGTCCTTCAATCCCATTGGCTCCATTACAGGGGTACTGCTAAGCAAGGTTTTCATCCTCTCCCAACTCAACCTCTCTGGTGCAGCGGAGCGCGCCACTATGAACCGGGAGCAGCTAAAGGCTATACAGTCTGAGGAACTGACTGCTGTGATGGGACCCTATGTGGGCGTGGCCGTTTTCCTGGGGGTGATATGGCTGGCCGTGAAGTTCACCAAGATGCCAAAGGCCTCCGATGCAGGTGGAAAGCTGGACCTGCTCCCCACCTTTAAGAGGCTTGTGAGAAGGCCGCATTACGTGTGGGCCGTAGCAGCGCAGTTCTTTTACGTGGGCGCCCAGATCTGCGTGTGGTCTTACACCATCCGTTATGTCATGCAGGAGATAGGGCTAAATGAGGACGGCGCCTCCAGTTATTATATGGCTGCCCTTGTGCTGTTTATGGTCTCCCGGTTCATCTTCACGGCACTGATGCGGTACGTGAGCCCGGGAAGCCTGCTGCTGCTGAGTGCCATAGCTGCTGCTGTCTGCACACTCATCGTGATTTACGGTAGCGGCCTCCTGGGAGTATATGCTCTAATTGCCATATCCGGGTTTATGTCGCTGATGTTCCCGACCATCTACGGCATGGGCATCAGGGGACTAGGCGATGACACAAAGATCGGGGGCTCTGGCATAATCATGGCGATCCTTGGAGGCGCTGTGCTCACCTCACTGCAGGGCTACATTTCGGACGTGACGCAGGATATCAGCCAGGCCTTCTATGTTCCTTTTATTTGCTTTTTGGTGGTGGCCTTATACGCTGCCTTTTCAGGAAAGCTTAGGCGTGAGAGCATAAGCACGACAGGAAAGGAGGCGGAAGCACTTCCTAGCGATGCTTTCCAGCAGGTGAGATAAGCCACATCAAGCATTAAACCAATAGCACATGAAAAGACATTTCCTGGCACTGGATCTGAAAGGCAACCCAGCGCACATCGCTGAATATGTGCGTTGGCACCACGACAACTTGCCGGAAATAAGGCAGAGCTTTCTGGGCGCTGGAGTAGTAGTCATGGATATGAATCAGTTCGGTAACAAGCTGTTCACAATTATGTAGACGGACGAACCTTTCAGCTCCAAGAGTGCAGGAATGGAAGCTATTGATGTGGAAGCACCGGCACGGGATCCAGCGTGCTGATGAGAAAGATGTTCTCTTTGTAGAATGAAAAATCATGGTTATAAATACACTTTATGTTTCGGTTAGATAACAAGATAGCCCTAATCACAGGTGGCGGGAGCGGCATCGGAAAGGCTGTCGCGCAGACCTTTGCCCGACAGGGCGCTGTGGTGCATGTGCTGGATGTTAGCCCTGAGAATGCGGGACAAACAGTAGAGGAGATAAAGTCGGCAGGAGGTAATGCTTCGTTTCACACCTGCGACGTTACCAACCAACAAGAAGTAGTGCAGGTGTTTCAGAGCATCGGAAAGCTGGATATACTGGTGAACAACGCCGGCATTTCCAATATCGGTAGAGCCGACACCACCTCAGAGGAGGATTTTGATAGGGTGTACAAGGTGAACGTGAAAGGCGTTTACAACTGCCTTTTTGCGGCCATACCGCTGCTGAAGGCAAACGGAGGTGGCGGTATCCTGAATTTAGGATCTGTTGCAGCTCTTGTTGGCCTCAACGACCGCTTCGCCTACTCCATGAGCAAAGGGGCGGTGCAGGCTATGACCCTGTCTGTGGCCAAAGATTACCTGCAGGATAACATCCGCTGCAACAGCATCTCACCGGCCCGGGTGCACACGCCTTTTGTAGATGGCTTCCTGGCAAAGAACTATCCCGGTCAGGAGGAAGAGATGTTTCGGAAGCTGTCTAAAACACAGCCCATCGGCAGAATGGCAAAACCCGAAGAAATCGCAAACCTAATCCTGTACCTCTGCTCCGACGAAGCCTCCTTCATTACCGGCACCGACTATTCTATAGACGGGGGCTTTGTTAAACTCAACAGCTGAAGAGGCCAAGAGAAAGCGTCATACAGTGCTGTAGAAACAGAACCCACCCCTGCCCCACCAAGGAGGGGAATCCATGCAAGAGTAACAATTCACCTCCTTAGAGGGGTAAGGGTGGGTTTTCAGCATGAGGAACAAAATGAAAATTTACTTATAAAAGGAGCCCGCCATTTTTGAAGAGCTAAAAAAAATAGAATATGAAATTGATACGATTCGGAGAACCGGACAAAGAGAAAACTGGAATTATGCTGGATGACGCTTATTATGACACGTCCGCCTTTGGGGAAGACTATAATGAGCAGTTCTTCCAAACAGACGGCCTTTCCCGCTTGCAAGAATTTGTAGAAAACAACAAGGGAAAGCTTAATCGCATACCTGAGGGCAGCCGTTTGGGCAGTCCTGTTGCCCGCCCGTCCAAGATTGTCTGCATAGGGTTGAACTATGCCGACCATGCGAAAGAAACAGGAGCTAAGCTACCCGAAGAGCCCATCATTTTCATGAAATCCACGACGGCGGTGGTGGGGCCAAACGACGATATCATCATCCCGAAGAACTCAGAGAAAACAGACTGGGAAGTGGAGCTGGCTTTCGTGATGTGCAAAAGGGCCAGCTATGTAGAGGAAGCCGAGGCAATGGATTATGTGGCTGGTTACTGCCTGCACAACGATGTATCGGAGCGGGCGTTCCAGCTGGAGCGCGGTGGCACCTGGGACAAAGGCAAGGGGTGCGACACCTTCGCACCCATCGGTCCTTTCCTGGCTACCAAAGACGAGGTGGCGGATGTAGACAACCTGCGCCTGTGGCTGAAGGTGAACAGCGAAATAATGCAGGACGGCACCACTGCAAACTTCATCTTCCGGATTCCAAAGCTGGTCTCGTACCTGAGCCAGTTCATGACCCTGCTCCCCGGAGATGTGGTTTCCACGGGCACACCTGCCGGCGTAGGTCTGGGCTTTAAGCCGCCAATATACCTGAAGCCCGGCGACGTGGTGGAGCTGGGGATAGACGGTCTCGGAACTTCTAAGCAGCAGGTAAAAGGATATGCTAAAAATTGACGCGCATCAGCATTTCTGGAAGTTCGACCCGGTAAGGGACAGTTGGATTACAGAAGACATGGCCGAAATACGCCGCGACTTCGGCCCGAAGGACCTGCAGCCCGTTTTGCAGCAGCATGGCTTTGGCGGATGTGTGGCAGTGCAGGCGGACCAATCGGAGGCGGAGAACGATTTTCTGCTTGCCCATGCCGCTGCTCATGATTTTATAAAAGGCGTGGTGGGCTGGGTTGATTTAAGAGCAGCGAATGTGCAGGAGCGCCTGGAGTATTATGCTGGACTGAAAAAAATGAAAGGTTTCCGGCATGTGCTGCAGGGGGAGCCAGACAGGGCGCTGATGCTGCAGCCGGAGTTTAAAAACGGTATAAGCCAGCTCGGCATGTTCGGTTTTACATATGATATCCTCATTTATCCAGACCAGCTTCGGTTCGCAAAGGAGTTGGCATCCACCTTCCCTGAGCAGCCTTTCGTGTTAGACCACCTAGCCAAACCCTATATTAAAGACCGGGAGATAGGTGCATGGTCAAGGGACATCAGGGCGATATCAGAGCATGAGAATGTGTACTGCAAAGTATCCGGTATGGTAACAGAAGCGGATTGGCAGAACTGGAAGCAGGAAGATTTCAGGCCTTACCTGGATGTGGTAGTGGAAGCATTCGGCACAAACAGAATCATGTACGGCTCTGACTGGCCTGTCTGCCTCGTTGCGGCAAGCTATGGCGAGGCGCTGAATGTAGCGGAAAGTTATATTTACTCCTTCAGCCAATCCGAACAGGCAGCCTTTTTCGGTGACAACGCCAGCCGGTTTTATAAGCTTACTTAACTGAAAATATCACCATGGACTTAGGACTGAAAGACAAAGTAATCCTAGTATCGGGAGGCGCGAAAGGTATTGGCAATGGCATTGTGAGCGTGCTGGCCGCGGAGGGAGCCATACCCGTGATTATAGGCAGAGACGAAAAAGACAATAAAAACGCAGTTGCCGAAATAGAAGCGAAAGGAGGAAAGGCCTTTCAGGTAGTGGCAGAACTTTCGCAGCCAGAAGAATGCGAGAAAGCGGTGAGGTTGACGATAGAGCAGTTCGGCAGGACAGAAGGGCTAGTAAACAATGCTGGCTTTAATGATGGCGTAGGGCTGGAGAACGGCAGTTACGAGAAGTTTATGGCTTCGCTGCACAACAACCTGACGCACTATTACCTGCTTGCCCATTATGCCCTGCCCGAACTAAAGAAGTCCAGAGGCGCTATCGTGAACATTAGTTCCAAAACCGCTGAAACCGGGCAGGGGTCTACCTCTGCTTATGCAGCGGCCAACGGCGGACGCAATGCCCTTACCCGCGAGTGGGCCGTGGAGCTGGCAAAGTACAGCATCCGGGTGAACGCAATTATTGTAGCCGAAAGCTGGACACCTGCCTACGATAAATGGATAAAGACGCTGCCAAACCCGGAGGAGAAGCTAAAGGAAATTACAAGCCGTATTCCGCTGGAAAAGAGAATGACCACGCCAGAGGAAATCGCCAACACCACCGCTTTCCTGCTCTCAGAGCGATCCAGCCACACCACCGGCCAACTGATACACGTAGACGGCGGCTATGTACACCTGGACCGGGCAATGGTAAGTGCGTGAAGCAGCCTAATAATATTAGAGAATATGAAAACATTAATATGTACCACACCTGGAACATTAGAATACAGTGCAGCAGCAAAGCCGGAGTTAACTAAAGGCAGCGCAATCATTAAAATCAGACGAATTGGCATCTGCGGGACTGACCTTCATGCTTTTGAGGGAACCCAGCCATACTTTGAGTATCCGCGCATATTGGGGCATGAGTTAGCCGGCGAGCTGGTTGATTTTGACGATGCACCAGGTTTTAAGAAAGGAGAGGCGGTCACATTCATTCCTTATTACAGCTGCGGTGTTTGTATTGCCTGTCGATCCGGTAAACCCAATTGCTGTACAAAAATGCAAGTGTGCGGGGTGCATATTGATGGCGGCATGGCAGAGTATATTACAGTACCCTCCAGTTCCCTGGTGCACGGGGGAAGTTTATCTTATGACGCTTTGGCATTGGCGGAACCTTTAGCCATTGGGGCACATGCTGTCAGGAGGGCCGGAATACAGTTCGGTGAACATGTGTTAGTTGTAGGTGCCGGCCCTATTGGCATGGGGATCATGGAGCTGGCACGCATCGCTGGAGCTACGGTCATGGCGTTAGACATAAATGAAGCACGCCTTGCTTTTTGTAAAGAGAAGTTAGCGATACCTAATATTATTAATGCCACTGACCGTGATGTGATGGAACAATTGTCTGAAATCACAAATGGGGACATGCCCACCGTTGTGATGGATGCGACAGGAAGCCAGCAAGCCATCCACAGTTCATTTCAGTATCTGGCACATGGCGTCAGGTATGTACTAGTGGGCTTGCAAAAGGGAGAGATCTGCTTTAGTCATCCCGAGTTTCATAAGCGTGAGGCTACTTTAATGAGCAGTCGCAACGCCACACGGGAAGACTTCAGCAAGGTTATTTCATCTATGGAAAAGGGTTTAATCGATCCCATGGCATACATAACGCATCGGGTAACTTTTGATCAGGTACAGCATGATTTTGACTCCTGGCTCAAGCCAGAGACAGGAGTGATAAAAGCGATGGTTGAGTTGAGTTAATATATGGTAGCCGGCATTAGTATCATAAGAAAGGAAGTTTAGAATGCGCATGAATTGATGATGATGAACTTTTAAGTTAAGACCTAAATAATGAAAGGATTACATAGAAAGCTGATGAGAGGACTTTTCTGTTTGCTGTTCAGCCTGACGTTCGTGGGCGGTGCATTTGCGCAACATGATGATCCTTCGAAGCTTTGGTACACACAGCCGGCACAGCAGTGGGTAGAGGCCCTGCCGGTCGGAAACGGACGCCTGGGCGCCATGGTGTTTGGTAACCCTGTTGCGGAAGTGATTCAGCTGAATGAGAACACGGTCTGGGCCGGGCAGCCCAACCGCAATGACAACCCCCAGGCCAGGGAAGCCCTGCCTGAGGTCCGGAGACTGATTTTTGAAGGCAAGTACAAGGAAGCCCAGCAACTGGCGAACCAGAAGTTCATCAGCAAGACATCGCACGGGATGCCCTACGAGACCGTGGGCAACCTGAAACTTTCCTTCGCCGGCCATGAAAACTACACAGACTACCGTAGGGAGCTGGATATTAAGAATGCGGTGGCTACCTCCAGTTACCGTGTCAACGGGGTGAACTACAAAACAGAGGTGTTTTCCTCTTTTCCGGACCAGGTCATCGTCGTCCGTATGACGGCGGACAAACCTGGTGCGATAAGCTTCTCCGCTACCATGGACAGACCTGCAAATGCCGGGGTTTCCACCAGGGGCCGTGACGAACTTGTGCTATCAGGAAAAACAGGAAGTCATGAGGGGGTGGAAGGAAAGGTGCAGTTCCAGGCCAAGGCCAGCGTCCAGAATACGGGCGGGACAGTCAAAGCCACTGAGGGCAGTTTGCATGTGGAGCAGGCGGACGAAGTCACTATTTACATCTCCATCGCGTCTAATTTCAACAACTACAAAGATATCAGTGGAGAGGCGGGAAAGCGGGCAGACGCATACCTGCAAAAGGCACTGAAGAAGAATGCCGAGGCGATTTATAAGGATCATGTGACGGACTACAGGCGGTATTTTGACCGGGTAAGCTTCGATTTAGGCGCAACAGGTGCCGCAAGCCTGCCTACCGACCAGCGGGTAGCGCAGTTTAAAAGCGGCAACGACCTCGGTTTGGTATCCCTTTATTTTCAGTTTGGCAGGTATCTCTTAATTTCTTCTTCAAGGCCCGGTGGGCAGCCAGCGAACCTGCAGGGGATCTGGAACGACCAGCTCACCCCGCCCTGGGACAGCAAATACACCGTGAACATTAATACGGAGATGAATTACTGGCCCGCTGAGATAACCAACCTGACAGAGCTGAACGAGCCGCTGATACAGATGGTGCGCGAAGTTTCCGAATCCGGCCGCCAAACTGCAAGAGACATGTATGGAGCCCAGGGGTGGGTGTTGCACCACAACACAGACATCTGGCGCATCAACGGGCCAGTAGACGGTGCCTTCTGGGGCATGTGGCCGATGGGCGGGGCATGGCTCTCCCAGCACCTGCTCGACAAGTACGCGTTTTCCGGTGACAGGGAATACCTTGCCTCCGTTTACCCCATCCTGAAAGAGGCTTCCAGGTTTTACCTGGATTTCCTGGTGGAGGAGCCGGAGCACGGGTGGTTGGTCGTGGCCCCTTCCGTGTCGCCTGAAAACGCGCCCGCTGCCCACCCTGGTGCGTCTGTGACAGCGGGCACCACCATGGACAACCAACTGATTTTCGACATGTTTAGCAGGACCATCGAAGCGGCTGAGATCCTCAAAACAGATGAGGCATTGGTCGCTGAAATGAAGGAGAGCCTACAGAAGCTGCCACCCATGCAGATTGGCAAGTGGGGGCAGCTCCAGGAGTGGATGCAGGACTGGGATAACCCGGAGGACAGGCACCGGCATGTGTCGCATTTGTACGGGCTTTACCCCTCGAACCAGATATCCCCCTATCGGCATCCAGCGTTGTTTGAGGCAGCCAAAACCTCCCTGGTTGCCCGGGGTGACGAGTCCACGGGCTGGTCCATGGGCTGGAAGGTGAACCTGTGGGCACGGCTGCTGGATGGGAATCGCGCCTATAAACTTATAAAGGACCAGCTGACACCTGCCGGTCGTGAAGCCTCTGGAGAAGGGGGCGGTACGTACCCGAATCTCTTTGATGCGCATCCCCCTTTTCAGATAGACGGTAATTTTGGCTGTGCGGCGGGTATTGCCGAGATGCTCCTGCAAAGCCACGATGGCGCCGTGCACCTCTTACCGGCTTTACCTGACGCCTGGCAGAAGGGCAGCATCAGTGGCCTCAGGGCTAGGGGAGGATTTGGGGTGGATATCAAATGGGAGGACAACAAACCAGATGAAGTGACCATCCAGTCTGCCTTGGGAGGCAACTGCAGAATACGTTCTTACTACCCGCTCTCTGGCAAAGGCTTGAAGCGAGCGAAGGGGGCGAATCCGAACCTTTTATACCAGGTAGCCGACATAAAAGAGCCGCTGGTTTCCCCTGGTGCAAACGTAAAAAGTGTGCAAGTCAGAAGCATCTACGAGTATGACCTCAAAACCAAACCGGGAAGTGTTCATGTCATCTCGCGGGCAAAATAAATGATCACATAAAATTTGTGGAAGGTCGGGGTGCCATGGCATTCTGACCTCCCTGTCTTCAAGGGTGGCAACAGACTAGCGGGCGCCGAAAGCAGAGGGCAGCCAGGTGAAAGCTGCTAAGTTTCATCCGTACCCTAAAGTCGAGTAGAAGAGATTTTATAGATCATGCGATTAAAATGGTTTTGCTCCGCCTGAGCGATACATCTGTTACAGGGAAGCGAAAAAGGGGACACAGGAAAGCCGTGATGAACTTCATAAGAACACGTTCAAGATGTCCTTCATGTAACATGGGAGAAAACACCTGTAACATGAAAAGTATTGTGTTAGGGTTCAGCTGTTTAAATTTGATTGTGCGAGTGAAATGACTTTCAGGATTTTCGCTGGTGGTATCTGTCTATGGAATATAATACATAGGGATGACTTCTGGGTGTACCATTCTCCACCACATGATACCCCCTTTTTGATTTGCATGGCAAGCTGGGAACTGACATCGCGGTGTTGATAATGCAGGTCGTTAGCCGATGTGGTGGTCCTGAGTTTCTGATGAAAGTGGTAATGATACTATTTCCTATTCATAGGATTTCTTTAGGGAGAGTCCTTTAACCTACTTAGAAAAAGATTTAACAGATGAGAAAAGTATTTATTAGTGGTGTTCTACTTCTTTGCAGCCTGATAAGCTATGGGCAGACCTTTATAGTCCTTGATGCCAAAGGCTCCGATCAGCAGATTAGCCGCCACATTTACGGCCATTTTGCCGAGCACCTGGGGCGTAGCATCTACGGCGGCTTTTATGTAGGAGAAGACAATACAAAAATCCCGCACGTTAACGGAGTACGTAAAGATGTTATTGCCGCTCTCAAAAACTTAAACATCCCCAACCTGCGCTGGCCCGGGGGGTGTTTTGCCGATACCTATCATTGGAAAGACGGTATTGGTCCTAAAAACCAGCGGCCTACCATTGTAAATACCTGGTGGGGTGGGGTTACCGAAAACAACAGCTTTGGCACTCACGACTTCCTGAACTTATGCGAAGTACTGGAGACGGAGCCTTATTTGGCTGGAAACATCGGTAGCGGAAATGTACAGGAACTGATGGACTGGGTGCAATACACAAACTTTGAAGGCATAAGCCCCATGTCGAAACTACGGGAGGAGAATGGTCGTGCCAAGCCCTGGCAGGTTAAGTACTGGGGCGTTGGCAACGAACCCTGGGGCTGTGGCGGAAACATGACGGCCGAATACTACGCCGATCTTTACAAGCAGTACGCTACCTACCTGGGCGGAGGCTACCTGAAAGGCGGCATCTACCGCATTGCATCGGGGCCTGCCGGAGACGATTATAACTGGACAGAGGTACTGATGAAAAAGATACCCCTTTCGCTCATGGAGGGTATTGCCCTGCATCATTATGCCGTTACCGACTGGGACGCAAAAGGCCCGTCCACCGCTTTTGACGAAAAGCAGTATTTTGGCACAATGAAAAAGGCGCTGTTGATGAACGAGCTGGTGGAGAAGCACAGTGTCATCATGGACAAGTACGACCCACAGAAAAAAATAGGCTTGGTGGTAGACGAATGGGGCGGCTGGTATGAAGTGGAACCTGGTACCAATCCCGGATTTTTATATCAGCAAAACACCATGCGCGATGCCATGATTGCTGGTGCTACGCTTAACATCTTCAACAACCACAGCGACCGCGTGCGCATGGCCAACCTGGCCCAAACCATTAATGTGCTGCAGGCAGTAATCCTTACCGATGAGGAAAAAATGCTGCTTACCCCAACCTACCATGTGATGGAAATGTACAAGGTGCACCAGGACGCTACCTTGCTGCCACTACAGGTAAAATCAGCAGAGTACCCCCTCGGTGGTGATAAATTGCAGGCAGTATGGGCATCGGCATCCCGCAGCAAGCAGGGCGTCACCCACATCAGCTTGGTGAATGTGCACGCAAGCAAAGCGCAGGAAATTAGCATCGACATTAAAGGAGCCAACTATAAAAAGTTAAGCGGTAGAATCTTAAGGTCCAAAAAGTTGCAGGATTATAATACCTTCGAAAATCCCAACCTGATCACCCCAAAAGCTTTTAAGGACGCCAAACTAAAGGGCAATACCCTTACCCTGGAAGTACCGCCCTTCTCGGTGGTAGTACTGGCGTTGGAGTAATGATGGCTTAGTAGTGTGTCCTTGAGAACGTCACCACCTTTACCTCAGCGTGCTGTCCCTGCTGAGAACTTCTGTCAACCATTTTGGCAGAGAGATAGCCAACTTGCCGCTATACTGCAAACAGTGCAGAAGTGGTAATCTTCCTCCTTGAGGAACAGGTAATCCTAGTGGTAGCAAAATGAAAAGGTTTTGCCGCCTTCGATGCGGTCCCAACGGATATGCTGGCTATAGCTGCTTAATCAGGATAATATAAAATTGTACCTCATGCTTATGGTAATCAGGAAAATTGTATTCAGCCTCTTACTGTGCTGTATGGCGGGCATTCAGGCAGGGCTTGCGCAAAGGGTATACGTGCAGTGCGATTCAGCTACTCCTCAGGCAGCATATGCCTCCAGGCAGTTAAAAGAAGCGCTATTAACGCAAAAGTATACCCTGCTTGAAGACCGGAACGGGTATGATTATTTGATCAGGATAGGGATAGACTCTGCCGGTTTGGAAAGTGAGGCATTCACTATCGTACCGGAGCAGAACAGCATCACCATCCGTGGTGGCGATAACAGGGGGATGATTTATGGCAGCCTCTCGCTTGCTGAAAGTATACAGCATGGCATTCGCCTGAAACAAGTGCAAAAGCGCAGCGAAAAGGCGCATTACCCATTTCGTGCCATCAAGCATAACACTCCCTGGTATACCTATCGGTCAAGTTCTGCCCTGGATCTGCATTACGAAACAGTGCGGGATGTGCGTTACTGGGAGTCTTTTCTGGATATGATGGCTGAAAACCGCTTCAATTCCCTTTCCCTCTGGAATCTTCATCCCTTTGTGTACATGATAAGCCCGAAGAACTTTCCGGAAGCCAGCCCGTTCAGCGCGGCTGAAATGAAAGATTGGCAACAACTGCACCGGGAAATATTCCGGATGGCCCACGAGCGTGCCATCGACACCTACATCATTCCTTTTAACATCTTTGTGAGTCCGGAATTCTCGGAAGCATACGGGGTGGCGCACAAAAATGTATACCCCAATTATTATGTGTCTGGAGATACTTCTGAGGTTGTAAAACGCTACATACGGGAGAGCATCACCCAAATGTTGCAGGAATATCCGACCCTTACCGGCATGGGCCTCACGCTGGGTGAGGGGATGGCCGGCATGACGCCACAGCAACGGGAGGACTGGATTTATGACACCTATATTGAGGGAATGCGCCAGGTGGGCCGTCCGCTTAAACTGGTCCATCGCATTCCTTTTTCCAGTACCACCGAATCGCTGGGGGCTACCAGTGTAGACCTAGAGCGACTCACCCGGAAATCCATCGAAAGGGAGGCAGCGCTGGATTTTATCCAGGAGCCTATCTGGGCCGACTTAAAATACAATTGGTCGCATGCTCACTCTACGCCAAAACTGGTAAAAGTGCATGGAGGGGAGATGTTTGATACATTTTACAACCCCATGCCGGAAGGCTACAAAATCACCTATACCGCTCGTAACGAAGATTTCTTTGCGCTTCGCTGGGGTGTACCGGCTTTCGTTCGTGCCCATGTTGCCCAGAACAGCCAGCCCTATGTAGGTGGGTACTTTATTGGGTCAGAGACTTATATTCCTGCAAAAGATTATTTTACAGCCGTGGAGGCACCCGTAAACTGGAAGTGGGCATTTGAGAGGCAGTGGCTATTCTATAAGTTATGGGGAAGGTTGCTGTACAATCCTGCCACTCCGGATCAGGTATTCCGGAATGACTTTACCATGCGCTATGGTAAACAGGGCAAGGACCTGCTGCAGGCATATTCCCTGGCTTCGTCTACCCAGTTGCACCTCGCCTCGCTCTACGATTCGAGGTGGGATTTCACGCTCTACGGTGAAGGGTTTATGGCGCTGATAGGCGACAGCACCCAGTACATTTCTGTAGACGCCCTGATCAACCAGCCGACCCTGGACCCGGATTATGTATCAGTGAAGGACTTTGTGCAGAAGGGTATGGCAGGAGGCACATTTGGGAAGAAGAACATTACGCCGCCTGTTCTAATAAAGATGCTGGAGCGGAACAGCCGAAAAGCCCTCCGCCTGGTCAATGACATTGATACCAAAAACAGTGCTTCGTTGATGTATGAGGTGGCAGATGTGAAAGCCTGGTCATACTTGGGCCTGCACCTTGCTGAAAAGCTGAAAGGGGCCGTGGCGCTTCAAACTTACCGGATGGGAGGCGGGAAAGATAACCAGCAAAAAGCGGTGGGACACCTGCAAAAAGCACTGGGTTATTGGGACGAAGTCATCAAAATAACCCGCCCCATTTACAAAGACATGCCCCTGACGCACTACAATGGAAGCAGCCATGACCGAAATGACAACAATCTGTTTCACTGGGCACGCATTAGGCCGGAAGTAGCCAGAGACATTGATATTGCAAAAGAAGCAACCGTTCAAGCTATCAGGTAACATGCGATTTTACTTATAGCAAAGGGGCAGTCACCGACGGAAAAAATTTTGCATACGTCACCAGAGCCAGGTAGATATCTGGAAAGGGATGCCTGGCTTACTCTATGTACGAAACAAAGGAGTGGGCTAAATACGTGCAGTGGCTTTGATGCCGAATAGTTATCCTGAAGGCAGAAAATTAAAATGCCAAAAAGTATAAACATCTTTCTTTAAAATTTAATCTATTAATCACATCTCTATGACTTTGAAACTTATAAACTTGACCAGGACGTTCCTTTTGGGCACCTTACTCTTTTTTGCCGCACCAGCAATGGCGCAGGATGGTACCATCTACCCACTCAAAGCCCCTGCAGAGCCGAATGCCATTCCACTGGGCACGGGTGGTGTCGATGACCAGCCTGCCCCAGAAACCTGGTTCCGCCAGTGGGGCGACCCGATGGCACGCAATATCTCCACAGCAACCCTCACCCCCTTCCTGCCTAAACCGGGCAAGGCGAACGGCACGGCCGTGATTGTGGCACCCGGCGGAGGGTTCAGGTGGCTTTCAATGGGCAACGAGGGCTGGGATGTGGCAAAGGCACTTGCCGACAAAGGCATCGCCGCCTTTGTGCTTAAATACCGGCTTCACCCGACTCCGGCGTCGCTCGACGATTTTACGGCATGGATGAATCGACCCCGCCCGGCACCAGCCGCGTCTGCAAGCACATCTCCAGGTGCAACACCGCCGAGTCCCCCGCAGCAGGACCTGTCTAACCAACTCGAGGACGCCGAGGCCGCCTATGCCATGATTCTCAATCGGGCTAAAGAGTGGGGGGTGGATACTAACAGAATAGGTATGATCGGTTTCTCGGCCGGTGCCGGCCTTACAATGCACGCAACACTCAATTCCAAGACCATGAAGCTGGCCTTTATCGGTCCGATTTATGGGGGTATGGGCCCGGTGGAGGTGCCGAAGAACGCCCCGCCTATGTTTAATGTTATCGCGACCGATGATTTTCTCTTCCGCGGTCAGTTCGGTGTGATTGATTCCTGGTACAAAGCGGGCATTCCTGTTGAGTTCCACCTCTACCAGAACGGCGGCCACGGGTTCGGCCTCGGCAACCCTGACCGCACCAGCAATCGCTGGTTCGATGCCTTCATCCATTGGCTGGAGGTGAACAAGTTCCTCTCAGCCAAGTCTGTGAAGTAAACACAGAGTTAGTTAAGGAACGCCACAGCTATGAGTCGCCGAGAAATTTACAAGACTAAATAGCTGTATGATTGATGTTGTATTTTCATGCAAAATACAACATCAATCTATTTTCGGAAGAAAAGGTTTGCTTGAGAAGTATTCAAAAGGCAATAGATAAAGTTTGTGTGGGTTGTTATGAAAAAGCACAATAACTGAGCTTATGGGCTATAAGCAAGGAAGGTTCCCCATGACAGGGAGCCTTTCTTGTGCTAGTGCGGAAAGTATAGTTGATGGGAGGAGCTTCTTGTAGTTGCAGCAACGTTTCAGCCTATGCCTAGGCCGTCTTTCCTTTTCTCATGCTGAACCTTTGGGTTTTACCGAATTCAAGGGTCAAGCCACCTCTTATCCTTCTAAAAATATCGCCTCTTCTATACGCACAGAAGGGGGAGTGTCGTGGATTTCTTTGACCTGGTGATCGATCATCGAGAAGCAAACCTACCACTGTAGCAGGATGGTCGATACGGCCAAGGGTTTATTCTTCAATATCCGGGCGGGCTTTGATGACGGGCGAGACAGCCAGCACCTGCCTCTTTGGGTGATGTAGGTGCAAAGCAGGCTAAAAGAGTACACGTTGCTCGTGCTGGAGCTGCTGGCTGATGCCGTTTACTCCATTTGAGGCCTTCAGCATACTCCTTACGGTACGAACTATATTAATATTATACACTTCATCTTACTTCCTGTCCTGTATAAACCGGTAAAGGTAGGGGGCTTTGTGCGCCGCACCCGTCCACTTCTTATCCACCCGCTCCAGGATGTTCAGGCTTAGCATTCTTCGCTGAAAGCTGGACCGGTTCAACTTCTCGTTCAGGATCGTTTCATGCAGGGTCTGTAGCTCGCCCATGGTGAAGGTCTCGGGTAGTAAGTTAAAGCCAATGAGCTTCCGGTCCAAGTTTGCCCGGAGTGCGTCGAGTGCTTTTTGAATCATAGTCTCGTGGTCCAACATCAAAGAGGGGAGGTTAACCAAATCGTGCCATTCGCAGTGGTCCGACAAAGCATCAGGGTTCGGGACGGCTTTTGTGAAATCAACCAAGGCATAAAAACCCACCGAAATGAATCGACGCAACAGCCAATGGTCCTTTGAGGGAGAGATGCCTTTCCCTTTCAGAATAGCCTGAAGCGGGGATGGGTCATGCCGGCTGCGGTCGCCGAACACGTAAAACTGCTCCAGGAAAATGTCCTGCAGCCCTGTCCGCTCGGTAAGTGCGCGCAGTGCTGCAGCGTTCAAGTCTTCCTCTTCTTGTATAAAACCTGCCGGAAGCGCAAATAATCCGGTATTCTCGTACTCCAGCACCAGTACTTTCAACTGGTCATGATGAAAACCCAGAATGACAAGGTCAATGGCCAGGCCAGGCAGGTAACCTGCACCGTTTGGCTCCACAATGCCTGGTAAACTAGTTGTTTCTCTTAAAGCTGTCATTCTCCTCTGAAAAAGTAGCAAAATACGCTTAAATTCTTATTGTCGCAATTAGTAACAATAATACTTGGATTTGTTTTCCGGTTTTTTTATAATTGTTGCATGTTGCGACAATGGTTTTTATACCCAATAAGATGAAGAGGCTACCCGTGAAGCAGTAGCCCCATGGGCATCAGGATTTGTTTGTTTAAGCTTGTTTTATCTAACCACCACCGTATGAAGATTTATCACCTGTTTCTTGTTGCTATCTTCCTGCTGCAGGGCTCTCTTACTTTTGCTGCCAAGGTAGACTCGCTGGATATTCCCAGCGCTGCCATGCACAAAACGTATAAGGCGGTTGTGGTGCTGCCGAGCTCTTATGCCAAAAGCAAAGCTGCCTATCCAGTAATGTACCTGCTGCACGGCGGGGGCGGACAGTTCAGCGACTGGCTGAAGCAAACGCCCGACAAGCAATTGCTGCACAAGCTGGCTGACCAGTATAATCTCATCATTGTAACGCCGGAGGGGGAGCGGCTAGGCGGTTACCTCGACAGCCCTGTAAAGCCGGATAACAAGTTTGAGACCTACATCACGAAAGAGGTTATCTCGAAAATTGACAATACCTACCGCACCATCCGAGACCGTAAGGGCCGCGTGATTACGGGCCTGAGCATGGGCGGCCACGGAGCCCTTTACCTGGCTACGCGCCACCCGGACCTCTACAGCGCTGCCGGGAGCATGAGTGGAGCGCTCGACTTAGACCCGAAGCACTGGAACATAGCGCCGGAATTCGCAGCGCAAATCAAACCTGCCTTCGCCAGTATTCTAGGTCCGCTTGGAGGCAAGCCAGATTATTATGCTGCGAACTCAGTGGTGCACATGGCCAACCAGATGAAAGAAAACGATGTGAAGCTGGTGATTGACTGTGGCGTGGATGATTTCCTGATTGAGCCGAACCGGGAGTTGCACCGCCGTCTGGTATACAACGGAACACCGCACGACTATACGGAACGTCCTGGCGGCCATACCTGGGACTATTGGGAGAATTCTTTGCCATACCATGTGCTATTCTTCAGTAAAGCTTTGAAGGGCAACGGTGCGCTGGCGCAATAGAATTCCTCACACCCGGATGGCTTACGGCCACACGGCTGAAACCAATGCTGATGTTTATTCTCTTTTATCCATTATGCAAGTATTCCAAAAAATCCTGCTGCTGGCACTCTTTTGCCTCGCCTTTACTTCCGCTACGCTAGGCGCGAAAGTGGATACGCTGGTGATAGCCAGTGCGGCCATGGGCGAAGATGTAAAAGCGGCAGTAGTGCTGCCTGCTTCTTATAAAAAAGAAAAAAAAGCTTCTTTCCCGGTACTGTACCTGCTGCATGGCGGCACTGGCAGCTACCGCGACTGGCTGAGCAAAACCCCGGATAAAATGCTCCTGCACCGGCTGGCCGACGAATACAGCCTCATCATCGTGACGCCCGACGGCGGGCCTACCAGTTACTATTTCGACAGCCCCCTCGACAAATCAAGCCAGTACGAGACCTTCATCTCAAAAGAACTGGTTGACAAAATCGACAATACTTACCGCACCGTCCGCGACCGCAAAGGGCGCGTGATTGCTGGTTTGAGCATGGGTGGCCATGGAGCCTTCTACATTGCCTCCAGACACCCTGATTTATATAGTGCCGCCGGAAGCATGAGCGGTGTGATGAACATCAATACCGCCACCTGGAAAGTGCCGGCAGAGTTTGCCCAGCTACGGGCACAGAACTTCGCAAACCTGTTGGGGCCACCGCAGGATGCCGCCAGTCCTTATCCGGAATACACGGCCGTGGGTAGAACAGAGGAGCTTAAAAACAGTGGCCTGCAATTGATCTTTGATATCGGCGTAGACGACTTCCTCATAGATACCAACCGTGATCTGCACCGCCTCCTGTTAGAGAACGGAACGCCCCACACGTACATCGAACGCCCCGGTGCCCACACCTGGGAGTACTGGGGAAAAGCGCTGCCTTACCAGGTGCTCTTCCTCACGAACGTCCTAAAAGAGAATGGAACCCTCGTGCAGTAGGTTGGTTTTGTTAGAAGCCAGACAATCAAAATAAGAATGCCACAGCGGCAACAGATATGATAGTTGATGAGCCTGAAAATAAGCTGCACCTATATAAAGATAGTGACCTGCCCGCTTCTTGTGAAGCGATTGTCATTGTTCTGAAGCCGGACGCAGTGAGGCAGCCAGTACAGAGCCAGCGTAGGTGCAGCCACACCGCGTTGAGTGGGGGAAATCCCTTCCTGCAGGAGAGGGCCACTATATGAAATGGATGTAAAAGAACTATTGGGTAATCTTTCGCAACCGCAGCTCAGGCAGAAATACTTTAAATTGATCAGTATTCGAAACAGTTTTTCAAACATTATATATATAAAACCTCACCTTATGCTATATAGCATCAAAAGCAAAATGTTACTGACTGGCCTGGCCTTACTGCTGGCAGCAAACCCTGGCATGAGCCAGAAGAAAAGCACGTCTTCGGACCCTGTGCAGGCTGGAGCCAACATAGCCGTTGCGCAAACCGACAACGGTAAAGTGCGCGGTTATATTAGCAACGGCATCTTCACCTACAAGGGCATTCCATACGCCCAGGCAGAGCGCTTTGAGGTAGCGCAAAAGCCAGCGGCATGGGAGGGAGTGCGCAGTTCCATGAGCTACGGTCCCGTTTGCCCTACCGATCCAACCACTACGGTGAATGACGAGATTGAATTTCCGTTTCAGCATAACTGGGGCTATACCAACGAGCATTGCCAGAGCCTGAATGTTTGGACGCCAAAACTAAAAGACGGGAAAAAGCGCCCGGTGATGGTGTGGCTGCACGGGGGAGGTTTCACGGCCGGTTCGTCGGTAGAACTGCCTTCGTACGACGGGGAGAGCCTAAGCAGCAAGGGCGATGTCGTGGTGGTGACGGTGAATCACCGCCTTAACATACTAGGCTTCCTGGACCTGTCTGCCTACGGCGAGAAGTACAAAGGCTCCGCAAATGCCGGTTTAACCGATCTGGCGATGGCCCTGCAGTGGGTGAAGCAGAACATCGACCAGTTTGGCGGCGACCCCAACAATGTGACCATCTTCGGGCAGTCGGGTGGCGGCGGAAAGGTGACCTCCCTGATGAATGCCCCGGCAGCCAAAGGTCTTTTCCACAAGGCCATTGTGCAAAGCGGAAGCTACATCACAAACTTTACGGACCCTGCGCTGGCAAAGAGCGTAAGCGCTGCCTTGCTGGAAGAACTGAAGCTACAGCCTAACCAGGTAGACTCGCTACAGAGAATATCTTATGAGCGGCTGAATGCAGCCGGGAAAGTTGCCATCCGAAAAGTGCAGGAGAGCTTGAAAGCAGAGGGCAAGCAGCCGGCTAACCTAGGCTGGGGTCCAATATTAGACGGGGAGTTCCTACCGTACCAGCCTTCTGATCCGGCTGCCATTGCACTTTCCAAAGATATTCCGCTCTTGGTGGGCACGACCAAAACAGAATTTGCTCCCTTTATGCCGACTAACCGGGTTACAAGCATGGAGGAGGCCAGAAAAAATCTGCAGCAGAAGTACGGCGATAAGACAGACACCTATTTAACGGCGGTGAAGAAAGCCTATCCGGAAACTGCCACGCCATCTGATTACGTGCTCTTCGACTTCAACTTCCGCTCGCTGGCCATTGAGCAAGCCACGCAGAAAGCAAAGTCCGGTACCGCGCCGGTTTATATGTATTTGTTTACCTGGGATTCGCCGGTGATGGATGGCATCTATAGCTCCATGCACTGCATGGAACTGCCTTTTGTGTTCGACAATATCAGCCGCTGTGCAGAAATGACAGGTGGAGGCAAAGAGGCACACGCACTGGCCGACAAGATGAGTAGCGCCTGGATCAGCTTTGCCCGCACCGGTGATCCGAATCACAAAGGCCTGCCAGCCTGGCCGAAGTACACAGGCGAGAATGGCGCGACGATGCTCTTCGATAAAACAAGCGTTGTAAAAAATCACCACGATAAAGAGCTTATCAAGGTGGCCACTGCAAACCAGTAACATATGAGAAGTTTCCGAAGCATCCTCTTGCTCCTTGCCTGCGCGCTGGGGCTGGCTTCTTTTATCTTCGCACCGTCGGGCCTTGAGGTGGTCAAAACTACGGCTGGCATGGTGGAGGGTGCCAGGAACCAGGCAGGCGACGTGGTCAGCTTCAAGGGCATTCCCTTCGCGGCACCCCCCGTTGGAGCCCTTCGCTGGAAAGCCCCGCAGCCGGTGAAGCCCTGGGCGGGCGTGCGCAAAACCGTTGCATTCGGACCCAGCCCCATGCAGCCCGAACCGGCCCCTTTCAGTATGTGGTCGGCTGAGTTCCTGATCCCGAAGGAGCCTATCAGCGAGGATTGCCTGTACCTGAACGTCTGGACGGGGGCTCAGTCGGCCAAGGAGAAGCGGCCGGTGCTGGTCTGGATATATGGCGGAGGGTTTAACAGCGGCGGAAGTGCCGTGCCAATTTACGATGGGGAGGCCATGGCCAAAAAAGGCATTGTGTTCGTGAGCCTGAACTACAGGGTCGGCCCCTTTGGCTTCTTTGCCCATCCTGCGCTGACGGAAGAGTCGGGCAGGAATGCCTCGGGCAATTATGGCCTTATGGACCAACTTGAAGGCCTGCAGTGGGTGAAAGAGAACGTGGCCGCCTTCGGCGGGGACCCCAACAATATCACCATTGCCGGTCAGTCGGCTGGTTCGATGAGCGTGAACGCACTGGTGGCCTCGCCTTTGGCAAAAGGCCTGTTTCATAGAGCCATTGGCCAGAGCGGGGCTAACTTTACGAGGGGTAGCGCCACGCTGCAGCAGGCCGAGGCGGATGGGGAAAAGCTGGCCCAGTCGCTGCATGCCGCCTCTTTGGAAGAACTGAGAGCGGTTCCGGCCAAAGAACTCCTGCAGAAAGCACAGGGCATGCGCGGGCCAATCGTCGACGGCTATGTGCTGCCCAACTCTATTGCAGCCATTTTCAAGGCCGGTGAGCAGAACAGGGTAGACCTGCTGACAGGCTGGAATGAAGACGAGGGACTGCTGTTTAGCCCTATTCAAAGCGCTGGCGACTTCCGGAAGCAGTTAGCGGAGCAATATGGCGCCGATGCCAAGACTTTCCTGAGTTTTTACCCCGCCTCTACGGACGCTGAGGCGGCAGCCTCGCAGTTGAACCTGTCCCGCGACATGCTATTTGGCGTGCAGAACTACACCTGGGCCAATGTGCAGAGCGAGCGGGGAAAGAACAGGGTATATGTCTACCGCTTTACCCGCGATGTGCCGGCAACAGGGGAATATGTGAAGTACGGCGCCTTCCATACCGGCGAGGTTCCGTACGCGTATGATAACCTGAATTTTGTGGACCGCCCTTGGGAGCCAGTGGACCATGCGCTGGCAAAAACGATGTCAGCCTATTGGGTGAATTTCATCCGCACCGGCGATCCGAACGGCAAAGAACTACCCCAGTGGCCAGTTTACCATACGGGCAAAAGGCAGATCATGACCTTCGGTAAAGAGGTCGAAGCAAAATCGTTACCGGACGGAGCAGCCTTAGACTTTCTGCACAGCTGGATGAGCAGCAGGTAGTCTGTTTTTATGTATTGAATAGCCATTTATATTTTTTTCATCTCGAGTGCAGTGAGAGGTCTTTTTAAAATTCAAGGTAGATTTCTCGCTGCGTCGAAATGATAAATTAACTTTTTTCTTGAGTTGACGGCATTACCCTAACCCTTCCGAGTAATGGAATTTTACTTATTGCGTGATTCCCCTCTTGGGAGGGGCGGGGGCGGGTTTCCTAAATCAGGTATCAAGCTGATCAAGAATGTCATAACCTGAGTTTGCTAATTTTTCTCCATAGTAGCTTACCCACCGACTAAACAAATGCACATGATTTCAAATAGAAGAAGATTTCTGAAGCAGATGGGAGCCGGCGTGGCTGGCATAGGCTTCCTTTCCCTGCTGCCGCATACGCTTTTGGCAGTACCTTTCAAGGCAGATAGTATGCCTCGCAGTACACCTGAACTACAGGGCGTTTCTTCTGAGGCAATTTTACGTTTTGTGGAGGCCGTTGAAAAGCAAAACCTTGGGTTGCACAGCCTGATGGTGGTGCGGCACGGGCAGGTAGTGTCAGAGGGCTGGTGGGCCCCGTATGCGCCTGAGCTAAAGCACACGCTCTTTTCGCTGAGCAAGAGCTTCACTTCCACGGCGATCGGTTTTGCGGTAGCCGAAGGCAAATTAACAGTCTCCGACAAGGTCGTGTCTTTCTTTCCTGAGGCTAAGCCCGCTGAGCTTAGCCCGAACCTGGCGGCCATGCGCATCAAAGATTTGCTGACGATGACGACGGGGCATGAGGCGGATACCCTGCGGCCTCTGCTGCAAGAAACCTCCGGCGGCTGGGCGCGCAAGTTCCTTTCATTGCCTGTGGAGCGGGAGCCGGGTACTCACTTTGTCTACAACACGGGGGCAACCTACATGCTGTCGGCCATTCTCCAGAAAGTTACCGGGCAAACCGTGCTGGCGTATCTGACGCCGCGCTTGTTCCAGCCGCTCGGCATAGAGGGTGCTGACTGGGAAAGCGACCCAGAGGGCATCAACACAGGCGGCTTTGGCCTGCGGGTCAGAACCGAGGACATCGCCAAGTTCGGGCAGCTCTACCTGCAGAAAGGAAAGTGGAACGGCAGACAGATACTGCCGGTAAAGTGGGTGGAAGAAGCCACTGCATACCAGGTGCCTAATGCGCCCAGCCCGACACCCGCTCATGATTGGAACCAGGGCTACGGCTACCAGTTCTGGCGAAGCCGCCACAATTCCTGCCGTGGCGACGGCGCGATGGGGCAGTTCTGCCTGGTGCTGCCGGAGAAAGATGCCGTGATTGCCATCACAAGCGAAACGCACGACATGCAGGCTATCCTGAACCAGGTGTGGGATATCCTGTTGCCAGGCCTGAACCCGGCTGCTTTACCTCCGAATGCTGCGGCCCAAAAGGCATTGAGTCAGAAGTTGGCTTCACTCACCCTGCTGCCGCCCATGAGCAGTCCCAGCTCACCTGTAGCGTCCCGGGCTTCGGGCAAAACATACAGATTACAGGAAAATCCGATCCACATCGATTCCGTGTCCTTCACCTTCAGCAAGGATAAAGCAACCATGAAGTTTAAGGAAGGCGAAAGCGTGCACCAAATTGTCTGCGGCCTTCATGATTGGGTAAAAGGGGAGACACAGCTACCGGGTAGCCCTCCTTCTTTTGTGCCCATGAAAAGGAAGCTACCCATGCCAACAGAGAAAGTAGCCGCCTTCGGTACCTGGGCATCCCCGGATACTTTCGTCATGACCTGGAGCTTTAACCAGACCCCACACACTGATACCGTTACCTGCCATTTTGAAGATAAGAAAGTGCGACTGGTTTTCACGGACAGCATCGCCCAAAAGGCACCTGAACGCAAATCCGAAAGGCCGGTACTGGTAGGGCAGATGATGGAGTGATGTATCCTGGCACATCAGGGTGGGGAAAAGAGTCGTGTTGGAAAGTAGTTATAATTGATCGCTGTGATGCAAACTTGTCCCAATATTCCCCCTTCAAAGGGAGACTGTTCTGAATTTTATCTTGCGAAACGTCACATCTAAAGCTTTCTTTAATACCAAAATCACATGCTTGCACTCCTCGGGCTCCTGACCATTCTACTCCTTCTCGTGTTGGTGATGACCCGAACAACCTCGCCGGTGGTGGCTTTGATTTTAGTGCCGATCGTGACGGCCCTTCTTGCAGGCTTTACAACCGAGGTAGTGGACTTCATGACGGAGGGCATCAAAGCCATAGCGACGACCGCCGTCATGTTCATCTTTGCTATCCTGTTCTTCGGCGTGCTGATGGATGCCGGTACTTTTGATCCGGTCATCTCCCGCCTGCTGAAAGCGGCCGGAGGCCATCCGCCACGCATTACGCTTGTTACAGCCATACTGGCTATGCTCGTGCACCTGGATGGTTCCGGCGCCGTTACTTTTCTGGTCACTGTTCCGGCCATGCTGCCACTTTACGATGCCCTGGGCATGCGCAGAACCACGCTGGCTACCGTGGTGGCCCTGGCAGCCGGCACCATGAACATTGTGCCCTGGGGCGGACCTACCATCCGAGCCGCCACTGCGCTGGAGGTGCCTGTTACGCAGCTGTTCAACCCCATGCTCATTCCGGTCTTGTGCGGCCTGGCAACGGTACTGGCGATTTCCTATTGGATGGGAATAAAAGAAACGAAGCGCATGACCGTGCCGGTTAGACTAGGCTTAGCAGCAGGACTGGAGACAGCGCCAAAGCCTAACAAATTGGCACGGCCGAAGCTGCTTTGGTTTAACCTGCTGCTCATCGTGGCGTCTATTGTGGTGCTGATCTCTGCGCTGGCCCCGCCGCACCTTATTTTCATGGTTGCCTTCACACTTGCCATTTCGGTTAATTACCCGAGTCTGGCTGAACAGCGGGAGCGGGTAGATGCGCATGCCAGAGCCGCCCTGCTGATGGCCAGCATCCTGTTTGCCGCAGGCTGCTTCACGGGCATCCTAAAGGGTTCTGGTATGATCGATGCGATGGCCGCCGCGGCGGTAGAGGTGATTCCCGCTTCCTTTGGGAACCACCTGGCCCTTATCACAGGGTTGCTTTCGATGCCGGCCAGCCTGCTCTTTGACCCGGATTCTTTCTACTTCGGCGTGCTGCCCCTGCTGGGGACCACCGCTACACATTTCGATGGTACTGCCATTGAGGTAGGCCGGGCTGCCCTGCTGGGTCAAATGACCACAGGTTTTCCCGTGAGCCCTTTGACCGGGGCTACATTTTTACTTATCGGTTTAACCGGCGTTGACCTGGCGGACCACCAGCGGAAGACGATTCCGCTGGCTTTTCTGGTCACGCTGGTCATGCTATTTGTCTCCTTGATGTTAGGCGTGATTTCTCTCTGACGTATGAAGAACAAAATAAGAATTGGCTGCGGAGCCGGCTTTTCCGGCGACCGCCTTGAGCCTGCCGTCGTGCTGGCCGAAAAGGGAGAACTGGACTACCTGGTGCTGGAGTGCCTGGCCGAGCGCACCATTGCCCTGGCACAAAAGCGGCGGATGCAGGACCCGGCGAAAGGCTATGACCCACTGCTGGAGCGCAGGATGGAGGCGCTGCTGCCGATTCTGGTGAAAAACAAGGTGCGGCTCATCTCGAACATGGGCGCTGCCAACCCTGCCGCTGCGGCAGAAGCCGTGTGCCAGCTGGCAAAGAAGCTACACCTAGATGTGACGGTAGCAGCCGTGACAGGTGACGATGTGTTTACGCAGCTCACAGGAGATGAAATAGCGCTTGAAACTAGGCAACCCATAAGGGTTTCCGGCCAGCTGATTTCTGCGAATGCCTATATGGGTACAGACGCCATTTTGCCTGCTTTGGCTACCGGTGCGGACGTGATCATCACGGGCCGGGTAGCAGACCCCTCGCTGGTTGTGGCTCCTTTGGTGCATGAGTTCGGCTGGTCCTTGGATAACTTTAACCAGGTGGGGCAGGCAACGGTGATAGGACACTTAATGGAATGCGCCGGTCAGTTGTGCGGGGGGTACTTTGCAGATCCGGGCAGAAAGAACGTGCCCGACATGGCTCATTTGGGCCATCCCTTTGTCGATGTTTCTTCCAAAGGGAAAGCCGTGTTTGGCAAGGTTGCCGGTACAGGGGGCCTCATTAGCTTGGCTACTGTGAAAGAGCAGCTGCTGTACGAGGTGATGGACCCCAGCCGGTATATCACCCCTGATGTGGTGGCAGACTTCACACAGGTCCGCTTGCAGGAAATCGGGGCTGACCAGGTAATGGCAACAGGCGGGCGCGGACAAACCAAGCCCGATACGCTGAAGGTCAGTGTGGGCTACCAGGCGGGGTATATCGGGGAAGGCGAGATCTCTTACGCAGGCACCCATGCACTGGCAAGGGCACAACTGGCGGGCGAAACGATACGGCAACGACTGGAGGGGCAGTTTCAGGACTTGCGGGTGGATTACATTGGGTGTACCTCTGCGCACCGTATTGCCTTTGGCCATTACCCGGAGCCTTACGAGATCAGGCTCCGCATTGCCGGGAAGGCTGCCACGGCCGCTCAGGCAGCCTTGGTAGGAGAGGAAGTAGAGGCCCTTTATACCAATGGCCCGGCAGGAGGGGGAGGCGCCCGGAAGTATCTGCACGAGGTAGTCGGGATTGTTTCTGTTCTTATGCCCCGGGAAAAAGTTACACCAGCTGTTACCCTTTCCAGATCATGAAGAAGAAACTATATGACATTGCCCATAGCCGGGCAGGCGACAAAGGCAATACGCTGACCCTTTCTCTCATACCTTACGAGGAGGAAGATTACCCGCTGCTACTGTCTCAGGTAACGGCCGAGGCGGTAAAAAAGCACCTAAGTAAGATAGTGGCTGGGGAAGTATCCCGCTACGAGTTGCCCAACCTGCCAGCGCTGCTTTTTGTATGCCAGCAGGCGTTGACGGGGGGTGTTACCACTTCCCTCGCCATGGACACGCACGGTAAAACCCTGAGCTATGCCTTACTGGAGATGGAAGTAGAAGTTTAAGCAGCTAAATTGTGCAGTTTTAGGTGGCAAGAATTTTATGTAAATAACTATATATCATCTTGTTGGTAAATATTTGCGATCCCCCGTTCGCTGCTGGTAGCAGTAATGGAATTAGACAGAAGCCCGTAAATGATCAATTTACGGGCTTCTATGACATTGGCTCCTAGGTTTCATTACTTTTTCCCTTGGCATTAGGTGTATGCACCCAGGCACCTGAATAGCTGTTGGCAACATAAAAATGACTGCAAAGCAGTTTAAACTGAGGAGGTTGCGCATGTGCTTTTCAAATGGTTCTCAACGAATAAAAGTGATTCAATGATTGTCAGCTCAACCAAGCGCATTGTCGCTCTGGGGGTTTACTTTCCCTTTGGATTTGGCAGGGCAAAAGCTACGTAGCTGTCTCCGCCTGCTGCCCCTAGTTTCGTGCCGCCACAGGCAATGACCACATACTGCCGGCCATTTACTTCATAGGTGCTCGGCGTAGCAAAAGCGGCTGCCGGCAGTTTGGTCTCCCAGAGCAGCTTTCCGGTTTTCTTGTCGTAGGCCCTGAACTTGCCATCTTTAGTGCCTGCTATAAACAAGAGTCCGCTGGCGGTAACGACCGGCCCGCCATAGCTTTCCGCCCCTGTCTGTGGAATCCCCTTTGCCATCAGCTCCGGGTGCTCCCCATAAGGCACCTTCCAGACATATTCTCCTGTGTTCAAATCAATGGCGTTCAGTGTCCCCCAGGGTGGGCGAACAGCAGGGTAGCCCTTGTTGTCTAAAAACTTGTCGTAACCTGAAATCTGGTAGGGCGCTTTTTGATTGGCCCCCTTTCCTAGTCCTGGCTCTTTCGCAATTACCGGCTGTGGCTGCTCCTCCCCAAAAAGGAATCCCACCAGCGCCGCCTTCTCATCTTCCGAGAGCTTGCTGAAGGCGGGCATCATACCCTTGCCATGGGTGATCACATTGGCTACATGCTCTTTACCCCGGCGGCTGCCAATCTCCTCCAAAGACGGATAGCCGCTGGCAGGGTTCCCTTTGCGCTCGGCACCATGGCAGGGCGTGCAGTTCAGGGCATACAGCCGCTGCCCAAGGCTAAGGCGCTTCAGCTCCTCTTCAGAAACGGAAGCACCCAGTGAAATACGCCAAGCCATCTCGTTGCTGTTCACATAAAGAATTCCTTGCGGGTCAACAGCTGCTCCTCCCCATTCAGCTCCTCCGTCCAGGCCGGGGTAAATGATGGTGCCTTTGCTGCTGAGAGGGGTATAGGGGCCTTCAGACCGGCTGCCTTGTAGCTTCTCAAGCAGTTCCCCACGGTTCTCGGCATATGGACTGATGTCGGCCTCCGTGAAAGTCTGCCGGGCAAAAGGCGCCGGCTTGGTAGGGAACGGTTGTGTGGGCCATGCTTCTTCCCCGGGTATGTCGGAGGCGGGCACTGGCCTTTCCTCAATAGGAAAGAGGGCCTCGCCGGTTGCCCTGTCGAAAACAAAAACATACCCTTGTTTAGTAACCTGTGCCACGGCATCCACTTTCTTTCCATCACGGGTAATCGTCACCAGGTTAGGGGGGGCAGGCGGATCGCGGTCCAGGATGTCATGGTGCACCAGTTGGTAATGCCAGATGCGCTCACCCGTTCTGGCATTCAGGGCCAGGAGGGTATTGGCAAAGAGGTTTTCTCCTTTCCGGTTGCCCCCGTAAAAGTCGAACGCGGCCGAGCCCGTCGGAACAAAAACAATTCCTCGCTCGCGGTCTACAGCCATACCCGCCCAATTGTTTCCTCCGCCGATTTCGGTGTTTTTGTAGGCATCCTTTGGCCATGTCTCGTAGCCATAGTCGCTCGGCTGTGGAATAGTGCGGAAAACCCAAGCCAGTTTACCTGTCCGGATGTTGAACGCCTGCACGTACCCTAAGGCAGCGTCAGAACCTTCTGATACCCTTAGCGGCATGATGATCAGGTCTTCGAATACGGTACCGGGTGTATTGGAGATAACCATCTTGTTAGCGGCAGTCTCTCCCAGCCCTGCCTTGAGGCTGGTGCGGCCGTTTTCCCCGAAAGTAGCAATCGGTTTACCAGTAGTGGCGTTCACGGCAAAGAGCCACTGGCCGTTGGTGTACAGGATGCGCTTGTCCTTCCCCTTTTCCCAGTAAACCAAGCCCCGGCTGGTGCTCAGATTATCAAAGCCCGCTGACTCCTTCCGCCAGATTTCCTTTCCCGTGGTCGCATCCAAAGCAAAAGGCTGCAGCCTGGCAGTCATGCCAAAGAGCACACCGTCTATGATGATAGGGTTGCATTGTATCTGTCCGGTGTCGCGGGTGTGGTACTCCCAAGCCATCTCGAGTTGCTGCACATTGGAGGGGTTTATCTGCTTTAGCGTAGAGTACTGATTTCGCCCCGGCCCGCCTTGGTACTCGCTCCAGTTCCGACCGGCCACAGAAGGTTTATCTGCCCGAGGGGAGAGTGCTATAAATCCAGAAACTACAAGAGCAACAAACAGCAGAGGAAGGAGAAGTTGTTTCATCTATAGTGATTATTAAGTATCCATTTTGAATCTGTGAAGAGAATCTGACTTACCGGGAAGCGCTTTTATAGTTCATCTCTATACTATATGGAGCTTAGCTTCCGGTTATTTCCAGGTTATACAGCATGCTCACCGCCCAAATACAAGGCTGTGCAGTCAAAAAGATGCACATGCTTCCCCCAACCACGAAGTTTTTGCAAACCTGATACCCTAAGGCTATTGTCGTTTTTGCCTGCAAACTGCGCTTAAGCCCAAAAGATAAATATGGTGAATTATAGAGTTCCATACCCAAGAATTCTTCTTAAAAATCACTTTTGCGAAATTAGATCTACAGTTACATCGCCATTTATTGACAGGGACAGAAGTGATGCACTCTGGCTAGAGGTAATTGGAACAAAATTTTCGTGAAGATTAAAGTTGATTTCAACCCTGAGCCCGCACTGGACACGGGAAAGAAAATGGTGTGAATGGATGTACAATGATGTATAACTGCCTAATCAAAAGAGCCACAGAAGTGGGAAGTGAGAATTTACCAGGATAAATAATTCAGCCAGCTTTTGTGAATCTCTCGTTGGCTTTCCTATCTTAAGAATGTTTAAACTCCATACGCTTATGCTTGTAACTGAGTGAAGTAACAGCAAATGCGGCGAAATACTTTGTCCAGACAAATGAAACGACTTAACTAATGTTCAAAAAAACGATTGGGTTATCTCTCTTGCTCCTGAACCTGGCTACAGGTATGACCCTGGCTCAAAAGAGCGGGAAGAAAATGGAATTTCATAAATGGGCTGCCACCCCGCCGATGGGTTGGAACAGCTGGGACAGTTATGGGCCAACCGTGACGGAGGAAGAAGTAAAAGCCAATGCCGATTACATGGCGAAGCACCTGAAGTCGTCGGGCTGGGAATATGTGGTAGTAGACATCCGCTGGTACGTGAGCAACGATAAGGCGCACGGCTATAACCAAACCGACCCGCAGTTTAACATGGATGAGTACGGGCGGTTTATCCCGGCCCCGAACCGGTTTCCTTCTGCAGCCAACGGGCAGGGCTTTAAGCCGCTCGCGGATTATATTCATAGCAAAGGGCTGAAGTTCGGGATTCATATCATGCGGGGTATACCGGTCGTGGCCGTGAAGCAGAATACGCCAATCAAAGGCAGCAGCGCCAGGGCTCAGGATATTTACTCGCCCGAGGACCAGTGCCGCTGGCTCCGCGACATGTATACCATCCTGCCTGACAAAGCAGGGGCACAGGAGTACTACAACTCGCTGTTTGACATGTATGCCGCCTGGGGCGTTGATTTCGTGAAGGTAGATGACCTCTCTTCGCCCATTTATTTTGCCGGTGAGGTAGAGATGATCCGTAAAGCCATCGACCGCACCGGTCGCAAGATAGTGCTCAGCACCTCGCCCGGCGAAACGCCAGTCGAGAAGGCCGCGCACGTGCAGCAGCATGCCAACATGTGGCGCACTGTAGGCGATTTCTGGGATAGCTGGCTGCAGTTGAAAGAGCACTTTGAGGTGTTTGCCCGCTGGAACGACTACCGCATGCCGGGTGCCTGGCCTGACGGCGACATGCTGCCGCTAGGCCGCCTGAGCATCCGGGGCGAGCGGGGCGACGACCGCATGACGGCCTTCACAAAAGACGAGCAGTATACCCTGATGACACTGTGGTCCATTTTTAAATCACCGCTGATGTTCGGGGGGGATTTGCCCAGCAACGACGCCTTCACCAATGAACTTCTCACAAACAAAGAAGTCCTGAAGGTGCTGAACACCAGCACGAACAACAGAGAGCTTTTCCGAACCGATGAGCAGGCAGCCTGGATTGCCGATGACCCCAAGACAGGCGACAAGTACCTGGCGCTTTTCAACATAGCCGACCAGGTGGAAGCGCTGGAAAGCAAAGCCAAATGGGTAAGCCCCATCATCAACAGAGAAACGCCAAGAGGGGGTATGGCAGTGGACGTGGCGATATCCGGAGCTAAAAAGCTTTACCTGGTTGTGACAGATGGCGGCGACGGGATAGAGTGGGACCATGCCGACTGGATCAGCCCAACCCTTTACAATGGCAAAGACTCGCTGCAACTGACTTCGCTGAAGTGGGACAAGGCTAAGGCGGGTTGGGGGAAGGCAACCCTGAACAAGGGGGTGGCTGGTGGCCCCTTAATGGTAAATAACAAGCAGTATGCCGATGGTATCGGCACCCATTCCAACTCTGTCGTGGCGTATACACTGCCCGGAGGGTATAACCGCTTCAAAGCCTTTGCCGCTCTTGATAAAGCAGGAGCAGAGCAAAACATAGGAGCTACTGTTAAGTTCATGGTGTTCACAGAGGAACCAGCAGGCCCGAAGCCAGCCTCCTCTGCCATGGTATCGGTACAACTGAAGGAGTTAGGCTTTGAGGCCGCCAAAGTAAAAGACCTTTGGAGTGGCAAAGACCTAGGTGAGTTTGAGGGTGAATTCGGAGTTGTGCTAAACCAACACGGGGCCGGGCTTTACAGACTGAAGCCTGTGAAAAAGAAGAAGATATGACGGACCTGAAAAGAGTATTTCTGATTGTAGCATTCCTTGCCACCGGCCTGGCACCGGTCTTCTCGCAAAACAGGCCGCGTGTCATAAAAAAGGATGTTTCCCTGGATTCCATACGCCTCAGCGACCCGGCAATTCTGGCGGACAAAAAAACAGGCATGTACTACATGACCGGCACCGGGGGGATGTTGTGGAAAAGCCAGGATCTTGAAAAGTGGACAGGCCCTTTCCAGGTAGTGCGGACTGACCCGAATTCCTGGATGGGAATGAACCCGATGATTTGGGCAGCAGAGCTGCATCAGTATAAAGGTAAATATTACTATTTCGCTACCTTCACAAACCGGGATGTGAAAATTGATACCGTGCGCGGAAACGTCATTGAGCGCCGTGCCAGCCATGTGCTGGTTAGCGGCAAACCCGAGGGGCCTTATGTGCCGATGAAAGATCCAGTGTATCTGCCCGCTGATAAGCCCACGCTGGATGGTACTTTTTGGATGGACAAAGACGGAAAGCCCTACATGGTGTACTGTTATGAGTGGCTGCAAAACTGGAATGGCACGATAGAGAAAATAGCGCTGAAGCATGATCTGAGCGGTCCGGTAGGGGAGAGCAAGTTGCTTTTTCGGGCGAGCGAGTCTCCCTGGAGCAAAGAGCGGGATGCAGCCGGTAATGTTGTGCCAAACAAAGTAACCGACGGACCATGGTTGTTTCGCACCCAAACCGGAAGACTAGGCATGTTGTGGACAAGTTGGGTACATGACGTTTATACCCAAGGTGTTGCCTATTCCGAAAGCGGGACCCTCGATGGCCCCTGGATACACGAAAAAGCACCGATCACACCGCCAGGCTTTGGGCACGGCATGATGTTTCGGACTTTAGGAGGCAAGCTCCTGATGGCGGTGCACAGCCACAAAGAGGAAAAGGATGGGCGTTCTATCCGCATTCCCCATTTGTTTGAGGTGGATGATACAGGAGATAAGTTGGTGCTAGGAAAGCTATTGTGATCCATTACCATTGTGATCCATTACCATTGTGATCATTAACTATGCTATCCTTGAAATAAGGCAAAGGTATACGGGAAAGTAGAAAAAAGCTGCTGCCTATACTATCCCTGCCAACTAAGATTAACACTATTATCAGCTGCATATGGTCTGGATATTACGAGCATGGTTTATGAAATCTACGGTGCGGAAGTTTAAAAAATCACTTTTGTTGCTCTTGGTGCCCCTCTCCTTTAGTTGTGGTGTGCATCATCAACGTAGCCTCCAGCGGCCAGGAAACCAGGTATGGATGGGAGTGGTTATTCAGGTTGATCCTGCCCAGCAGTATCAGACCATAGATAATTTCGGCGCTTCAGATGCCTGGAGCTGCCAGTTTGTGGGGCAATGGCCTGTAGAAAAACGAAACGCAATCGCAGACTTGCTCTTTAGCACCGAAACGAATGCCGATGGCAGCCCCAAAGGAATAGGGTTGTCTTTGTGGCGATTCAACATGGGGGCGGGAAGCGCACAGCAGGGCGCGCAAAGCGGAATTCGGGATGAGTGGCGTCGGGCGGAGTCATTTCTGGAGGCAGATGGCAGCTATAACTGGCAGCGGCAAGCCGGGCAGGTATGGTTCCTGAAAGCAGCCAGGGAGCGCGGTGTGAACAAATTCCTGGCCTTTCCGAACAGCCCCCCTGTGAATTTAACGAAGAACGGCAAAGCGTTCGCTTCCAATGCGCAGCCTAACCTAGCGCCGGAGCGGTATAGCGCTTATGCGGATTACCTGACTAACGTAATACAGGGAGTGGAGCGGACCCAGGGCATTCATTTTGATTATATCAGCCCGGTAAACGAGCCGCAATGGGACTGGAGCGACGGCGGGCAGGAAGGCACACCCTTCGGCAATGACGACATCGCCGGGATCGTAAGAGCGCTCAACGCTTCCCTTGCAAAACGAGATCTCAACACGAGAATTGATGTTGCGGAAGCCGGCAAGATCGATTACCTGTACACCCAAGGCGATAAGCCGGGCAGGGGCAACCAGATCGATGCGTTCTTTCAGCAGAACTCCCCGCACTACCTAGGTGACCTGTCCCACATTGGCCATAGGATCTCGGGCCACAGCTATTTTACTACCTCCCCGTATGATCAGGCGGTGGCTAAAAGGAGGCAGCTGGCACAAAAAGTCGCCAGTGTGCCGGGTTTGAAATTCTGGCAGTCGGAATACTGCATTTTGGGTGATAATGCCGGAGAGATAAACGGCAACAAACGAGACTTAGGAATCGACCCCGCCCTATACCTGGCGCGAGTGGTGCATAACGACCTGACTGTCGCCAACGCCACTGCCTGGCAGTGGTGGTTGGCGGTATCCCCTTACGATTACAAAGACGGTTTGGTGTATATAGATCGTGACAAGGCAGACGGGGCATACTATGAGAGTAAAATGCTTTGGGCACTGGGCAATTACAGCCGCTTTATTCGCCCGGGTGCTATACGCGTCAGCACGCATATAGCAGGGGAGCAGTTGGAGGATAATTCGCTGCTGGCCTCCTCATACATATATGCTGCTAAAAACCAGCTGATTATGGTAGTTGTGAATGCCGGAACAGCGCCCGTCAAATTCAGGATGAGTACCAAAGGAGTACGCATTGCCAGCATGAGAACGTATACCACCTCCGCTGATGACAACTTGAAGCCAGGTGCTTTGGTGATGGGCAGTAGTGAAGTAAAGCTGCTTCCACGTTCTGTCACCACGCTTGTCGCTAGCCTAAGGTAGGAGGCGTTATTTGTAGCGGCGCATCTTAGATATAAAAGAAGGAGCCAGCTGCGCAGGGGGCATGGCAAGCAGCAGTAATGCGGCAAGCACAGGAATTAAGAGGCGTCTCAAATTAACAAGTTATAAAATTGATCAATCCGATTTTCAAGCCTTCAACCTTTAGCACCTGAAAGGCCTGTCTCTGGTAGGCCGCTCATTTTATAGGCCATTTGGTGTATCCATCATCAGCTTAAAAGCAGGAGGAATGGATAAATTTTGTATAAGTGTATTTTTTACATTAATTTAGAAACAAGATTAAAAGTAGGTATTGTTTCAGTATATACAGCACGGAAAATGGAATTCACCAAACACGCGAAGCTTCTTATAATTGCCCTGGCGCTCCTGATCAGCGGATGTTCCGTTGGTGCGCAGAAGTCTAAAGAGATTCAGTTCGACAACCCGATTGCCCTGCAAAGGGCGGATCCGTTTGTGACGAAGGCGGCCGACGGGACGTATTACTTTATTGCCACTGCACCCGAGTACGACCGCATCGAGATACGCAGTTCGAAAACCATTAACGGTATAAAAGAGGCGAAGCCTGTGGTGGTGTGGCGCAAGCACGACCAAGGCCCAATGGGCAACCACATCTGGGCACCGGAACTGCACCGGATAGACGGGAAATGGTATATCTATTTTGCTGCCGGCTCGGCAGAGGAAAAGTGGAAAATACGCAAGTACGCCTTGTCTAACCCGTCAGAAGACCCGACAAAGGGCGAGTGGAAAGAGGAAGGGGAGATTCTGAGCAAGCGAAACGAGTTTACCCTCGATGCCACCACCTTTGAGCACAAGGGGCAACGCTACATGATTTGGGTAGACCGGGCATCTGACAAAGAGGTAAACACAGGGTTATACATTGCCAGAATGACCAGCCCCACCACCCTTGACGACAAGCAGGTGGTCATTTCTGTGCCGGAGTATAACTGGGAGGTGATTGGGCACCGGGTGAACGAGGGACCCGCAGTGCTTACCCGAAACGGGAAAGTGTTTGTGACCTTTTCGGCCAGCGCCACTGATGCCAACTACAGCATTGGCCTGCTTTGGGCCGATGAAGATGCTGACCTGCTCGACCCGGCCTCATGGCATAAACTCCCCAAGCCCGTGTTCTACTCTAATGAGGAGCTGAAGCGTTTCGGTCCGGGGCACAACAGCTTTACAGTAGCCGAGGACGGCAAAACCGATGTGATGATTTACCACGCTCGTGACTATAAGGAAATCGATGGGGAACCCTTGTATGACCCTAACCGCCATACCCGTGCCCGCGTTTTGAGATGGACGAAAGAGGGCATGCCTGACTTTGGCCAGGAGCTGAGCGACAACGAGACGGCTGAGAAAAAATAATTTCCTAAACCGGTCCATCCCTCGTCACCAGCATAGTTTAGCCAAACTCCTCATACCGCAGCACAGCATGGTGCTGATGAAAGCCAAAAAGCCTGCAAATAACTTTTGCAGGCTTTTTGGCTTTTGGGCCTCCAACTGGTAACTTAGGCGTTTCTTAAGAATTTGCCATTCAATCAATAGTTCATGGACAATATTAAACAGGAATACGCTATAGGAGTGGATGTTGGCGGAACCAATACGAAGTTCGGTATCGTGAACCACCGTGGGGATATCAGCCATAGCGGCCGTATGTCTACCAGCGGCTACGCGACCGTAGAGGGGTTTATCGCGGACTTATATAAAGCCCTGCTTCCAGCCATCGAGGCGGTAGGAATAGAGAACATAAAGGGAGTTGGAGTGGGCGCACCCAATGCCAATTACTTTACCGGCTCCATCGAGCACGCTCCCAACCTGAACTGGAAAGGCATTGTTCCTTTTGCCAGCCTGATCAGCGAGCAGTTCGGCTTGCCTTGCTCCATCACCAACGATGCCAACGCAGCGGCAGTAGGCGAGATGATGTATGGTGCAGCCAAAGGCATGAAAGACTTCATCGTGATTACCCTTGGCACCGGCGTAGGCAGCGGCATCGTAACCAGTGGCCACCTTATTTACGGCCACGACGGCTTTGCCGGCGAGTTGGGCCATACCATCATCCGGCCGGGCGGCAGAAAGCACTGGTCTACCGGGCTGGTGGGTTCTCTGGAGGCATACGCCTCCGCAACCGGCATTGTGCTGACGGCGAAAGAGCTGCTAGCCGAAACGGATAAGCCAAGCTCACTGCGCCAGTACCCTTTGGAGGAAATTGACTCTAAAATGGTGTTTGAGTGCGCCATGCAAGGCGACGATCTGGCACAGGAAGTTTACCGCTTCACCGGGCAGATACTGGGCGAGTCGCTGGCCAACTTTGTGATGTTCTCTTCTCCGCAAGCCATCATCCTTTTTGGTGGCGTAACCAAAGCCGGCGATTTGCTGATGAACCCCGTGCGTGAGCACATGGAGAAGAACCTGCTGACTGTTTTCAAGAACAAAGTGCAGCTGACTTTCAGTGAATTGAAGGAAGCAGACGCGGCTATACTTGGGGCATCTGCGCTGGTATGGGCCATGAAGCGCTAAGTTTTTTTACAGCCTTACGATCTTGATAAGATGCTCAGACGCCTGCAACACCTGCAGGCGTTTTTGTTTACAGGTGTCGTCTGGTTTCTCATTACCGGGACCCAGTTTGTTCAAAGCCAATAAAAAAGCACGGTCGCTTGTCTAAATAAGGATGCCGCGTGCTCTATACCTAAATAAGGGATGCGCGTGCGCAAGGTGGTCTATTGTGGCTTCCGCCTTTACTGGATGAGGCCTGGTTGGCAGAAAACGGAGGAGTAAAGCGCATCAAATTACGGGCAGGCCTACCGCACTCTAAACGAAATTAGCCTTGATCAACAAAACTATGTGGATAAGTCTGGCACTTGCGGCCACTTTGCTTTTATCTTGTCAGCAAAGCGATAACAGCGCAAAAAGGATCACCGTTAAAAACAACCTCGACCTAGGCCGCACGGAGACGGTGAGCGTGCCTGCACACCAAATCAGCGACTTGCTTAAACAGTACGGTGCCGAGAACATACTGGTCCGGGATGCAGCCACGGATAGCCTGCTGGTAACGCAGCCGCTGGATAACGACGCGGACGGCACCATCGATGAGATCCTGTTTCAGGTGAAGATCGGGGCAAACGCGCAGCGCACTTTCCTGCTGGCGGGCGCCAAAGACGCTGCCAGGAAGCAACCCAAAAGCAAACGTACCACCTACTCCCGCTTTGTGCCGGAGCGCACCGACGACTATACTTGGGAAAACGACCACGTGGCCTTCCGGACCTATGGGCCGGTGGCGCAGCAGATGGTGGAGCAGGGGAAAAGCGGCGGCACCTTAACCAGTGGCATGGATGCCTGGCTGAAGCGGGTAGATTACCCGATCATCAACAAGTGGTACGAGGGGTATAAAACAGATGGCAACTTTTACCATCAGGACCGGGGCGAAGGCTACGATCCCTACCATGTGGGGATAAGCCGCGGCATTGGTGGCATCGGGGTGCTGGAGGACGATTCGTTGTACGTGTCCAGAAACTTCACGGGGTATAAGACTATCGCCGAAGGTCCCATCCGAACCGTGTTTGAGCTGACGTATGCGCCGTGGCAGGCAAATGGCCGCACCATCACCGAGAAAAAGCGCATCTCCCTGGACTTGGGCAGTAACCTGACGCGCTTCGAGGAGCACTTGCAAAGCAACAAGCCGCTGCCAAACGCTACCATCGGCATCACGCTGCATGACGAGCAGGGAGAAGTGAAGGCCAATCCGGTGCAAGGCTGGTTCCGCTATTGGGAACCCATGGACGGCGCGCACCTGGGAACCGGCGTTGTGCTGGCCCCTGCGGCAGTGCAGGACTACAAAGACCACCGCGTCGCGGCAAAAGACCAGAGCCACCTCTATGTCATCGCAAGTCCTGACAAGGGCAGGCTGGTATACTACGCCGGATTCGGATGGGACAAGAGCGGCCAGTTCGAGACCAAGGAAGCATGGGATGCCTATTTAGAGAGCTTTGCAAAGCGCTTGGCCTCGCCGCTGGAGGTGAAATTCTAGCTTAAGGTATAGCGTGGAATGTAGGCTGGGGCGATTACTCCGGGACATACATTAGCGAATGCCGATTCAGAATCGTAAAATTAACTGTAGCAAGTGCCTTAGCCGTTTTTAGGGGTATGGCAGCCATTCAGCGCATGAGCAAACAGCCTCAATACACCATTAAAGACATCGCACAGGAGCTAGGCGTGTCTGTTTCTACCGTTTCCAGGGCGCTCAACGATCACCCGCATATCAGCGAGGATACCAAAGCAAAGGTGCGCGAGTTAGTGGAGAAATATGACTACCGGCACAACGCCCTTGCTTCCAGCCTGCGCAACAGCAGCTCAAACACCATTGGCCTGATCCTCCCCAGGCTGTCGCAGCACTTCCCGTCCACGGTGGCTACGGCCATCCAGAACAAATTACACGGATATGGCTATAACCTCATGATCTGCCAGTCGAACGACTCGCCCGAGATGGAGCGGGAGTTGATCAACGCGCTATACGCCTCGCGGGTGGCGGGGCTGATCGTGTCTACGACGCTTTATACCACGGATTTCTCTCCCTTTGATATTCTGGCTAAAAGCAGGGTGCCGCTCGTGTTTTATGACCGTGTGCCAAAAGACTATCCGGCCCATAGGGTGATTGGGGATGATTATGCCGGAGGGTATGAGTCAACCCTGCATTTGCTGCAGCAGGGCTGTCGCCGTATTGCGCACATCAGCGGCCCGCTGACCTGCCGGATCTATGAGGACCGTTACAACGGTTACCTCGCCGCCCTGCAGGAGTACGACGTGCCCTTCGATGCGTCGTTGGTGTACTTCCATGAGCTTACAAAGGAGAATGCCCTGAAAACCAGTGAAGCGATACTGGCAAAAGAAGTGCTGCCCGATGCCGTCTTTGCCTGTAACGATACCACCGCGATCGCGGTGCTGGAAGTGGCCCGGAAGCGCAGTATCCGCATTCCGGATGACATGCTGCTGACCGGCTACTCTAACGACCCCCGGGCAGAAATCATTACGCCAGCGATTACTTCGGTAGAGCAGTTTCCCTATGAAGTGGGGGAGAAGGCGACGAATCTGATGATGGACCTGCTGCAACACAAAATCAAGCAGGAAGGAAGTTATGTGTCGCTTCGGACTCCTGTCCGACTCGTGAAACGCGAGTCGAGCCAGCAGGGAGTGAAGCCTGTAAAAAGCCCTGCTTCGGCGGTGCGCTAAGCGTTCGTAGGCGAGGTATGCTATCCTTTTAGCTACCCTGCTTAGCGACTCTATTCCATACCCTTACTGTAAAGGCGGCTTTATAACATCCGGTTCGCTGCTGCCTTCTTCTAAACTTATACCTGCCAAAAGTGCGCGCTATTCCCGGCGGCGCTCTGGTATGCTGGAATTCGGCACATGGAGGTATACAGAAGGCCTGACTGTATTTTGCTTACAGCCTATCGTGCTAAAGCCTTTTCCTGTCAAGTGATTGAGCAGTAATTTCTGCCGGGCAAGCGCATGGTGGCGCCTAACAGGTTCAGTACCTGCACAAAGCATTTCGTTGGCGGCGCGGCAAGATTTTCAACACCATGTCCCGCCAAGCTTGTGAGTGCGCGCTCATTTAATTCATCAGAAAAAGCCTTTAGAATTTTGGAGTCAGAAAATCATTTTATACTTTTAAAGAGTAAACGCATCAGATACAAAATGCTTTGCGCTGCATTTCAGCATCCATCTGTCGTAAACCGATAACGAAACCCACATGACCGGGAAGGAAAACCACTTGTTTCAGGCAACATCTTTTCAGCAGGCCTTTTATTTTAAGCGCTATATGCAAACGTTTGCAGGCGTTTCATTCCGGCATGCGATGCAAACGGTAGATAATTTATTTCAGAGTTGTTTCTGCAAACGTTTGCAGAAATTTTAAACATAAGAAGATCAATTCATTGGGAGAATCAAAATCAACCATCATGAACAAAGGAGAAAAGATACGCTACGCAGTTAGCGCAGGGGAAACCAAGCAAATGGACACATCTGCTCTGCGTGAGAATTTTTTGATAGAAGAGGTGTTTGTGCCCGGGCAAGTGAGCCTGACTTATACCATGTATGACCGCTACATGGCCGGCGGTGCCATGCCCGTAGGCGAGCCGCTGCCCCTGGAGACAATTGATATCCTGAAGGCTTCTTATTTCCTGGAGCGGCGAGAGATGGGCATCATCAACATTGGCGGTACCGGCACAGTGCAGGCTGGCGGCGAGCGCTTTACCCTTCAGAACAAAGAGGCGCTCTACCTCGGGCGCGGCACAAAGGAAGTGGTGTTCGTGAGCGAGGATTCCCGGAACCCTGCCAAGTTCTATCTGAACTCGGCTCCGGCGCACCACGCTTACCCTAGCAAAAAAGTGACGCGCGAGCAGGCCGAAGTGGTGCAGCTTGGGAGTCCGGAAACCTCTAACCAGCGCACGATCACTAAACTGCTGGTAGCTGGCGTGATTGAGACCTGCCAGTTGCAGATGGGCATGACCGAGCTGCAGCGCGGCAGTGTTTGGAACACCATGCCCGCCCATACCCACGACCGCCGGATGGAGGTATACCTCTACTTCGACGTGGCGGAGGGGCAGTCGGTGTGCCACTTTATGGGCCCGCCCACCGAAACCCGCCACATCTGGATGCAGAACGAGCAGGCCGTGATTTCGCCGCCCTGGTCCATCCATTCCGGTGCGGGTACCACCAACTATACCTTTATATGGGGTATGGCCGGCGAAAACCTCGATTACAGCGACATGGACGGCTGCAAAGTAACTGATTTAAGATAGGCACAGAGAAGATAGCATATGATATTACAGCAATTTGACCTGACAGGGAAAGTGGCCTGGGTAACGGGCGGCACCCACGGCTTGGGTATGGCCATGGCCAAGGCGCTGGGCCAAGCCGGTGCTACGGTGGTGGTGAACGGTAACTCCTCCCGCGAGAAACTGGAGCAGGCCCTGAAAGCCTATGAGGCCGAGGGCATCAGCGCGCACGGGTTTATGTGCGACGTGACCGACCAGCAGCAGGTAATAGCGGAGGTGAAAACCATTGAACGCGAGATCGGCCCGGTGGACATCCTGGTGAACAATGCCGGGATCATCAAGCGCACGCCGCTGGTGGAGATGGAGCTGGCCGACTGGCAGCAGGTGATCGACGTGGACCTGACCTCCCCCTTTATCGTGTCGCAGGCCGTGGTGAAGGGGATGATGGCACGGGGCCATGGCAAGATTATTAACGTGTGCTCGATGATGAGCGAGCTGGGCCGCCAGAACGTGGGCGCCTACGCAGCGGCCAAGGGCGGCCTGAAAATGCTGACCAAGAACATGGCTACGGAGTGGGCCAAATTTAACATCCAAGTAAACGGCATCGGTCCGGGATATTTTGCCACGGCCCAAACGGCACCGTTGCGCGTGGAGGGGAACGCTTTCAACGAGTTTATTCTCAACAGAACACCCGCAGGCAAATGGGGCGACCCGGACGAGTTGGGAGGCGCTACCGTGTTCCTGGCCTCCAGGGCGAGCGACTTCGTGAACGGGCAGATCCTGTATGTGGACGGGGGTATACTGGCCACTATCGGTAAGCCACATGGCGAGTAATAGAAGGCCGCAGCAAGTCCTTAAGGCAAGTTTTGTGAGTGCAGTACTGGTGTAAGCCAATGGTTTATTCAATTTTAGAGTAGGTTTTACAATGAGCGTTACTTCCCGATCAGCTAAAAGTACACAGTCCGGAGCCAGCGTGAGCAGCATGGAGCAGGAAGCTGAAAAAGCCCTGTGGTTGCGTTTTCAGGCGGGCGACCAGGATGCCTTTGGCGCTATCTATGAAATGTATGTGCAGGTGGTTTACAATTACTGCCGGAAGTTCTCCACAGACGAGTTGCTGATCGAGGACTGTATCCAAGGGTTGTTCCTGGATATGTGGAAGAACCGCGAAAGCCTGTCGTTGCCAAATTCAACCCGCTTTTACCTGTATGCCGCCGTGAAGCGGAGGCTTTGCAAGGAAGCGAATAAGCTGAAAAACCTGCAGCTGAAAGGCCAGGAGGATTTGGAGTCCGTTTTGCAGGAGACAAGCGCAAACATAGAAGACCAACTGATTTATACCCAGGCGAAAGCTGAGCAGAAGGCTGGGCTGAAGCAAGGTCTGCGCCTGCTGTCTGATAACCAGCGCAGGGCCATTCTGCTGAAGTTTTACAGGAACCTGTCGTTTCAGGAAATTTCGGAGGTGATGCACATGAGCACCGACAACATCTATAAATTGGTGAGCCGCGGGATTCTGGTGCTCCGGAAAAGCGTCCAGTATGTGCATGCCGCTTAAGTGGCTTGAAAGGCAACCACTGTACCGAACCGCATTACCTGCTGCATCAGGCTGCGCTGTTGCGTATTTTTCGGTTATTTTGTCTAAACTTCAGGCAGCAGCTCTCTGTTAAGGTATATGGAGCGTGTTTGAAACGATGGAAGCCGGATGTTTGATCAAAAATACAAAGGATATACCGCTGAGCAGTTTGCCGAGGATGAAGCGTTTTGGCTATGGGTCTTAGGAGAAGATAAAGCCTTGAATGCAGCATGGGATGACTTTCTGCGTGCACATCCGGAGCAAGCTGCATGTATGGAGGAGGCGAGGGGGTATGTATTGGAACTGAACGGCCTACAGCACACGCTGCCGGAAAGCAAAAGCCAAGCCCTATTTGATAAAATACAGCACAGCATCAGTGAGAGCGAAGTCAACCCAAACTCTCCTACGGAGAGGGCTGCTGACAGTAGTTGTAACCAAGCGACAGGCAGTGAAACCTTGGGTTGCCGATAGCGAATAAGATAGCGTTTCCCGGTTGATCGATTGCACCCGGAGGACTCTGAATTTAACGGGTAGACTCTCACGCGTGAGATGGGTATAAACCACTCGATCCGGAATTACCTTGCCGACTTGCCAGCAACAACAGGGATTTGAGGCGCAGTTCCGGAAGCTGTTCGAGCCGCACCATCTAATACTTCAAAACTTAGAGAAAACCCTTCAGGAGAGGTATAGCCTAAGCGAGAAGCTTGTGAAAGAAACGGTTGGCTAGCCGTGCAAATCATCACTTCGTCAGCACGCCTGGAGGCTGCACCGCGTGTTTTGGAGCTTACAAGACCGGCAATTACAGATTAGCCCTTCTGAATAGAAGACACTCTCCCCCTTTCTTGTGAGGAAGGAGGAGAGAATTTGATATGAATCCAGGTTCGCAGCTGCGATATGGATCTTACTATTAACCATTTTCCCCACTAATCAACCACAAATTTCGCATGCGAAGCATTATTTTTATCTTGTGCATACTCTGGGCTCATGTGCTGGTGGCCCAGCAGCGTACGGTCAATGAATGGGAAAACCCTTCCGTGCTGGACTTCAACAAGGAAGCACCGCACGCCGCCTTCATGCTGTATGGCAACGCACAGGATGCACGAAAAAATGACTCCAGCCAATCGAAGTTCCAGCAATCGCTGAACGGCCTCTGGAAGTTCTCGCTGGTGAAGACGCCGGCGGCCCGGCCTACCGACTTTTACCGTGAAAACCTGGACGACAGCAAGTGGAAAACCATTCCGGTGCCCGCTAACTGGGAGCTGGAAGGTTTCGACACGCCGATTTATACCAATGTGGCTTATCCGTTTCCGGCCAACCCACCTTATATAGACAGCAGCTACAACCCGGTCGGCACTTACCGCCGCACCTTCTCCGTGCCCTCCGACTGGAAAGGGCAGGAGGTGCTGCTGCACTTTGGCTCCATCTCGGGGTATGCGCAGGTATATGTGAACGGCCAGAAAGCAGGCATGACCAAGGCCTCCAAGACACCGGCTGAGTTCAACATCACCAAATTCCTGAAGCCAACCGGCGAGAACCAGCTGGCCGTGCAGGTATTCCGCTGGCACGACGGCAGCTACCTCGAGGACCAGGATTTCTGGCGATTGAGCGGCATTGAGCGCGACGTGTTTCTGCAAGCCCTGCCCAAGCTGACGGTATGGGACTACTTCCTGAAAGGCGACTTAGACACCAACTACAGGCATGGCCTGTTCAGCGCCGCCGTGGACCTGCGCAAGTTTGAGGGCAGCCCGACCGATAAGGCAGCCGTGCGCGTGGAGCTGTTCGACAGCAAAAACAGGAAAGTGTTTGCGCAGGAGAAAGCCGCGACGGCAGGAACAACCGAATTTAGCGGAACCATCAACAACGTGCAGCGCTGGAGCGGCGAGGAGCCGAACCTGTATGACTGCGTGATCACGCTGAAAGACACAAAAGGCAACGTGATAGCGGTAACCGGCAGCAAGGTAGGCTTCCGGAAGGTAGAGATCAGGGAGGCACAGCTGCATGTAAACGGCGTGCCGATTCTGGTAAAAGGTGTTAACCGCCACGAGCACGACGGTGTGAAAGGCCACGTGATCAGCCGGGAGTCGATGCTGGAGGATATCCGGCTGATGAAACTGAACAACATTAACGCCGTACGCGCCAGCCACTACCCGAACGATCCGCTCTGGTACAGGCTCTGCGACGAGTATGGCATATACCTGGTAGACGAAGCCAACATCGAAACACACGGTATGGGAGCCGAGTGGCAGAGCTGGTTCGACAAGGGCAAGCACCCGGCTTACCTGCCTGCCTGGGCACCGGCCCATATGGACCGCATCCAGCGCATGGTAGCGCGCGACAAGAATCATGCGTCGGTGATCATTTGGAGCATGGGAAATGAGAGCGGCAACGGGCCAGTGTTTCATGATGCCTACAAGTGGATTAAAGCGAACGATACCACGCGCCCAGTGCAGTTTGAGCAGGCCGGCGAGGATTGGAACACAGACATCGTTGCCCCGATGTATCCTTCCATCCGCCACATGAAAGAGTATGCGGCCTCAGACAAAAAGCGCCCGTTCATCATGTGCGAGTATGCACACGCAATGGGAAACAGCAGCGGCAATTTCCAGGAGTATTGGGACATTATCCGAAGCTCTCCCAAAATGCAGGGCGGCTTTATCTGGGATTGGGTAGACCAGGGCCTCAAAGCCAGGGACGATAACGGCCAAGAATTTTGGGCCTATGGTGGTGACCTGGGTGGCTTCCATTTGCAAAACGACGAGAACTTTAACGCCAATGGCCTGGTGGACGCTGACCGACAGGCGCACCCAGGGCTATACGAGGTGAAAAAGGTATACCAGAACATCCTGTTCAGCGCCAAAGACCTGGATAAAGGTGTCATTTCAGTGAAAAACGACTTTGACTTTACGAACCTGGAGCACTATACCTTCAAGTGGCAGCTCTTTAAAAACGGGGAGTTGGAGAAAGAAGGAACCTTCGACGTGAAGGCCGGACCGCACGAGGTGAAGGACGTGAAGCTAAGACTGCCTAAAACCAATGCCGAGGCTGGGGAAGAGTATTTCCTGAATGTATACGCCTACACTAAAAATGCTTCTGCACTGGTGCCTGCAGGGCATGAGGTGGCCCGCGAACAGTTTGGCATCGGCAATAGCCAGTACTTTGCCAACGCCTCAGCCAAAGGGAAGGAAAACCTGAACATTACGAGAGAAGGCGATAAGCTGAAATTTACCGCTGGCAAAGTGGCCGGTGAGTTTGATCTGAAAGAAGGTCGCCTGAGCCGGTATGGCAACGGAAACCAGGGCGCCAGGATCATTGCCAAATACCCCGAACCATACTTCTGGCGTGCCCCCACCGACAACGACTTCGGTAACAACATGCCCGTGAAATCGGGGGTATGGCGCACAGCACACGTTAACCGGCAGGTAAAAAACGTGCAGGTGGGCGAGCAGCAGGCAGACGGGCTGAAGATAAAGGTGACCTACGAACTGACTGACATCCACGTGCCCTATACCGTGGAGTACCTGGTGCAAAACGACGGAGCAGTGCAAATAACCGCCGCCATCGATATGGAAGGCAGGGAATTGCCGGAGCTGCCCCGCTTCGGGATGCGCATGGAACTGCCCGGCCAGTATGATAGCCTGAGCTATTACGGCCGCGGCCCTTGGGAGAACTACAGCGACCGAAACACGGCCACCTTTGTGGGCAAGTATGCGGATGCGGTGAAAAACCAGTTCACGGCCAATTACATCCGTCCGCAGGAGAACGGTTACCATACCGATGTACGCTGGCTGAAGCTGACCAATAAGGACGGGCAGGGTTTGCTGGTAGAAGGCTTACAGCCGATCGGCTTTAGCGCCCTGCATTACAGCGCCGAGCAGATGGACCCCGGCCTGACCAAAAAGCAGCAGCACCCAACCGATATCCGGCCTGCCAACACCGTGTTCCTGCACATCGACCTGAAGCAGCGCGGCCTGGGCGGCGACAACAGCTGGGGTATGCTGCCACACGATGCCTACCGGCTACTGGACAAGAAATACAGCTATACCTATAAAATCAAGCCGGTTGGTAGCCGGAACAATCTGTAAGAAAGCCAGCCCATGGAGGTGCATGTTGCTGCCCACATGGGCTGGGTCTTTTAACCTATACCTGAAACGAAACATCATACCCTACAGCATGAAGCACCTATGGATTGGCCTTGTGATATTGCTTGCTGTATCGGGGCAGGCATTTGCGCAAAAGGGCAAGGGCAACACCTCTTTCAAGCCCGGTGCGATCTGGCCTGATACAGACGGGACCCATATCAATGCCCATGGCGGGGGTATACTGCCTTATAAAGGCACCTATTATTGGTTTGGCGAGCACAAAGTGGCGGGCAAAATGGGCAACAGGGCCATGGTAGGCATTAGCTGCTACTCGTCTAAAGACCTCTATAACTGGCGCAACGAGGGCGTGGCCCTGGCAGTGGCCCCCGAAAACAGCGGCTCTGAGATTGAGAAAGGCGCTGTACTGGAGCGGCCAAAAGTGATCTACAACCAGAAGACCGGCATGTTTGTGATGTGGTTTCACCTGGAGTTGAAAGGCCAGGGGTATGCCGCTGCCCGCACTGCCGTAGCGGTTGCTGATAAAATAACCGGCCCTTACACGTACCTGAAGAGCCTGCGCCCGCACGCCGGGGTATGGCCGCAGAACGCCACCGAAGCACATAAGTCAAATCCCATTGCGGTGTCCGACAATGACCCGGCATGGGAACAGAAAGTGGCATCGGGAGCATTCCTGCAGCGCGACTTTGCGGGTGGGCAAATGGCACGGGATATGGCACTGTTTGTAGACGATGACGGCACGGCATACCATATTGCGGCCTCCGAGGAAAACCGCACCCTGCACATCAGCAAGCTGACTGAGGATTACCTGGATTTCACAGACGAGTATGTGCGGGTGTTTCCGGGAGGCAGAAACGAAGCCCCCGCTATCATCAAGAAAGACGGGAAATACTACATGATCAGCTCAGGCCTGACCGGTTGGGCCCCTAACCCCGCCCGCTCGGCGGTGAGCGACCACATGCTGGGAGGCTGGAAAGAACTGGGCAACCCCGTACTCGGGACCGAAGACGAGCGAAAGACCACTTTCTGGTCGCAGAGCACGTTTATACTGCCTTGGGCCGGACAGAAGGACACCTACATTTTCATGGCCGACCGTTGGCGGCCTGAGAACCCGATTGATGGGCGATACATCTGGCTGCCGCTGGAGTTTGAGGATGGAAAGCCGGTGCTGAGGTGGCAGGATGAGTGGAAGCTCCCCACGGGCCGCCAGACAAAGCACAAGGCAGGCAGGTCATCTCACTAAATTAGGCTGGGCACATGCATTTAACGAACCGCATCCTTTTCTTATTTGCCCTGGCCGGGTTTTTCGCTTGTAGCCCAAAGCGATTAGCTTATAGGCCGAGTGTGGGCGCTCCGGTTGCCAAGGCAGGGTATGAACTGGTGTGGCACGATGAGTTTAACACAAACGGACGGCCCGACAGCGCTAACTGGCAGTATGAGCATGGCTTTGTGCGCAACAATGAATTGCAGTGGTACCAACAGGACAATGCCCATACCCAGGGCGGTGTGCTGGTGATCGAGGGGAGGAGGGAGCAGGTGAGAAACCACCGCTATGAACGCGATAGCGAAGACTGGCGCAGGAGCCGCGCGTTTGCCGACTATACCTCGGCCAGCATCAATACCCGGGGCAGTCAACAGTTCCGGTACGGCCTAATCGAGGTGCGTGCCCGGATAGACACCACGCTGGGCATGTGGCCCGCCATCTGGACACTGGGCGTTTCGGAGCGCTGGCCCGCCAACGGAGAAGTAGACATCATGGAGTATTACCGGGTGAATGAAAAAGGCACAATCCTGGCCAATGCGGCTTGGGCAAACGAGCGGATGAACGCGGTTTGGGACGACGCGAAAATCCCGATCACTTACTTCACCGACAAAGACCCGGACTGGCCCCGAAAATTCCATACATGGAAAATGGACTGGACCGAAAACTATATCCGGCTATACCTGGATGAGGAACTGCTAAATGAGATTGACCTCACAAAAACCCACAACGCCGATGGGTATAACCCCTTCCGGCAGCCGCATTACCTTCTGCTGAACCTGGCCATCGGGTCTAACGGCGGCGATCCTTCGGAAACCAGCTTCCCGAGAAGGTACGAAGTGGATTACGTTCGGGTGTTCCAGAAGAAGTAAGCCTGCGCAGGCAGGAATAAAAAAGAGTATAACTGTTTCATCCTATACGAAATGAGAAGCCTGACATATTGTTGGGCTTTTCTTTTATTTTGTGTAAATTATACACTTAATTGATGGCGCAAGCTCTAAATAGGAGTTTCAACGCTCTGTCAGCTTAGGTTTTGCTCTGATGTTTATACCTGTTTATCCATGAAAATGCCTTCCTTATTCTGTAAGACCCTGCGCCTGCTGCTTGTTTGCGGGCTGTTGCCTGCTTTGGGTTTTGCACAGCACCAAACTTCCCTGGAACCCTTCCCGCTTTCGTCGGTGCAGCTGCTGGAGAGCCCTTTCCGGCAGGCGCAGCAAACGGACATGCAGTACATCCTGGCCCTGGAGCCGGACCGGCTGCTGGCGCCCTACCTGCAGGAGGCTGGGCTAAAGCCAAAGGCCAAAAGCTACGGAAACTGGGAAAACACGGGGCTGGACGGGCACATTGGCGGGCACTACCTCACGGCGCTCTCGCTGATGTATGCGTCTACAGGCAACCCGGAGTTGTTGCAACGGCTCGGCTACATGGTGGACCAACTGGAGAAATGCCAGCAGGAAAACGGCAACGGCTACATCGGCGGCGTGCCGGGTGGCGAGGCCATGTGGCAGGAAATTGCCAACGGAAACTTGAAGGCGGAGAGCTTCTCGCTCAACGACAAATGGGTGCCCTGGTATAACATCCATAAGCTATATGCCGGTTTGCGCGACGCGTACCTGATTGCCGGTAACGAAAAGGCCAAAGACATGCTCGTGAAGCTGTCGGACTGGAGCATCCGGCTGACCCAGAACCTGACGGATGCGCAAATGCAGGACATGCTGCGCAGCGAGCACGGCGGCATGAACGAGGTGTTTGCCGACGTGGCCGCCATCACCGGTGACAAAAAGTACCTGGAGCTGGCGCGCCGCTTCTCGCACCGCGCGGTGCTGGACCCGCTGCTGGCCGGGAAAGATGTACTAAATGGCATGCACGCCAACACCCAGATCCCGAAAGTGATCGGCTACAAGCGGGTGGCCGAGGTGGCCGGAGACAGGGATTGGGCAGACGCGGCTGATTTTTTCTGGGGCACGGTGGTGAACAACCGCACCGTGTCTATTGGAGGTAACAGCGTGCGGGAGCATTTCCACCCGGCAAATAACTTCTCCTCGATGGTAGAGTCGAAGGAGGGACCGGAGACATGCAACACCTACAACATGCTCAAACTCTCGAAGCAGTTATACCTGTCCAGCGCCTCCACCGCTTATATGGACTATTACGAGCGCGGCCTCTACAACCATATCCTGTCTTCGCAGCACCCCACGCGGGGCGGCTTTGTGTACTTTACGCCCATGCGGCCCCGCCATTACCGGGTATACTCGCAGCCAGACGAAGGCTTCTGGTGCTGCGTGGGCTCGGGCCTGGAAAACCACGGCAAGTATGGCGAACTGATCTATGCCCATCAGGACAAAAACCTCTTCGTGAACCTGTTTATCCCGTCCACCCTGAACTGGGAGGCGCGTGGCCTGAAAGTGACGCAGCAAACGAAATTCCCTTTCGAGGAAACTACCCAACTGACCCTGGACCTGAAGAAAGCGCAAAAATTCGCCCTTTCCATCCGTCGCCCTGCCTGGGTGAAACCGGGGGGGATGGAAGTGCGCGTGAATAACAAGCCCGTACAGCTGAAAGACGATGCCGCGGCCTACGCAACGGTAGAGCGCAAGTGGCGCAGAGGAGATGTGGTAACAGTGTCGCTGCCGATGGAAACAAAGGCCGAGTACCTGCATGATGAGTCGGATTGGGTGTCGTTTGTGCACGGGCCGATTGTGCTTGCTGCCTCCACCGACACGACTGACCTGCAAGGGCTGGTAGCCGATGGGAGCCGCATGGGGCACATCGCCAACGGGCCTTTATACCCCGTGGAGGAAGCGCCGGTGCTGGTAACATCCAGTCGAAACCTGGCCACAGCCCTGAAGCCGGTAGCAGGCAAGCCGCTTACATTTACGGCTTCCAGCCTCATCGCATCTGACAAGTATAAGCATGTGGAGCTGGTGCCTTTCTTCCAGGTGCATGATGCCCGCTATATGGTCTACTGGCCTGTGGCTAGCCCCGAGGAACAAAAGGCCCGCAAGGAGGGCTTGCATGAGAAAGAGGCCGCCAGAATGGCCCTTGAAACGGAAACCGTGGACCAGGTGGCGCCCGGCGAGCAGCAGCCGGAGTCGGACCATAACTACAAAGGCGACAGAACCGAGTCGGGAGTGCACCGCGACCGCCACTGGCGGCATGCCAGCGGCTGGTTTAGCTACGACCTGAAAAATCCGAAGCAGGAAGCACGCAAACTGCGCATCACCTACTTCGGCCTCGATAAAGACCGCACCTTCGACATCCTGGTAAACGGCACGCTGCTGAAAACCGTGACCCTGGACGGCTCGCATGGGGACCGGTTTTTTGAAGAGGAGTATACCCTGCCGCAAAATATAGTGGCCAAGGCCTCCAAAACGTTGCAGGTAAAGTTTGTCGCGCACAAAGGTTCAGTGGCAGGCGGTATTTACGAGGTACGCTTGATGAAGTAACATACAGGTTTATACCTTTTTGAAGGAGGCTGTCCCGGTGTTGGGTCAGCCTTTTTTGCTTTTAGCCAGGCCTGCTAAAGCAGTATGGTAACCAGATTCCGGTCACGTAGGGGATAAGTTCAGCATTTGCTTCCCTTTAATGGTGGATTGCACTCCTGCTGTCTGCAGGAAATTCTTCAGACTTAAGTAACTGATTGCTTATTTGTTGCTGAGGAAATGCGCTGCCAACGAAGCAGTAGAAGCCATTTCGAGTCACTTAGAAATTAAACGAAATAATTTGTCTAAAAACTGCGGGAGGCACCTCTCTAAAATTATAAGTGTAAAATCAACATGAAATGCACATGGCGAATGTGAAAGGCACGCTGCAAAGGAGTAGCGCTTCAAGCCACGAATGCACCATGTCAGCACTGCAGAAAAGCAATTATCAACCTAATTCTTATTAGTTTATGCAATACAATTTACCAAAGGAGTTGCGGTATCTTTTGATACTCCCGCTATTGTTTCTCACTGTTGCCGGGGCCATTGCCCAGGGGCTGACTGTGCAGGGGAAAGTGACCGATGCGACTGGCGCTGGCCTGCCAGGCGTGACAGTGCTGCTAAAGGGAACCAACGTAGCTGCCCCTACTGGAAGTAACGGTAACTATACCATCAACCTCCCATCAGGCAACGGCACCCTGATCTTCTCCTACATCGGGTTTATGACACAGGAGGTGCCGGTAAACAACCGGACGAACATTGATGTGCGGCTCGGCACCGATGCCAAAGCACTGGAAGAAGTGGTGGTAGTGGGGTACGGCACGCAGAAGCGCTCCGACATTACCGGCTCCGTAGCATCTGTGCCGAAGGAAAGGCTTTCCAACCTGCCGGTAACAGACTTAACACAGGCCATACAGGGCACCACGGCCGGTCTGAACATCTCGCAGGGTTCCTCTGTGCCGGGCAGTTCCGGCAGTATGAGTATACGGGGCGTGAACTCGATCAGTGCCAACAACTCTCCCTTTATTGTGGTGGACGGAACGCCGTTCTTTGGCCAGATAAACGACATCAACGCAAATGACATCGAGTCGATCGAGATCTTGAAAGACGCTTCGGCGGTAGCTATCTACGGTACACGCGGCTCGAACGGTGTGATCCTGATCACCACCAAAAGAGGTAAGTCTGGCAAGCCGCGCATCAATTACAGTGGCTATTACGGTGTGGAGAACCTGGCCAATAAGTTTGAGCCGAGCTCGCCGGAGCGCTATGTGCAGAAGTACAAAGACTACCTGGTGGCTCAGGGGTTAACCCAGACGCAGGTGCTGCCGAACACTTTTGAGGTGGATAACTACAATGCAGGCAACACGGTGGATTGGCTGGATGAGGCCACCCAAGCCGGGAAAATCACGGAGCACAACCTAAGCATTGCGGGCGGGACAGATAACCTGCAGTATTACGTGACCGGAGGCTACCTGAACCAGACAGGCGTGGTAAAAGGCTATGAGTTTCAGCGGGCCAGTATCCGTTCTAACCTGGATGCTACCCTGACAGACTATCTGAAGGTAGGTACTTCCCTTTACTTTGCTGACCATAACTCCGACGGTGGTCGCGTGAACCTGTTGTATGCCACTGCCCTGAGTCCTTACGGCCAGTTGTACAACGAGACAGGCGGCTACGAGATTTTCCCGATGTACCCTGAGTTGCTGTTTGAAAGCCCTATGCTGGGTTTAACCACCGACAGGCTGGACAGACGCAAATACATCACGGGCTCGGGGTATGCCGAACTGACGCCAGGGTTTGTGAAAGGGCTGAAGTACCGGTTGAATACGTCTTATACCTATGAGATCGGGAAGCAGGCAGGCTACACCGGCCGGTTAGCTAACGACCGGGTTGGCTCAGCTTACATCAACAATCAGGAAACCAACAACTGGGTGGTGGAGAACATCCTGACGTATGACAGGGATTTTGGCAAGCACCACGTGGGCCTTACCGGGCTGTACAGCGCGCAGGGCACCGAGTACCTTACTTCCGGGGCAAACGCCAATACCTTCATAAACGACCAGCTATCCTACTTCAACCTGGGGGCAGGCGAGAACAGAACCTCGTCTTCTTACAGCGACAGAACCAACCTGCTGTCTCAGATGGCGCGTGTCAACTACTCTTACAACAGCCGTTATTTACTGACGCTGACTGCCCGAAGAGACGGTTATTCCGCTTTTGGCGCAAACACAGACAAATACGGGGTCTTCCCGTCATTGGCGCTGGGCTGGAACATTGCCAACGAGGCGTTTATGCAGAACAACGACTTCGTGAACCAGCTGAAGCTAAGGGTCTCTTATGGCCAGTCGGGTAATCAGGCTATTGGCGTAAACCAGACGGCCACCCTGTACAACACGGTACGCTTTCCGTTTGGCGGTGCCAGCACCATCGGTGTGTTAGCCAGCAGGCTCGGCAACGCCGACCTGAACTGGGAGACGACCACCTCCGGCAACGTCGGTGTGGATTTCGGCTTCTTCGGCAACAGGGTCAACGGTACGCTGGAAGTCTATAACTCGCATACAAACGACTTGCTGCTGAGCAGGCAGATCCCGAACGTAACGGGCTACTCCAGTGTGTTCTACAACCTGGGCGAAGTGAAGAACCAAGGCGTTGAAATGACGCTGAACACGGTAAATGTAACGGCTGGCAAGTTTAGCTGGGAGTCTAACATCAACTTCTCCCGAAACAAGAACGAGATCGTGGAGCTTTACGGCGACGGGCAGGATGACATCGGAAACCGCTGGTTCATCGGCAAGTCGCTGGGCGCAGTGTATTCCTATAACTGGTTAGGCGTGTGGCAGGAGGGTGATGATATTCCGGATGGCCTGAATGCGCAACCCGGCGACCTGAAATTTGAGGATGTGAACGGCGACGGCAAAATTACCGGCGATGACAGGGTATACCTGGGTTCTACCTTGCCAAAGTGGTACGGCGGCCTTACCAACACATTCAACTACGGCAACTTCCACCTGAGTGTGTTCCTGCAGACTTCGCAGGGATCGCTGAAGGGCAACCCGGACATCTTCTACGGCGATGAGGCCGGCAGAAGAAACCTCCCAGCCGAAGTAGGTTACTGGACACCGGAGAACAGAAGCACCGAGTACCCATCGCTTGCCTACCGAAACCCGCATGGCTACAACTTCGCCCGCGACAACAGCTATGTCAGAATCAAGGACGTACGCCTGAGCTATACCGTGCCACAGACCCTCCTCGACAAGTATGGCATCGGTGGCTTAACGATCTACACGGCTGGCAGAAACCTCCACACCTTTACCGACTGGGTAGGCTGGGATCCGGAAAGCAGCCAGTCCTCACGAGGGTCAGGAGACTGGAGAAACAACTACCCGCTCGTGCGATCTGTTTCTCTCGGCCTGAACCTTACCCTTTAACCGTCACGCTAAAATCTCGAACAAAATGAAAAGATATATAAAGATATTTGCTTTCGCCTGCCTCGGGTTGCAAACCTTCACCGCCTGCGACAAAGACTTGCTGGATGAGGAAGTGCTCAGTAGTTACTCTCCGACAACTTTAAGGGACTTACCGGGTTTGGAGGCATCGCTCGTAGGGCTTTACAACCACAACAGTACGTTTTACTCCGTGAGCTGGGCGCAGGGCTGGCCAGCCGTTTGGCAGGTAGGTACCGATGTGGTATGGCCGATACAGCCGCAGGGCATTGAGGTGCCTTATTTCAACTACAATACCCTGACGTCGCTGGACGGAGCCGCCGACCATACCTGGAACTGGTCTTATACCATGATCAACAACGCGAACGTGATCATCAAGAATGTGGAGAGCGCTGACTTGGTTGGGGTATCGGAAGCAGACAAAAACAGAATCAATGCAGAGGCGCGCTTTTTCAGGGGGCTTGCCTACAACACCCTGGCTACCGCCTTCGGCGGGGTGCCCCTGGTAAAGGAGCCGCTTACGGCCCCTAAAACGGATTTTGTGCGGGCACCGCTGGAAGAGGTAAACAGCCTGATCTTGACGGACCTGCAGTTTGCAGCCGAGCAGCTGCGCGACATACAGGACATCCCTTCCGCACAACAGGCGCGCGCTAACAAGTACATGGCCAGGCAGTTGCTGGCAGAGGTATACCTGCGAGTGGGCCAACCCGCGAAAGCCGAGGAGCAGACAAGCGCCATCATCAACAGCGGAGCCTTCAGTCTGGTTACCAAGCGCTACGGTGTGGCGGCCAGCCAGCCCGGCGATCCTTTCTCCGACATGTTTAAGTATGGCAACCAGCGCAGAAGGCAGGGCAACACCGAGGCCATCTGGGTGATGGAGGCTGAGAACCCCCGTAACGTGCCAGGCGGTATGACCGACAACCCGCAGCAGCGCCGCGTGTGGCAGGCCTCCTACCACAGCAGGGCGGGTATGATCCCGGCAGACTCACTGGGAGGCAGGGGAATTGCCCGAATCAGGCTGAGCAACTGGGTGCTGTACGGCCTCTACCCGGAAGGCGACATGCGCAACTCCGAGCACAACATCAACCGCAAGCTGTACTACAACGACCCTGCCCCGAAGTACAGCGCGATCTACAAAACCCGGGTGCCTTACGAAGGGCCGGACACGCTGTTCATCATCGCGCCTTACACCATGAAGTGGGGGCAGTTTGACCCGCAGGATGTGTTTGGCTACGGCATGTGGAAAGACTTTATCCTGATGCGCCTGGGCGAGACGTACCTGCTGCAGGCAGAGGCGCAGTTCAAGCAAGGCAAGCTGGCTGAGGCGGCCGAGTCCATCAATGCCCTAAGGCGCAGGGCCAACGCGCCGCTCGTAACAGCTGCCGACATCACGCTGGACTTTATCCTGGATGAACGGGCACGGGAGCTGATCGGGGAGGAGAACCGCCGTTTCACGCTGATGCGCACAGGTACCCTGGTAGAAAGAGCCACCAGGCTGAACACCAGCATACCAGGCTTGCCGGAAAACAGGCAAATCACCGGCCTGACGGAAACGCACCTGCTCATGCCGATTCCGCAGAATGAGATTGACCTGAACAAGGATGCTAAACTGGAGCAGAACCCAGGTTATTAATCCTGATGCGGTGACTTTTAAAATACTTATATAAATAGCTGAAAGACAGTGGTCAAAGCAAGTGTTCGCTTTGGCCACTGTCTTTTGTTTTGCAAAAGAACATAGTCAAATGAATAGATACAGGCGCGTGAGCAGCGCTTGCCAACCCACCATACCACAACTTGTATGACGACAACAACAACCCGCTACACCACCACAGGATTTTTACTCATCACACTGCTCTTACTGCAGGTTATGCTGCCCCAGCAGGCTTTTGCACAGAGGAAGAAGCAAACGAAAAAAACAGACCGGGAGGTATGGCTGCAGTACATGGACAAGGTGGCGCGACCTGTGCTGGCCAACCTGGCGGCAAACCAGCTGAAGGAGAGAATGCCGGTGGCCCTGTCAGACCGGATCGATAACAAGGCCTCGCGGACACAGGTGGCTTATTTGGAGGCATTTGGCCGCGTGATGAGCGGCATCGGGCCGTGGCTGAACCTGGAAGGCGGCTCGAAGGAAGAGGTAGCGTTGCGCAACCAGTACCGGCAGTGGACCCTGCAAGCGGTAGCCAATGCCGTGAACCCCAATGCCGAAGACTTCTTGCGCTGGGACGGCGGCCAGCCGCTGGTAGATGCCTCCTTTCTGGCTCTGGGCCTGATCAAAGCGCCCTGGGTATGGCAGCACCTCGATAAGCAGGTGCAGGAGCAGGTGGTCTCGGCATTCTTAACCACGCGCAACACCGTGCCGGTATACAGCAACTGGATTCTGTTTTCGGGTATGATCGAGGCGTTCTTCGCCAACTACGGCTTGGACTATGACCCGGTGCGGGTGGAGTTCGGCATCCGGGAGTTTTCGGAGCACTGGTATGCAGGCGACGGCATGTACGCAGACGGAAACAACTTTGCGCTGGACTATTACAACAGCTATGTCATCCAGCCTTACCTGGCCGTGATACTGGATGTGGCGGGCAGGCAGAATAACCGCTACAAGGGCTACGACCCGACGTTTGATAAGATCAGCAAGCGCTATGCCGAGATCCAGGAAAGACTGATCAACACCGACGGTTCCTTCCCGGTGATTGGCCGCTCTATTGCCTATCGGGGCGGCGCCTTCCACCACCTGGCGGACATGGCTGCCCGCAAGCAGTTGCCGGAGTCGCTGTTTCCAGGGCAGGTGCGCAGCGCCCTCACCGCCGTCAACCGGAAAACGCTGGATGCGCCCTCGGCCTTCACCAAAGACGGTTGGCTGAACATCGGCCTGTACGGCTACCAGCCCGACGCGGCCGATTTTTATATCACCACGGGCAGCTTATACCTGTGCGCCACCATTTTCCTGCCGCTTGGCCTGCCCGAGTCAGATCCGTTCTGGGCCTCGCCACCGGCCCCCTGGACGGCCGTGAAGGCCTGGACCGGACAGGATTTCCCGGCAGACCATGCCCTGCACCTGCGCTAAGCGACGCATAGGGATCGGCTTGATGCCGCTTCCCGGATTTTACAGACTTCGCTTGATACTATAATAGGTAAATTATATCTTACTACAATGAAAAGTTATTTATGCTTTGCTGCGGTAGCGATAGGGACACTCGCAGCGTCCTGTGGCAAACAATTAGCAAGCAGCACAACGGCAGGTAACGCGGCTGGCGAGGCCCTAAACAGCACAGCCAAGGAAGAACCCAGCGCCTACCTGTTCACTTACTTCACCGGCAACCGCAAAGACGAGGAGGCGATCCGCTTTGCCCTCAGCACCGACGGCTATACCTACCGCGCCCTCAACGGGAACGAGCCCGTGATCAACTCCGCCGACATCAGCTCGACAGGCGGGGTGCGCGACCCGCACATTCTGCGTGGAGCCGACGGCAGGACATTTTACATGGTGGTAACGGACATGGTGTCGGCCAACGGCTGGAGCTCAAACCGGGCAATGGTGCTGCTCAAATCCACGGACCTGGTTAACTGGACTTCCAGCGTGGTGAACATGCAGGAGCAGTTTCCGGGCAACGAGGACCTGCTACGGGTATGGGCGCCGCAGACCATTTATGACCCGGAGGCCAACAAGTACATGGTTTACTTTTCGATGAAGCACGGCGAAGACCCGGATAAGATTTACTATGCCTACGCCAACAAAGATTTCACGGGGCTGGAAGCCGCCCCGAAACAGCTTTTCCACAGCCCCACCAACGGCGCGTCCATCGACGGGGACATCATCCACAAGGACGGCAGGTATCACCTCTTCTTCAAAACCGAGGGGCAGGGCTCAGGCATCAAAATAGCCACGTCTGATAAACTGACCGAAGGGTATGAGCTGCAGGACAGGTACGTACAACAGACCCAGGATCCGGTGGAAGGCTCAGGCGTGTTTAAACTGAATGGTAGCGACGAGTATATCCTGATGTATGATGTGTATACCAAAGGGAAATACCAGTTTACCAAGAGCAAAGACCTGCAAAGCTTTACGGTGATAGACGAAGACGTCAGCATGAACTTCCACCCGCGGCACGGCACCGTGCTGCCCATCACGGCTACGGAAGCTGCCCGGCTGATGCGCAAATGGGGCTCCGCAACGGACGTAATTGCCTCGGCCAAAGCGGGTGCCATCAAGCAGACCAACATCACCTTCGACACAACCAGCCATACCCTGCACCTGCCGCTCAAGCCCGGCACAAACCCAAGCGCGCTTGATCCGGAGTTTATGACTTTTCCGGGTGTAACCATCAGCCCAAAGGGAGCACAGGATTTTAGCAAAGGACCGGTTGCCTACTCCGTGACGGTGGAAGGGCAGAAGCCGCAGGTATACCAAGTAACGGCTGGTGTGGCGCACAACCCCGTGCTCGGTGGGCTCTATGCCGACCCGGATGTGCTGTATGCTGAGAAAACCGGCAAGTTCTACATCTACCCGACCAGCGATGGGTTTACGGGTTGGGCAGGCACGTACTTTAAAACCTTCTCTTCTGAGGATCTGGTGAGTTGGAAAGACGAAGGCGTGATCCTGGACCTGCACAAAGACGTGCGCTGGGCTGATCGCAATGCCTGGGCTCCCACCATCATCGAGAAGAAACTAAACGGGGAGTACAAGTATTTCTACTATTTCACGGCTGCCCAGAAAATAGGCGTGGCGGTAGCCGATAACCCCACCGGCCCTTTCGTGGATTCCGGTAAACCGCTGATCGACAAGTTGCCGGAGGGGGTAAAAGGCGGCCAGCAGATAGACCCGGATGTATTCACGGACCCTGAATCAGGCAAAAGCTACCTATACTGGGGAAATGGCTACATGGCCGTTGCCGAACTGATGCCTGACATGACCTCCTTGAAGCCGGGGACCACCAGAGTCATCACCCCGGATGCCACGTTCCGGGAAGGTGCGCACGTGTTCTTCCGCAACGGAACCTACTACTTTTTATGGTCGGAAGACGACACGCGGAGCGAGAACTACCGGGTACGCTACGGTATGTCCACCTCACCGGTCGGCAAAATAAAGGTCCCTGAAAACAACCTGGTTATCGCCAAAGCCCCGGAGAAAGGCATTTATGCCACCGGCCACAATTCGGTTATCCAGGTGCCGGGCCGCGACGAGTGGTATATTGTGTATCACCGATTCAATTTTCCTAAAGGCATTGCAATGGGCGATGCAGCAGGGTATAACCGCGAAGTTTGCATCGACAGGATGGAGTTCAATGCCGACGGCAGCATCAGGCAGGTGATGCCTACGCACGAGGGAATCAAACCGCTGCAAAGAGCCAAGGCAAGAGGGAATTAACACAGCTTGTGCCAGTGCTTCGGCAAGAAAGGAGCAGTGTTCAACTGCTTTAAACAGATGGACCATAGGGGCCGGTAATTAAAACGAGATTGTTCTATGCAAAGACGTGACTTCATCAAGCTAACCAGCGCCACCGGCATGTTGCTGCTGGTAACGCCAACCGGAATCCTGCAGGCCTCTTCGCCCAAGTATACCTCCACGCTGGAGAAGCTCTTTGCCGATCCGCCTACGGTGGCGAAACCGGGCACGATGTGGTTCTGGATGAACGGGCAGGTATCCAAGCAGGGCATCACCCTGGACCTGGAGGCCATGCACCGGGTGGGGGTTGGCGCTGTGTTTAACTTTGATGCTGGCACGGGCATCCCGAAAGGGCCGCTGGAGTATTTGAGCCCCGAATGGCTGGAAACGAAGAAGTTTGCCTTTGCAGAAGCGGAGCGGCTGGGCATAGAGTTTAACATGCACAATTGCCCCGGCTGGTCCTCCAGCGGCGGCCCCTGGATAACCCCGGCCTTGGCGATGCAGCAGCTGACCTGGAGCGAAACCACCCTAAAAGGAGGCAAACGCGTGCGAGCGTCAGTACCCAAGCCGTTCCATAAGCTGGACTACTACCAAGATGTGGCAGTGGTGGCCTTTCCGACGCTGGCAGGGGAGGAACCGCTGGCGCAATTGCTAAGCAAGGTAACTTCAAGTAACGGTGCTGTGGATATAGAGCAGTTGAATACCAGTGACCCGAACGCTGTTGTGGTGCAGCCAACAGATGGGGAGGCCTGGCTGCTGTTCGAGTTTAAGAAAGACTTTCCGGCCCGGTGTGTTTCCTTTACTACCGCCGCCGTGAAAGCGAAGGCCCCAACCGGCGCTGTCAATACCATCCTGCCGGAGCAGCAGGAGCAGCTGGTGTTGGAGGCTTCCGAAGACGGCGTGACTTTTCATCCGGTAGCGACACTGGCGGCCTCGGGCAGCTTGGAACCTACGCAGGTAATAAGGGATTTCCCGGCCACGAAAGACAGATACCTGCGGCTAAAATCCTCGGGTGCCCGCAGCTTTTCGCAGGTGCGATTCTCGGCTGCAGGTAAGTTCAACGAGTGGCAGAAGCGGACAAACCTGGAGTATAACGGGCTGGGGCTGGAAGAATTGGCGCCTGCCGCAGGTACGGCCATCGACCTGAACAAGGTAGTGGACATCACCCGCTATATGAACGAGAATGGCGAGTTGAGCTGGAGAGCTCCTGCCGGCAACTGGACGGTGCTGCGCCTGGGGTATACCCCCATCGGCACAACGAACCGCTCCGCCCCCGACACCGGCTTTGGCCTGGAGTGTGACAAGTACCGGGCCGAGGCGGTGGAATTCCACTTTAACAAGATGATGGATATCCTGCTGCCGGTCATCGGTTCTATGGCAGAGAAAGGCATGGTGGGGCTGGAGATAGACAGCTGGGAAGTGGGCATGCAAAACTGGACGCCCGGTTTTGAGCAGGCCTTCGAGAAGCGGAATGCCTATGACTTGACCCGGTACCTCCCGGCGATGACCGGGCGCGTGGTAGGCAGTGCCGATACCACCGAGCGCTTCCTCTGGGACCTGCGGCGCACGCAGGCCGATATGCTCGCCGATAACTACTACGGCAAGTTCGATGAGTTGTGCAACCAGCACCAGATCATTTCGTACGTTGAGCCCTACGACAGAGGCCCGATGGAGGAGATGCAGATCGGCTCCCGCGCAGACAGGGTGCTGGGCGAGTTCTGGAATGGCCTTTCTTCCATCTTCCAGAACAACCTGACCATGCGCCGCACCTCGAAGCTCGCCGCCTCCGTCGCGCATATTAACGGGCAAAGGGTAATCAGCACCGAGTCCTTTACGGGAGAGCCCGAGGCCGCCCGCTGGCAGGCGTATCCGTTTGGCATGAAGGCCACCGGAGACAAGAACTTTTGCCTGGGCATCAACCGCATCGCCATACACCGTTTTGCGCATCAGCCGCACCCTACTGCCGTGCCCGGTATGACCATGGGGCCCTGGGGTATCCATTTCGACCGTACCAATACCTGGTGGGAGCCCGGCAAAGCGTGGCTGAACTATATGGCGCGCTGCCAGAGCCTGCTGCAACAGGGGCAGTTTATTGCCGACCTGGCCTATTTCTCCGGCGAGGACCCCGGCATGTACACCACCGTGAACCGCGAAGACCTCCACCCATCCCCGCCCTTCGGCTACGATTACGATGTGATCAACGCGGAGACCATCCTGAAAAGCGCCCGGGTGGAGAACAACCGCCTGGTGCTGCCGCATGGCATGAATTACGGCGTGCTGGTGCTGCAGGAATATGAGCGCATCACGCTGCCGTTCCTCCGGAAAGTGCACGAGATGGTGCAGCAGGGGCTGCCGCTGGTGGGGGCCAGGCCTGTCGGCACGCCTGGCCTTCAGAACCATTCTGCGCAGGCAGAGGCAGAGTTCAACAGGCTTTGCGAAGAATTGTGGGGAAAGCAGGAGGAGGCCGTTGTAAACCGCAAGGTAGGAAAAGGACACGTATACTGGGGGCAACAGCTGACAGATGTGCTGCAGGCGCTGCAGCTCCAGCCCGATTTTGAGTATTCTTCCCGCTCCGGCGATGCCCCTATCACCTATATCCACCGGACAACAGACGAGGGAGATATCTACTTTATCAGCAATCTGCGGCGCACGCCGGAAGAGGTGGTGGGCATATTCAGGGTAAGCGGCAAGCAGCCGGAGCTCTGGGATGCCGTGACCGGGAAGATGATTTCCACGCCGATCTACGAGGAAAGCCATGGGCGCACTCACGTGCCGGTGCAACTCAACCCTTATGGCTCCATGCTGGTAATTTTCCGTGGCGCTGCCGCTGAGGAGCGCGTGCAGGCCATCACCCGAAACAACCAGGTGGTACTCGGGACGCAGCCTTTCCCTGGGGTAGCGCGGGAACTGTACAAGGATGTGATCAACAACTTCACCGTCCTGTTTTGGGCGAAGCCTGAGCAGAACATCATGCTACGCACAGATAACTTTATGGAGCGCGTAGAGCACCCCTGGACGGATTTTTATGCCGTATACCCTGCCTCGGGAAGCGCCCTGTACGGGCCGGAACATGCAGTGAGCGGGGTGGCGCTGGGCCGGAACGGGGTGGCTGTCTGGGAAAATACCGCGAACCTGCCGGTTTTTGTGCTGGCAGCTCCTGTGGCTATTTCCGGCTGGTCTCACATCGCGATTGTATACAGCGAGGGGGTGCCCTCCGTGTACGTGAACGGGCAGCTGGTGAAAACAGGGGAGAAAAAACATACCTACGTGCATCCGGGCATCGGCAAAGCCTACCTGCAGGAGGGCGCTTCCTACTTCAACGGCGACATGACGAAGCCGGAGCTTTTAAACGAAGCCCTGCCCGAAAGCCGGATCAAGGCACTGGCTGCCAAGTCTCCGGACACCACGGCCGCATGGACTAAGGTAGTAGAGCCCGTGGGTGAAAAGTCGGCTGAATTCCTGTTCTGGCAGGAGGGCAGCTATACTGCCCTTAGCTCCCGTAACAAGTCTTACAAAATGTCAGTCGCGGGGCTGGAGCCACCGAAAGTCCTCACTGGCTCGTGGCAAGTCTCTTTTCCGCCGGATCGGGGGGCGCCTGCCAGCATCACACTGCCGCGGCTCATGTCGCTGCACAAGCACGCCGTAGATGGGGTAAGGTATTTCGCTGGCACGGCTACGTACAGCCACAGCTTCCGCGTCGTGGCCAGCAACCTCCAGAACGGCAAGCGCTTGTTTTTGGACTTGGGCCAGGTAGAAGTGATTGCCGAGGTAAAGGTGAATGGGAGGGATATGGGGATTCTCTGGACACGGCCCTATATGGTAGACATCACAGACGCTGTGAAACCGGGCACGAACCAGCTGGAGGTGAAGGTAACCAACCAATGGCCAAACCGCCTGATCGGGGATGCGCAGTTGCCGGATGTGGATGCCTATATGCCCGGAGGGGGGAACAGCGCCTTTGCGCCTTTGGTGAGCGGTGCCATCGAGAAGTTGCCAGCGTGGTACCAGCAGGGGCAGCCAAAGCCCGACGATGGCCGCGTGACCTTTACCACCTGGAAGCACTACACCGCCGACACACCGCTGCTGGAGTCGGGCCTGGTGGGGCCGGTACTTATCCGGACAGCTATGCTAAAAGCGCTTCGGCAGGTGTAACTGTACAGCGCGCAGGTTTGAAAGGAACGATCGCCTGGTGATAAAGCAAAATCAGGAAATTCATCAGCTGCTTTCGGAGGGATAGGAGGTATAAAATGACGCAAATTTATACCCCACGTTCGTCCAAAAACAGTTTAGCCTGCCTCTACACTGTAACAAGCCGCGCTATAGGCAGGTGCAACCGCACTCTGACATGCCGCGCATGGTTGCCAAAACGCAGCGTGTGCTGTCCCGGGCGGCTTCGGTGGATGACGATTTTCCTATGATTGATAATATACCCCAACAGGCATCGAAAATACTTTGCGCCCTGTTCTTTTTGTGCCTCAGTGTTACCTCCTGCACCACCCCGCGGCTGGCGCAGCCCACTTCCACCACAATTGCCGACGGCTGGGCCAACAACTCGGTGAATGCGGTGGTGTTCCGGAAAAACTCGTTGGTCACGCACCAGGGCACCCAGTACGCCGCCTGGTACGCTGCCGACCGGCAAGTGGTGCTGGCCAAGCGCAGGAGCGGGGCTGAAACCTGGGAAATCAGCAAAACCGGCTTTACCGGCAACGCCTCCGATGCGCATAATACCATTAGTCTGATGGTTGATGGCAACGGCTTCCTGCACCTTTCCTGGGACCATCATAACAACCCCCTCAACTATGCCCGCAGCGTAGCGCCCGGTTCGCTGGAACTGACCGAAAAAATGCCGATGACGGGGCAACAGGAGAAAGTCGTGTCTTACCCGGAATTTTACAGACTAGCGGATGGCAACCTGCTTTTCTTTTACCGCGACGGAGGTTCCGGGCAGGGCAATATGGTCATCAACCGCTACGACACCAAGCAGCAGAAATGGACCCAGCTTCACAGCAACCTGATCAGCGGCGAGGGGGAGCGCAACGCCTACTGGCAAGCGTACATCGACGAGCGGGGAACCATCCACGTGTCGTGGGTATGGCGCGAGAGCCCCAATGTGGCCAGCAACCACGACCTGAGTTACGCCCGCTCCACGGACGGGGGCATGACCTGGGAAAAAACAAACGGGGAGAAGTACACCTTGCCCATCACGGAGGCAACAGCCGAAATCGCCCAACGCATTCCGCAAAACAGCGAACTGATCAACCAGACCTCCATGGGGGCAGACGCTACCGGCAACCCGTTCATTGCCACCTACTGGCGGGAGGCTGACTCGGACGTACCGCAGTACCACCTGGTATATCATACCGGAAACAACTGGAAAACCCTGGCGCTTGACTTTCGCGCAACGCCGTTTAGCCTGAGCGGCGTGGGCACCAAAAGCATCCCGATTGCCCGGCCGCAGGTGCTGGTGAAAAACGCCGGCGATGCGACGTCGGTGCTCATGATTTTCAGAGATGAGGAGCGCGGCAGCAGGGCCTCGGCAGCCGTCATTCAAAAGCTGTCTGATGCCACCTGGACGATCCGAGACTTGACGCAGGAATCGTTGGGGGCATGGGAGCCAAGCTATGACACAGAACTCTGGAAGGCAAAAGGCATTCTGAACCTGTTTGTGCAAAAAGTGGTGCAGGTGGATGGTGAGGGCCAGGCCGACGTACCGCCGCAGCCCATCCGGGTAGTGGCGTGGAAGCCGGAATTTTAGGAGCTAATGGTGTGGCTGAGGATGAAAAATCACTGAAGCGAACAGCCGTACCCGGCTTCGGGTGAATAGTCTCAGGCAAGAGTAAATCGCTTTCACCCCCCCTTGGTAACAGAGGCGCATTCCACTATCAGACCTACATTAAGATAAAATTTATACCTCATGATAAAGACCAGATTGTCTGTTTATTGCACGTTTTTGCTGTTTTTGCTTGGTGCTTGTGCCACATCGTCCGGCACAAAGTCCGGTCACCCGCTTTTGCCTGACTCAAAGGAGGAGGTGGTGCAAGTAATCGATAAGGCGAACACGTATTGGCAGGAAACGAACCCGACGCCGGGCTGGGCCTTCTGGGACATCGCGGCCTACCATACCGGCAACATGGAGGCTTACAAGGTAACGCAGAATCCGGCTTTCAAATCTTACTCGGAGGCTTGGGCGGAGCAGAACCAGTGGAAAGGGGCTAAGTCAGAGAACAGGGCCAACTGGAAATACCATTACGGCGAGACGGATGAGCACGTGCTGTTCGGAGATTGGCAGATCGCGTTCCAGACCTACATCGACCTGTATAACCTGGACAAGGAAAAGGACCCGAAGAAAATTGCCCGCGCCCGCGAGGTAATGGAGTACCAGATGAGCACGCCCAACAGCGACTACTGGTGGTGGGCCGATGGCCTGTACATGGTGATGCCCGTGATGACCAAACTCTACAACGTGACGGGCAACGAGCAGTACCTAGATAAGCTCTACGAATATTACCGCTACGCCGACTCGGTGATGTATGACCCGCAGGAACAACTGTATTACCGTGATGCCAAGTATCTATACCCCAAGCACAAGAGCGCCAACGGGAAAAAGGACTTTTGGGCGCGTGGCGACGGGTGGGTGTTTGCCGGACTGGCCAAGGTGCTGCAGGACCTGCCGAAGGATGCCCCGCACCGGGACTTCTTTATGGAAAGGTACAAGGGCATGGCAGAAGCGGTGATGAAATCGCAGCAGCCGGAGGGCTACTGGACGCGCAGCATCCTGGACCCGGCACACGCCCCTGGCCCCGAAACCAGCGGCACCGCTTTCTTTACCTATGGTCTGCTTTGGGGCATCAACAAGGGCTACCTGGACAAAGAGGAATACCTGTCAGCTGCCGCCCGGGCCTACCATTACCTGACTACCACGGCCTTACAGCCCAGCGGCAAAGTGGGGTATGTGCAGCCCATCGGCGAGAGGGCCATACCAGGCCAGGTGGTGGACGTGAACTCAACCTCTGGCTTCGGGGTAGGCGCTTTCCTGCTGGCCGCCTCCGAGTTGTACCGCTTTCTGGATAAAAATTAGTGAACGTCAATCGCACAGGTGCCCGTTCCGAATGGTAACTGCGCTGCAGTTAGTATAAACAACACTCCTGAGGTTATGCTTCTTTGACCCAGCATCCTGCTCAGCGGCTATCCCGCTATTTGGGGTTTTAGAGGTGTATTTCTGTTGCGGATTTTGAAGTAGAGGCGAAGGGTATAAAAGCGAGCAGGGATAACTCAGGATAAATTTATTAATTTAAGGCATCAAAAATTAAAAACATATGGGCAAAGTACTCTCTTTCGGTGAGCTTTTATTAAGGATATGCCCCGACGAAGGCGGCCAGTGGTTACAGCACAACAGCCTGCCTTTTTATGTGGGCGGGGCTGAGGCCAACGTGGCCACGGCGCTGGCACTATGGCAAGTGCCTTCGGCTTATTTTACTGCCGTGCCCGACAACTTCCTCTCCGAGCAGCTGATTGGTTACCTGCAAAGCCGACAGGTTGGCACAGCGCCTATCGTGAAGCAGGGGGAGCGGCTGGGCCTCTACTACCTGCCCAAGGGCAAAGACCTGAAAAACACGGGGGTGATCTATGACCGTGCCGGCTCCTCGTTTGCTACGCTGCAGCCAGGCACCATCGACTGGGCGCAGGTGTTCGAGGGCGTTAGCTGGTTCCATTTCAGCGCCATCTGCCCGGCCATCACACAAAGTGTGGCCGACGTTTGCGCAGAGGCACTGGAGGAGGCGCGGCGGCGAAACGTGTTCGTGTCGCTGGACCTGAACTACCGCGCCAAGCTCTGGAAGTACGGGAAAGACCCTGTGGACATCATGCCGCAGCTCGCGCAGCAGTGCAACCTGATTATGGGCAACATCTGGGCAGCCAGCCAAATGCTGGGCACACCCCTAGACGAGGGGCTGATAGCCGACCGCAGCAAGGAAAGCCTGCTGCAGCACGCCCAGATCACCTCCGAGGCCATCATCAACCAATTCCCGAACTGCAGCATTGTGGCCAACACGTTCCGCTTCGATTACGGCACGGAGGGCATCCGCTACTATACCGCACTCTACACCGAGGGCCGGCTTATCGTGTCGCAGGAGTACGTGGCCGACAAGATATTGGACAAGGTAGGCAGCGGCGACTGCTTTATGGCGGGCCTGATTTATGGCTTCTACAACCAGTTGCCGCCCGCCGACACATTGGCGTTTGCCACCGCCGCAGCCTTTAAAAAACTGTTTATACCCAGCGACGCCACCACCTCTACGGTAGCCGAGATACACGAAACCATCCATACATATGCCAACTAAAGAAACCGCCTTGCAAGCCATCGTGCAGCAGGGCCTGTTGCCGCTTTTTTTCTACGAAGACCCGGAAGTGAGCCTGGAGATTGTCCGCGCGCTCTACAAAGCCGGCATCCGGACGCTGGAGTACACCAACCGCGGCCCGGCCGCTCTGGAGAATTTCACTTACCTGAAAAAGGAGCTGAGCCAGCAGTACCCGGACCTGCACCTGGGCATCGGCACCATCAAGACCACTGCGCAGGCAGATGCTTTCATCAAAGCCGGAGCCGACTACCTCGTTTGTCCGGTGGTGGATACAGCGGTAGGAAATGCCGTGCACGAGGCCGGGCTGCTATGGATACCAGGCTGCTTTACCCCCACGGAGATTCATACCGCACAACAGGCCGAGGCAGCGCTCATCAAGCTGTTTCCGGCTAACATACTGGGGCCGGCTTTCATGTCGTCTATCAAAGAGCTCTTTGCGGGGCAGCTGTTTATACCAACCGGCGGCGTGGAGCTGGAGAAAGCCAACATCAGCACCTGGTTTAAGGCAGGGGTATGCGCGGTGGGCATGGGCAGCAAGCTTATCAGCAAAGAGGTGTTAGAGCAGCAGCAGTACGGCCGTTTGCAGGAGGCCGCCGAAGAGGCCCTGCGCCTGGTAAAGGAAAGCAGGTAACTATCCTCTTTCTGATCAAGGAATAGCCATCTTTGGGTGTTTCGTTTAGACAAACCGGGAGAGCTGGTTTTACGCTGGCGGGCACCTGTCGTGGCCTGCCCAGGCGTGCCTGCCGCTAGGGGCTTTTCTTTTATTTGGTTATATTTACAGCATTGCCGCCGAAGTTGTCCCAGATGAAAAAGAAAATCCTTATAAGCGATATTGCCAAAGAGCTTAATATCTCTATCACTACTGTTTCCTTTATTCTGAATGGAAAGGCAAAGGAGAAACGCATCAGCGACAGCCTGACCGCCAAGGTGCTGAAGTTGGTAGAGGAGGTAGACTATAGGCCCAACCAACTGGCGCAAAGCCTGCGTACCGGCAAGACGAATACCATCGGGTTGATGGTGGAGGATATCTCGAACCCCTTCTTTGCGAGCATTGCCCGCAAGATTGAGGAAAAGGCCTATAGCGAGGGGTATAAAATCATTTACTGCAGCACCGAAGATAACGCCGAAAAAACCAGGGACCTGATCAGTATGTTCAAAGGGAAACTGCTGGATGGCTATATTATCACGCCGCCTTCGGGTATAGAAGAGGAGGTACAGAAACTGATGAGCGAGGGGCTGCCCGTGGTGCTGGTTGACCGAACCATTGCGGGCCTTGATACCAATACGGTCGTAGTGGATAACTTAACCGGGGCGTATGACGCCACTTGCCATTTGTATGAGCAAGGGTTTAAGAAAATCGCCTACATCACCACAGATTCCACGCAAACCCAGATGCAGCTGCGCCTGGAAGGTTACCAGAAAGCCGCCAATAGCTATGGCTTTGAGCCGATGGTGCTGGAAATCCCGTTCGGGAACGAGGCGGATGCGATCGTGCGGCAGGTGCGTGACTACCTGGAGGCGCATCCCGCTGTAGATGCCGTTTTCTTTGCCACGAACTACCTAGGGGTGCGGGGGCTGGAGGCCATTGAGTCGCTTGGCCTGGAGATTCCGTCGCGCATGGGCATGGTATCTTACGACGACAACGATGTTTTCAAGCTGCACAAACCATCCATCACGGCTGTGGCACAACCAACAGACGAGATAGCAAACCATACCATCAGCATCATGCTGGACCTGCTGAAAGCAGATAACCAGAAAACAGCCGCTAGCCAGTCTGTTATGCTGCCCACCCAGCTGATTGTCCGGGATTCCAGTCACCGCAGATAGTTCATCCGATCTCCTTTAATTTCCCGCTTTATCCATACATATGACAGCAGCAGTTAAGCACTGCTGCTTTTTGCTTTTTTCCGGGTGTTGCCTGCCTTTACCTGGCTTAGTTTTTCGATTGCTGGTGAGCTGTTTCGGTTCAAAGGTTCCGGGCTGAGGGTGAGTTCCAGGCCGTAACGCACCAAGCGGCCTGTGTCCCGGGCGGCTTTGTCCTCTATCTTCAGCGTCCAGGTGCCTTTGGCGCTCTTGCCCCGGAAACGGGTCAGGTCCGGCGTGGTCATCGCATCGAATACCTTGTTCAGGTTATTCGTGGAGCCCCCGCTCCGGTTGTGCAGCACCACGCTGCTGCCGGTAGGGGGAATGAGCGTCACCACCAAATCGCCGATATAGGTATGCCGGATGTCTACCTGCACGGTCAGGTCGTCCACCAGGTCTGTTTCCCCGACCTCTACTGCCACCCGCACGGTATGCAGGTCTGGCAGGCGCCGGTTAAAGGTGCGCACCACGCTTACCTTGTTGGTAGGCGCAGGCTTGGCCAGGCGCACGGCGGCAGCGGCATTCAGGCGGCCATACCCATAGAACTTGCTCCAGCCTTCCTCGTTATACCCGCCGCCATGCGGGTCGATCTTGTCGCAGCACTGGCGCATGATGTCCCGTACTTCTTGCCAGCGCAGGTCCGGGTTCTCTGCCAGGATGAGGGCTGCCACGCCTGCTGCCCCCGGGCAAGAGCTGGAGGTTCCCCCAAAGCTATTGGTATAGTTCCCGGCGACATCGCCTAACTGTGGCCGTCCGTTGTTATACCCTGCTGTGCCCGTCCGGTCGGTGGTCCAGATGCCGGTGGTCAGGGCATCGGGGTGGTTGTAGGGGGCATAGCCGAAATCGCTGCTCGGGAAGGCGCACCAAACCGCGTTGCCAAAGTCGCTGTACACGCTGCGCGTGCCCCGGTCGTTGCAGGCGGCCACCGCAATCACACGCTCGTAGCTGGCGTAGCCGTCGTTATCAACGCTCTCGTTGCCGTTACCGGCGGCAAACAGCACCACGCAGCCTTTTCCGTTGCGGCCCTGTGTGGTGGCGTAGTCGATGGCAAGGCGGGTGCTGGCCGGGATAGGCACCGTTTGGTTGTGGCGCGGGTCATCGGGGTTATACCAGGCCCCATCGGGTGGCCCCCAACTGCACGAGATCACATCAGCCCCATGGTCGGCGGCCCATCGGAAGGCGCTGGCTTCCTGCTGTGAACCGAGTCCCGACACTAACCTGATGGGCAGGAGCTTTGCTTCGGGCGCGACACCGGAGGCACCCACGCGGCCATCGGCACAGGCTACCCCGGCGCAGGCAGTGCCATGGTTATCGGGGTACTGCGGGTAAGAGTCTTTGGGGCGTGGGTCGGAATTACCTATAGTGGCATCGCGCGGGGCGACCACTTTACCCGCACTGGCAAATTCGGGATGGTCAATGTCTATGCCATCATCTATCACCGCAATGGTCATGCCCTGGCCTTTGGTGGTCTGAAGGGCGGCAGCCACGTTTGCGCTTGCGTTTACCAGCACATTGCTGACCGTGGTGGTGTGCAGGTGCCACTGCGGCGGGAAAACCTCCCTGAAATTCCGCTGCCGCAGGATCTCCGGATGGCAATACTCCACGTCCTCCCGATCTAGCAGGGCCAGCGCCAGGTCAAATACCTGCGTACCGCTGCCTTCCGGAGCCGCCACAAAAAAAGCGTTGGTGGCATAGTCCACCTCCTGTTTGATGGACAGGCCAGCTTCACGGATCACCTCCCGGCAGTGTTCCGGGTCGGCTTCGTCTACAAACTTCACAAACAGGTTTTCGGTATAGATCACCGGCTCCCTGGACTGCTCATCTACCAGCACTCCTCCGGCAAAGCGCACATCAGTCTGCATCCGGAGCGTATCTTTCCTTTCCTGCACCGACCTTGCCTCCAGGCCGCTGGGCAGGACTTTGTATACCTCCACGCCTGCTTCCGGAAAGGTCATGATAAGTTGGCTGTCTTCCACGGCTTTGGAGGCAGGCGTCAGGACCGGGCCGCCCAGCAGCGACCGTGTAGACCGGGTGCGCACGGCAATCAGGTCATTGCTTTTTTCGAAGGTAACGGCCGGTTCATCTTTTCGGCCAAATTTAACTTGAGGCATAAGGCAAGGCTTGTTTTCGTGGATGATGTTTTATGGTGGTGCGTCTGTCGATAGCTTCAGGACAGGAGCCAAGGGTGGTATGGGTAGGCAAAAGCACGAATCAATGATGGGAGCGTATGGTTTTATACTGCTAACCAAAGCTATTGTTGTATTATGAAAGGTATTTTTGTTTGTATTTATAGCTTTTCGTGGGCATCGGATTCCTACAAAACGCTCACAAGTCAAGAAAAAGGAAAAGGTGTCGCCGGCAAACATCATCGCGCACCTTTTACACAAAGCAGTCACATAAACCTGGTAAGATGACCTTAAAAACCTGTTTTTAATTTGATTAATCTTATTATCGTCCGTATACAGGTAAACCAGAACCATCAAACTACCTGCTGCGTCACCCACGTGCCCTTTTTGCCGCCCTGCCTTTCATGCTGCCTGCTGCAGCACTCTTGTTGAGACTTTATTTATTTGATGACCATATAGCGTGAATACTTATGAAGAATCTATTTACTCCCCAGGCGATAGCTGGCCGTGAAGTCAAAAAATGGCAACAAGCAGTGAACGAGCGGCTGCAGTGCCTGACCGTTTTTACCTATACACAAATCTGGCGCAATGCTGGCAGACACCTGGGTTTGCTGTGCCTGCTGCTGCTGCTTACCCAATGCGAGCAGCTGACAGACGTGGAGCCCGGCCGCAACATAAGTGAAAACAAGCGCGGCGCAGTGCAGGATGTGCAGGTTATAACAACAGTTGACGGGGAAACCACCCGCGTTACCCGGACCATGGAAGTGTTGCCTTCCGGGGAAATTATCCAGATAGTGGTGCCCGAACACTGGAACGGTGAACTCATTCTGTATGCCCATGGCTATGTGCCGGCGTTTGTGCCCCTGAGCCTGCCGGATGAGGCGGCGAAGTACATGCCACTTTTCACAAGTCTGGGGTATGCCTTTGCCACCACCAGCTTCAAGCAGAACGGCATTGCCATTCTGAGCGGGCTGCAAGACATGGTGGCGCTGCGTGCGCTGTTCATAGAACGGCACGGAATGCCGGAGCGTGTGTACCTGACGGGCGGCTCGCAGGGAGGGGTGATTACAACCCTCGGGATGGAGCGTTACCCGAGCTTGTTCGATGCTGGTCTAACGCTGTGCGGGCCATGCGGCTATTTTCAGGGGCAGATCAACTACTATGGCAATTTCCGGGTACTGTTTGATTACTTTTTTCCGGGTGTGTTGCCGGGCAATGCCATTGATATCCCACTGGAACTTCAGTTGAATTGGGAGGGGAAATATGTGCCGCTTGTGCTGCAGGCCATCCAGCAAAACCCTGCGGCCACCGAAAAACTGCTCCGAACCTCGATGGCCCCCTTTGACCCCAATGACCTGAGCACTGTTGGGGAAACCGTGATTGGGGTGCTGACTTACGATGTGCTGTATACCGAAAATGCTAAACAGGTGTTTGGCGGAAACCCATTCGACAACAGCAAGCAGGTATACTTCGGCACCGGCAGCTTCCGGGAAGACTATAAACTGAATGTCAGGGTGCAGCGCTTTTCCGGCGATAGAAGGGCCCTCCAAAACATCCGGGAGAACTACGAGACAAGCGGCGAACTGGCCCGCCCCCTGGTAAGCATGCACACCACCCGCGACCCGATCGCTTTGTTCTGGAACCAACCCATTTACCGGGGCAAGGTGTTGCTAAAGGGCAAGAGCCAGTACTTCACCGCTTTCCCGATCAACCGCTACGGGCACTGCACCTTCACCGACAGCGAGGTGTTTGCCAGTTTTTCGGTCATGGTGCTAAACGCAAATGGGCAGCAACTTCTTGCCAAAGCCAGCGACACGGAAGGGCGTATTGTGCGCTCCGTTGTTACACAGTAGCGCTGATCGGCCCAAATAAACCGGGATGCGTTGTTCTCTGTATGGGAATACGACGACAAGGGGATCTCCCAGCCAATGCATCAACTAAAACTTTCGTGCGAAAATCTACTTAAACCTGAGAGGTCCTGTTGCCCAATGCAGCAGGACCTCTCAGGTTTACAGACAGGCGCTAAAAAATAATTTCCTTAAAAACAGCCTGAAGCCGCAGCCTGTGCGGGAATCCAGGATTGTAAAAAATGTTCACACCATAGATAGAGTATAATACAATTTTTTGCAGTACATTGGAGGACTCATGACGACACGTTTTGCATTGTGCAACAGGGTTTTAATAAGCAAAATGATCGATTTTGATTTATAATTTTGTTAAAATATAATTTTATAAAACAATTTTTTAAAAATTATGTAAGTAATTGTTGGTCTGGCAATAAATCATTGAAATATATTTTTTTATAAAATAACTCATTTTAAACAGGAGGATACGGCTTGGGTATACTTGTACTAGCAAAAACGTAACATGGATGACAGCACACGTTGCGGGCGGCAATGACTTGTTTAGCCGTGACAGCAGTATGTATTGCTTTGATAAGTTGCTGCTACCGTTTAAGGTAGATAAGCTTCCCACGCCACTCCTCACTTTAGCAGGCATAAGATCATACCTGCTTTCTTAATCATTATCTTTTGAACCGAAGGTTAAGGGGATGCCATATCTGGCATAAACTTCGCACCAAAGGATTTTGCATCCTAAGGTGTCAGACAAGCGCTGGCGCCTCACTACAAAGCTTTTAAAATGCATACTAATCATAATCACACCTCAATTGAAGAAGAACGCTTAGCGCTCTCTACAAGCAACAGAAACTGGAAGAAGTGGGGCACCTATCTTTCGGACCGCCAGTGGGGCACCGTGCGGGAAGACTATAGCCCGGACGGTGAAGCCTGGAGTTTTATCTCGCATGATATGGCGCAAAGTAATGCCTACCGCTGGGGCGATGAGGGCATTGCCGGCATCTGCGACAACCAGCAGATTCTTTGCCTGGCACCTGCTTTCTGGAACGGGCAAGACGACATCCTGAAGGAGCGCTTGTTCGGACTCACGAACGGACAGGGCAACCACGGCGAGGACGTGAAGGAGCTCTATTACCACCTGGATGCCACGCCAACGCACTCGTACACCAGGTTCCTGTACAAATACCCGCAAACGGCCTTCCCTTACCAGGAGATTGTTGAGAAGAACCGCCGCGGCCGCCACCAACCTGAATTTGAGTTGCTGGATACTGAGGCTTTCCGGGAGAATCGCTACTTTGACATTTACATTGAGAGTGCCAAGGCCGAGCCCAACGACATCCTGCTGAAGGTGACCGTGTATAACCGCGGACCGGAAGAGGCTACCATCCATGTGCTGCCGCACCTATGGTTCCGGAATTACTGGAAGCACAACACGCGCTACACCAAGCCGAACATGACGGCACCTGCCGACAATTGCATCCGGACCAGTTCCGACCGAAACGGGAGGTTTTACCTGTATCACCAGGATGGCCAGCAGTTGTTTTGCGACAACGAAACGAATAACCAGCGTGTGCACCACCGCGACAACGAATTCCCTTATGTGAAGGATGGCATTAATAACCACGTGATCCATCACCAGGACACCGTGAACCCAGAGAAGCAGGGGACGAAAGTGGCTATCTGGTATAAAGAGAGCATTCCGGCCGGTGAGTCCGCCACGTTTAAGGTGCGCCTGAGCAAAAAGAAACTAGAGAACCCCTGGTCTGACTTCGACACTGTTTTTGACCTGCGGAAGGTAGAAGCAGACGAATACTACAAACAGCTTTTGCCAGCCCGGCTTTCTAAAACGCACAACCAGCTGGCCCGCAGCGCCTTTTCCGGCATGCTCTGGACGAAGCAGTTCTATTACCTGGACATGTACAAGTGGCATTATGGGGAGACACAGGAAGAGGCGCCTTTCCGCCACCTGAAGCGCAACCTCAATTGGCAGCACCTGACGTGTCGGCACATCATCTCGATGCCCGACAAGTGGGAATATCCCTGGTTTGCTGCCTGGGACCTGGCGTTCCATGCCACCACGTTTGTGCACGTAGACCCTGATTTTGCCAAACACCAGATGCAGCTTATGCTGCGCGAGTATTACATGCACCCGAACGGGCAGATTCCGGCTTACGAGTGGAACTTCAGCGATGTGAACCCGCCGGTACACGCCTGGGGGGTATGGCAGGTATACGAAACCGATAAAGCCAAGACCGGCGTGCCGGATTATGACTTTCTGGAGCGGGCTTTCCAAAAGCTGCTCATGAACTTTACCTGGTGGGTAAACCAGAAGGACGTGAACGGAACGGACCTGTTTGAGGGTGGCTTCCTGGGGTTGGATAACATCGGGGTTTTTGACCGAAGCCATTTGCCTCCGGGTATTAAAAAGCTACAGCAGGCCGACGCCACCAGTTGGATGGCCATGTACTCGCTGAACATGCTGCGCATGTCTCTGGAGCTGGCCCAGCACAACAAGTCGTATGAGGAATCGGCGGCGAAGTTCTTCCGCCACTTCCTGAACATCGCCAAGGCCATGCACCAGATCGGTAAGACCGATATTCCGCTGTGGGACGACGACGAGAAGTTTTATTATGATGTGGTGCAGTTTGAGGGCGGCACCAACGAGCGGCTGCGGGTGCGGTCGTTGGTGGGCATTATTCCGCTGCTGGCCGTAGAGGTGATTGACAGTAGCTTGTTTGATAAGATGCTGGAGTTTAAGCTTCGGGCAGTGAGTATTATCCGCACACGGCCTGAGATTGGGCAGCTGATTTCGGATATCGAGGAGAAAAGCAAAGACGGCAACTACCTGTTCTCAATCATGCGCGGCTACCGCCTCGACCACTTACTGCGCCGCATGTTAGATGAGAATGAGTTCCTGTCGGATTTTGGTATCCGCTCGCTTTCGAAGTTCCACGAGGAAAATCCGTTTCAGTTCGGGCATAACGGCAGCCACCATACCATCCAGTACGAGCCGGGCGAAAGCTCCAGCCCTATGTTTGGCGGCAACTCTAACTGGCGCGGCCCTATCTGGTTCCCGCTTAACTACCTGATCATCCAGTCGCTGCGCAAGTACCACAAGTATTTTGGCGACGACTATCGGTTTGATTTCCCGACGGGTTCTGGCAATAAGCTAAACCTGAAGGAGATTGCAAATGAGTTGACCAAGCGGCTACTCCGCATTTTCGGGCGCGACGAGAATGGGAAGTACCAATATCATTCTGACCATGCGCCTTACGCCGAGGACGAGCACTTCCGGAACCATCACCTTTTCTATGAGTTTTTCCACGGCGATACCGGCCAGGGGCTGGGTGCCTCGCACCAAACCGGCTGGACCGCCATGGTGGCCAACCTGCTACTGGAAATGGAAGATTACGATGCCAAGGAGTTTGAAGACTTGGAGCGCCAGGTACAGGCATCTGCTGTAGCGGCGTACTAAGTACTCCTGAGTTACCTAAAACAAGGCGGCCTTGCTCTCACTAGATTGTTATAGTGAGGGCAAGGCCGATTTTTGTTTGACTGGAAATTATTGCTTCAGCACCTGGCCCCGAAGTTCGCCCCCTGGGTTGGCGGTGGTATGTATGTTTACGTACCACAGTCCGTTCAACAAGTCAGCCTCCTGGGCAGCAGTCAGGGCAGGTGTCTGGCCCTGTATCGGGCTGGTGTACGGAGCTGTACCGATTGGTATTTCCACACCACCTGCCACGCCAACTGCCCCCTTATGGAAGTGCATTGCCGTTGGCGTCAGGCCCTGGAACGTGATGGTATAAGACAGGACATTGGTATCATCGTTATAAGTGCCGGAGAAGGTGCCGGTGGCCGAGGTGGTAACAGGTGGGGTTTCCTGGGCACCGGTAAGGTTAACCTGTTGCAGTGCAACCAGGTTAGGGGTTCCGTCATCGTCGTCGTCATCATCGTCATCACAGCCGCTGAAAGCCAGAAAGCCCCCAAGCAACACGATCATCCAAAATACATTTGGTTTATGGTTCGTCTTCATAGTCAGAAAATTTGTTGGTTTGATAAAATATTAATAACTCTATTAGTACGTGTGCGGAAGGGTGATGGGGTATGGAATAATTAAGTTTTTAAACTGACAATCAATAAGTTGTAAATAGAAGTCGGGCAATATGACTGGTGCCTACCATAGCTGAGCGGAGACCCGCATCGGATAATAAAAACACTGAAGATTGGAGTTTAGAAAAGGGGGGTTAGGTTGGAGCAAATACAGGGTTTGCTGCTTGGTTTTAACTGAATAGAGCGGATATGGCCCTGGAGCCAATAAAAATCACTTTCTTAGTAGTTCGTACCAAACCCTAACCTCACTACCACATTTATGGAGCAAGCCGCTGCCAATCCTGCTTTAATTACCAACGATGCCGTCGTGCTGGGCATCCTGGTGCTGATCCTGGCCTTTGTATTCAAGACCTCCTCCAGCCAGCATCCCTTTTTCCGGAAATTTTACGGGGTGGTGCCCTCGGTGCTGCTGTGTTACCTGCTGCCGAGTTTGCTGAACACCTTCGGCGTGATTTCGGGCGAGCATTCCGGTTTATACCATGTGGCATCCCGCTACTTGCTGCCGGCTAGCTTGGTGCTTTTCACTGTCAGCCTCGACCTGAAGGAGATTTGGAAACTGCGCCACAAGGCCGGCCTGATGTTCATCACCGGCACCGTGGGCATCCTGATCGGCGGTCCGCTGGCCATCCTGATCGTGTCTAGTTTTGCCCCTGACCTGGTGGGGGGGGCGGGTCCGATGGCGGTATGGCGCGGACTCTCGACGATAGCGGGCAGCTGGATAGGCGGCGGCGCCAACCAGTTGGCCATGTTCGAGGTGTTCCAGCCAGACCCTGACCTTTTCTCTGCCATGATCGCGGTGGATGTGATTGTGGGCAACGTATGGCTGGCCGTGCTGCTGTATGGCGCGGGCATCTCCGACAAAGTGGACAAGTTCTTCGATGCTGACAGCTCCGCCGTGAACGAACTGAAGGAGAAGGTGGAGAAGTACCGCCTCAGCATCATGCGCATCCCCACCGTGGCCGATACCTTTATGGTGGTGGGTGTAGGACTGGGTATCACGGGCATCTCGCACTTCTTCGCCGACATCATCGCCCCCTGGATCTCTGAAAACGCTCCTTACCTGGATAAATTCAGCCTTACTTCCGGGTTCTTCTGGCTCGTGGTTATTGCCACCGCATTCGGTATGGGCCTGTCCTTTACACGGGCACGCCAGCTGGAGGGCGTGGGGGCTTCGCGCATCGGCTCGGTGTTTTTATACCTGCTCGTGGCCACTATCGGGATGCAGATGCAGATCGGCGCTATCGTGAGTCAGCCCGGTCTGTTTCTGGTGGGCTTCATCTGGATCCTGATTCACCTGCTGCTGCTGGTGATTGTCGGGAAGCTCATCAAGGCGCCATTCTTCTTCCTGGCGGTGGGCAGCGAGGCCAACGTCGGTGGTGCCGCCTCAGCACCTATTATTGCCAGCGCCTTCCACCCAGCCCTGGCGCCGGTAGGGGTGCTACTGGCAATTTTCGGGTATGCCATCGGTACGTATGCCGCCTATATTTGTGGCTTGCTGATGCAGATGGCGGCAGGATAGGTATGGGAGTAAGCGCAGGTGCCAACGGGGTATGGGTGATTTAGTATCGCCCATACCCCGCTTGGTTTAATGGAAGAACAGGTATGCGATGGTGATGGCGGCAATGATGCCTGCCAGGTCCGCAATCAGGCCACAGGTAAGGGCATAGCGGGTTCTGCGCACGCCCACAGAGCCAAAGTACACGGCCAGAACGTAGAAAGTCGTTTCGGTGGAGCCCTGGATAGTGGAGGCCAGCTTCCCGACAAAAGAGTCCACACCATAGGTGTTCATCGCCTCCACCATCATGCCGCGTGCGCCGCTGCCGCTCAGGGGCTTCATGAAAGCAACAGGCAGGGCCGGCACAAAGTCCGTGTTCAAGCCCATCACACCAAACAGATAGCCCAGTCTGCCCACCAGTATATCCAGGGCACCGGAAACCCGGAACACCCCGATGGCGACCAGTATGGCCACAAGGTAGGGAATGATGGTAATGGCCACAGAAAAGCCTTCCTTAGCGCCCTCAATAAAGGCCTCATACACGTTCACCTTCCGGATGAGGGCCAGGGAGATGAAGGCGATGATGATGGAAAACAGAATCACGTTGCTGGCCACCGTAGAGATGATGCCGATCTGCTCCTGCGATATGGTACTGAAGTAATAGATCAGCCCCCCGATCAGCAGCGACAGCGTACCCAGGTAAGCCAGAATGACGGGGTTGAAGAGGTTGAGGCGCTGGTATAAGGCCACCGCAATAAGGCCCACCATGGTGGAGAAAAAAGTGGCCAGCAGGATGGGTATAAAGATATCAGAAGGGTCGGCGGCGCCCAGCTGCGCCCGGAACACCATGATGCTGATCGGGATGAGCGTGAGGCCGGAGGTGTTGAGCACCAGGAACATGATCTGCGCGTTAGAGGCCGTGTCCTTGTCAGGGTTCAGCTCCTGCATCTCCTTCATGGCCTTGAGGCCAAGGGGGGTGGCGGCATTGTCGAGGCCCAGCATGTTGGCCGAGAAATTCATCAGGATAGAGCCAAACACGGGGTGGTTTTTGGGAAGCTCAGGGAAAAGCCGGTTAAAGAACGGCCCCACCATCCGGGCAAAAATAGCGATGATGCCCCCGCGTTCCCCCACTTTCATGAGCCCCAGCCAAAGTGTCATCACCCCTGTCAGACCCAAGGAGATCTCGAAGCCCAGCTTGGCGTTGTCGAAGGTACTGGCGACCAGCTTCTGGAAAATTTCGATGTCTCCGAAAAAGATGAGCTGAAAAAGGGCGATGCAGAAAGCGATCAGGAAGAAAGCTGCCCACAGGTAATTTAAAACCATCAGAAGGTAAGGTTAGGGTGCTACAGATGAAGCCGTAAGTTACAAAGCCGCCCGGCATAAAAAAATACGTCCCTGACACGCCTGCTCCCTGGCTGGCCCCACTGCCATACCGCCGGTACTTGAGTAAGGGAATAATAAATTGCTGTTTTCAAAGAATTTTGCTCGGAGGTATAAAAAAGCGCCGAAGCGTTTTCATATATAATAAACTGATATACAGTGTGGTGTGCGGGAGGCGCTGGGAGAGGGGGATGGCATAGCGGTTTTGCCCAAATCCGGATAGGCAAGAATGGTCGTATTTTTGCCGTTCTAAACGCGTTACACCAAATACCTTTATTATGAAGAAGTTATTCTTTGCGATTGCCCTGTTAGTGGGTTCTTTCACAGCCGCACAGGCACAGGCCACCTTCGGCATCAGAGGAGGCGCCAACCTGTCGAACCTGTCAGGTGACCTGCGCGATGAGGAGATGTTCGAGAACAAGGTGTCTTTTCATGGCGGTATTACCCTGAACTTCCCGATCGTGAGCGACTTTGTGTCGATTCAGCCGGAACTGCTCTACTCCAGAAAAGGCTTTAAAAGCAGCGGCGAGGAGTATACAAACCTGCTGTTGCAGAAACGGAGAAGAGAGGGAAGCGTAAGCTACAACTACCTCGACCTGCCGATCCTGGCGAACGTGAATGCCGGTCCGGTATACTTTGAGTTTGGCCCGCAGTTGAGCTACCTGCTGAACGTGAACAACGAAACCCGCCTGTATGATGGCAGCGGAAATGAAATCGACAGCTCCAGCGAAAGCAAGAGCAAAGACGGCCTGTCGGAGTTTGAGATTGGCTACGCGGCTGGCTTCGGCTTCACTTCCAAGAACGGCATCAGCCTGGGGCTGCGCTATAACGGTGCCCTGACCGACTTTGTGGATGACAAAAACTACTTTGACGGCGACCTGTCAAATGCGCGCCACTCTGTGTTTATGCTGACGCTGGGCATCCGGGTGCCGTCTGCTAACTAAACCGGATTTACTTTGATCAAAAGCCAGTCTTGCCTCATGGGCAGGGCTGGCTTTTTTGTTTTTGTCGTATCAGCGCACCGCCACCACATGGAAGGTGTCCAGCATGTTGCTGATCAGGGTGACGAGGGCAGTGGGGTATACGCCGATGCCAAGCAGCAGCAGCACCAGCACCGAAAGCGTGCCGACACTGGCCAGCAGTATGGAGGGCCGCAGCCGCTCGCGCGGTTCCTCGCCCACTTCGGGTTGCTGAAACATCACGGCAATAATTTTAATGTAATAGTATAAGCCGATGACGCTGTTGAGGACAAGCGCACCCACTAGCAGCCAGAGTTGCGTGTTCACGCCTGCCGCCAGAATGTAGAACTTGCCCACAAAGCCCGCCGTGAGGGGTATACCCGCCAGTGAGAGCAGCATGGCCGTGAAGGCGGTGGCCGTCCAGGGGCGGCGCCACAGCAGGCCGCGGTAATCGGTGAGTTGCTCGGCGTCGCGGGCCTCGCCGGAGAGCATCGCCACGGTGCCAAATGCACCCACGGTGGTGATGAAATAGGCTACTAAGTAGAATGTAACCGCCTCCACGCCCATCTGGTTTCCGGCCATAAATGCCACCAACAGGTAGCCTAAATGGGAGATAGAGGAGTAAGCCAGAATGCGTTTCACGTTCTTTTGCATCAGGGCCAGCAGGTTGCCGGCAAACATCGAGGCAATGGCCACAATGGTAAAAATCAGCACAAGGGTAGGGTAGCGGAATCCGTCCACCTCCATGAAAAAGCGCATCAGCAGGCCCAGCACGCCGCCCTTCGACACCGTGGCCACAAAGGCCGATACAGGCGCGGGCGCACCCTCATACACATCGGGCGTCCACATATGGAAGGGTACCACACTCAACTTAAAACCGATGCCAATGATCATCATCCCGAATCCGGTGAGCAGCAATAAGGGCAGTTCCCGGTAAGCTGCCATGGCATTGGCAATTCCCTCAAAGGTCATGGTGCCGGTGCTGAAGTACACCAGGGCCATACCGAACAGCAGGAACGCAGAAGAGAAAGCCGCCAGGATAAGGTACTTGATGCCCGCCTCATCCGACCGCTCCCGCACCCGCAGGTAAGACACCAGGGCATACAGCGCCACGGTTAACACCTCAAGGCCTAGGAAAAGCGAGGCAAAATGCTTGCTAATGACCAACACGCAGGCACCCAAAGTAGCCAGGATCAGGAGGATATAATATTCCTCTTTCTGCTCTTTCTGCTGCTCGAAATAGGCGTAACTGAGCATACTAATGAGCAGCGACGTAGCCAGGATCAAGCCGATGTAAAACACCGCAAAGCCATCGATCACCAGCAGCGGCTCGATGGTATAGGGCACCACGTCCCGCAACTCAAACAACGACAGGAAAGCCGCCACGAAAGAGATGGCCGTGATGACGTAAATGATCTTGTGATTGCGCCATGCCGCAATCACGAGCATGATCAGCAGGGCCGCAAAGGTCAGGATAAGCAGCGGCATCAGGTGAAAAAAATCATTTTGGGTCATGGTCATGGCAGCTATGTTTTCTGATCATTTTATTGTCCCCCTTTAAGGGGGTAAGGGTGTTTCTTTCTCTATTTTACTGGCGCCCCGAATGCTTTCGGGGTGTCTATAAATGATGTCGAGTTTTTAACTCGACTGGGCCAGAGGCTCACTTATTCCTTCACTCGTTTTTTACTTTTTTAAGTCCCGCGTTTATTGTCCCCCTTTGAAGGGGGTAAGGGGGATGATTACATCTGTGAGCAATATATTTTGAGGATAAGTGTTTAGGTATTTCTGACGGCCTTTCATCCCCCTGCCCCCTTCTTTGTAGAGGGCCCCTACCCCCAAGGGGGACTTTTGGCTATTACTGCTATCCACTGGCATCACATTCAAAGCGACCTCTATTGGCTGTTCCGGCGGCGGCGCATACGCCTCCAGTTGCTTCATTAAGGCAGGGCGGGCGGTATCCAACACGGGTTGGGGGTATAGGCCGAGCCAGAGAATCATGACAACCATCGGAATGGCGATTAGCATCTCACGGGAATTTAAATCTGGAAGCGGTCTGTCGGTGGGGGCGGGCTCGAAGAATACTTTTTGCATGATGCGCAGCGAGTATACCGTTGCCAGCACGAGGCCGATGGTGGCAAACACCGTGAGCCAGTTATTGGCTTGCCAGGAGCCCACCAGCGTCAGGAATTCGGCGATGAAGTTGCCCAAGCCCGGCAGGCCGAGGGAGGCCATCACGAAGATGAGTGCGATGACGCCCATCTTCGGAGCCTTCGCCCAGAAGCCGCCCATCTCCCGGATGTCGCGGGTATGGAGGCGCTCGTAGAGGAAACCGGCGATGATGAAGAGCGCGCCGGTACTGAGTCCGTGTGCGATCATCTGCATCACCACGCCCTGCAGCGCCCACTCGTTAAAGGCAAACACGCCCAGAATCACGAAGCCCATGTGGCTCACGCTGGTATAGGCAACGAGCCGTTTCAGGTCGGTTTGGGAGAACGCGAGAATCGCGCCGTAGATAATGCCAACCACTCCGAGCAGCATCGCCCAAGGGGCAAACTCCACAGCAGCCATCGGAAAGAGAGGCAGCACGAAACGCAGCAGGCCATAGGCCCCGGTCTTCAGCAACAGCCCGGCCAGGATCACACTGCCTGCGGTAGGAGCCTCGGAGTGCGCGTCGGGCAGCCAGGAATGGAACGGCACCACGGGCAACTTGACCAGGAAAGCGGCCAGGAAGCCGAACATCAGCAGGCGTGCAGCCAACGGTGCCAACGGCGTGTTCAGCAACTCAAAATAGTTGAAGGTATACGTGCCGGTCTGGCTGCCGTGGATGAAGTATAAACCGAGTATGGCCAGCAGCATCAGCAGCCCGGATGCCTGCGTGAAGATGAAGAACTTATAGGCGGCGTAGTTGCGGTTGGCGTGGCCCCATACCCCGATCAGGAAGTACATCGGGATGAGCATCACCTCCCAGAAAAAGTAAAACAGGAACAGGTCCATGGTGAGGAAAACGCCTGTGATACCGGCCAGCACCCACAATAAGTTGAAGTGAAAGAAGCCCGTTTTGGTGTTGATCTCGCGCCAGGAAATAAGGACCGCCAGTATGCCCAGGAAGAACGTGAGCATGAGCATCAGCAGACTCAAGCCGTCCAGCGCCATCGAGAAGCCCACGCCCCACTGCGGAATCCAGGGGATTTCGAGGCGAATGAGCCAGGGCGAAGCGCCCAGCGTGGCTGCTGGCGTGGTGAGCCAGATCCAGACGGCGATTAACAAAGCGTTGAGGAGGGCGAAAAGGGCAATCCAGCGGGGCAGCATGGGGTGCACCTTCTTGGAGAGCCACGCCAGCAAGCCGCCACCCATCAAAAGCACGATCATCCAGAGCAGTATCATAGCAGTAGACTTATGGTTAGAATCATGATCGCGCCCACCACTATGCCCATCACGTAGTTGCGCAGTATCCCGCTTTGGGTTTGGGAGAATATCACATGGAAGCCCTCGGCCATGCGGGCAAGGCCGGTATAAAAGCTGTCGATAATGTCGCGCTTGTTAAGGTTGGAGAAAAACACATAAGGCCGCACGAGCAGGTTATCGTACAACGCATCGAAGCCCCAGCCCGCGAACCAGAAACGGTGCAGGCGCATGGCCGTGTCGGAGCGCTCGATGCTGTGCAGCAGGTGCGGGCTTTTGAGGTAGAAGAGGTATGCCACCAACACGCCGCCCAACGAAACTACCGCCGCCAGCAACTGAAACAGCCACTCGTTTGCGGCCAGCACCTCATTGGCCGAGATGCCGGGCAGCACCGGGGCCAGCAGGTCGGAGAACAGCACGACGTGCCCGAAGTTGTGCGGCAACTCGATAAAGCCACCCACCAGCGACAGCACAGCCAGTATGATGAGGGGTATGGTGATGCGCTTGCCCGGCGGGTGCTCTAGGTGCGTTTTACTTTCGCCATAAAACGTGAGGAACACCATCCGGAAGGTATAAATCGAGGTGAGGAAGGCGCCTGCAAGTCCGGCCGCATAGAGCCAGATATTGCCGTTCTCCCCGGCCAGCGCATACCACAGAATCTGGTCTTTGCTGTAGAAACCGGCGGTGATGATCGGCAGTGCCGCCAGCGAGGCCGCCCCAATCAGGAAGGTCCAGAACACGACGGGCATTTTGTGGCGCAGGCCGCCCATTTTGCGCATGTCCTGCTCGTGGTGCAGCGCCAGAATGATGGCCCCGGCACAGAGAAAAAGCAGCGCCTTGAAGAAGGCATGGATCATGAAATGGAAGATGCCCGCCGACCAGGCCCCCACGCCCAGCGCCAGGAACATATACCCGATCTGGCTGATAGTGGAGTAGGCAAGCACACGCTTCAGGTCATATTGGGTGAGGGCTGAAAATCCCGCGATGAGCAGAGTAACAGCACCAATGATAGCGACGGTTAATTGCGCCACGGGGGCCAGCTCAAAAATGACAAACATGCGTGTGATCAGGTATACCCCGGCCGTGACCATGGTGGCGGCATGGATGAGCGCCGAAACAGGCGTTGGTCCGGCCATGGCGTCGGGCAGCCAGGTTTGCAGCGGCAATTGCCCCGACTTGCCCACGGCACCACCCAATAAAAGCAGTGCTACCAATAAAGCCCCTTCGGCACCTACCGGCCATACCTGTGGTGCATCAGAAAGGATGCTTTGGATGTTAAGCGTGCCGAAAAGCTGGAAAAGCATGAACAGCCCGATGGCCATTGCTGTGTCGCCGACGCGGGTGATGATGAAGGCTTTTCGGGCGGCATATCCGTTGGCGGGCTCTTTATACCAGAACCCGATCAGCAGGTAACTGCACAGGCCCACGCCCTCCCAACCGAGGTATAACAGCAGCAGGTTATCGGCCATCACGAGCACCAGCATCGAGCCCACAAACAAATTCATACAGGCGAAAAAGCGCGAGAAATCTTCCTCGTCGGCCATGTAGGCGGTGGAGTAGAGGTGGATGAGAAAGCCCACGAAGGTGATCACGAAAATGAATACCAGCGAGAGCGCATCGAGGTGAAAGCCAATAGACGGACTGAATCCCGCCACACTGAACCACTGCCATACCTCCTGCTGGTAAAAAGCCGGTCGGGTAGCCAGAAAATCCATCCCCAAAATAATTGTGACCAATGCTGAAATGCCCACGCTGCCCACCCCGATGAGACCAGCCGCCGTACGCGGGAGTCTCGTACCGAAAAGCACTAGGAGCACAGCGCCTAAAAAGGGGAGGGCGGGAATTAACCAAAGTAGATCTGCCATAGCGTTATCCTTTCATAAAGTTAGCCGCGTCGCTGTCGAGCGTCTTGAGTTGGTGATAGATCTGCATGATGAGGGCCAGGCCCACCGACACCTCGGCGGCGGCCATGGTCAGGATGAAGATGAACATGATTTGCCCGTCGGGCTGCACCCAGCGCGAGCCAGCCACGATGAAGGCAAGCCCGGCGGCGTTCAGCATGATCTCCACCGAGATGAGCATGAAGATGATGTTGCGGCGGATGAGCACACTGATCAGGCCCAGCATAAAAAGTATGCCTGCCAGCAGGAGGGCGGCTTCCATGGATGCGGTGCTCATGCGGCGGCGCTCCTTTCCTGTAAGAACCGGTGAATGACTTTCTTCTTCTGCCTGCCCAGATGGTAAGCGCCCACAATGCCGGCCATCAGCAGGATGCCGCACAATTGCACGCCCAGCAGGTATGGCCCGAACAGCGCCAGGCCCACCAGCTTGGCATCCACGGCCACCAGGGCCTCTGTCTGTGCGGGGTTCGAGGTGGTCAGAATGTGAATCAGCTCAGCCAGCAGCACCGCCGACAGCAGGGCGGGACCTACCCAAACAGAGGGCTTCAGCCAGTCCTTTTCGCGCTGTATATCCTCCTTGGTCATGTTCAGCATCATGATCACGAAGATGATGAGCACCACGATGGCTCCGGCGTAAATGATGATCTCCAGGGCGGCCATAAACGGGGCGCCCAGCGTGAAGAACACCACGGACACAGCCATAAAAGAGACCACGAGGTAGAGCAGCGCATGAATCATGTTGTAGCGCGTGATGACCATGATGGTGGAGAGTATGGCCACCGCTGCGGCGATGTAAAATGTGAGTTCCATAGGCCTTAGGGGATTAAGCTTTTGATGTCTACTGGCGGGGACTCGTTCTCGGCCTCGCCTTTTCCTTTGCCGCCAATGGCCATACCGGCCACTTTGTAGTAGTTATATCCAGGGTACTTGCCCTCGCTGTTGATAAGTAGGTCCTTCTTTTCATACACCAGGTTCTGGCGGTTATACTCGCCCATCTCAAAGTCAGGGATAAGCTGGATGGCGTAGGTCGGGCAGGCGTCCTCGCAGTAACCGCAGAAGATGCAGCGCGAGAAGTTTATCCGGAAGAAGTCGGGGTAGCGGCGACCTGTCTCGTCCTCGGTGGCTTGCAGCGCGATGCAGTCGACGGGGCAGGCCACGGCGCAGAGGTTGCAGGCCACGCAGCGCTCGCCGCCGTCCGGGTCGCGCGTCAGCACAATCCGGCCACGCCAGCGCGTAGGTAGGAAAGGTTTTTCCTCGGGGTATAGAATGGTCTCCCGCTTATGAAACGCGTGCAGAAACGTGAGCCACATACTGCGCAACAAACTAAACATAGCTGCTCCTTTCGTTTTAGGGTTCCTTTATCTTGTAGAGGTATTGAGTATTTCTCCCCCCCAACCCTCCCCTAAAAACAGGGGAGGGAGCTTTATACATATTCTTCATCATACTATCCCTTTCACAGAGACTTTTGTCCGATGCCCGAGCACCGCAAGAGAAAGCAATGGAAAATGATTCTCCAAAATTCCTTTTGCTGGTGCGAGCTTGTAGCTCGTACCAATTTGATGTGCGGTACGAGCTACAAGCTCGCACCAGCGATCGGGCCTTTATTCACTCATTCAATCATGCACTCATTCAAAATTCCCACCTTACCCCTCCAGCCACAGCACCACCGCAGCCGTCACCATCAAATTCACCAGCGTCAGCGGCAGCAGGATTTTCCAGCCGAACTCCATTAGTTGGTCATACCGTGGACGGGGCATGGAGGCGCGGAGCAGGATGAAGATCATCAGGAAAAACACTGTTTTCAGGATGAACCATACCACCGGCGGAAGGAAATCCGGACCGAGCCAACCGCCGAAATACAGCGTCACGATCATGCAGGAGATGAGCGTGATGCCCATGTACTCACCGATGAAGAACATGCCGAACTTCATGCCCGAGTATTCCGAGTGGAAGCCCGCAATCAGCTCACTTTCCGCTTCCGGAATGTCGAAGGGCAGACGGTGCGTTTCGGCGATGCCCGCGATGAAGAAGATGATAAAACCGAGGATCTGCGGAATGATAAACCAGAGCCCTTCCTGCGCCAACACGATCTCCCGCAGGTTAAAGGAGCCGCTAAGCAAGACTACGCCCATCAGCGACAGGCCCATGAATACTTCGTAGGAGATCATCTGCGCCGCGCCACGCATGGCACCCAGCAAACTGTACTTGTTATTCGAGGCCCAACCGCCGAGGATGATACTATAAGCGCCCATAGACGACATGGCCAAGAAAAACAACAGCCCGATGTTCAGGTCGGCTACAACGACGCCGGGCGCAAACGGTATCACCACAAAGCTCATCAGCACCGTGACCACCACAATGGCCGGGGCCAGCACATACACGGCCTTGTCGGCGAAGGGCGGAATCCAGTCCTCTTTGAAAAATAGCTTGATGGAGTCGGCGGCCACGATGAGCAGGCCAAAAGGGCCTGCACGGTTCGGGCCATACCGGTCCTGGAACAGGGCCAGCAGGCGCCGCTCGACCCAGATAAGTGCCGCCGCCACGTTGAGCATGACGAAGAGCACACCGCCGATGATTAGAAAGTAGTTTGGGGCTGCTGTTTCCATTTGATGTCTCGGTTAAGTATGGCCCAGGCGGGAAGCTCGGCAAAGGGCACGCCCGGCAATCCGTTGGGCATGCCGGCTGTTCCGCTCGGTATCGTTTCACTTATTTTCGCTGGCAACTGGTAAACCTGCCCCTCAATGGAGAAGCTGAGCAGTTGGCCCTCGCTGAGTTTTAGCTGCACGGCGTCAGCGGAGTTTATTGCCACGTATGGCTCCGGGATGCGCTGCATGATGCCGGCGGCCTGGTTGCTGAGTTCCTCGGAGCCGAAGGTGTGGTGCAGCGGCAGCATGTATAAATGGCCCTCCAGGGGTATAAATCGCTGCGGCACCGCGATGGAATAGGCGGCTGTACCAGACGGCGCAACCAAACGCACGCCGGGGTCGCCGCCTTTCAGGTGGCCGCCCACTTCCTGCTGGTACTTGTTCGTGGACTGCACCGAGTTCCAGCCGGGTGCCCAGAAAAACGGGATCATGGCGGAAGGCGGCTGCCCGCGGTAGCCCTCCATGGTATAGGAAAGCGGCGAATCAGGGTCTACGGGCGGTTTGGGCTCGCTCACGTTAAAGCCCGCGTTCATGGAGGTGCGCCCGCTGAAGCGATGCGGCGCGCGCGGAATCCGTTGGCCAGCAATACGAAAATCGGAGGAAGGCGCCTCTTTGGTGATGGGTTGGAATTCCGGGATCTCCTTCGCCATGGCCTTCAGCACATCATCATACCCTACCCAATTGCTGATTTCCTCCTCGTTCATGATCGTGCCCAGTTCCGCGAGCCAGCGCCAGCTTTCCTGCAGTTCGTCGGGTGTGGCGTGCACCTGGAAGAAGCGCTGTGCCCGCCCCTCGTTGTTGATCAGCGTGCCGTCTGCCTCCGAGAAAGTGCCTGCTGCCAGCAGCACGTCCGCGTGCTCGGTGGTGGCATTGTGCAGGTGGTCCAGCACAATGACCTGCTCGCACTTCTCAAAAAACCGGGTTAGGGCTGCCGTATTTGCCCGGCGGTATAAATCGTTTTCCAGGATGATCACAGTGTCGGCATAATCGTTCAGCACAGCGTCAAAAGCCGACTCCAGTTTATGGCCTCCGAGCATCGCCAGCCCCATGCTGTTGCACTCCGGCACCACCAGGCTTATACCTGCCGACTTTTCTTTTGCGGCCAGTGCCTGGGCAATGTTGGCAGCGGCTTTCAGCACCCGCTCGCTGCCAGACGACGTGCCGGAGATGATGAGCGGCTTGTTGGCCTTCATCAGCGCGTCGGCTATCTGCTGCGCCATTTCCTGTTCTTCCCCGTTTATCTGCCTTACCTCCGGTGCGTCTGGGTGGATGAGGTTGGCTACGGCAAAGCCGAGCCGGGCAATGTCGTCCGGTGAGTCGAAATGGGTATGGGTGGCCAGTTCGTCGAGTTTGGTGGGGGTATAATGCGCGATAAAAAGTGGGCCTTTCTCCTGCTGCACCAGGCAGCGCACAGCGGCATCCTGCCATACCGGTATATTGGCTTTGGAAACCTGCTCTAGCTCAGGCTGCTGCCGTACCGATTGCCGTACCGCGAGGGCCAGCATGGGGGCGGTGTTGGTGAGGTCTTCGCCCAGTATAAACACGGCATCAGCCTGCTCCACTTCCTGCAAAGAAGGGGTTCGCACAGCGCCATCGCGTAGGATGTGCAGGGCCAGGTCTACGAGGTCGTGCTCCAGGTCGGCCACGCCATGATGAAAATTATCCTCGCCCACCAGTTTCTTCAGCACGTAATTCGATTCCAGGGAAGCCCGCGGCGACCCGATGCCAATCACCCGCCCGGCTTTGATGGCGGAGGCCGCGGCTTTAAGGGCGGTATACTTATCGGTGGCCTCCGGCAGTTGGCTGCGCACGAGCGGCTTCCGCACCCGGCCCGCGCTGTTCACGAACTCATACCCAAAGCGACCGCGGTCGCAGAGAAAATAGCCGTTCACCTCACCGTTATACCGGTTGGTGATGCTGCGGATGGTGCCGTAGCGCTCTCCGGCAATGGTGTTGCAGCCCAGGCTACAGTGGTGGCAAACCGAGGGCGCCATTGTCAGGTCCCATTTGCGGGTATAGTGCTGTTTCAGGGTTTTGTCCGTGAACACACCTGTTGGGCATACCTCGGCCAGGTTGCCGCTGAACTCGCTTTCCAGCACACCTTCTTCGGCGCGGCCGAAGTACAGGTGGTTGTGGGCGGCAAACACATCCAGGTCCTTGCCGCCGGCATAGTCTTTATAATAGCGCACGCAGCGGTAGCACTGGATGCAGCGGTTCATTTCGTGGTTGAGGAAAGGGCCAAGATACTGGTTGACGTAGGTGCGCTTGTCGAAGCGGTATTGGCGGTAGTTGTGGCCCGTCATCACGGTCATGTCCTGCAAATGGCAGGCGCCGCCCTCGTCGCACACGGCGCAGTCGTGGGGGTGGTTGGTCATGAGCCAACCGATGATGTGTGCCCGGAATTCCCTGGCCTCCATGTCGGCAATAGACACCCGCATACCCTCGCGCACCTGCTCCATGCACGACATGAACAGCTTGCCCTTGGTGTCGTTCTCGTCGCGGTATACCTTCACGGCACACTGGCGGCAGGCCCCAATGGAGCCCATGGCGGGGTGATAGCAAAAATAGGGCACGTCGAGGCCGAGAGAGAGGCAGGCCTCCAGCAGGTTCTTGCCTACCTTCACGTCGTAGGTTTTGTTATCTATATGGATGGTTGCCATGCTTTGGTTTTGCTCCAGGGACAGTGTTGCTCGTGTATGTGTCGTTCAAAATCCTCTCTGAAGTATTTCAGAGCGCTCTGCAGGGGTTCCATGGCACCGGGGGCAAGGGCACAAAACGTGTTGCCGGGGCCAAGGTATTTGGTATGGAAATCGAGGGTGGTCAGGTGTTCGGGTTTGCCCTCGCCGCGGTCGATGGCCAATAATATTTTCTCTACCCACGGCAGGCCCTCGCGGCAAGGGGTGCAGAAGCCGCAGGACTCCTGGGCAAAGAAGTGCTGCAGGTTGTGCACAAAACCCACCGGGCAGGTCTGGTCGTCCATGATGATCATGGTGCCCGTGCCCAAACGGCTTCCCGCTGCCTGAATGGAGGCGTAATCCATCGGCACGTCCAGGTGCTCTTCCACCAGGAAATCGGTGGAGGCCCCGCCAGGCAGAAGCCCCCGGAACAGGTAGCCGTCCTGCATGCCGCCTGCGTGTTCTTCCAGCAACTCCCGTATGGTTACGCCCATCGGCAATTCCCAGCAGCCCGGCGTATTCACACGGCCACTCACGCCATACAGCTTGGTGCCCGCATCCGCACTTTTGCTTAGCCCATTAAACCACTCCGCGCCGTTGTTGATGATGTGCGGCAGGTTGCAGAGGGTCTCCACGTTGTTCACGATGGTGGGCTTGCCAAACAAACCGCTCACCTGCGGGAAAGGCGGCTTGGCCCTGGGGTTGGCGCGTTTGCCTTCGAGGGCGTTGAGCAGCGCAGTTTCCTCGCCGCACATGTAGCGCCCCACGCCGGTGTGCAGGTGCATCTCCAGGTTAAAGCCGGAACCGAGGATATTTTTGCCGAGGTAGCCCGCTTCGTAGGCTTCCTGCATGGCTTTGGTTACCTCGTGGGCCGCCAGTTTGTAAGCCCAGCGCAGGAAGACGTAGGAGATGCTGGCCTGTATGGCGTAGGAGGCCACGATCATACCCTCGATGAGCTGATGCGGGTTGCCCTCCAGCAGCACACGGTCCTTGAAGGTGCCGGGTTCCATCTCGTCGGCGTTAGCTACCAGGTATTTAGGTTGTGCCGCGTCCGGCCCCATCGGCACAAAGCTCCACTTCAGGCCCGTGCTGAAACCGGCTCCACCACGCCCTTTCAGGTTCGAGGCCTTCACCAGTTCCTGCACCTCGGTGGGTGTCATTTCCTTCAGGATCTTGCGCACCGCTTGGTAGCCGCCCACTTTCTCATACTCCTTTAAGCTGAGGGGCTGGCGGCCCGGTACGATATGTTGGGTCAGGGGCTTCTCCATAGGTGCCCGCTTGGGTTTTAGGTGTACTTGCTCAGTATCTCATCCAGTTGTTCCACCGTCAGGTCACGGTACAGGTCGTTGTCAATCATAAGGGCGGGGGCACGGTCGCAGGTGCCGAGGCAGCAGTTGGGGAGCAGGGTAAAGCGGCCATCTGCTGTAGTCTGGCCATACTGTATATTTAATGTATTATAAAGATGATCGCGGATGCCGTCGTAGCCCATTACGTAGCAGCTGATGCTGTCGCAGAGCAGGATGACGTGCCGGCCAACGGGCCTCCGGAAGATCAGGTTGTAAAAGGTCGCCACGCTGTCCAGTTCGGCCGTCGACATGCCCACATAATCCGCCACATCCTTCAGGCTCTCATCCGACACCCAGCCGTGGCTGTGCTGCACAATCTTGAGGGCCTCGATGCAGGCGTTTTTCGGTGAGGGCACCAGGCTGATTTCGTGCTCGATTTTTTGTTTTTCCTCTGTGCTTAGCATAGTTCAGACACAAGATTTTTTACCTATTTTCTTTGCTGGTGCGAGCTTGTAGCTCGTACTCAATGTTCAATGATCGTGCTGTTTGGTACGAGCTACAAGCTCGCACCAGCGTGTGAAGCCTCTCCTGTACCCCCTCCACTCGGTAATCATAATTTGTGCTCCTGCCGGTGCGAGCTTGCGATTCGGTGTTGTCAGGACCTAACAAGTAAGTTCGCACCGGCGGAGACTTAAACTTTTAGTATATCTTTTGTTGGCCGTTGTTGGTGTTTTCACCAACAACGGCGACTAGCTCTTTTTCCCTGCAGCATTAATGATTGTAGGGAGCTGCCTTTTTACCTCATCTTTATACCGAAAGCCAAACCCATATCAAAGCCGCTGAGCTTGACTTTTACTGATCTGAATTCTGAACTATGCACTTCGGGCTCAGGCAATACAATACCCGTTTCGTGTTCCGCTATAAAAGGTCCTACTTCTGACTCTGGTGCCCATCTGGCATTTGCCTGATAAGCCAGGAACCAACTCCTTTTGTTGATGAGGTGAAGCGTATACCCTCCGGCTACACCCACCTTTGTGTTCCTGTTCTTTCCCTGGGCAGGGCTTGCGGATTTATCCTCTACCGCATGTAGAAATAAGGCCGGGCCAATGCTCAGATAGTGTCTTTCATTCGTGGAGCGTAGCACATAGTTCAGAGCTAGCTCCCATAGGGCACTTCTCAGCGTTAAGTAATTTCCAATGCCAACATCATCATACCCTCTCACCTCAAGGTGGTCTGCTAACCCGGCACTTGCTTTTATACCATGCCCTCTCTGGAAAAAATAGGCAGCCCCAAGCTTGGCAATTGGCAATCTGTAACTTTCAGGGTATTGCTTCTCATCACCAGAGAACCAATTTGAGCTCTGGTCATTGAAGCCTGAAGCTTTCATTTGATTCTCTATTTCTGTTTTCGGTCCTGCCAACCCTATGCCACCAGACAGAGACAAGTAAAATTTCGCTGGTGTACCCTGCCTTTCCGTGTTTGTTTTCCTCGTATCCTGAGCCTTGACTTCTGCCAAGTACAAGCAGAGAAAAAGACCAAGGATAGTGATTACCAGAGTTTTCATTATATGCTTCCTGTTAACATGCTGCACACTGTACCTCAACTCTTGATTCAACCTCACCTGTCAATATCCGCCAGCACATAATCCATGGCCCCGAGTATGGATAGCAGGTCGGCGACGGTATAGCCTTTGGTGATATAAGGGAGCATTTGCATGTGCGGGAACGAGGGTGTCCGGATGCGCAGGCGGTAGGGCGAGGTGTTGCCGTCACTGGTGACGTAGTAGCCGTTGGCGCCCTTGGTGGCCTCGATGCAACTCATGGCTTCCCCAAATGGCATCACTGGTCCCCAACTCACACCCAGAAAGTGCGTGATGAGGGTTTCGATATCGTGCATGGTGTTTTTCTTGATCGGTGGCGTGGTCAGCGGGTGATCGGCTTTGTAGGGGCCCTCCGGCATGTTCTTGAGGCATTGCTCAATGATGCGCAGGCTCTGGCGCATCTCGGCTACCCGCACCAGGGCACGGTCATAGCAGTCGCCGTTGGCGGCAGTCGGGATCTCAAAATCGAACATTTCGTAGCCGGAGTAGGGCTGCTTTTTGCGGAAATCCCAGTCGAAGCCGCAGGCGCGGAGGTTTGGCCCCGTCACACCCCACTCAATAGCCTCCTGCATCGTGAAAATGCCGATGCCTTTGGTGCGCGCCTTGAACAGGCTGTTTTTGAGCACCATGTTGTCGTACTCTTTCAGCCGTTTCGGGAAGTAATCGATGAACGTCTGCACCAGTTTTTCCCAGCCTTTGGGCAGGTCCTGGGCCACGCCCCCGATGCGGAACCAGTTGGGGTGCATGCGCCCGCCGGTAATGGCCTCCACAATGTCAAATATCTTCTCGCGGTCAGTAAACATATAGAACACTGGCGAAAGCTGGCCCACATCCTGGGCAAAGGTGCCATACCATACTAGGTGGCTGGCGATGCGAAAGAGTTCGCACAACATCACCCGAATCACTTTCACGCGTTCGGGCACCTGTATCCCTGCCAGCTTTTCCACGGCCATCAGGTAGGCCAGGTTGTTCATCACGCCACCCAGGTAGTCCACGCGGTCGGTATAAGGCAGGTAGGTATGCCACGACTGCCGCTCGGCCATCTTCTCCTGGCCCCGGTGGTGAAAGCCGATATCCGGGATGGCATCCACTATATCCTCGCCGTCCAGCTGCAGAATGATGCGCAACACACCGTGCGTGCCGGGGTGCTGCGGGCCGATGTTCAGGAACATAAAGTCGCTGTCCTCGCTTTGCCGAGCCAGCCCCCATTCCTCGGGCTTAAACTGCAGGGCGGCCTGCTCCAGGTCCACTTTGTCGTCATACAGCGCGAAAGGGCCCATCTCGGTGGCCCGGGCGGGGTGCTCCTTGCGCAGCGGGTGACCCACCCAGGTGCGCGGCATCAGAATACGCGACAGGTGCGGGTGCCCCTCAAAACGGATACCGAACATATCATACACCTCGCGCTCATACCAATTGGCGTTGGCCCACAGACTGCTGATGCTCTGCACGGTCGGGAACTCGTCGCGGAAGCCGACCTTTAACCGGATAAAACGGTTGCGCGCAAAAGAAAGGAGGTGGTAGATGATGGTGAAGGCAAAGGGCGCATGGCCGTTCTCGTGCTTGCGGGTGCGCTCATCGGTAGCGGTAAGGTCGTAGAGCAGGGGGAAGGGCTGCGGAATCTCCGTTTTCAGGAAAAGCAGCACGTCCTTTATCTTGTCATGCGGCATCCAGAGGGTGAGAATCTCATCCTGGGTGGTTTGCGGTTTGAAGGTGTCGTCTCCGAACCGTGCCTGCAGTTGCTCCAATATGCCACTTCCGTTTTCCATGTATAGGAAAGTTTAAATGCCCTGTATGCTTTACTTCATTTGATGCTAAGTGTGTTGTAAATCAAATTTATGCTGCTTTATATTTGGTAGTGATTAAACCACCCCGCCTGCGGCACCCCTCCTTAAAAAAAGGAGGGGAGTTGAAACATGCGTTCGCTTTGCTCACAGCTTGTCAATACTTGTTGCTTTGTCAGTCTTTTAATTCTAAAAAAGTAAGTCTAAAATCTTATGTCTGGCGTCTAAAGTCTGATTTTATACCTCCGCTGGTGCGAGCTTGTAGCTCGTACTCAATGTTCAATGATCTGTCCAGTTTGGTACGAGCTACAAGCTCGCACCAGCGCATAAAGTCTTTACTTCACAAACCTTTAACTTTCCAACTTCCTTACACCTCATCCGGCGAACGGAACTCGGTCATTTTGGACCGGGCTTCCTGCCGCCGTTCTTTCACATCTATTTTTTCGGGTCTGATTACGCCCTGTTCGCCAATGGTCCAGCTGAGGGGGCGTTTCTCCTTGCCCACCGATTCGGCCAGCAGCATGAGGCCCTCCATAAAAGCATCGGGGCGTGGCGGACAGCCGGGAACATAGACATCCACCGGCAGGAACTTGTCCACGCCCTGTACTACAGAATAAATGTCGAACATACCGCCGGAGTTGGCGCAGGAGCCCATCGAGATTACCCAGCGGGGTTCCATCATCTGCTCGTGCAGGCGCTTGATGATGGGGGCCATTTTAATGAAGACAGTGCCGGCGATGATCATCACGTCGGCCTCGCGCGGCGTGCCGCGTATTACCTCGGCACCGAAACGGGCCACGTCATATTTTGGGGTCATGCTGGTGGCCATCTCCACGAAGCAGCAGGAGAGACCGAAGTGAAAGGGCCACATGGAGTTCTTGCGGCCCCAGGCTAGCAGGTCCTGCATGGTACTCAGCATCACGCTTTGCTGTATGGTTTCCTCGTAAGAACTGGTGCCGCTGGTTGCACGCGCCGGGTCATCGGGTTTACTTAGCCACCATTTCATATGGTATCGGGTTTAGGGTGTTACGTCATGTTATCCGAAGGGTGATGATCTGAAAAGTGGCGCGCAATGCGGTAGGATGTCAGGTGCGGGGTATCGTATTATTTGGGGAGAAATATCTTGTTAGGAAGCCGGTGGCTGTATCAGGCGCTTGTAGGCAGCCAGAATTTTCTTGCCATCTGGGCCAAAATCCAGCGCGCCGTTTCGCCACTCGTAAATGAGCACGACTACCAGCATCAGCATAAAAACAGCCACACCCATATAGCCATACCACCCCAGCTCGCGGAAGGCGATAGCCCAGGAAAGAATGAAGACCGTCTCGACATCGAAAATGACGAAGAGCATGGCCACTAAGTAAAATTGAGAGGAGAAGCGGATGCGTGCGGACCCTGCGCTCATGATACCGCCTTCATACGGTTCGTTGGTGGCATGGCCCGTATGCCGTTGGCCCAGCACATGAGAAAGACCCAGTATAATGGCGACCAGGCTAAGCACAATGCCGCCATAGACCACCATGGGCCACAATAAAGTAGAAGACGCGGTAGGTATATCCACTTTGTATTGCCTCCTCCTAAGGCGTATGTTCTAAGTAAGGTATGCGTAAATTTTATCTGGGAGCCTTCAGGCGTTTAAGTACCGGTGATGTAATGCTCCAGGTTATCGATAATGAATTTCTGCTCTTCGATGATGTACTTCACAATGTCACCAATGGAGACAAGGCCAACCAACTGGCCATTTTCCACCACGGGCAGGTGGCGGAAATAATGCGAGGTCATGAGGGCCATGCATTCCTCTACCTTAGTGTCGGGGGTAACGGTGGCGGGATGTTCGCTCATGATCTCGCGGATATACGCCTCACGCGAGGACTTGCCTTTCAGCATCACCTTGCGGGCATAATCGCGCTCTGTGAAGATGCCGACGAATTTCCCGTTGTCCATCACCAGGATAGAGCCGACGTTCATTTCTACCATCAATTCCAAGGCGCTGTAGACTGTTGCGTCTGGTCCAATGGAGATAATATCGCCACCTTTTTTTTGAAGGATGTGCCTAACAGTTCCCATGTTGCCTCCTTTAAATGAATGATCTACTATGTTTTTTCTTGTTTTTGGGTATACGGGAGGCAGTGGAAATAAGTATAATATATATTATAAAAATTAAACAATTTTTTCGGACGTGCTATGTTGTTATCACATTGATGCTGCGTTTTTACCGCGTTCAAAACGCAGCGCCTCCCAGGCACCTATGTAAAAAAAGATGGCACCTGGGAGGCGCTGTTGTTGAGATGTCTGTTTCTTGCTCTGCGGGAGGTGGGCTAAACCGGAAACAGCAACTTGAATGCGGTGCCAGTGCCGGGAGTAGAGGTAACGGCCAGTTTCACCTGGTGGAACTGCGCGACTGTCTGCACAATGGCCAACCCTAAGCCCTGGCTTTCTCCATCCGGTGCATGTGAGCGCTTGAAGCGGGTGAAGATTTTAGGAAGCTGGTCTGCCGCAATGCCCGTACCTGTGTCCTCCACGGTGAGTGCATAGCCATCGGGCGTTTCAGAACCGCTGATGCGGATGCTACCCTCGGGTTTATTATATTTGATGGCATTGTTCACCACGTTAAAGAGCATCGTAAACAACAGCGAGTTGTTGGCCTGCGGCAGCACATGGTTCTGATCCATGGAAACATCCACGCGGATATCCTTCATCTCTGCCCGGTCACTGATCTCCTCCACTACTTCCTGTACCAATTCCTTCAGATCAACCGATTCGTTTTTCAGATACTGCGCGTTCTCAATCCTCGAAATAAACAGCAGTGCCTGGATGATGCTCTTGAGGCGATGCAAGGTTTTTTGGCTTTCCACTACTTTTAACATCATCTCCTCCGTCACACCGGGGTCCGAGAGCAGGTTCTCAAGGCGCGTTTGCAGGATAGAGACCGGCGTCAGCAGCTCATGCGACACATTGCCGATGAATTCCTTTTCCTTCATGAAGGCATCCTTTATCTGTCCCATCATGCTGTTAATGGTGTCGTTCAGGTAGATGAAGTCGCTGGTGGTGGTGGCGAGTGAGGCTGGCTTGAAAGTATCAGGGTGTCCGATGCGCTGTAGCCGCCTTAAAATCAGGGTAAGGGGGCGGAGCAGGATTTTGGCAAAAGCCAGGTCCACGAACACCGTCAGCAGCACGACAGCCACCAGAAAGTACAGGGCATACCGCTGCAGGGTACCGCTCGTTTCACGGATGGTGGCCAGGCTGCGGCCAATCTCCAAAAGGTAAGTTTCACTGTGCAGCTCGAAGGCCAGACTCAGTACCCGGTATTCTACTACCTCGCCCTCCACTTTGCGCAGGGTGTTCTCGATCCGGTTGTTAATCTGCGACGGGTCGATAGGTTCCATCGATATAAACTCCTCTTTCAGCAGGTTATAACTGCCGTAAGTGCTGTCTTCATTGGCTAGTATAAAGGAGTCAATACCGCGCAGCTCGATAATATCAAACACCTGTTCTTTTTTCTCTAGTAAGCCCTGGTCGGTGTTGCGCATGGCCACCTCATGGATGAGAGGCGGAAGCACCAGTACCAGCAGCAGCAGAATCAGGATCTTAGAGACCGCGTTGAACAGGGTAAGCTTGGACTGTAACCGCATCTTATACCGTTAGTCTGTAGCCTACTCCGCGCACTGTCTCCAGCCAGTCGTTGGGTATAAATTCTGACAGTTTCTTGCGCAGGTTCTTGATGTGCACGTCAATGTAATTGGAGTCGTAGCTATCCTCCAGGATATTACCCCAGATGTGCTCAGTCAGCTGTAGCCTCGTCAGGATTCGCTTGCGGTGCAGGAGCATGTAGTGCAGCAAGTCAAACTCCTTTTTAGTGAGGGAGATTTCTCGCTCCTGGTATGTAACCCGCCGGGCCACACTGTCAAGCGCGATGCCGTGCAGTTCAAACACCGAGGACTTCACTTTGAACTTGCGGCGGATGATGGCTTGCATGCGGGCCTGTAGCTCCAGCAGCGAGAAGGGCTTTGGCAGGTAATCGTCCGCGCCAAGTTCCAGCCCTTCAATCCGGTCTTCTAAAGCGCCACGGGCCGTCAGTACAATAATAGCCGGCTCGTGCTCCAGTTGCTTGGTTTCCCGCAACAGGTCCAGCCCGTCATAGTCGGGCAAGCCCAAATCCAGCAGGATGATGTCGTAGAGGTTAACTGCAATTTTCTCGGAGGCTTCCAGGCCGGTGCTTGCCCAGTCGCAGGTATAGTGCTCTTGTGCGAGGAAGTGCTTTAGCTCAGTGGCCAGGCTTACTTCGTCTTCAACAATAAGGACGTGCATAAGGGTGCTAAATAGGTGTTTTGCTTGCGTTAGAAAGTATACTTCACGCTTAGGGTATAGAACGACTGTGCTTTGGATTCATCGCCTTCCAGCTGGTTTACCGGTATCGAGTAGCGCCACGAAGGCTCGAGCTCAAAGTTACCATAATATACAACCAAAGGCACTTTAAAATCATAATTCAATACTCTGAACCTGCTTACGTTCTCGGTGGTGCTAGTCGTGATGGTTTCCTCTTGCTGTTGGCCGTTGTTGCCGTTATTGTTTCCGCCTGGGTTCAGCGGGTCCAGTATACCCCCGATCGGCCCGTTGCCGCTACTTCCGTTTCCGGCAGCGTTCTTCTTGCGGGTGGTGGTAACGGTATGGGTTTCGGAGAAGTGCTGCGTGCCAGCCGTCAGGCTTACCTTAGGGTCCAGGGCTACCAGCATCCCGCCTTTCCAGAGAGGGTTGAGGGGTATAAAGCGGGAGTTCTCCAGCACCGTGAATACGTCATTGTCGCTGCCGATGATGTAGCTGTTCGTCAGGGCGCTGTACAGGTACTTCCAGTCGTAGGCGGTACGGACGGAGATGGCATCGGAGGTAGAGGCATTCACCAACGGTGTATTCTCCCCAAATATAAAATGCGAATAGCTCAGATCCACCTCTAGGCGTTTCCGGATCTTGAAGCTATACCCCACGGTCACATCTACTTCATCCAAATAATCCTCGGTGTTAAAAAGCTGGTATGCCGAAGCCGCAGCCCACAAGCCGGTATGGTGGATATAAGTGACAGAAGGTGCCACGTAAGGATAACGGCGGGCAGTGTTTCTGCCAAAGAAAGAAGAGTTGTTCGCGGTTTCGAGGCCCAGCACCACCCAGTTTTGCTTGGTAGAGTCGGCGGGCGCTTCGGTTTTTGCCTGGCTCGGGTTCGCTAAAGCCAGCATAGGCAGCAGCAAGGTTGGTACAATCCATTTCCAAAGTCTCTTCATTTAATTAAAGGTTTAGTAAGCAGGCAGCCTGCGCGCATGCAAAGGCTGCCTGCTCAGTTACTTTAGCGTGAATTTAGTTGCCAATCCTGATCTTGGAACCAACCCCAACCCCAACGGCACCACCTACCTGCACCGGGCGGTTAGACTTGGCAGGCACAACAGCTTTAGTGGCTGCGTTTACGGCCCCTGTTGCCGTGGAGGAAGCTGCCCCAACGTTGGCTTTGGCACCACCACTAGCTCTGGCAGCACCTGCGGCACGGCTGGCACCACCTGTTACTTTCGCTCTGCCAGAGGCATTGCCTTCAGTCTCTACTTTAGCGGGTTTCTCTTTGCGCTTGGCGGTTGCTACTTCTTTCACTTCCTGCCCCTGGCCTTCAGCCGACGCCTTGTTACCCTGCGCTATCTCTGCCACGGCTTTGCCATGGTTCTGTGCGCCTTGTGCCTGGCCTTTCACGGTGGCTTCCGCCTGATGACTAGTTTCCAGGGCTAGCTGATTGGTTCTGTCAGCGGCACTGGTTACGTCGGCCTGCACGGAGGCTTGTGTACGCTGGGTGGCTTCTGCATTCGCTTTGCCCTTGCGCTCGGCTTGCTGGGCCTCAAACGCCGCAGTGGTCTTCGACTCTTGTGTGATGTTCAGGGCTACCTGCTCCTGCGTTTCTTTGGTGCGCTTGCCTTTGGCCGCTAAGGCCGTTGCATTGCTTTGGGCTACTGCTGCTACGGCCTGGCCGCGGTTCTCAGCTTTCTCGCCCTCGGCGGTGGCATTTGCTTTTAGGGTATGGGCTGTTTCAGAAACCACCTGGCCGTGGTTTTCCTTCGGTGCTTCCTCCTGGCCTTCCTGTGGTGCCTCCGGAGCCGGGGTAGGCTCAGCCTGCTTTTCTTTCTTATCTGCCTTCGCAACTGATGACCCTTTCAGGAATCCGCGGCCCTCGGCCTTGGTCTTGCCTGATTTTGTTTCTGTGGAGGTATTTGCCTCAGCGGTCGTGTTGCTGTTCACGTTCACGGATTTGCCGTTTCCATCAGCAGCTACCTGCGCAGTGGTGGCCGAGCTGGTCGTTGCTGAAGTTGTGTTTGTCTGGGCGAATGCTGTAGCTGTGCCTAGCAGAGCTGTAACTAAAAAAGTCATTTTCTTCATCGTCTTCGTGCGGTTTAATTAATTTATGATTCAAAACTACAGTGTCAAGATGAAGACAACATGAAGAAGCATATATATGAAAAAAAAATACAGAAAATCGAAAATAATATACTGGAATGGGTATAAGTATCTGTAAAACAGTATTTTATTTGTTTTGCTTTTGGCGTTTTTAGCTTAAGTTTTACCTATAATGAGCACCTGCTATAAGTTTTATGAAAAAAAAAACATGAAGCACACCTGAAAAATGAGTTCATACGACCATATTTATCAAACACGAAGTTGCATACAGGTAGACGAATACAGCAAGGACGCTGGCAAAGTAAAAAAGGCGAGCAATGTACAGCTCGCCTTTCTATGTAGGTATGTTCAGTGCTCTTGCTAGGAGGTTGCTTTCTGCCGCCGGGTCTCTGCTGTAGGAGCAGCGGATTTAACAGGGTGGCCCTCACGGAACGGTTGGACCTGCTGTTCCATGAAAGACTTCGGGTAGTGTTCAACTTCATCAAAGCCCAGTTCGATGTCACGCCCGTCTTCTGGCTCATAAGCGGTTCCGAATAAGTAATCCCAGACGCTTAGCGTGATGCCATAATTGGCACCGTAGCGGCGTGGCATGTGCTTGGCGTGGTGCCAGATATGCATCTGCGGGTTGTTGAACAGAAAGCGGAACGGGCCAAGCGGTACCTTAAAGTTTGAGTGGTTAAAATGTCCGACTGCCGTAGCGAAGATATGCACCAGGAAAAAGTCCTGAATACCAAAGCCGATCATGGCTAGCGGAATATACTCTAAGGTACGGTACACCACCGTTTCACCCCAATGGAAACGCAGGTGGGCCGCAAAACCCATCTGCTGTACCGAGTGATGCACCTTATGGAAATTCCACAGGAACTCGAAGCGATGTAGCAAGCGGTGCACGTTCCATTGAATAAAATCACGCACTACAAACAAGGTTAGCAACTGCGCCCATACCGGCCACGACTGCACCTCAAAAGCTACGAGGTTGCTAATCCCAAACAGGCCAAGAAAATCGTTGAATGCCTCGACTCCTACATTAGAAACTGCATTGAAACCGACCAGCGAGAACAGAAAAAAGTTAAAGAACATGTAAAAGCCATCGAGCCAGAAGTCCATGCGGAATTTAGGCTGATGCTGTCTCCAAGGGGCAATGATCTCCAGTAGCCAGAAGAACAGCGACAAGCCGATCAGCCAATAGAAGTAATTGCCCCAACTCGGGTTCAGGACCTCACGCCACAGGTAGCCCCCGTAGTCGGCGAAGGAGTTGATGAAAATGCTCCAGTATTTTTCCATGTAATGTGTTTAGGTTATAGCCTGATGTAGCTCCAACCTTCCTCTTGCTTTTCGATGATCTCCACCACACCCATCGGCACCGTAATCACACCCGGCAGTAACTGCTCTTTTTGCACGTTATGGGCACGCATGGCATTTTCGCAGGCTGCAAACACCACACCCTTATCCTGAAGTGCTTTCAATTGCTCGGCTGCGGTTGCTTTGTCTTTTACCAACATATCCAGGCCATTGCCATGCACCACTACCTCTAGTTTCGCCTCGGGCCAGTGGTTCATCATCCGGTCCATATGTTGCATGATTTTGCCTTGTCGATCACCGTCAGCCGAGACCACATCATACACCACGAGGTGCTGCTTGGCGGCTTGTGCTGTTTGGGTGCCTGCCAGTTTTGCCTTTGTTTTTACCTGGGCAAAAGTCAGTGGCGCAGCGAACAGGAAGAATGCTGCAAGAAAGGTCAGTTTCAGTTTCATGGTTTTATAGGTTAGGTGAGAATTATACGATTATTCAACAGGAACGCCTGCGCTTTTCAGGGACGAGAACCCTTCGGTGGCATCGTATACCTGCTTAAAGCCAAGTTGCTGCATCTGTTGGGCCGCTTGTCGGCTTCTGCCTCCAACGGCGCAGTATACCAGGTAGGTTTTCGACTTATCCAAAGCCTGCAGGCGCTGCGAAAAATCAACGGCACTGATGTCTACCAGCGTCGCGTTTTGCAGGTGACCAGAAGCGAATTCGCCAGGTGTGCGCACGTCCAGCACCACCACCTCGGGCTGCTGCGCCAGCAAAGCCTTCGCCTCCTGGCTGTCAACTTTTTTCACTGTTGCTGCTGTTTGTGCGGTGGTGGCAGTTTGCACGGCGCTGGTTTCGTCTGATGCGGCTGACTCGGCACTGCACGACGACAGGAGCGCGCCTGCTATCAGAAACAAGGATAATCCTTTCATAAGGGTTGTTTGGTGTAGGTTGAAGTTGAAAAGTATGTTGGCCACTGCCACGCAACAGCCAACATACGGTTTATTGATGTTATTTTACCATGCTCTGCAGGAAATCACGGACTTCTTGGTTGTCGTAGTCGGCCATACCTTCCTGTTTCGCCACAATCTTGCCTTCTGGCGAGATGATGAACGTGGTTGGGATAGCATTGCTGTAAAACTCCTGTGGTAGCTGGCCAGTCGGCATGTATACCGGGAACGTAAAACCTTTCTTGTCGATAAACTTCCTCACTTTCTCCGGGCCGCCCTCATCCACCGACAGCATCACGAAGGCAATTTTGTCGGAGCCCACTTTATCATAAAGCTTCTGGATGTTTGGCATCTCGGCCACACACGGCGGGCACCAGGTGGCCCACATGTTCAGGAACACTACTTTTCCTTTCAGGCTCTCAAAATTCACGGTCTTGCCATCCAGGGTCTGCATCTTAAAACCGGCTCCGGCCATCGGCGAGGTCTCGAACTCTGATGTCTCCGCAATTTCTCCAGCCGTTTTTGCAGGCAGCGTTTCTGGCATGTCAGCATTTTTTATACCCGTAGCGAGCAGCAGGCGCTGCACTTGCCCGATGGCCTCGGTATGAAGACCGGTAAGGTATAGTATTCCAAAAATGGCCAGTGTAATAGCCCAGCCCGGTATGTCTTTGAATGAAAATCTCTTCTTATCCATTTTATCTCTGTTTATTCTTGTTCAAAAATTGAGAATGATTTGCTGGCACCTCAATTGGTGCCAGTATTAGTTTAAAGTTCAACAGTTGTAAAGCCCTGCTGCTTCAGGTCGAACATGTGCGTCAGGCCGTTTGGTACCACTTCTATACCGTCCATCAGCGTGCCAGGGTCAATGTTGAATTTTTTGAGCGACATGCCACACACGCGGTACGTGACGCCCGCTTTTTTGCCTGCTTCAAACTCCTGGCTCATATCGCCACCCTTTACAAAAGCCTCCACAGATTTGCCGCAGGCTATAATCACGAATGCGCCGCTGTTGTATTTGCTTTCCTTCGTGATGGTTTCCGCTGTGTTTACGGCAGCCTTCAGGTGGTCGGGCTGGCTGATGAGCACGGCATATTGCTGCTTGGCAGCAGTAGTCGCGCCTTGCTTTGTAGTTGCTTGCGCCACAGAATCGATGGTAGTGCAAGAGCCTAGCAAAAAGAACAAGCCAAATGTGGCAAGCACCATCGCGCTACGCGCCTGAACGTTGGCAAATATATTTTTTCTCTTTAACATCTGATCTAATCCGTAGTACATGGCTCCGTTCGTTATGAAAAATAAAAGGACACCGAGCAAAGCGATGTTCTTGAAAAATGGTCCCGCCCCCTCGGGGTTTCCTATCTGTATGGTAAGGGTTATCGGGACGAGTATAGATAGCAACAACGATGCCGCTATCCGGGTTTTTAGGCCCAAAAACAGCATAAACCCGCCAACTACCAACCCCATACCCGACAGGATAACCAGCGTCTCCGCCGGCGCGATCCAGGTAGCCAGGTGGCCCATATCGGCGCTTTCCAGGCGGGCAGTAGCGCCGGCAGTTTTGAACAGGTGGTTAAAGCCCGCCATAATAAATATCAGGCTGCCCATAAGGCGCAGCGCTAAAAAGGAGATTTTCTGCAATGGTGTGATTTCCATAGTATGTTTTCTTAAAATAAAGGATGCAGGCATAGCGATTCGATAGCCTGATTGCCAAGGTAAAAAAGAGATACAGCGTTTGATTAGAAGCAGTATGGAGCACAGGTTTCCTGCGCAACTGCCTGCAAAAGCTGTTTAACCTAAGATTTTAAGAAAACCGGGGTGGGTCAGGGTCTGTCGCCAGATCAGGGGGGAGGTGGCTGCGCGTGTTCGTCTGAAAGCGTGTTCGCTCCACCTGGTTGGTGTATGAAATGTTGTATTCCGATGCCGACAAAACTGCATATACCTGCTGTCCGCATTCAATAACAATATTCGCGGCACTTTGCTGCTCGGAATGGGTCTGGTGCTTGATGCACTTTTTCCGGCAGGTGCGCTTCAGGGCGATCTTGTTTTTACTGCACGAGCTGCTGATTTCGCTTTGCCCGTTAGCCCCCATGCCACGCAAACTGCTGTTGTTTTTCGGCAATGCGAAAAGCAGCAGGAGGGTGCTCAGGAACAATAACAGGTAGGGCTTCATAGGCAGTTTAGCGCAATGTTGTTTCTGGGTTTATATGCGGTCTTAGTTTGAACAACAAACCAAGTGGTGTAAATCGTTTCAGCGGGTATAGTTGCAGGTATAAATATAGGCATTCTGGGCTTCTAAAACTACCCGACACCACATTCGTGGCTATGCCAGAGCAGCTTTTTTGTGCAGCACATCCGGACCTCTGAAAGCACCCCGGCACCGATGGTTAAAAAAGCCGTGCCCAGCAATACCGCCTGCAGGCCAAACATGTCGCTGAACACACCGGCTATCACAGCGCCGGCCACGTAGCCGAAATCGCGCCAGAAACGGAAAATGCCCAGGCTCTGCGGTCGTTGGGTGGGGTGCGTGTTCTCGGCCACCACCGACAGGAAGTTTGGGTATACCAGTGCCGTGCCCGCCCCCAGTATCACCAGCGCCAAAACCAGGATAGGGTAGGAGCCGGAGAAGTAAAGCAGCCCGATCGCTGCGCCTTGTATCATCATGCCGAGACTCAACAGCTGCTTTTTGCAGAGCATGTCCCCGAGTTTGCCCGTTACCAACTGGCCCAGTCCCCATACCACCGGGTAGATACCAGCCAGAAAACCAGTCTCCGTCAGGCTATACCCCTTCGAGAGCAGCAGCACAGGCAAAAGGCCCCACAAAATGCCATCGTTCAGGTTATTCACAAAGCCGTTGAGCGTGACAGAGCCCAGGTTACTGTGGCGCCAGGTTGTGTCCTTCCAGATGTTGCGCAGCAGCGGGATGTTGGTTTTGGCCGCCTCGGTTTTCACATGCGCGTGCGTATCGCGGATAAAGAATACCGTAAGCAGCAAGCCGATGATGGAGAAAGCGATGCCCGGTGTGAAAGCGTAGGATACGACACCCGTTGTGGAGGCGATATACCCTGCTAGAAACGACATCAGACCAACCGCGAGGTAACCGGCAAACTCGTTGATGCCCATGGCCAGGCCACGGTTCTTTTCGCCTACCAGGTCTATCTTCATCACCACCGTGGCCGACCAGGCAAGCCCTTGGTTAAGGCCCAGCAGAAGGTTGGCTGCAATTACCCACCACCAGCTACCTGCATACAGCAACAGCCACGGCACCGGCAGCGCAAATAGCCAGCCCAGGGTTAACAATTGTTTTCGGGTATACTTGGTGGCCAGGCGGCCCATCATCAGGTTGGCAAACGATTTCGCCAGTCCGAAAGCCACGATAAACGAGAGCAGCGCGGTATGGCCGCTGATGCCGAAAACGGTCTCGGCAAACTCCGGTATCACCGAGCGCTCCAGCCCGACCATCGCGCCCACAAACCCGTTGATCAGCACCAACAACCAGAACTGCGTGGCGTTTTCCCTTAATCCAAGTTGTGTGTCCGTTGTGCTCATCTTGTTACTTTTGTTGTCAGTAATGTGAACTCGTGAATTTAGCAACGATAGCAAGACTCGGAACTCTGTGTTTTCATAGCTTGCTTTGCGCTCCACGCCCGCTGGGGCGCGTTTTCCCGCTCGGCACTGTGTAGTTGAAGCTGCCTTCGCCTTGCTCAGGCTGCCTCTCTTCGTTCGGCACCGCAACACCTACAAGGTGCCTCTCGGAAAAACTGGAAATCATTTAGCCTTGATTTAGCTATACTATGCTTCTCAAGTGTTCAGAGATTTATTTCAAAGTAAGTTAACATATAGCAATTCCTGAGTTTACGTTGTCAGTAATGTGTACGTGCTGCCGGGTAGGGTATGGCTTGTGTCAAATTGAAGCACTATGCCATACCTAGGTAACCGCCTGTAAACACAGAACCGATAGACTTTGCAGGCCATCGGTTCCGGTTGTGTTTTAATCTTTGTTTCGCTTAATGAGGGAGCTTGTCGCGCAGCACCCCGTACAGGTAAGTGCCTATCAAGGCGCCTACTATGGCAATCAGGATGGCCCAGTAGCCATACCCCAGGTTCACGAACATCGGGCCCGGGCAAGCGCCTGTCAGTGCCCAACCCAATCCGAAGATGGTACCACCGATCAGGTAGCGCGGAACTGACTTTTCCTTTGGCGTGAAGATGATCGGGTTGCCCTGATAATCCTTCATGTTGTACTTCTTGATCAGATAGGTGGCAATAACTCCCAGTACAACGGCTGTTCCGATGATGCCATACATATGGAAAGCCTGGAAACGGAACATCTCCTGAATTCTGTACCATGAGATCGCCTCTGACTTACTCATCACGATGCCAAACAAAATGCCGGCTACTATATATTTTAATCCTTTCACGGTCTTGCTGTTTCTTGTTTATGGATAGTTGCTTTAGCGCGCTGCTGTTCTTAAAAAATTAACGGCAACAAGAGGTGTGTCATGATCAGGCCACCGATGAAGAAACCGATAACAGCGATCAAAGACGGCAGCTGCAGGTTAGACAAACCGCTTATGGCGTGGCCCGACGTACAACCACCTGCGTAGCGCGATCCGAAACCGATCATCAAACCACCGATCAGCATAATCAGGAAGCCTTTCACAGAGAAAATCGCCTCTAAGCTGAAGAGCTCGTCTGGCTGTAAACTGTCTGGTGACGAAATACCCAGAGCGCTTAAGTCCTGAATAGTTGCCTGTGAGATTTGCACGGCATCACCGTTTGATAAAAACTCAGAGGATATCCATCCGCCCAGGATAGCACCCACCACAAACAGCAGGTTCCAGGTTTGGGAGCGCCAGTCGAAGTCAAAGAATTTTGTATGTTTCCCTGCACCGCAGGCGGCGCATATCACACGCAGGTTAGATGAAAAGCCAAACGATTTACCGAAAAACAGGAGGATCACCATGACAAATGCGATCAAGATTCCTGAGGTGTACCAAGGCCAAGGCTGGCTAAGATATTCTAACATTTTCCTTATTCTAAAATTAGTGAGTGTGTATGGTTGAAGTAAGTATGAACAGGCCACTTGCGGTTCTGTTCATACCGATGGTTTCGTTTGGGTGATTACCTTGGCCAGGAGCCTACGCCCCCCACCAGGTTATGCGCTTTGTATCCCTGGTCTGCCAGCAACTTGCAGGCAGAGCTGCTGCGGTTGCCGCTGCGGCAAAACACATAATACGCCTTGTCTTTGTCGAGCTTGCCTAAAGCAGCCTGAAACTGGCCAGACAGGAAGTCGAGGTTTTTGGAGCCGGAGATAGTGCCTGATGCAAACTCACCTACGGTGCGCACATCCAGCAACTCGGCGTTATCAGCCTTCTCGAACTCAGCCTTGAATGTCTTTCCGTCCAGGTCGCTGTAGTTCTTCGGGGTTTTATTGAATATGTTAAACATGGTTTTATTTCTTTAGTGGTTTCCTTTTCTTTAGTGGTTTCCTTTACAACTTACTATATAAAGGTCCGGCTTTTCCAGCTTTCGTTCAGTGACTTAGGTCACGTAAGGGAAATTGTTATAAATAATTGTCATTTCGAACAAAGTGAGAAATCCGGAGCATTTTATAGACTCAAAATATTTCAGATTTCTCACGAAGTTCGAAATGACAAAGTTGATTTACTTCAGTGTAGAAGGGCAAACGAAAGCCGTTTTCGGAACGGCTGTTTCACTGATGGATTTGAAGCCACCTTCTACGTTTATGACGTTGTCAAACCCTCTTGCCTTCAGGATAGAAGCCGCGATCATGGAGCGGTAGCCACCGGCGCAATGCAGGTACATATCCTCCGTTTTTGGCAACTCAGCCAGGTAGTCGTTGAGGAAATCGAGGGGTGCGTTTTCGGCTGTCTCCACGTGCTCCGACTGGAACTCGCTTGGCTTCCGCACATCCACCACTTTGATGCTGCTGTTCTGGGTATAGCGGTCCGCAAACTCGGTGGCAGCAATAGAACTGATTGTGTCTACTTCCTTGCCTGCATTTGCCCAGCTGTTAAAACCACCTTTCAGGTAACCGATCGCGTGGTCGTATCCTACACGGGCCAGTCGGGTTACTACTTCCTCTTCGCGGCCTTCCTCCGCCACAAACAGGATTGTCTGCTTGATGTCCGGGATCAGGGCACCTACCCAAGGGGCAAAGTTACCGTCGATACCGATGTTGATGGCGTTCGGGATAAAGCCTCTGGCAAACTCCTCCGGCTTGCGGGTATCCAGTACCAGCGCGCCTGTCTCGTTAACGGCTGCCTCAAATGCCTCCGGCGATAAGGCCTGCAAGCCCTGCTGCATCACGTCGTCGATGTTGGCGTAGCCTTCCTTGTTCATCTTCACGTTCAGCGGGAAGTAGCTTGGGGGCGGTGCCAAACCGTCTGTCACTTCTTTCACAAACTCCGCTACCGTCATGTCGGCGCGCAGGGCGTAGTTGGTGGCTTTCTGGTTGCCGAGGGTGTCGGAGGTCTCCTTGCTCATGTTCTTGCCACATGCCGAGCCCGCTCCGTGCGCCGGGTAAACGATCACGTCATCTGCCAACGGCATGATCTTGTTGCGGAGCGAGTTGTACAGATGCGTTGCCAGTTGCTCCTGCGTCAGTTCCGATTTTGCGGCCAGGTCCGGGCGGCCCACATCCCCGATAAACAGGGTGTCGCCGGTGAAGATGGCGTAGTCTTTTCCTTGCTCGTCCTTCAGCAGGTAAGTAGTCGATTCCATGGTATGGCCGGGCGTGTGCAGCACCGTAATCGTCACGTCTCCAACTTTCAATACCTCACCGTCTTTAGCGATGTAAGAATCAAAACTGGTCTGGGCGTTCGGGCCGAAAACGATCTGCGCATTGGCGGCTTTCGCCAAATCGATGTGGCCTGAAACGAAGTCGGCGTGGAAATGCGTTTCGAGCACATATTTGATTTTTACGCCGTTCTGCTCTGCTTTCTCCAGGTATGAGCTGATCTCGCGAAGCGGATCAATGATGGCGGCCTCGCCGTTGCTTTCGATGTAATATGCGCCTTGTGCCAGGCAGCCGGTATATATTTGTTCTACTTTCATGGTATGCTTGTTTTGTTATCTGTAGTGCCACCCTTTCTGCCAGATGACATTACAAATATCGTAAGATTATTAGCTAAAGTCTGTGACAAAGGTCACCGGGGGCTGCCGCTTAGGCGAAAAATATCTCTTTCGTAATGATGTAAACACCCATGGCAAGCACGAACCAACCAAAGGAAGTCTTGAGTTTATCCGCGTGGATCTTGGTAGACAGGAAGGAACCCAGGAAGATACCCACCACTGAGATAGAGGAGAAGATAGCCAGGAACATCCAGTCGATTTCATAGTTGTACACATCGCCGATGAAACCGAACAGCGACTTTGCCGCAATGATCAGCAGGGACGTGCCCACCGCCATTTTCATGTCCAGCTTGCTGAACAGTACCAGCGCCGGGATGATCAGGAAGCCACCACCAGCACCTACAAGGCCTGTAAGCGTACCTACCACCAACCCTTCGGCCAGTATGCCAAAGTAGTTGAATTTAGGCTTCGGGTGCGGTGCATTCGGGCTTTCGTGCTCCACATCAATCTCTGTATCGATGTTATCATCCACAGTGCCGTTTGCCTCCTTCTTCTGTCGGATCATGCTGATAGACGCGAACACCATCAGGGCAGCGAAAAGCATCATCATCATCACGCCTTTTGTCACCTCAAAGTCACCTACACTGAACAGGTGTGTCGGGATGGCGGGTACCAGGTAACGGCGGGTGGTATAAACTGCGATGATGGAAGGTATACCGAACACTACCGCCGTTTTAAGGCTCACCAGCCCCTTTTTGTAGAACCTGTAGCTACCAAACAAACTGGTAAGGCCCACGATGAAAAGAGAGTAAGCCGTTGAGATTACCGGGCTCAGACCCAGCAGGTAAACAAGCACCGGAACGGTGAGGATAGAGCCGCCGCCGCCAATCAAGCCAAGGGAAAGCCCGATAATAAGGGCCGCAATGTATCCAAGTATGACAATCATAAGTTCTTTGTTTTATTTTCAACGCTACAAAGGTACAGCAGGCAAACCCCGACTACTGTGACAATGGTCACATAGATAGCAAACTCAGGATATATTTTCGGCCTCGTGTCGCATAAACTATTATGTGTACTGCTTTCGCTCAGGACTAGGTAATCGGCTGAACCGTTAATAATGCCGCGCGTATGCTAAGAGGCACAACATACGAGATGACTATGAATTACAACTTCACGAAAAAAGTAGACTTTACCTTTCAGGAGGCACTGGAAAAGACAAAAGAGGCACTCAAAGGGGAGGGCTTCGGCGTCATCAGCGAGATAGACCTGAAAGAGAAATTCAAGGAAAAACTGGATGTGGACTTCAGAGAGTATATGATTCTGGGGGCCTGCAACCCGGCGCTCGCGCACAAGGCCATTGCGCAGGAAGACAAGATTGGGACGATGCTGCCCTGCAACGTGCTGGTGCAGGAGCACGACGGCGGCAAGGTGGAGGTAACCGCCATCAACCCGATGGAATCAATGGCATCGATCGAGAACGATAACCTGGCGAAGATCGCCAAAGAGGTAAGCGAAAAGCTCAAAGCGGCGCTCGACAAGCTGTAAACCGGTATTTATACCCCATAAAGCAACAAGCCCTGGCAAATTATTTTGTCAGGGCTTGTTGCTTTTAGATGTTGTCCAGGTCGTGCACTTCGAGGTAGCTGCGGTGCAGGGTAATGGCCCCTGTCTGCTCCAGTTTTTTGAGTAGCCTCGAGATCACTTCGCGGGAGCTGTTGAGCTCGTAGGCGATTTGCTGGTGCGAAAGCTTTATCTCGTTGCCGCTCACTTTTACGTGGCGCTTCAGGTAAAACAGCAGGCGCTCGTCCAGGCCCTTAAAGGCAATGCTGTCCAGGGTTTGCAGCAGTTCATCGAAGCGCTGGCGGTAGGAGGCGATCACGAAGTTGTGCCACGTTTTATACTTGGCCAGCCAGGATTCTGACAAATGTGACGGTATGAGGATGATCTCGGCATCGGAAACGGCTTTCGCCATAATCTGGCTTTTCTCGTTTTTGGCAGTGCACATCATCGACAGGGCGCAGGCGTTGCCGGGCTCCAGGTAATACATCAGGAACTCGTTGCCCTCATCGTCCTCGCGGTATACCTTCAGCAGGCCGCTCAGCAGCAGGATCGTGGACTTGATGAACTGGCCGGTGCGCATGGCCTCTTCGCCTTCTTCAAGCTCTTTCAGCGTGCTCTCGCGCATGATCTCTTCCAGCAGCGGTTGCTCGAGTTGTGGGAAGGCCTTGTGCAGGATGTGTTCGGGAATCGTTTCCATGAAGGAGGATATAGGTATGGTGAATGTGTCTTTAAATATACGGGATTGAAAAATGAGAGCTTAAGAAACTTAGCTGTTGTTCCACAACTTGAAACTCTTTGCTTTCATAGTCTGCTTTTCGCTCCACGCCAGGGGTAGGGGCCCTTCTTAAGCTGGGGCGCGTTTTCCCGCTCAGCGCTGTGTAGTTGAATCTGCCGGGAGGGGCCCTCTATCGCTCTGCTCAGGCTGCCTCACTGCGTTCGGCATCGCAACACCTACAAGGCACTTCCCGGAAAAACTGGAAACTACAAAACCTTGATCTGGCTATATAATTTCTCAAAAACGCTAAAATATTTCTTTTAAAGCTATGCAGCTTAAACTTATCTCTTATTTCAAGAAAAAATAAAACCAGTAGGAGCAATGGAATGCCCCTACTGGTCTGTATATCAAGGGTACAAAGTAACCCTTTTCTTATTTGAAGTCGTTTACGGCTTCGCTCAGGTCTAGCACTTTGGTTTTCGGCAAGGCAGACTCCACGATGCTGCTACCCGCCGCAGAACGATACCCGCCAGCGCAATGCACCACCACAGGCTTGTCGTTCGGGATCTCGTCGGCGCGCTCGCGCAACTCCGGCAACGGAATGTTGATGGAATCCTTAAAGAATTTCTGGCTCTTCACTTCCGACGCGTTACGGATGTCGACGATGGTATATTTCTCCGGGTGTTCTTTAAAATCGCCAAGGTCAATTTTAGGAGAATCTACCTCTGCCTTGCCGTCCAGCACGAAAGCTCCTCTTATAAGCGCCTCATACCCAATTTTAGCGGCTTTCCCGATGGCAGTCTGCAGTTGCTCCTCGTCGGCAGCCACCAAATAATACTGCTCCTCCGGGCCCACGATGCTACCTAACCACGTCTCGAACTTGCCGCCTTCCTGCACGTTAATGGCGCCTTTCAGATGGCCTTTTTTGAACGTCTCCTGGTCGCGGGTGTCCACGATGATCGCGCCTTCTTCCGGCTGAAAGTTTTTCTCCAGGCGCTTCACGCCATCAACGCTTTGCTGGTAAGCCGGGGCGCCTTTCTTGTTCAGGGCCACATCATAGCCAAAGTACTTCGGCACGAACGGCTGCTCCTCGGTGATAAGTTTCACGAACTCGTCCTCGCTCATTTGCTGCAGGGCGTAGTTGCCTGTTTTCTCGGCACCGATGGTGCTGCTGTTGGCCTCGCTCAGGGCTTTCCCGCAAAGCGTGCCGGCGCCGTGCGCAGGGTATACCAGCACATCGTCGGTCAGCTTCATCAGCTTTTCGCGGGTGCTGTGGTACATTTCGCGGGCAAGTTCCTCGCGCTTGGCAGTTACGTTACCGGCACTCTCGCGCAGGTCCGGGCGGCCCACATCCCCGATAAACAGGGTGTCGCCAGTAAATACGGCATGGTCTTTTCCGTTCTGCTCCAGCACAATACTGATGCCGTCAGGGGAGTGGCCCGGGGTATGGATCGAGCGAAGTTTGAAGTCTCCGAAATCCAGCGCTGCGCCTTCGTCGAATGCCTCGAACGGATAGTCGGCCCCTACCATGCTGTGGGCATAAATGGTAGCGCCTGTTTTCTGATGTATCTCTAAGTGCGAACTCACAAAGTCAGCGTGCGGATGCGTTTCGATCACGCCTACGATCCTGGCCTTGTTTGCTGCTGCGTAATCATAGTATGGCTGCGGGTTGCGGGCAGGATCAACTAAAATTATTTCGGATGTATGCTCGCTTAAAACCGCATAGGAGTAGTGCGCTAAGCCTTTATCTTCAAACTGTTTTATTTTCATACGATGTCGTGTTTTTTATGAAATGATATTCTGGGCATGTATACATTTCAAGTGCTCAGAAGATTATACCCACAAAGGTATAGCATGGTTAAGATGCGCACAGTGATAATAGTCACACAAGCTAAAGGGAGTATAAAATAATTAGCCTCACAGCCCGCGCTAGAAAGTGAGTTGGGTGACGAAATTGAGGTTATGGAAATTGGTTTTGTAATACATATCCGCCAGCGGCAGGCTGGAGCCAGGGGACAGTTTGTTCACATAGAGCAACCGGAAGCTTAAGCCGTCCAGCACGGGCTTGCTCGGTTTGTACTGCAGGTCGGTTACAAAGCTGTAATAAGAGGGGTTTTTATATTTGTTAAAACGAAAAGCATTGGGGGCTGGCAACCAGGCTTTTGCCACGGCACCCTCCAGCGACAGGTTTTTCGACCATTGCTTCCTGACTTTTATATTCACCAAGTCAGATTTGCCGCTGCCTTCCATGCGGCCCCGCGGCAGGGTGGCGAAAAACTGCTCGCGGCCCCACTCCCTCGGAAACAGAAAGCGACCGCCATCCCCGGTATGCAGGTAGTTGACAGAAACATGCCAGGTGGCAGGCTCATACGCCAACCTGCCGCCCACCAGCCATTGCCGCTGGTCAGGGAAATAGGCGAGTTCCGCAGCCTTGTTGCCGCCGTTTCCTACCCTGAACTGGTATAGGCCTTCCATACCTGCCTTTACCTGTGGCGCTACTTCCAGCACCGCGCGGGCATACAGATTGTCCGAGACGTTATCTATCCAGTAATTCCATACCTCCGCTTGCAGTTTATCAGTCGGGTTGGCTTGCAGGCCTGCAATGGCCACGCCCTCGGTATGGGTATGCTGCGCGTAGCCGGAGGCCTGCCCCCGGTCATCGACACCCACCGCGTAAATGCCAATGCTTTCCGCAGCCGAAAACCACTTAACGGTGCTGCGCGGCGAGAACTGCCCAAGCCAGGCCAAGGTTAACATGCTTTTTTCGTGTAGCGGCAGTTGGAGGTGCGCCCCCTGTGCGGCATAAGGCTTCATGCGGGTGTCCTGCGGGTTGATGAGCGGGGAGGTGAAACTGATGCGGCCAACTCTTGCAAGCACCTTTCCGCTGCTGTACTCCAGGTATAATTCATCCAGCCGGTCCAGGTCCGCGTGGTTTTCGGGGTCCTGCACGTCAAACAGCTCCAGTTCCTGCTGAGGGTACTTGCCGGCAATAGCATCCCGCTCCGCAAGGTCAGAGGAAAAAGCATTATAGGTAAACAACCCCGCAAACCCAAACCTGAAACCATGGAGCGGAGCCGTCCGAAACCCAATGCGGGCCCCGATGGCGTTGGCATAGTTATCGGAAAGCTCCCGGTGGTTAAGGGTAGCCATAAAGTAGTTGCGAACATGACCTTCCACCTCCCCTTTGGTGAAGAGTTCTTTCACGCTCTTCACCTGCACAGTGTCGGAGGCAGGAACGTTAGGCGGGTGCGTTTGGGCTATCGATGTGCTCCCGCCTGCAAAGGCCATGAGGCAGGTCGCAAAAAAAACTTTGATGATCATATCAGATTATAAGGCAGCCAAATGTAAAGCCGCAGAAAAATTATTGCAAGGTTTCGGGTTTGGTAGCCACCAGCCGGGTCACGAAGCCTTTGCCCTCATGGTAGGTGCCCTCTGCCAGCGTGATCTCCCGTTCTTCGCGTAGCGTAATCTTCAGCCCCTGAAACTCCTGCTCCAGCAGGTCGGCGGTATAGAGCATACTCACGTCCTTCGGTCCTCCGGAAGGGTAGTGCTGCTGGAGTTGGTTCGGGTGAAAAGCCTCCAGGATAAGCGTGCCACCGGGTTTGAGCCACTGCGCCACCCGCGGATGGAACTGTTTCCGCACTGCACTCGGGAAATGGGCATAGATCAAGGCCACCGCATCCAGCGACTCCGCGGGGCAGGTATATTCAGCTGCATCAGCCACCTGGAAGTCAATACTCACGCCGGACTGCGCGGCCAGTTTCAGCGCCTTCTCGCGGCCTGCGGCGCTAAAGTCGAAGGCCAACACCTCCCAGCCCTGTTGGGCCGCATACACCGCGTTTCTACCCTCCCCCTCGGCGGGGAGCAAAATCTTGCCCGGTGTTAGACGGTTAAGCTGCTCCCGGAAGAACTCGTTTGGCTCTTGCCCATATGCCATGCCTTCACGGTCGTACCGCTCATTCCAGAATTCTTTCATCTTATCTTGTTTTAAACTGCTAAAGGATACTGCCAGCACAATAACTTTGATGCCACCAAAAGCAGGCAGTTACTCTTTTTGGTGATGCAAAGGTCGGCATGTGTGGCACCGCTTTCTGTGACATTGGTTACAGAGGCACTGTTTGCCTGCCGGTTCCGGGTTTTACGGAGTTATAGGGCCATAGTGCCGCGAAAGAAAATCAGCCAGGAAGCGTAACCAATCACGGTTTCTGATGTAAGGTATATTTTTTATGTTCATTCACGTATTATGTGGGCCAAATGTGGAAACGGATAGCTACATTTGAGGTGCATGCATACCCGGCAACCTTTAACCAGCGATTTTTTGGCTGATTTTGACTAGAAGTTGGGAAGGGGTTGCGCTTATTTTTTTATAACCTTATCGTACATGATAGAGCATACGACGCCCGAGCTTAAGAAAACCGGTAATGGCAAGCAAGCGCTTTCGTTTCAGCATATTTTTGAGTCGCAGGCAGGGGCCATAGCGGTTTTGTCGCAGCAGTTTGAGGTACAGGCCGCTACCAATGCCTTTGTGGCAGAAACCGGGATGCAGCGGGAAGAGCTGATCGGTAAAAATATTACGGCGGTGCTGGCGCTGCCACCTCTAGGTACAGGGCTTTTCACACAGGTCCTGCAAGCCTCGCTGCAGCAGGTGCTGAGCACGAGGGAGGCCTATCAACTCCAAAAACCCTTGCCATATACCCCCAGCACGGCAGCATTAGAAGCTAAGACCGAAACGCAGCACCGGCTCTTTCACCATACTCCTGTACTGAACGAGCAGGGCGAAATAGCCTATATACTATTTGAGTGGACAAAGGCGGTTGGCTGTCTGGAGGCCGAACAGGATCTTTTGGAGCGCAAGAATTGCGAGGAGGCTACCGAGGCGCTACAGCGGTATGAGCACACCTCGTTGCGCCTCGACCCGCTCTACAAGAAGCTGTCTGCCCCGGTCGCCATTCTGGAGGGCCCGGACTTTGTGTACGCTGATTACAATGATGCCTCCGCGCAGCTGTTCCGGGAAAAGAATAAGCTGGGGTATGCGCTGTTTGACATGCTTCCGGAATTAAAGGGGCAGGAGATAGAGAAGATACTGAACCATACCTACCAGACAGGTGAGACCTTCGAGGGGATGGGCATTCTGGTTCCGGTGGCGCCGCAAAAAGGGGCTGAGCCCGAGGACCGGTACTGGAACCTCATCTGCCAGGCAATCCGCAACGGCAGCCAGGAAATTACCGGCCTCATGGTGTTTGCACAGGATGTTACCAGCTGTGTGGAATCGAGGAAGGAAGCGGAGAAGCGCGTATTTAACCTGCAGGAGTTTAACCAGGAGCTGGAGAAACGCCTGAAAGAGTATACCGAAGAGCTTCAGCTGGCCTATGCCGAAACCAACAAACGCATCGAAAGTTACCATTCCCTGTTTATACAGGCACCGGTGGCCATCGCCATATACCGGGGCAGCCAGCACATCGTTGAGCTGGCGAACCCGCTTTTGTGCCAGTTAACGGGCCGCACGTCCGATGAGCTGCTCAACAAGCCGGTATTTGAGGTGCTGTCTGAGTTGAAGGGACAGGGCATCGAAGAGATTCTGGCCGATGTATACAATGAGGGCATCGACTTTGAGGTGAAAGAGATGCCGGCCATTGTGGACCTGAACGGGCAGAAGCACCACGGCTTTTACCATACGCTTTATACCCCGCTGCGGAACGTCAATAACGAGATCGAGGGCATTCTGCAGGTAGCTTACGAAGTGACTGAGCAGGTAACCGCCCGCGACAAGGCAGAGGAGATCGCCGACAGGATCCTGTTTATGGCGAATGCCATGCCGCAGAAGGTATGGACCGCCGATGCCAACGGAGCCGTGGACTATTGCAACCAGCAGTGGCTGGACTACACGGGCCTGAGCAGGGAGGAGTTTATAGGCTGGGGATGGCAGCACATTCTGGAGCCAGCCCTCGTAGAGTCTAACGTTCGGGTTTGGAAGCATTGCGTGGCTACCGGCGAGGAGTTTCAGTTAGAGCACCGGTTAAGGCGCAAAGACGGCGAGTACCGCTGGCACCTGACCCGTGCCCTGGCGCAACGCAACGAAAAGGGTGAAATCACGATGTGGTTTGGTACCAGCACCGACATCCACGACCAGAAACTGGCAGAGGAATCGTTGCAGGACCTGACAGCGGAACTGAGCGCGGCGAACATTTCTATCCGGCAATCGAACGAAGACCTGGGGGCCATGAACCAGAAGCTGACGCACATCAACTCGGACCTCGACAACTTTATTTACACCGCCTCCCACGACCTGCGCGCGCCGATCTCCAACATCGAGCGCTTGATGGAAGAACTGCTGATCGAACTTCCTGAGGAAAGCCTACGCAAGCAAGAGGTGAAGGCGATAACAGGTATGATGAGCAATGCGGTGGACCGTTTCAAGAAGACCATCATCAACCTGACCGAAATCACGAAGCTGCAAAAGGGAGAGGACGCAGTGATCACGCCGCTCAACCTGGAGGAGATTGTGGAGGATGTGAAGCTCGACCTGGCCCAATTGATCGGAGCCTCCAAGGCTGAGGTGACCATAGATTTCCATGGCTGCACGTTTATTACGTTCTCGGAGAAGAACATGCGCAGCATTATTTACAACCTGCTATCCAACGCGCTCAAGTACAAGCACCCGGAACGCGTGCCACAGATTGAGGTCAGTTGCCGCGAGGAAGGGGAGTTTGTCGTGCTTCGCGTGGAGGACAATGGCCTGGGTATCGGAGAGAAACACCAAAGCAAGCTGTTCGGCATGTTCAAGCGCTTCCACGACCATGTGGAGGGAACCGGCGTCGGGTTATACATGGTAAAGCGGATTATGGACAATACCAACGGCAAGATAGAAGTGAAAAGCAATGTCGGGGAGGGCACCTGCTTCAGCGTGTACTTCCGCAAGGTATAGCCATACCCTTTGCTCGTTGCCTCAAAAAAGTTCGCGCGCATCCTTAATCCGGTGCGCGCGAACTTTTTAATTTTTATACCTATTAAACGGTCACTATATATCATAAAACAATACTTTTAGCGTTACCTTACTTTGATTATAGCGCTACTGTTCAGATATTTTCATGCGACATTTTTACCGTAGCACCTGCTTTAGTACCTTTAAGTTTCATTCACTGCCTGAACCCCCTACGACTGGTTTCATCATGAAAAACAGCCTTCTTCTTTTATTCTTTTCCTTATTGATATGCATGCAAGCTGTTGCGCAGGAAGCCCCGGCTCCAGACACTACGGCCCAGGCGCCGCCGCTGCAGCTGAACTTTCCGGGCAAAGCCGGTTGGAATGTGGTGCAGGAGGGGCAGAAGTTGGAGTTTAAGGTGCAATCGATTGGCGGCAGAGGCACTAAGCCCACCTATGCCCTTACCCAAGGCCGTGTAGAGGGGATTAGCTTCGACTCGTTGGGCCGCTTCTCCTGGACGCCAAGCTACAGTTTTGTAGACCGCCTGAGCGGCAGCCGTAATGTGCAGTTGCTTTTTGAAGTGAAGAACGAGCAGGGCGAAAGCGTAAGCCAGGTGGTGGAGCTGGAAGTGAAGCACGTAAACCGCCCACCCATGGTAGGGGAGCTGAAGCCACTCTATGTGCTTTATAACAAAGAGAATACCTATACCATTGAATCGTCGGTGGTGAAGGACGAGGACAGCGACCCGGTGGTATTCGTGCCGATTATAGAGAGTATGCCGGAAGGGGCGAAGCTGTCGGCTCAGGGCGAGTTTACCTGGAAGCCGTCGTATACCCAATTCCGGAAACTGCAGCAGAACTCAATCATGCTCGAGTTTTACGTGGAGGACCAACCGCACAAGGCCCGTACCAAAGGGGCTTTCCGGATCGAGCCCACGCAGCAGGACTTGCCGCCCAGCATCCAGATGATCCCTTCGCAGAAAAACTTTGTGTATGACGAAGGGGCCACGGTTAACATCAAGTTCCAGCTCTACGACCCGAACGGGGAGAGCGACATCACCTCGTTCAGCTTTCTGTCCAGCAACCCCGATGTGCCGACTTCGGCCTTGGTGCGCAACACGCCCTCGCAGTATGAGTTCATCTGGAAACCGGGCTACGACTTCGTGAAAGACCCAAAAGACTCGGTGACGTTTGACATGACCTTCGTGGTGATGGACAAATCGAACAAGCGTGAGGAGCGCCAACTGCACTTCTCGATCCGGAACGCTGTGAACGAGGACGAGCGGGACAAGAAGCTGTACCAGGAGTACCGTGCTCCGCTGGTAAAGGCCTGGGACCTGATCGAGCAGCTGAAAGAAGTAGAGAAAGACCTGAAAAAGAAATACAAGCGCGCCAAGAAAGGCAAGAAAGGGCGTTCCCTTACCAATGCATCGCTAGGCGCCGTAACGGGCATCTCGCCGGTGGTGGTAGAGGAGCCGGCTACCTCTAAAAAGATAACAGCCGTAGGCGGCACCGTGGTCATGACCATCGGCACGCTGGAGGCCACCGAGGTGATCGGGCGTTCCACCAAAGACCTGATCGAGCGGCTCAACTATATCATCGAAAAACGCAACGAACTGCAAACCAAGGGCGACATCTTCGCCCGGAAGTATGCCCTGAAATCAGCGCGCCGCAAGCAGGAGTTTATGAAGGACTCGGATGAGCTGGTTGCCGCCATGAACCTGAAAGGGCTGGTGATGCTGGAACTGGACGCCAGCTGGCAGAACAAACACAAGCCTACGGACGAGAACATTGCCAAGACCTTCAAAGACTTCAGCCCGGCAAGCAGCCAGTAACAAGGTATAATCTGAAGCAAAGCGAGCCCCTGCCCGGACCATGTATAAATATACAGACCGGGCAGGGGCTCGCTGCTTTGAGTTGAGCGGGTATGGTCAGGGCTTGTGCCTGGGGTGTCTGATCAGTGCCCGGTACTTGGCTTTCAGCCGGGTGAGGGCGTGCTCCAGTTCCTTCACCTGCGTCACGTCTTTGAAGTCCACTACGCCGGCGGTTACCTTGCCCTCCGCCGACATGATCGGGCGCCCGGATACCCGAATGGTCCTGCCATGGGGATTTTTCTCGTTCCGGACCAGCATCTCCACTTCTGTGCTCGCAATGCCCTGCAAGGCCCTGGAAAGCGGAAGTTCCTCTGGCGGGAAAAGCGTTTTCCCATCGGGTTTATACAGCCCATACCGCGCGGGCCATTCCGAAATGGGCACATCAACCGCCCCGGTACCTAAGATCCCCTCAGCGGTTTTGTTAAATAGCAAAAACTTGCCTGCCTGATCGGCCACTACCACCCCTTCGCCGATGCTGGCCAACACTGTCTTCAGCTTTAGTTCGCTCTCGTTGATCAGGTCCTCCAGGTCTTTCTCGTTCGTGACATCCCGGAACACCACGACACTGCCGACAATGCGCTGCTGTTTGTCGTAGACCGGACGCCCGGTTATTTTGATGAATCGCCCGTCTGGTACATTGTTGTTCCGGACAAAAAGTTCTACCTCATTCGTGGATTCACCCTTGAGGCCCCTGGCCAAAGGCAGCTCCTCTGGCGGGAAGGGCGTAATGCCATCTGGCAGGAAAGAGCCGTACGTTTTTGACCACTCGGTCAGCGGGGTGTCGGTTATTCCCAGCCCAAGAATTTTCTCCGAAATGTCGTTGAAGTAGATGAATTTGCCCGTAGCATCTGCCACGACCACGCCTTCGCCCAGGTTTGTGAGAATGGCGTTTAGCATCTGCTCGCTCTCGCGCAGTTTCACCTCGGCCTCTTTACGATCGGTAATATCAGTGGCGATGCTGCACAAAGCATTAATGTGGCCAGCCATGTCTTTTAAAGGGAATTTCACGGTGATGTATGTTCGCTCCTTGCCTTGGGTCCTGAACACCTCTTCCATGGTTTTTTTCTGTCCAAGCTCCAGCACCTCATGGTCATACTCCTCGAGCGTGGATATCACCTGGTTGGGCAACACCTCTGCATCCGTCTTGCCTTTAATGGTATCGGCCTTCACCCCAAACACCCGTTCAAACTCCGAATTGACCAGTTCATACTGGCCCTGTTTGTTCTTGATATAAATGGGCGTGGAGGTGTTGTCCAGGATAGATTGGAGCTTGTGGGCGTTCTCCCGGAAAATAAAGTCGGCCCTGAACTTCGCAATATTTGTCCGCAGCCGCTCCTTGGCGTTTCTTCCCAGCAAAAACATGGAGATCGCAAAGGTGAGAAGCGCAAAAACAGCTGTGCCGAATTGCTCGGTGTAATACCCTGAATACTGGCCCTGCAACTTCACCCAACCCACCAGCAAAGGAACCACCAACGCCGACAAGCGTGTAAAGAGCTTCTGCCCGGTCTCCTCGCAAAAGATAGGGAACATGGTGCCTTTATCTGGACGGGAAAACAATATGCCAACGGCCAACAGCAAAAAAAGCAGGGCCGTATGCAGGGCCATGGGAATGTAGGCGGCAAACCCGATCAGGTACCGGACATCATAGATGTACCCATAAAGTGATAAAAGCGAGATAAGCGTAACCAGGATACTAAAAAACTGGGCAGGTCTCTTATGATTACTCGTCTCTACGTCCAGTAGCATCAGGGCCAGGGCAGCCAGCACAAAGCAAAGCGCAGTGTTCGGTGCCATGCGGTTCTCGAGCCCAAACTGTATTTCTGCCAAGTGCGTGGAGAACAGCAGCCTATCCAGGGCATAGTTCCAGTCCGTGAAAACAGAGACAAACTTGGCAGCGCAAACCCCCAGCACTACAAGGCTGATGAGCCGGGCTACCCGCATGCGCGTAGGCGAGGGGTAAACGAGCAGCCACAATGCCACACCGCATAAGATGAAGCAAACAGCGGTCAGCGGGTTCATGGCCACATAGTCCTCGCTCACACGCTTGAGTAACTCGATATCCAGGAGCCAACCTACTAACACCAATATGCCCGCCACCACCACCAGTATGCTGATTGAATTGGTCAATATGATCAGCCTTTTTTTGATATAAGGTCGTATCGTCGTGAAGTGATCGGGGATAGGCATTGTTGCCATGATAGTTGCCTTGTATAGAGTTGGTTATATAAATATCTACGTGCCAAAGTTGGTGTATGATTTGAAGCGAAAGAAAGCTCCCCTGCAACGGTGCTTCTATACGGGCATAAACTTTTTTAACTTGAGCGGATGATTCAACGTGCTTTGCTGATTTTGCTTATCTGGTGCTGCTCTTTCCCGGGAGTGGCGCAAACTATACCTGCCAAGCTTGCCGCTGCCTACAAGGCCTTTGCCCAGGACCAGCAGTTGCGCTATGCTATTGCCTCGCTGTATGTGGCCGAGGCAGAAACCGGGGAGGTGGTGTTTGCCGAAAATGCCTCTATCGGGCTTGTGCCTGCCTCCACCCTGAAGGTGGTGACTGCGGTAAGCGCCTATGAGCTTTTAGGAAGAAACTTCCGGTACAAAACCAGCTTCGCTCTGGCCAAACAGGCTGACGGCGCCTCGCTGCTGGTCCTGCCTTCCGGCGACCCTACCCTGGGGAGCTGGCGCTGGAACAACACCCGCGAGAAAGGGGTGCTGCAGGGCGTGGCGCAGGCAATCCGGCGGCAGAACGTTGGCCACATCAAAAGCCTTGTAGTAGACAACCGGGGCTGGGACGCAGAGCGGATACCCGACGGTTGGGTTTGGCAGGATATCGGCAATTACTACGGTGCGGGCCCTGCCAAACTAAACTGGCGCGAGAACCAGTTTGATGTATACCTCACATCCGGCAGCCGCATCGGCGACCCGGTATCGGTGGTAGGCACAAAACCGAGCATCAGCGGTTATAAACTGCGCTCCGAACTGAGCAGCGCTGCAGCAGGCTCCGGCGACCAGGCCTATATTTATTTCCCTCTTCAGGGCGATGTAGGCACCATACGGGGCACTATTCCTGTCAACCAGTCCCGTTTCAAAATATCCGGTGCCTTGCCCGATGCCTCTGCCCAGTTTATTGCCCAACTGCAGGAGGTGCTGCAGGAAAGCAAAATCCAAAGCCCCGGCAAGGCCATAGACGCAGCGGAGGTCAATATTCATCCGGACAGGTACAGCCTGGTGCATACCGTCACTTCTCCGCCCCTCGACAGCATCATTTATTGGTTTAACCAGAAGAGCATCAACCTGTTTGGCGAGGCACTGGTTAAAACCATGGCATTTCAGAAGACCGGCACAGGGGCCACCCGGCAGGGTATGGAAGTAATGCAGGAGTTTTGGGCAAAGCAGGGGATACAGGCAGCCGAGCTGAATGTTGTAGACGGCTCCGGGTTGTCGCCCCTGAACCGTATTACCACCAGGGCGCAGACTGCAGTGTTGCTGTATGCCCGCAAGCAGCCCTGGTACAGCGGTTTTTATACCTCCCTGCCCGTATACAACGGCATAACAATGAAGAGCGGCACCATGCAGGGCGTAAAGGGATTTACGGGCTACCACAAGGCTCCTAACGGAAAAGTGTACGTTTTCTCCTTCCTAGTAAATAACTACACGGGTAGTTCAGGCGAGCTGGTGCCGAAGATGTACAAAGTGCTGGATGCCCTCAAATGATGCTCCCCTGCTGCCGACCACTGCCTTCTATAAAACGTGCTTTGCATCCCTCGCTGAGTGCTTTCAATAGTTAATCGGGCCAAACATAGATTCATATAATTATTGTCCGTAAGATATACTTTAGTCTTTCTGGTTTTTAACTTAAAAAAGAAATTTTTATGGGAAACTTAGATGAAACTCAGAAATTCATTCAGGCAGACACGAAAGTGGAGGAAATGCAAGCCTGTTTTCAGAATGTGACGGTGGTAACAGGCGGGCACCATACCCATAAGGGTGAAGTGAAATGCCAGAAACTGGAGCGGATAGCCCGTGAAAAAGGTGCCAAACTGGTGCACTACTACCTGGATGAAAACATGCACCTGTACAAAATCACCTATGCTCCCCTAAGCGGAGAAGTCACCGTGATCTGCGCCATCGATCTGCTGGAGCCGGAAACTAAAAGCGTGCTGCTGCAGCTGCCGGATATCGTGATCGAGTATACCGCTTAGGTTTAACTGGTTGAACTTAAGCGGTATCTGCCTGAGTACAGCAGAACAGAACTTGGAGAAAGGATGAATAGCGTAGGTCGGCAGGTTGTAGAACCGGCACTACACAAACTGTGGAGGATTTACACACTTTCTGATGTTTGCTAGCGGGAGAGGGCTTGCCAGAATGGTTTAGAGAAGCTGTATAGGCCGCTTTAGGCCCTGCTTGCTGACTTTGGCACGGTTCTGCTATAGTGTAGTACATGAGCATAACCAAAGCGGCCTGTTTCACCAATCAATTGTTGGCAGAGGGTAACCCCTTCGCTATGTCAGGTTTAATCGCATTTTCTGCTCTTCCTCGATAAAAAACAGCTTTTAGCCAAGCTTATGCCTCCGTTCTGCGGAGGCTTTTTTGCTTCTTGCGCTACTATTGCACCTTCAGCACCTGCACACGGTGGCGGATTTTTCCACAAACCAGACTTCTGTTTTGCTTCTCACCCCATGCATTCACCATAACCTGTAAGCACATGACATTTAAAACGGCATACGAATCGGCTTTTTACAGAATTGAGGTAGACGTGCGCGCGAACCTGCTGAAGTCCGTTTGGCTGCGGCCCGCATCCGAGGAGGAGATCCGGACAGGTGGCATGAAGCTTTATGAGGTGCTGCGCGATACGAAGGTAGAATTTGTTCTGGCAAACGCCACGCTTCTGGGCGTGCTGACAGCCGCCTCGAAAGAATGGCTGGCCACAAAATTCTATGAGATGCTCTCGCAGACGAACCTGAAGAAGCTGGCCCGTGTGCTGCCCGAAATGGTGTTTCACCGGATTGCGCTGGAGTCGGTGGTGACGCGGGCAGAGGCCATGGGTACGATTTCCTTTTTGGTGAAGAACTTTTCGGGCCAAGCGGATGCAATGCGTTGGCTCCATACCTCCCATGCACCAAGTGGGTTGGTACAGCGCTAAGCAGGCGATACGGTGGCCTGTTTCATGCCGGCTTCTGTTGTTTTCAGGATATCCTGGCTTACCTTCTGAATAAAGGCCAACTGCTCCTGTAACGGGGCTTCCTCCTTTTCTGAACTGGGCATAAATACTGTTTCGGGTTGCGCGATGCCGCCTGTTGCGCTGGCCACAGGGGTTGGGTTTAACTGTTGCAAACTCTGCTGCAGGGCCTTTACTGCCTGCCAGACGGGTTGGGCATAGCTGTCGGGGTAGTCCTGCTCTTGCTGCGCCAGTAACGACGACATGACCGAGGCGATGTTTGAGGAAAGAATATGGTTGAGCACCAGAAACGAGTGGATTTTATCGACGTTTCCCTGCTTTCGCTTAGGCTCAGAGGTCATGCGCTGAAAAGCCGCCGCCAGGTTGGCCGCCGTAATGTATACCTCTTTCCGGGCCAGTTTATACTCCGTCATGCTGCGCCGGTTACCTGCCAGGTAGGCTGCCAGATGCTCCAGGTAACTGATGTTTGCCCGCACCACCTGCTGCATCAGCCCACTCAACTTCTCCGTTTCCCAGTTCGGAAAAATCAGGTAGCTGGCCGAAAAGGCAATGGCAGACCCTAAAAGCGTATCTACAATCCGTTCTTGCGCCAGGTTGAGGTTCGTGCCTCCCAGGAAACTGAAAATGATCAGGATGAAGGGAGTCATCAAGGTCACGCTCACTACATAGTTGATGCGCTGCGCGCTGAACGTGCCGATCATGAAAAAAACCAGCAATATAGCCTGCACCACCCGGTCCTGCACCACGGCCAAAATAATCACACCCAGTATACCACCTATCACCGTCCCGACCAGGCGCTGGTAATTGCGTTGTTTCGTCAGGCTGAAGGCAGGCTTCAGGATAACGATGATGGTGAGGAGCACCCAATAGCTATGGTGGCCAAGCGCGATGTACTTCGTGAGGGCATAGCCGAAAAAACACACCAGTGCCACCCGCAGCGAGTGCCTGAAAATAGCGGAAGTGGGCGTGAGGTTATCGCGGAAGGCCTTTAAGTCGTACCCTTGGCGGGGAACAAAGCGGGCATACTCCAGTTCATCCACTTTCCCGGTTTCGCTGGCCTCGGTGCCCGTCCGGAAATAGCGCTGAATCGCTTCCATGCGCTGGGCCATGTTCGTTAGGTTTTGCAGGGTGCGGTTGAGCATCAGGCTGCTTTGGCCCGGTTTTTTAGCCTGCTCCTCCCTGATCTGACTGGTGAGTTGCTCCAGGTCGGTCATTAGGGCATGGCGGCGCTGAAAGCGGTTGTTGGTTTGAATAGCCCAGCCCATCTCGTTCAGCTCGTCTGCCATAACGCTGGCCAGGCGCCCGATCTGCTCCAGAATACCCGATTGCCCATAGGCCCGCCGCAGCGTTTCGTAATCATATTGGGTAGCGGCAATTTGCTCGTAGAGGTCCACCACATCCACAAAAGTCAGTAGCAGCACATTGTCAATGTCCGTGGATTGCTTGTTTAGTCCGCGGCCCCGCAGCAGCATTTCGCGCACGGCGTCCTGCTTCTCGCTCACCACGGTCTGCTGCAAAATCATGTTGCGGTAGTCTTCGTTCAGGTTGGTAGCAGGGCTATAGAAGTCGGCCTTTAGCTTCAGGAAGCGCGCTGTCTCGCGAATGCACTCCCCCAGGGCGTGTTGGGCAGGCCGGTGTGGCAAGATGCTGGAGAAAGCCATGCTGAGCAGCACATACCAGCCGCCTCCTGCTGCCAGCATACCGCTGAAAACCCATGCATTGGCAGGTGCCAGCCCCATTACCAGCACCAGCACCAGCAAGCCCGCCGTACCGATCATGGCGGCGCGGTTGCCATATACCGAGAACATAGACAGGAAAAAGCAGGCAAGCAGGATCACGCCGCTCATGGCCACCACATGGGTATGGGCAACTCCCGCCAGCAGCGCCACCGAGAAGATAACCAGCGTACACACCAGTAAGCCGTTTCGCTTGTGTGCCACGGGGCCGGGTATATCGGTCAGGCTGCAGGCCAGTGCCCCCAGCGCCATCGGGATCCCCAGTGACAAGTGCCCGAGCTGATAGAACACGAGCGCCGGCAACAGGATTCCTACCGTAGAGCGGACCCCTTCAGCAAAATATTCACTTGATAGAAAGCGCCTCGCTGTCCATGCTTCTGTGCTCATGCGTGCTTATTTGGTAAGGACGTTGGTTTTAATGCCAGCGGGGCAAAGGTAGCAGATTATGGGCGGTTGGCCTATAACAGCAGCGCATCGATGCGCTGCGCCTGCACTATCTCCTGCGCCTGCGACCAGCCAAACACCGTGAAGCGCCCGTCCTGCGAGGCCACCAGGGCCAGGGCGTCATGCTGGTCATACACAAACTGGGCTGCAGACAGGTGCCGGGTGCCACCTAACTGCGCCGGGTGCATCACCGTGTTAATGCCGCCCACCACAGGCTCTTTGATGCACACCTGCGCAACAGGCGCGTTTTTGTCGGGCCGGCCGATTTTGGCACCGAAGGCCAGCAACTCATACTGGTTGCTGATCAGGGTGGCGCCATCCACAGCAGTGAGGCCGGCAATGCCGTCTATGGACTGCTGCAGGCGGCTGCGCCAGGGGCCTTTGTCCTGTACCTGCTCCGTCAACTGAATCACATCTTTCAGGCCACTGTAAGCGGGCTCCACGGCATAGGGGATCGGGCGGATAATAGACTGTTGCCAGGCATCGGACCCGTGGGGAACAACCAGCAGTGAGCCGCCACGCCCATGGTTGCGCATCGACACGGCTAACTCAATGAGGATATTTGCCGTGTCGAAAGAGGTGGAGGCAAAGTCGAGCACCGACGTCAGCAGGTCGCTACTGTCGGTCAGTGTGGTGGCATTGCCGTCCAGCAACTTGATCTCCTCGCCCTTTAGCACCACCACGTTGGCAAACTTGCCATATCCGGCCATGCGCCGGTGCTTTACCACCAGCAGCCCCGGTTCCACCACCTCCAGCACAAAGCAGAAGCTCGGGATTTTGCGGGTAGCGCCCCAGATGTATAACTCCTCTCCCTCATGCCATACCCCCAGGTGAATGCCGGGCCGCTCCACGGCGGGGGCCAGTTTTGTGATAGCGCCCGGTGTGAGCGGCAGCCGCAGGCTAAACAACATCGGTTGCTGTGCCTGCTCCGGCGGCAGGAACGCCAGCGATATCTTAGGGGAGCGCCCTTCCTCGCGCAGCAGGCTTGCCCAAAACGACACGTCAATCATGGCTTCGATGGCAAGGCGTTGCGGTGGCATGGCCAAGGCTTGCCCACCTCTCTGTCTGGCCGCGGCAATATGCAGGGTAAAGTGATTTTCTATTGCCTGGGCGACCGTACGCGCTGCCTGGTAAGTTGTTTTTTGCATCATCCTTCTGAAGACTTAGTTCTTCTGTACCCCCATCAACAACAATGGATAGCTTAAGTTACGGGAAGTGCCCTGGCAGAGATAGGTTTGGTGATTGCTACGCAGGGTAGGATGAATGGTCAGCGGCTTGTGAACTAGCCCCATGTGATGCGTCGGGTTGTGACAACGGTAAAACACACGCTAACAATAGACGCATTCAAGCTAATGCCGTTTAATGGTTGAGAGGCCCATTAGGGGTGTTTGCCCTGCACCCTCTCTGAAAAGGAAAAGCACGGGGGTACACATGAAAACAGACGCAATGCCAGACAAGAAACCGATCAGAGTTGTAGTGACAGATGACCACACGATAATCCGGGAAGGACTAAAGTCGCTGCTGGAGCGGGACCAGGCCCTGGTGGTGGTTGGAGAGGCGAGCAATGGCAACGAGCTGCTGGAACTGCTGGCCCATACACCTGCCGACGTGGTGCTGATGGACATCAACATGCCTTACATGGATGGGATTGTGGCTACACGCCAGGTCCTGGAGCTATACCCTGATACAAAGGTGATAGCCTTGTCGATGCTGATCAACATGCCTGTGGTAGAGAAAATGATCCAGAGCGGAGCGTCTGGGTACCTGCTCAAGACCTCCGGCAAAGAGGAACTGAGTTCGGCCATTCAGCTGGTAGCCTCCGGCACCACCTACATCTGCAGTGATTTGTCACTGGCCATGTTAAACAAGTCCGCCAGCCCCGGCAAACCAACAGAAGCTACCGCTAGCCGGGGCAGTATCCTCTCGAAGCGGGAACTGGAGGTGCTCTCGCTTGTCGCCGAAGGGTATACCAATGCCGCCATCGCCGAAAAGCTCTTTACAAGCAAACGCACCATCGAGACCCACCGGCAAAACATCATCGAAAAAACCCAGACAAAGAACACGGCCAACCTGATTAAGTACGCTATCCAGCACAAACTGATTGAGGTAGATGGGGAAGGGTATGCTTAATGCCAGTCCAGTAGGATGCAAGGAGAGGAGTATGACCCCGCTTTATCAGTTTCCATATCGGTGCCAGCATCTCCCCCCGCACAAACGGCAAGCGCAGGCTGCCAACGACAAACACAAATCCTAAAACAGTTAAAATTTTAAGCGAGTACTTGCTTATGTAATTCTTTTAGGCTTAATTTATAAATGTATTTTTAACATTTATAAAGAGGCGTTCGTACGAATACGCTATTACCTAAACCGTTACAACGTAAATACCAGCACATGAAGAAGACAATTGCGGCACTTTTGATGTTTGCCGGCAGCCTTACAGCCCAGGCCCAAAACACAGGAGCGCTTAACGTACCAGCAAAACCAGACAGAGAAATCAGCCGCCACATTTACGGGCACTTTGCCGAACACCTGGGGCGCTCTATCTATGGAGGGTTTTATGTGGGCGAAGACAACACGAAGATTCCCAATACCAACGGCGTTCGGAACGATGTAGTGGATGCCCTGAAGAAACTGAAGGTGCCTAACCTGCGCTGGCCGGGTGGCTGCTTTGCCGATACCTACCATTGGATGGACGGCATTGGCCCCAAAAGCGAACGACCGACGATTGTGAATACCTGGTGGGGCGGCGTGACTGAGAACAACAGCTTCGGTACCCACGACTTCCTGAACATGTGCGAATTGCTGGGAACAGAGCCATACCTGGCCGGAAACATGGGCAGCGGCGCGGTGCAGGAACTTGCTGACTGGGTGCAGTACGTGAATTTCGCCGGGCAAAGCCCTATGTCGGCCCTGCGGCAGAAAAACGGCCGTGAGAAGCCCTGGAATGTGAAGTTCTGGGGAATCGGCAACGAGGCCTGGGGCTGCGGCGGCAACATGACCGCCGAGTACTATGCCAACGAGTACCGCAAATACGCCACGTTTGTGTCTGACTGGACCAATACCGGCAACCTGTTCCGCATTGCATCCGGTGCCAACTCCGCCGATTACAACTGGACGGAGACGCTCATGAAGAATGTGCCGAAGAGCCTGATCGAAGGAGTGGCCCTGCACCATTACTCGGTGATTGATTGGAACAAGAAAGGCCCATCCACCACATTTGACGAGCAGCAGTACTTTACCACCATGCAGCGCGCCTTGTTTATGGAGGAGTTAGTGCAGAAGCACAGCGCCATCATGGACAAGTATGACCCGGAGAAAAAGATTGCCCTGGTAGTGGACGAGTGGGGTGGATGGTATGAGGTGGAGCCGGGCACCAACCCGGGCTTTTTATACCAGCAGAACACCATGCGCGATGCCATGATTGCGGGAACCACGCTTAACATCTTCAACAACCACAGCGACCGCGTGCGCATGGCCAACCTGGCACAGGCCATCAACGTGCTACAGGCCGTGATTTTGACAGACGAGGAGAAGATGCTGCTGACGCCAACCTACCATGTAATGGAAATGTACAATGTGCACCAGGATGCCAGCTACCTGCCGCTCACCATCAAAAGCGAGAGCTACACCATGGGCAACGAAAAGCTGCCGGCCATATCAGGATCTGCCTCGAAGGACAAAGCAGGTCTGACACACGTCTCGCTGGTGAACATCGATGCCAAAAAAGCGCAGGAAGTAGAGATCAACATCGCCGGTGCCAAATACAAAAACGTGTCCGGCAGAATCCTGTCATCCAAGAAGCTGCAGGATTATAACTCTTTTGACAACCCGAACATCATCACCCCGAAAGCTTTCAAAGACGCGAAGCTGAAGGGAGACAAGCTGACAGTGAAACTGCCGCCTTTCTCGGTGGTAGTGCTGGAAATGAAGTAACAATGCAGACCCGCTGTGGCTTGATTTTGAATGCAACATAGGATGAAAAACACACTTTTAGCCGGTGTAATGGCATTGGGTGCAGTAGCGTTTGCTGCTGCCCCAGTTGCTGCCGGCAACCTGCTCATACCCTCCGATACAACCTTCAAGGCAACGTCCAACCCCATCATCACGCACAAGTACACGGCCGACCCGGCGGCGCTGGTGCACGACGGTAGGGTATACCTGTATGCAGGCCATGACGAGGCGCCCAACGATTTCAATTTTTACAAGATGGATGAGTGGCTGGTTTTCTCTTCGCCGGATATGGTGACCTGGACAGAGCACCCGGTTCCTCTGAAGCCTTCGGACTTTAAGTGGGCCAAAGGCGATGCCTGGGCAGCCGAGGTGATCGAGAAGAACGGCAAGTTCTACTGGTACGTGACGGTTACCCACAACGACTCCAAGCCCGGGAAGGCGATTGGCGTAGCGGTAGCCGACAGTCCGGTCGGACCTTTCAAAGACGCCCGTGGCTCCGCCCTGATCACCAACGAAATGACCACTGCCACCTCCATCGACTGGGACGACATTGACCCGACCGTATACATCGACGATGACGGGCAGGCTTACCTTTTCTGGGGCAACACAAAGGCGTACTATGCCAAGCTAAAAGACAATATGGTGGAGCTGGATGGCCCGATCCGGACGATCGATAACCTGCCGCACTTTACGGAGGCCCCTTATGTGCACAAGTACAAGGATAACTATTACCTCTCTTACGCTTACCAGTTTCCGGAGAAAACAGCCTATGCCATGAGCAAAAGCATTGAAGGGCCTTGGGAGTATAAGGGCATATTGAACGAGTTGGCCGGCAATTCCAATACCAACCACCAGGCCATCATAGACTTCAAGGGCAGGCATTATTATATCTATCATACCGGTGGTGTGCAGCCGCATGGCGGCAGTTTCCGCCGCTCGGTCGCCATTGATGAGCTTTTCTATCACAAGGACGGAACGATAAAAAGGATCGTGATGACCTCGGAGGGTATCAAGCCAGTCACAAAGAAACAGGCGTTAAAGTAAACAGCACCGGGCAACACTTGTAGGTAGGCTTTAGCCATGCATGATACCCCGGCAGCCGAAGCTTTAAAGTTGTAGCACCAAAAAACAGGGTGAAAACTGCAGTAAGTCAATCCCTGTTTTTTTGATGCGCTCAAAAAATAAATCACTCCTGCACCAGCCTCTCAGAAGGTAAGAATAGTGCAGGAAAAGGTGTCAGACAGATTTAACAACAGCGATGAAAGTAAGCAGGTATTTTAGCATTGGTGTCATGTGTTTGCTAGGAGCAGGGGTGTTTTCCTGTGCTGAAGACAAAGAAGACCCAACCCCCCCGATTGATCCCGGCACCACGCCTCCGGAGGTTGCCTTTGATATAGACCAGATTGCGGATACCTACGCGGATATTGCGCCTTACCAGTTTCGCTTCAAGTGGGGGCCTTACAATACCCACGACCCTTCCATTCTGAAGGTAGGGCAGTATTTCTACAGTTACAGCACCGACGCGGCCTACGGCACCACGGCCCCGGCGGGTATACAGGTTCGCAAATCAAAGGACCTCGTGAACTGGCAGTTTGTGGGCCAGGCCTTTGACGGCTTGCCTAAAAAGGGAAGCGACTTTATTAAGCAACGGGGCAGCACGCCCTTTAATTCGCTGTGGGCGCCCTACATGATGCAGGTTGGCAACGAGTACAGGCTTTATTATTCACTGTCGTCGCCTGCACCGCGCCTCAGCGTTATTGGGCTGGCCACTGCCTCCAGCCCAGAAGGGCCATGGGTGGAAAAGGACCTGGTGGTTACCTCCCTCAACAACAACACATTGCAGACAAACGCCATCGACCCGGCAGTGGTGGTGGATGCCGCCGGGGACCATTGGTTTTACTATGGCTCGGCGTGGGACGGCATTTACGTGCTGAAGCTTAACCCCGCCACAGGCTTACCCGCAACGGCCGGCGACAAGGGCCGCCGCATTGCGCAGCGGGGTTTCACGGGTAGTAACATCAACGGCAATATCGAGGGGCCGGAGGTGATCTATAACCAGCAACTCAACAAGTATTTCCTTTTCCTCTCCTACGACTGGCTGGAAACCAAATACAATGTGCGCGTGGGGCGGTCTGACTCCCCAACCGGCCCGTTCTACGACTTTAACGGGCAGGACCTAAACGAGCCTGCGGATAATTTGCCAATGATCCTGGCGCCTTACAAATTCCAGGGCCACAGCGGGTGGCAGGGCGTGTCGCACCCCGCCGTGTTCCAGGACAATGGCCAATATTACATCGCGCACCAGGGCAGGCCGGGAGTAGACAAGTATTTTATGGTGCTGCATGTCCGCAAGATGCACTGGACAGAGAGTGGCTGGCCGATTGTGTCGCCGGAGCGGTATGCGGCGGTAGAGCAAACGCCCGTTGCCCAGGCCGATCTGGCAGGGGAGTGGGAGCGCATCGTGCTGCGGTATAACGTGGTGCCGGGTTACGCCAGCGAGCAGGTCACACCTGATTTCCAGGTAGCCACTTTGCTCACCCTGAACGAGAACGGCACGCTCAACAGCGACGCGTCGAGCAGCTGGGCATACCAGTCGCCCTGGCTAACCTTGAACTGGGGGAATGGCCAGACAGAGCAGGTATACGTGGAGCGTGGCAGAGACTGGGAAAATAAAGTGGCCAGTACCGTCCTCTTCACAGGGTTGAACAGCGAGGGGATAGCTGTTTGGGGCAAGAAGCTAAAGAAATAACAGGGTATGGAGTGGCGCATGCCAGGCCAGCACGACGTGTAACTATGAAAGAGATGACAAAGAGCTTAAATAAGCTAACAACCAGCTTATTCCTGTGCCTGGCTTTGATGGGTACCGGCTGCGCACAAAGTAAGAAAATATCCGTGCACGACCCTGTCATGATCAAACAGGGCAAAACCTATTACCTTTTCGCTACCGGCAGGGGAATCGCTATCTGGTCTTCCCGTAACATGAAAGACTGGCAGCGGGAAGAACCGGTGTTTGCGCAAGCCCCGGCATGGACCTCTGAGGTAGTGCCGGATTTTAAAAACCACATATGGGCCCCGGATATCAGCTACCATAATGGGCAGTATTATTTGTACTACTCTATATCGGCCTTCGGCAAAAACACCTCTGCCATTGGCGTGGCCACAAATGCTACGCTGCACCCAACCGACCCGGCTTATAAGTGGGTGGATCATGGTGTGGTGATAGAGTCGGTTCCGGGCCGTGACTTGTGGAACGCCATCGATCCGAACCTGATTGTAGACGAGCAGGGGCAACCCTGGCTTAGCTTCGGTTCTTTCTGGGAGGGTCTGAAATTGGTGAAGCTGGAGGATAACCGGCTTTCTGTGGCGCGGGAAAACCCGGTTTGGCATACCATCCTGAAGCGGGATCGCACCGAGACGGATGATCGCAAAGCCGGAAATGCAGCAGTGGAGGCTCCCTTCATCTTTAAGAAAGGCAAATACTACTACCTGTTCGCATCTTTTGATTATTGCTGCCGTGGACCTAAAAGCACCTACAAAATGGTGGTAGGCCGCTCGGAGAATGTAACAGGCCCATATCTCGACAAAGAAGGGAAGAAGCTGACACAGGGCGGTGGCAGCCTGCTGTTGGAGGGCAACGAGAATTGGTATGGCGTCGGGCATAATTCCGCCTATACCTTCGAAGGGCAGGATTACCTTGTTTTTCATGGGTATGATGCTGAGGATGAGGGTAAATCTAAGTTGCGCATTGAGAAGCTTGCTTGGGATAAAAAAGCGTGGCCTGTGGTGAAAGCAGGGAAGAAATCAAATAACTAACCCGGTTTAGTAATTTTTTTGTCCGGAACAGTGAAAAAGGTGCTCTGGAAGGACACTATTTTTCATGCAAAATTTTTTAATTGTAAAAATGACGCTTATATTTGAGTAGTCACTCATTAGAGTAGCGGCGCCCTAAACTACAGTAGATGAAGCAGAAGTACTTTAAGTCGATAGCCATAGCAGCGGGAATGCTTGCATGTGCAGGTTCGGTGCTCGCCCAGCAGGAACAGGTATACACTGTTAAGGCAAACGAGTTGAAAGCGGAGATAGCACCTACCATGTGGGGCGTCTTCTTCGAGGACATCAACCTGGGAGCTGACGGGGGCATTTACGCAGAGCTGGTAAAGAATCGCTCCTTTGAATTTGCCACGCCCATGATGGGCTGGAAAGAGCAGAAGCGCGGAAGTGCGGACGGCACCCTGTTGGTGCACAACCGCGGTGCAGCCGGGTTAGGAAACCCAAGGTTCCTGCGGGTAAACGTAAAGTCGGCGGAAGGCGAGTACGGCTTGTCGAACGAGGGCTTCCGGGGAATGGGTGTGCAGAAAGGGGAACAGTATAACTTCTCGGTACTGGCACGGCAGGAGCGTGGCGAAAAAGTAACGCTGAAAGTAGAATTGATAGATCCGAAGGGACAAAGCATTGGCGCTACCACCCTTACGCCAGAGGGCAACCAGTGGAAAGAATATAAAGTTAGCTTTAAGGCGACAGCGGCCGAACCGAAGGCGCAGCTCTATGTATGGGCCAAAGGCAAGGGCGAGGTAGACCTGGACATGATCTCGCTGTTCCCGGAAAAAACCTGGAAGAACAGACCAAACGGCCTGCGTCCGGATATGGTACAGCTGCTGGCAGACATGAAGCCGGGCTTTTTTCGTTTTCCGGGAGGCTGCATTGTAGAGGGCCGCACGCTGGATGAGCGCTTCCAGTGGAAAAAAACCATTGGCCCGGTGGAGACCCGCGAGATGACCGTGAACCGCTGGAATACAGAGTTTGGCCATCGCCTGACGCCGGACTATTACCAGTCGTTTGGCCTTGGCTTTTTCGAGTATTTCCAATTGGCCGAGGATATTGGGGCGGAGCCGCTCCCGATTTTGAACTGCGGCATGGCCTGCCAGTTCAACACAGCTGAGTTGGTACCGATGGACCAGCTGGACACGTATATCCAGGATGCGCTGGACCTGATCGAGTTTGCCAATGGCTCTGTAGAAACCACCTGGGGCAAAAAGCGGGCTGAGATGGGGCATCCGGCACCTTTCAATATGAAATACATTGGGGTAGGCAACGAGCAGTGGGGCGAGCAATACATCGAGCGGTATAAGGCTTTCGAGAAGGAGCTGACCGCCAAGCACCCTGAGATACAACTGATCACGACTACCGGCCCTTTCCCTGACGGCAAGGAGTTTGACTACCTGAACACTACGCTGCGGGGTATGAAAGACACCCGGGTAGACATCATTGACGAGCACTATTACCGCGCGCCGGAATGGTTCCGCGAGAACGTGACCCGCTATGACAGCTATGACCGCAACGGGCCGAAGATATTTGCCGGAGAGTATGCCTCTCAGACGGTGGCGGTCACAAGCCCGGAGAATAAGAACAACTGGAACGGAGCCATATCTGAGGCAGCTTTTATGACTGGCCTGGAACGCAACGCCGATGTGGTGGTGATGGCGTCTTACGCCCCGCTCTTTGCCCATACCGATGGTTGGCAGTGGACCCCGGACATGATCTGGGTAAACAACCTGGAGTCTTTCGGTACGCCTAACTACCAGGTGCAGAAGCTTTTCTCTACCAACAGTGGCACACACGTAGTGCCCGTGTTGCAAAATGAGAAGCCAGTGATAGGCCAGGAAGGCGCTTTCGCATCGGCTACAATCGATAAAGAAACAAACGAGCTCATTCTGAAAGTAGTGAACACCACAGACAAGCCACAGCAGAGCAAATTTATGGTGGATGGGGTGAAGAAACTGAAAAGCAAAGGCACCATGACAGTGCTTCAAAGCGATAATCTGAGCCAGGAGAACTCTTTTGAGAACCCCAAAGCAATCAGCCCGCAGCAGAAGCAAATCAAAGTAAACGGCAAGACAATCAATGCTTCGTTGCAGCCTTACTCTGTGAATGTGATCCGGGTGAAGCTCTCTTAGTTATAGCGATATAAAACAGCTGCCTTAACACGGTGTAGCGATTAAGTCAGCTGTTTTATACCTAAAAAAATTTACGCATTTTTTTAAATGTATTTTTTACGTTTAAACATTATTTGTCATCCAGAGCTACGCTAATGGTAAGATTTAGCATAGGGCAAAGTAGTCAGGAAGTGCAGTGATTGCTTTGTCTGTAGCAGGATGCATTGTCCAACTATATGATAAAGTACCCGTGGATAGCTGAAACATATTGAGAAGGAAGGCGATAGCTGAATCTGTCACAAGCTCACCGACCCCCCTGGGCCTGCATGACCGCAGGAGATACTGATTTGCAGAAGAACTCACTACCCTCAAACCCATACTATATGAAGAAACGTTTTCTTAAATTCCCACTTCTGGCGCCCGTAGTGCTTTGCGCCGGGCTTCAGCTGCCTGCCCAGGCACTGCCTGCATTGCCTGGCATGCTGGCAGCCGGCGAGAAGCCAAAAACAGAGATCGCTGCTAAAGCAGTGGCTGTGACCGTGTCTGGTAAAGTTACAGGCGCCGATGGCACAGGGCTGCCCGGTGTAAGCATTGCCCTAAAAGGAACTTCCGTCGGAACCATTACGGACGTGAACGGAAGCTACTCGCTGCAGATACCCAGCGGCCAGGAAAACGGCATGCTGATATTTTCCTATATAGGCTATGTCGCACAGGAAGTGCCGGTAAACAACCGCAGTACAATCAATGTGCAGATGTCCGCTGACCAGCAGTTGCTGGATGAAGTGGTAGTGGTAGGTTACGGTACGCAGAAGAAATCCGACATTACGGGTTCTGTGGCTGTCATCAACGCGGAGGAGATGAAGAAGGTCTCGACCAACGATGTGGCGCAGCTGCTGCAGGGTAGAGCGCCAGGGGTTGCCGTAACAAGCGACGGACAGCCGGGTGCATTCCCAAATGTAAGGATACGCGGCGTGGCCACCTTCGGCGATTCGCAGCCTTTGTATGTAGTGGATGGGGTTCCGGTAGGGACGTCTCCTCGTGACTTTAACCCGAACGACGTTGCCTCCGTGCAGGTGTTGAAAGATGCTTCTGCAGCGGCAATCTACGGTTCGCGGGCAGCCAACGGGGTTGTGATCATCACAACCAAGCAGGGCCGCAAGAACATGCCGCTGAAAGTAGAGTACAACGGATATTATGGTGTGGATGAGGTTTGGCAGCGCATACCGGTTACCAATCGGACAGAGTACCAGATGCTGCAGAACGAAACCCAGCTGAATGGTGGACAGACGCTGGCCCCGGCCAACGACCCGAATTCACCGAGTTTCATCAGCGACATCGACACCGATTGGCAGGAAGAAGGCCTGAAACTGGGTAATCGCCAAAACCACAACGTGGTGCTTTCGGGTGGTGGGGAGTTCAACACCTATAACATCTCCCTGGACTACTTTGACAACGAGGGAACTTTCGAGGGCAACGGACCTAGCTACGAGCGTTACTCAGGCCGTATTAACACCACTGCCGAGAAGGGTATCTTCAGCTCCGGCCTCTCGCTATACTATGCCCACTCCTTCGAGAACTCGCTTACTTTCCGGGATGATATCCTGTTGGGAGGCAGACCACCCCTGATCGGCGACCTGGTAACAGCCATACCCACTTTACCGGTCTATGACCCAAACCGCCTGGGAGGCTTCGCAGGCACCTCATCAGCCATTGAGCGGGGCATCATCCTGAACGCCATTGGCGCAAACAGCCTGATCGAAAACAACGTGACCGTTGACCGCGTGTTCGGTACCGGCTGGGGCCAGTTGCAGCTGCTGAATACCAATGGGCATAGCCTGAAGTATAAGCTGAACCTGAACTACGACCGCACCATGATCCGGGACTATGCCTTTGTGCCTGCCTTTGACCTGGGGTATTTTTTCACAAACGATATATCAAGGTTAAACCAGGGCAGCAGAATCCTGACCACTAGCCTGATCGAGAATACGTTGAATTACGACAAAACCTTCGGCCAGCATACCGTGTCGGCTTTGGTGGGGCAGATGTACCAGGAGGGCTCTTTCTCTGGCCTGGGCGGATTTTCCCAGAACCTGACAACCCCATACTTCCCGGTGCTGGACAATGGGTCGAACAAGACGGCAAGCGGCTCAGAGGCAACAAACACACTGGCCTCTTACCTTGGCCGGGTGAACTACGGGTATGATGATCGTTACCTGTTAACGGCCACGTTGAGAAGAGACGGATCTTCGCGCTTTGCTCCTGCTAACCGCTACGGTAACTTCCCTTCCATCGCACTCGGCTGGAAACTGCACAACGAGAAGTTCTTCACGCTTCCGGATTTCATCGCAGAGCTGAAGTTGCGTGGCAGCTACGGCGAATTGGGTAACCAGAACATCGGCGATTACCTCTACTATGCCACCATCAACCCGAATATCGTTTACAACTTCAATGCTGTTCCGGTAACAGGGGGCCTGCAAACCTCGCTTGTGGCAGAAGACATCAAGTGGGAAACCAAGACAACCAGCAACGTGGGCTTAGACGCACGCTTGTTCGGCGGCAAAATTGACTTCACGGCAGAATACTACCGTAGCACCACCACCGATATCCTGGTAGGGGTGCCGATCCCGGCCTCTACCGGTTCTTTGAACCTGGCGCCAGTGGTAAATGCCGGCAGCCTGCGCAACTCAGGTTTCGAGTTCGATGTGGCCTACCACAAAATGGAGGGCGATTTCACCTTCGACATCTCAGCAAATGCCTATACGCTTAAGAACAGAGTACTCGCCCTGGGCGGTAACGAAGAGCCGATTTACGGCGCCGGTTCCAGAACGCAGGTAGGTCGTGAGATCGGGGAGCACTATGGGTTTGATGTGTTGGGAATCTTCCAGACAGAGGAGGAGGTGAACAACCACGCGTTCCAGAATGCCAACACAGCACCTGGCGATTTGATTTTCAGGGATGTGAACGGGGATGGCAAAATTAATGCAGAAGGTGACCGTGTGTTTCTGGGCAGCGGTATGCCAAACATCTACTACGGCCTGAATTTCAGCGCACAGTATAAGAGTTTTGATTTCACGATGTTCGCCTCCGGAATGGGCGACTACCTGATCAACAGCAGGTTCTACAGAGACCTGATGCACACCCAGGATTACCTGAACTACCACGAGGATGCCCTGGACCGCTGGACGCCGACCAACACAGACACGAACATACCGCGTCTGGTGGCAGGTGACCCGAACCAGAACATGCGCGACTCTAACCGAGAAGGCTGGCTGCAGAGCGGCACGCACCTGAGAATCAATACGGTGTCGTTGGGTTATACCTTGCCAACAGATCTGATCAAAGGCTTGTCGTCGGCCAGAGTTTATGCAACTGCGCAAAACCTCTACACTTTCCAGGCCTACAAAGGGTATAACCCTGACTTTACCTCCGGCACTTTTAACCCTGGTTTCGACTTTGGGTCGTTCCCGAAGCCGAGAACGGTGATGCTTGGTGTACAGGTTTCGTTTTAGTAGTGAGCGCGCGTTTTATCAATTTTTTATCTGACAAATCATGAAGAAATTAAAATATATAGCATTCCTGTTTCCATTGCTGCTGGGATGCGACGATAAACTGGATCTTGCCAACCCGAACCGCCAGACAACGGCTGATTACTGGTCTACCCAGGCACAGGCCCTGGCGGGTGTGAACGCAGTGTACAACGCCCTGATCATCGACGGCATGTACATGCGTATGCTTCCGGCTGCCACCGATGGACGCGGGGATGACATGACCGGAGACAGCCCCTGGGGTGACCTGGTGCAAATGAGTAACTTCACCATCCCAACCACCTCCGGCCCGATAGAGTGGGTGTGGCACGGGCACTACCAACTGATTTTCCGGGCAAACCAGGTGCTGGCCAACGTTAACGACATCGAGATGGATGAGGCCTTGCGGGCAAGGATCAAAGGGCAGGCGCATTTTCTGCGCGGCTTAGCTTATTTCAATCTGGCAAATACCTATCAGGTTATTCCGGTTATAACAGATCCTCCTAAAAGCCAGGACGAGTATTACCCTGCCACCGCTACCGAGGAAGTGATTTGGAGCCAGATCATCTCTGACTTTAAGTCGGCTGAGGAAATGCTGCCGAAGTCGTACGCGGAGGTAAGCGGCCCGGATGCGGGCCAGGTAGGCCGTGCCACCAAGGGGGCTGCTGCCGGCATGTTGGGCAAAGCCTATTTATACAGGCAGCAGTGGCAGCAGGCCGCTAATCAGTTCGAAAAGTTGATAAACGGACCGCTGAACAGCTATAGCCTGGTGCCAAACTACCGCGATAACTTTTCGCCGTTTACCGAGAACAACGCTGAGTCGCTGTTTGAGGTGCAGTTTGCGACAACTGGCCAGGTAGGCGGCTCTGACTTTAACTGGGGCGGTGACCCGGGTGCCAACTGGAAGCAGGTATCGGCGCAGGGCGTGACGTACGGGGCCGATGACTTCGGTTTCTCTGACTTCCTGCCGACCCGCTGGATATATCAGGAATTTAAGGACGAGCCAACGGTAGACGGCAAAGTAGACCCACGGTTACTGGCAACCATTGCCTCGTTGGAGCCGGCTGCCAATTCTACAACCATCTACGGTAATCCCTGGCCTTATGCCCCGGACGCAATTTACCCCCGCAAGTACACCAACGACGGGTTCGGTTTACCGCATGAGTATGAAATTAACTCAGGTATAAATTACCGCGTGCTGCGCTTTGCGGATGTGCTGCTGATGTATGCCGAAGCCCTGAACGAGCTGAACCGCACTTCGGAGGCTTACCAGTATATTCAGCGGGTACGCAGCAGAGCAAACCTGCCGGACCTGGCTACTGTAAAGCCTGGCATGACCCAGGAGCAGATGCGTGACCAGCTCGGCCACGAGCGTGCCCTGGAGTTCGCCAGCGAAGGCCAGCGCATCAACGACATCATCCGTTGGGGATGGCTGTACAAAGCCGATAAACTGGCCATGCTACAGGCCCATGACAAGGATTTCAAGACGTGGACCGCAGGCAACGAGTACCTGCCGATTCCGCAGCGGGAACTGGACGTGAATCCAAACCTGCTGCCTAACAAGGCCAATGACTAAGTAAACATGTAAAGTGGTTTGGTACCCTCATATGCGGCCAGCACGATCATTCGGCGGCTACGTATGGGGGTATTTTTTTGAAGAGTAGCTTTATGGGCACGGCGGGAATGAAGCATGCCATTATCTTTTCTCTTTAGGATAAAAAGGGCAAATCCTTGCCCTTTTACCACCCTGCTTATTAGAATAATGCTTAAATTGAAAATCAATAGACTGTCATCATGTTTAACCATCCATATGAAAAAAAGAGAAGTAAGTAGAAAGCTATTGCTGCTGGTTTTGCTGGGTAGTATGGGAGCAACCAGTTTGGTGAGTTGCTCTAACCAAAGCACCAACGAAACCGAAACCACGACCGCATCAACTGATCAGGATACAATGGACATCAAGCAAGAAGCCTTCGGAAAAACAAAAGAAGGAGAAGAAGTAAACCTGTACACCCTCACCAACGAGCAGGGTATGCAAGTGAAGATCACAAACTATGGAGCGACCATCACCTCTGTGCTCACACCAGACAGAAACGGTAAAATGGGCGACGTCGCGCTTGGCTTCGACAGCATGGAAGCGTACCAGAGCGACGCATACGTGAAAAGCGGCCCCTATTTTGGCTCTGCCATCGGGCGCTACGGCAACAGAATCGCGAAGGGAAAATTCACCCTGGATGGCAAGGAGTATACCCTGGCCCAGAACAATGGCGAGAACCACTTACATGGCGGTAACAAAGGCTTCGACAAGGTAATCTGGCAGGCAGAGCCGCTTCCGGGGCAGAATGCGGTGCGCTTTACCTATGTGAGCCCGGACGGCGAAGAAGGATACCCAGGTAAACTCACCACGGCGATTACCTATACCCTGACAAACGACAACGAGATCAAGATCGACTACGAGGCCACGACCGACAAGGCCACGCCCGTTAACCTGACCAACCACAGCTACTTTAACCTGGCTGCCGGAGAGGCCAACGATGCCCTGGACCATGAGCTGACCATCAATGCCGACAAATACACGGTAGTGGATGAGGCGTTGATTCCGACAGGCGAGCAGCGCGATGTGAAAGGCACACCGATGGACTTTAACACCCCAACCGCGATCGGTGCCCGGCTGAAGCAGGTAGAAGGTGGTTACGACCACAACTACGTGCTGAGCAACACAGACGGTAGCCTGAAGCAGGCCGCGACAGTGTATGAGCCGACAAGTGGCCGCGTGATGGAAATCATGACAACTGAACCGGGCATTCAATTCTACTCAGGCAACTTCCTGGATGGCACCATCAAGGGCAGAGGCGACAAGTCTTATAACAAGCACTATGGCTTTGCCCTCGAGACGCAGCACTTCCCGGATTCCCCCAACCAGAAAGACTTCCCGTCTACTATCCTGAAGCCGGGTGATACCCTGAAGTCTACCACGATCTACAAATTCTCTGTAAGAGAGGAGGGAGCTTAGTAGCTTTAAGTAAACAGGAATAGCAAAAGCCGTTTCAGCCCTCGTTGAAACGGCTTTTGACTTTCAGACGCCGGCTATAGGGCCTAATCTTGTAGGGAAAAAAGGAAGGAAATCGGGGTGGAATTGTTTCGGTTGAAACAATTAGCTTATGTGGGCATCAGCAGAGTTTGGGGTAAGGTTTGACGGGATCCATGGCCGGAACGTAAGTAGTTTAGTAAGGGCGGCGGAAGTGGTGTCTGCTACGATAGGCTCTTCTTTCTCCAAAGCCCTGGGTAATACGTTTCGCCAGGCAGTGGCAGCCATATTTGCAAAGAAAGCAATGGATACAGACAAGATGTTGGCGGGCCATACCCGGGCCACAGTGGCCCGCTGCGCCGCAGCAAGCGGCGATGTGGTGGTGGTAAGCCAGGACTCCACCTAC